>JAFYSF010000053.1 GCA_017559505.1 Paludibacteraceae bacterium | reverse complement strand
ATCTTTGCAGATTAATACATAGAAATCCTCTATAAACATCTAAATATATGAAACACTTATCTCTGCTCCTATTGTGCATCATGCATTGCGCATTGTGCATTCAAACAAATGCTCAAACATCTGTAACTCCATTTGATGCAACCAAAGATTACCTCGACGGCATCACATATTCACTCCCTAAAACCGAGTTAAACGTCGTTATCACAGCTCGTTGCACTATCGAAAAGCCCGGACCATTCTACCAATATGCCGAACGCTATTTAGCAACTAAAGAGATAATTACAATCAACAACGAAACATGGCAAATCGACAACATCGAAATAAAATCTAACGCCATTGCCGACCCTAATCGCACATTCCAAGTTGCCATTGACTCGCGTGGTGTAGCCAACAACATAACCTATAACCACGACAACATAATAGCAGGCATAAATATTTCGTCGAACGACTCAGAATCGCTTGACAAGCCTAACGTGTCAGACAAACCACACAATTCGGACTGCGCATTCGATTACTCAGCACTCAACGAAGATGCCCTCGTTGCAACTTCTATACCTAAAATGGCAGAAATGGTGGCTCGTCAAATCTATCACATCCGCGAAAGTCGCACTGCGCTACTATCTGCCGACCTCGACCATCTACCTGATGGAGAGGCACTAAAAACAATGCTCGCTCAACTCGATGCAGAAGAAGCCGAACTTCTCGCATTCTTCATCGGCAAAAGCACAACTTACACTATCACAAAAGAATACAGCATTGCTCCAGACGACGACCTTCAAGACTATGTAATTGCTCGCATCAGCACAGCCGAAGGCCTAACCGAAGCACACAACGTGATTGGCGAACCAATCTACCTCAACGTGAAAGGCACATACTACAACGCCCCTCTCACCGACCCTAAAAAAGAAAAAGCCCCTAAAGGCTTCTACTACAACGTGCCTGGCAAAGCCGAAATAACAATCGAAGCACCTGAATTCACAACAAAAACTACCCTACCTATTGCTCAATTCGGCTACGCTACACACCTCAATGCCAATATCACAAACAACAAAACTACAAAAATAACCTTCAACCCTCAATTAGGAACAATCCAAAAAATTGAAAAATAAGAACGAACATATTATCATAAAAAATGCCCGAGTGCATAATCTGAAAGGCGTAAACCTCGAAATCCCTCGCAACAAGTTCATTGTCATCACAGGGCTTTCGGGCTCAGGCAAATCTTCGCTTGCTTTCGACACCATCTATGCCGAAGGTCAACGCCGTTATGTAGAATCTCTATCGAGCTACGTACGCCAATTTCTCGGACGCATGAACAAACCAGAGGTTGACATGATAAAAGGCATACCTCCGGCTATCGCAATCGAACAAAAAGTAACAAACAACAATCCTCGTTCCACTGTCGGCACTACAACCGAAATTTACGAATACCTCAAACTGCTCTTCGCACGCATAGGTCATACCTTTTCGCCTAAATCGGGCAAAGAGGTGAAACGCCACACAGTAGATGATGTAATTCAGCACATTACATCTCTCCACGAAGGCACTACAGCCGTCGTACTCGTACCCATCGAAATAAAAAAAGAGAAACAAGCCGTTCAACTTTCAACTCTCAACTCTCAACTCACAACTTTCAACTCGCAGGGCTTCGCACGCCTAATGCACGATGGCGAGTTTATCCGCATCTCCGATATACTAAATAACACAGACAACAATTTCTCATTCCTCACTCCTCATTCCTCTTTATATCTCGTTGTAGATCGCATCACGACCAACAAATCCAACGAACTCCGCAACCGCCTATACGACTCGATTGAAACAGCATTCTTCGAAGGCAAAGAGTACTGCACCATAGCGCATAAAGAAAATGACCAATGGTACTACACCGAATTTTCTAAATCATTCGAAGCCGATGGTATCAAATTCGAACTCCCTTCAGAACGCATGTTCTCATTCAACAATCCTCTCGGAGCATGCCCTACATGTGAAGGCTTTGGCAAAATTCTCGGTATCGACCCCGACCTCGTCATCCCCGACCAATCGTTGTCTATCTACCAAGACGCCGTGATGCCTTGGCGCGGTGCCGTAATGGGACAAGGCAAACGCGACCTAATACTAAATGCCGAAAAGTTCAAATTTCCTATCCATAAACCTTATTTCCAACTTTCCGACGCACAAAAACAACTACTATGGACAGGCAACCAATATTTCATGGGGTTGAATGACCTATTCAAAGATATAGAATCTCAACAATATAAAATCCAATATCGTGTTATGCTCTCGCGCTATCGTGGCAAAACTCTCTGTCCCGATTGTCATGGCACACGCCTACGCAAAGAGGCTAACTACGTAAAAATCAATGGTAAATCTATCAGTCAATTAGTCGATTTACCTATCAACGAACTCTATTCGTTTATCACCACTCTACAACTACCTGAACACGAAGCTGAAATCGCCAAACGACTTATTCGCGAAATCACCTCGCGCCTTGAATTTCTCATTGACGTTGGATTGGAATATCTCACCCTCAACCGTCAGAGCAACACGCTATCTGGCGGTGAAAGTCAACGTATCAACCTTGCTACATCGCTCGGCTCTGCCCTCGTCGGATCACTCTATATATTGGACGAACCAAGTATTGGGCTTCACCCTCGCGACACACAACGCTTGATAAAAGTCCTCCGCCAACTCCAACAACTTGGCAATACTGTCATCGTAGTGGAACACGACGAGGAAATTATGCGTGCAGCCGACTACATCATAGACATCGGACCCGAAGCAGGTCGCCATGGTGGTGAGGTGGTTTTGACAATGCACAATGCACAATGCATAATGCAAAATAAATCAGACCTAAAATTAGACCTTTCACAAAATTGTCCCAACAACAATTCTAATAATTGTGAATTGTGCATTGTGAATTGTGCATTAAAAAAATCACTAACTCTACAATACCTCCGAGGCGATCTTCAAATCGAAACCCCTGCATCTCGTCGTCGTTCGTCTAACTACATAGAAATCAAAGGAGCTACACAAAACAACCTTAAAGGCATCGACGTTAAATTCCCACTCGGCATAATGACCGCCGTAACAGGAGTATCAGGCTCAGGCAAAAGTAGCCTCGTACGCGATGTGCTCTACAATGCCCTCCGTCGCGCTCTCGACCTTCAAACTGAAGAAAAGGTACATTATGGCTCTCTGACAGGCAGCCTACACCTTATTAAAGGTGTCGAAATTGTCGATCAAAACCCTATCGGAAAATCAAGTCGTTCTAATCCTGTAACATATCTCAAGGCATACGACGACATCCGAAAACTCTTTGCCGATCAGCAACTCTCGAAACAGATGGGCTTCACACCTGCTCATTTCTCATTCAACGTAGATGGAGGTCGTTGCCCTATATGCCAAGGCGAAGGCACAGTAACTGTACCTATGCAATTCATGGCAGACCTCGTTCTTCCTTGTGAAGCATGCCATGGCAAACGATTCAAAAATGATGTACTCGAAGTCCGATTCCATGGCGCAAACATCCACGACGTACTCGAAATGACCGTTAACCAAGCAATCGAATTCTTCGAAGCTCACTCAGATACAACTACAAAAAAAATTGTAAAACGCCTCAAACCTCTACAAGATGTAGGTATCGGCTATATCCGACTCGGACAAAGTTCGAGCACACTATCAGGAGGCGAAAGCCAACGTGTGAAACTCGCCTACTACCTATCACAAGAGTCGCAAGATCATACATTCTTCATTTTCGACGAACCTACAACCGGACTACACACCCACGACATACGCAAACTTATGACTGCATTCAATGCTCTCATCAAACGTGGACACACGGTTCTCATAATCGAACACAACCTTAATGTCATAAAATGTGTCGACCATATTATCGATATTGGACCTGAAGGAGGGGCACGTGGAGGCAACGTAGTTGTGTGTGGAACACCAGAAAAAGTAGCAAAATGCGAAAAATCACATACAGGTAAAGCCTTAAAACCACTTTTAAACAACAATTAAACGGCACAAAAACTGCTTTTCAACATCTTTTTGCATAAAATATACAGCAAAAACACTACTGTAAATCAATCTATTACAATTAAATTTATTTTTTACGCAACTTTTTTACACAAATATTTTGTCAATCCAAAAAAAAGCAGTAACTTTGCCGAGCAATTGAGGGTAATACCTCAGCGCAAAATAAAGCATTCTTCCTTAGCTCAGTTGGTTAGAGCATCTGACTGTTAATCAGAGGGTCCTTGGTTCAAGTCCAAGAGGGAGAGCAATAGTTTAAAAGTACATTCTTCCTTAGCTCAGTCGGTTAGAGCATCTGACTGTTAATCAGAGGGTCCTTGGTTCAAGTCCAAGAGGGAGAGCGCAAGAAAAGCCTGTAAGACATCAGTCTATCAGGCTTTTTTTGTTTAATATACCTAATGAATATCTACAAAAAAATAAATACTATGGCAACAAAACAAGAACTCCTCGACCAACGCTATATGCGCATGGCTCGCATTTGGGCAGAAAACTCATATTGCAAACGCCGCCAAGTAGGCGCACTACTTGTCAAAAACCAAATGATTATCTCTGACGGCTACAATGGCACTCCTTCGGGATTTGAAAATAACTGCGAAGACGACAACAACACATCTCTTCCATACGTACTCCATGCCGAAGCCAATGCAATTACAAAAGTTGCTCGCTCAAACAATAGTAGTGCTGGCGCAACCCTCTATGTTACTGCATCTCCATGCATTGAATGCGCTAAACTCATCATCCAATCAGGCATCGTCCGCGTAGTTTATGGCGAAGAATATCGCATCCGCGATGGCATCGAACTCCTACAACGCGCAGGCATCGAAGTTGTATATCAACCTGTTGAATAACTCACTACAACAAAAAACACCCAAAATTATCTAGAATAACTCGGACAAAACATCACTATGAAAAAAATATTTCCAATCGTAATCGCCACAGCTCTTGCTTTTGGCGTAATTCTTGGTTTTCTAATTTCAGCCCGTTCCACTCAAAGTATGCTCGGCGATATTAGTTCAAAACTACAAGGTAGCAACGCAGCTTCAAATAAAGTAACCGAACTTCTCAATATTATCGACCGCGCCTATGTCGATACTATCGATATTAGCCAAGTCAACGAAGCAGTAATTATCACCGCGCTTAATCAACTTGACCCACACTCAAGTTACATACCTAAAGAAGACCTCGAAGCAGCCAACGAACAACTTGAAGGCTCTTTCTCTGGTATCGGTGTGCAATTCAACATCCAAGAAGACACTATATATATAGTAGATGTTATCTCTGGTGGACCATCTGAACGTGCAGGTCTTATGGCTGGCGACCGCATCATTGAGGTAAACGACACACTCTTTGTCGGCAAAGATATCAACAACGAAAAAGTATTCAAAAAACTACGTGGACCTAAAAGCTCGGATGTGCGCCTTGGCATAATCCGCCGCGGCACCCCTGAAACACTATATTTCGACATCACACGCGAAGATATTCCTATTCATAGTGTAGATATTGCCTATATGATTACTCCTACCACAGGATTCATCGCTGTCAACTCATTCGGTGCTAATACATACTCTGAATTCCTAACTGGACTTGCTCGCCTCAAAGCCGAAGGTGCTCAAAATTTAATAATTGACCTTCGAGGCAATTCAGGAGGGTATCTCGATGCTGCAGTAAACATGATTAATGAATTCCTCAACCGCAATGAACTTATTGTATATGTAGAAGGTCGAGCATACCCTCGCTATGACATCAAAGCTACAGGCAATGGATCTTTTAAAAATACACCGCTAATCGTACTCATAGACGAATTTTCAGGTTCTGCAAGCGAAATTTTTGCAGGAGCTATGCAAGATAATGATCGTGGCACAATCATTGGCCGCCGCTCTTTTGGCAAAGGACTCGTGCAACAACCTTTCAACTTTAGCGATGGCAGTCAAGCTAGACTTACAATTGCTCGCTACTACACACCCTCAGGCCGATGCATTCAAAAGCCCTACACTCGAGGCAAAGCCGAAGACTATGAAACTGACATCTGGAATCGTTATATTCAAGGAGAATTCTTCAATGCCGACTCTATCCATCTTGCCGATTCTGTTGAATATTATACAAAAAATGGTCGTATAGTTTATGGCGGTGGTGGCATCATGCCTGACATCTTCGTCCCTCGCGACACTACCGACATCACTCCTTATTTTACTAAATTAGTAAACAAAGCACTCATCTACAAATTTGCACTCAAATACACAGAGGCACATCGCACCGAACTCAAAGAATACACAGATTGGCAATCACTCAACGCCCACCTCAACACTCTCGGCCTATTCGACCAACTTGTTGCTTATGCCGAAAAGGAAAATATTACAGGCTCGAATAAAGACAAAAATATCTCTCGCACACTCATCAACGAGCATATCAACTCTTATATAGTACGCAACATTCTCGGCGATGAAGGTTTCTATCCTCTACTTTATACAACTGATGAAACTGTACTCAAAGCACTCTCTACTCTAAACACAAAATAATTATGAACTACTTACTCCTTATCATAGGTTTCGCCCTATTAACAATTTCGGCAGATTGGCTCATAAACGGCGCATCAAGCTTGGCTAAACGACTCAATATTTCCGATTTAGTAATTGGTCTAACAATCGTGGCCTTCGGCACATCAGCCCCTGAATTAGTAGTCAATATAGTTGCTGCCACAGAAGGTTCTTCTGATATTGCCCTCACCAATATACTTGGCAGTAACATCATCAACACGCTCATAATTCTTGGTATTTCGGCAACTATATTCCCGGTAGTGTGCCAAAAATCAACCTATCACATCGAAATACCTATTAGCGCATTAGCTGGATTAGCAGTTCTTTTGCTTGGCACTAACTTTTTTGGACTACTCCACTTAGGAGAATCACACAATGGAATATCTCGCCTTGATGGTTTAATGCTTTTAGCGGTTTTCATTATTTTCTGCACATATACCATATATCAAGGCATACGCAATCGCGACGAATCTTCTAACGAAAGTTTCGAAGCTATGCCTATATGGAAATCTATATTGCTCATCATAATTGGCTTAGCCGGACTCGTAGTTGGGGGCGAACTTATAGTAAACAACGCCGTTACAATTGCAAAATCTTGGGGTGTCAGCGAATCTGTTATCGGAGTTACCGTCGTTGCTCTTGGCACATCACTCCCCGAACTTGCAACATCGGCAATGGCAGCACTCAAAAAGAACACCGACCTTGCTATTGGCAATGTCATCGGCTCAAACATATTCAACGTATTTTTCGTACTAGGATTAAGCTCAATAATCAATCCCCTCTCAAGTTACAAGAACATACAAGTTGATGCCGCTATGGCAACTGGTAGCAGCTTGCTTCTACTTATATTTATCATCATTAGCCGCAAACGTAGCATCAACCGCATAGAAGGTATCACGATGCTTGCAATCTATGGAGCATACCTTGCATGGCTTTTGACAACACTATAAAAACCACAAACTTTTAATGTATCGTATCGGACTAACTCTAAGTGGAGGTGGAGCCAAAGGGTTGGCTCATGCCGGCGTATTAAAAGCACTCGAAGAATATGGCTTACGCCCACAGATACTCTCTGGCGTAAGCGCAGGAGCTATTGTTGCTGCTTTATATGCCGATGGCAAGACTCCCGATGAAATATGCTACTTCTTCAAGCAAACCAAATTTATGGACTATGTAGGATTTATCCGTCCTAAAAAAGGTCTGCTCAGCACTCGCAAGTTTGAAAAAATGCTCTCAGAAGCCATATCCGCCAAAACTTTCGAAGAATTAAAACTGCCATTATATATCAATGCCACTGAACTTACCGTAGGCGAAAATGCAGTATTCTCATCAGGTCCGCTAATCGAAAAAATAGTTGCATCCGCATCTGTGCCAATATTTCTTACTCCAAAAGAAATTGACAACAAAATTTATGTTGATGGAGGCATATTCAACAATATGCCCGCATCACTTATTCGCTCTCAATGCAAATTCCTCATCGGATGCCATGTCAATCCAATACGACACGACAACACAGTTCACACCACAAAGCAAATTCTCGAACGCATCTACAACCTATCAATCCAATCAAGCACAGTACCAGAAAAGAAAATATGCAATCTCGTCCTCGAACCCGACGAAGCAAAACAATACGGAATGTTCGACACCGAGCATTTTGAAGACATATTTAATATCGGGTACGAATATACAAAACAAATTCTCCTAAATAACAAAATAGAACTACCACTTTAAACTATCAAAATGAAAATTTGTCACATCAATTTCATCATAATCATCCTATTTTTAACAACTACAACACTATCATCTCAACCCAACCATCAAATGCCAGACACATGGCATCCTGATTTTTCGAATTCATATATCCGTAAACCAATAAATATCACAAATCGCACCAATACAACACCACCCAAAACGAACAAAGGTCTCCTATACAACACTATAAACATAAAAAACGAAACAAATACTACAACATTTAGCTCATTTCAGAACAACAATTATTATCATTCACACGATTTTAACTACAATACAACAGAAAATATAACATACAACACACCCATACAAATCGAATTAACACCCATACACGCCCCTAAAAATACAGAAAATAACGGCGATATTATTACAACAAAAAATAGGACAAACGCACTTAACCGCAACGACAAGCCATACGATCCATCAAAACTTGCACCTATAGGAGATGGTACCATTCCTATGTTATTATTCGCTCTTATATGGATTATAAAAAAAGAATACACCCAAAAACGTACCAATACATAAATAACACTCAAACAATGAAAAAACGATTAATACTATTTGTCATTATACTAAACATCATTTCCCTAAATGTATGGGGAGATAGTTTTTCAATTAACTACTACCATAAAGGCACAATTGTACACACTCAACAAATTACACAAGGTTCAACAATAGGCTCATTCCCAAACCTCACACTTATAGCCTGCGATGATGAAATAAATATATTTGCAGGCTGGATTAACGAAATAGATGCATCCAAATATCAAACCGCCAACACCACTACACCGACATTTATTACAGAAGAGCATATACCTACAACCGACTTAAATCTCTATGCTGTATTTGCAGATGGGAAATCTACCGGTGAATTAATATGGCAACGGATAAAATCAAGAACAGAATTAAAAGACAACGACCAAATAATCATTACTGCCCATAACCACAACTACGCCATAGGCAAAACTGTCGACAAAAACAATAGATTAACCGCTGTCGAAATAACCAAAAGTGATGACAAATCAACCATCACTCCCAACAACGATGTGCAGATATTTACACTAAAAAAGAATAGTGATATTTTGTGGAGTTTATACACAAATAAAGGTTATTTGGGAAATATGACTGCTGAAAATTCGGTAAAATATTATGCAGAAATAAAAGATTGGAGTTCTTGGGGTTTCTCTTTTGAAACTACATCATACGCAACTCTAATCTCCAACCAATACAACACACACAAATATCCTTATCTATATTACAATGAAAATAGCAAATATTTTGCTTGTAGAAATTCATCAATTGCCAACCTTACTATTTATAAACAAACCTCAGCTACAACAATAAACTACATTTCTTGCACCACTCCAGATGCCGTTGAATACAGCATCACACTACACGACAACGGCAATACTTCCGAAATAAAATGTATAAGTAATGCTTCTATCGATCAACCTCAATCAACCCAAAACATCAAACATTGGACATTTTACGGATGGGCAACTTCTTCCATAGAAGAAACTACAACCACACCCGAAATCATCTCATTCCCATACACCCCAACATCTAACATCAATTTGTACGCAGTATATTCAAATACTACTGCCGATAGTTTAATAATGTCAGAAAAAACCATTCCTGCAAATTGGAAAGTAAACGAAACACGAAGCGATGACAACAACCTCTCATTATTTTCAATTCTTAAAGATAAAATCACAATCCCAACAGTCGAAAATATTACAAAAATTGAAATAGAAGCACGTAAAAATAGTACAGATGGCGACTTTTTTCTTCTAACACCAGAACCAAGTATCGTTCCCTCAGACAAAAAAATAACTAGCTCATATAAAACATTTCCTTTCGAATTTTATAGACCTATTACATCTGCAATCACAATCCAATCCTCTTCAACAAAAAAAACAGAAGGAGTTCTAGTAAAAAACATAACAATCCACCACCAACCTATATATTCATCGGAAATAAAAGAAGATATTCGTCACACAATTTCATTTGAATCAAATAATCTAGATGATCAAATCAAACACTACTCAATATCACAAAGTCATGGTAAAAATGTAAAATTACCTATAAACACATTTACTAACGGACGTGATTTTCTCAATTGGAACACATCAGAGGATGGTTCTGGTATCAGTTATGATGACCAAGAAATCATCGAAAACATCACTTCGGATATTACATTATATGCTCAATGGGGCAGAGTTGAAACCGTCGATTATAATAAAATGCTAGAAATAGATGCTGACACCGAAATAGATCGTCTAATAGTAAAAAGTCAATTTGATGAAACAGGCAAAATAGAAATTCTCAATAATGCTACACTCATTGTAAACAAAGACATCAGACTAGAAAAAACTATTGACGGATCACGTTACTACTTCTTTTCTCTACCTTTTGATTGCAAAATTAACAACATAAAAGCAACAAAGGAAAATCAAGAAAAAATTGAATATGCAACAGATGAAACATCTGGAGATTGGGTTATAGCCCAATATGACCAAAATACAGCTGCAGAAAATGCAGGAGATCCAACATCAAATGCGTGGTGCGAAATACTTGACACAAACCACACGCTCAAAGCAAATAGAGGCTATATTGTTGGATATTTCGGCGAAGAAGAAACTATAAAGTTAACATTTATTTCTAGCCCAAACCAAACTATATCTACACCAAATTCGACCATTCTAACCTTCGAAGATGATTACAAATGGTACACAGAAGGGGAAGTTGAATCGGCTAATGGTTGGAACTTAATAGGATCGCCATTTTACCAAACAATAAAAGAAGGGACACTCACCAACTTCGTCACAATCCCTAAGACTGATGGTAAAACCTACACTCAATGCCAATACTCTGATGCTCTTAAAAATGGTCTAATAACTCCATTTTGTAGTTTTTTCGTGCAATTAGCAGAAAACTCTGCTCCTACAATAACGACTCAATCAGTCAATAATACACCATCAAGCAACTACAAATCAGAGATAATCACTATATCAATCACAAACAGCACAAACAAAAGCGACCATACAACCATAATAAACAACAACGATTGCACTGCTGAATACGAAATTGGTAGCGATTTGAAAAAATGGATTGGTTATGCCGACATTCCTCAAATTTATACTATCGAAAACGAAATCCCTCTTGCTTATAACTCTCAAAAAATAAATCATTCAACTATACTATCTCTTGGTGTATACTCTCCAACAGAAGGCGAATATACGTTTACAGCAAACAAAAATTATCCTAACGTATATCTCTTCGACAAACAAAATGATATTACAACAAATCTTGCACAATCAAATTACACCACCTATTTATCGCAAGGCATCCACAATAATAGATTTGAGATTAGTTTCCCTAAATCAACATCTACAAATTTAAATATTCACAATACAAAAATCAAATATTTTACCCAAAACGGAATGGTTTATATCACAAATTTACCACAAAACGCAATAATATACATATACGATTGTAATGGTAAAATGATAGATAAAACAGTTTTCGACCATTACGCACTACCCGCTAAAGGTCTATACCACACAATCATAATGGAAAATGATACAAAAATTGACAATTTTGATGTGATATATTAAATTTTTTATTTACCTTTGTAGCCATAAATTTCATTCACTATTTAAAATTTACAACACTCCGTTAAAAAATCAATTAAACATCTGATTTTTAACAATTTAATTAATAAAATTTAACATAAAAAATTTGGCTAAATGACTGATATTTAGTAACTTTATAGTATCGACCAAAATACTATGAAGATATCAGATT
>JAFYSF010000052.1 GCA_017559505.1 Paludibacteraceae bacterium | reverse complement strand
CTTAATGTGAAGATAGCGATTCATGAGAACATTATCTTCTCCCATCAAGAGATTGCGGAAGAAGTTCTCAAGATGAATAGTCTCTTTGTATATGGCTTTCTGGAGGTTCTGATAGTTAGCACGAACAAGTGCATTGCGGAAATACCATGAATTCTTCTCAAATGTGGTGTTATTTACATTGAATCCAAGTGAACGAAGGTATTTGATGATGAATACAGCTGTTGTTCTTGTGTTTCCCTCACAGAATGGATGAATCTGCCAGAGGTCAGCTGTGAATTGAGCAATATGCTTCACAATCTCCGACATGTCTAGACCAGCATAATTGAATTCACGCTCTTTCTGGATGTCGTGTGATATGGCATCTTTGACTTCAAATGGATAGCCGTAGCTGACAGTGTCACCATCCAAAACCCATTCATTTTTTGTTATTTCGTAGTCACGAATTATACCGGCGTGTTTGAATATGCCAGTAAAGATTCGTTTGTGAATGGATGTTAATCCATGAACAGATAATGTGAACGAAGGCTCATTAAGGATACGCGCAATGTTTGTAGATGCTTTATCTGCTTCCTCGACTTCGTCATCCTGAGGTGTTCTTGATGTCTTTGATTGATAATATGTATCAATTAGGTGCTTTACCTCTTCAATGGTAATATCTCCCTCAATATGCTTAGCAGCAGTCTCATTCAAGTACTCAGAAGTCTTGAGCCCATCAACAGCCTGCAGTCCAATAGCGGTTTTCCAAGCCTCGGCTCTTTCCTTACCGCCAGGCTCACCCATTTTTATGTATGTATCAAAGTCAATCATTTGTCAAAGATACGAAAAAATAATAATCATTTCCTCCACATGTTTTATTGTAGAATGTTAAGTTGTATACAGATTGAATACAACTGATTTAGAGAATGTAGTTGACTAAAATTTGTAGTCAACTGAAGAGGTGAGCAGTCGGTTAGCTGGACTAACCAACTGACTTGTTTTCGTCCCAACAGGTTAGTGGTACTAACCACTTCGAGGGGTACAAAAAAGAACAACTCGTGAGGTTACTCACGAGTTGTTGAATTTTAGTCTATCACCGCACCTCACGGTCATTATAGAATCGAATGGATATCTTGGTCATAAAACAAAAGCAATATTTATGTGCGTTTTCGCTTCAATTCAGGATTATATCGTTTGAATATCTCAATCATAAGATCATAGTCTTTTTGACTCATACCTGCTGGGTATGTCCCATCACTTTGGTTGAACCATAATAATTTTCTAAGAAAATCAATCAAATGCTCTATTTCTAATCGGCAACCATAATATCTGTGATGTTTGCGAAGAATTCGAATTCCCTCTAATTCTTTTTTATGAATTATGCAGTTTTGAATAAACTCATCCTCACTCCAACTCTTTGATTCTTCGAAAAAGTCAAGAACGGTCAAACTATAAAATTCTAAATGCCTCATGTTATATTATTTAATGCATCCAAAATCAATTTTGCTAAATCAACCCTATTTACTAATTGAATAGGGTGTTGTACTGCCATTTTTTCTGCTTCAAATGAAAACATTCCTGTTGTAACAAAGAATCCTTTATCGGCTTTTGCATGACTTAATGCACCTATAAATGTTTGTATGTCAGGAGAACCAACAGTACCTTTATATCGTTTACATTGTACACCATACTTTATATCATCTTTGTACATTACGATATCAATACCTTTGTCGTTGCTATACTGAGTTACCTCCACTGTATAGCCCAAGTGTGAAAACAATTCTCCTACATATTCTTCAAACTCTCGAGGCGTTAATTCTAATAAGTCTTCAACTTTCTGAGTCATTGTTTTACGAGCCTTTTCTATTTCGGTATTAGCCTGGAGAGCCCCCTTATACTCGTTCTCAATACTTTTCACAGTTTCTCTAACTTCATCCAAGAATGTGTCAGGCTTTGATTGTAAGTCAAGTTTGATATTATATAATTCATTGTTGATTCTATTCTCTAATTTTATTTTTTCTGATTCTGTTAGAACATTATTCAAACGAGAATATATACTAGTTTTTAGTTTATTAATTCTTTCCGTAAAGCCTTCTAACAACCAGCGATATCTATTTTCGCTACCGTAAGAATATCTCTCTCCAATAGATACCGCCTGCTGATTCTCATAAGATGCTTCCTCTATATCTTCGAATGGGTTTTTGATTGTGTCATTTAATACATAGTCCGTCCATTGATGACCGATGTTAATTTTAATTTTAGCGATTTCGTATTTCGCTTCTAAGATAGGGAATACTTGTATGTAATTTACTTGAGTTTGAGGGAGGATATGAGTCTTATCTTGCACGGTACGTGGAGGAAGACAATCCTCGCAAAGAATAATGCCGTTATAAGAAAAACCTTCTGAATCTATCAGTACGGCATCTTCAGCTCCAACAACCCAATGCGAGTTATCTCCAATATTTTTAACATTTATAACTACTTTTATACAGTCAAATTGTCCTTGGTTAAATGTTATGCCTAATTGTTTTAACTTACTTACATACCAGCAATCGTAATCTTTATCTTCTATATAACAACAAGACTTTGGGCATTTAATAGTTGTCCTTTCTACGCTTTTTATGGTGTAAACAAAGCCATTTGCACTTTTAGGTGTGTTTATTTCAGTCATATATTTTAGCGTTAGTTAGTTTAATTCAAAGTTAAATATTATTTGACAGATTGATGTGTAATTGCCGAAAAGTTTGTAAACAATCTATAAATATAAGGTATTATTGATAGGTAGTCACATCCATATTCAAAAGAAAAAGGCGGAGTAAATCCGCCTTGTCTGGTTGTTAAACAACCTACCATCTTCGATTCTTGTATCGCCACGGGTCGGGAGTCATAAACTTTTCGAACTCATCCATTTGTCTGATACACTCGATATTTTGTTTCTTCTCGAGCCATTTCTTAATTGTTGGTCGATCAAAATACAACCTGTTACCTTGGCGGATAAACGGAATGTCGTGACACCTCATCGTTCGGCACACCGCAGATTTCGATTTACCGAGCAGTTTGCAAACATCACCCACGCTCATCAGTTCCCCTTCAAGAGGCTGTGGTTGCTGCTTCTCACGAACTGTCTTTTCAAGTGCATCAATTCTCTCTACCAGATTTTGAATGAGCTCCGGCATCTGCTCAAATGATACAACTTTCGTTTCCATTTTGTTATTGTGTTTTAGTGAATTCATATTAAGAGTAGAGGGGCGTTTGTGATAAGGTTTGAGAATTGGTGATTTTTTGCAAAAAAGTTGTGACCTACTTTCGCCACTGACAACCAATGCCTTTTTAGTAGAAAGTACAATTCTCTTCGCCTTGTTATTGCAGTTCGTTGCACTCCATTGCACCTCATTGCACACTTGGCGAGATATTTTTGTTGAAGACATTAAGGCATATAAAAATCCCGAAAGTAGAGTCTAACTTTCGGGATTTATTCGTCTATTTTTGTAGGAATTTCTGTTGCTATTTGTGGGCGTTAGCGTTTGTTAGTGAGCATTAGAGGGCGTTAGTTACTTACCGATGCAGAACCTAGTTCTGATTGATAATCAATGTTTTAATATGTTGTCGGTACAATATCGGTATTTGTTTCGTACCAACATAGAATGTAAAGTATTAATATCTAAATACTCGCGTTCAAACTTCGTTATGCAAATATAG
>JAFYSF010000051.1 GCA_017559505.1 Paludibacteraceae bacterium | reverse complement strand
TTCAATACAAATATACAAAAAATAATTGATATACACAAATGTAAATAACTGATATTCAATATATTAAAGTGTTTTTTTTGAGTCTTTTTTTTGCATGTGTGTTTGTTTAATGGAATTAGTGTCAAGTAATGGGGAAGTACCCTGGCGGTTATAGTTATAGTATGTTTATCCTATATTTATAGTATATTTATCCTATATTTATAGTATATTTATGGTATGTTATAGATAGGTAATAGGGAGCAAGGAGTATGGAGCAGGGAGTAGGGGATGTGAAAAAATATTTGTTTTGTGATTGTGGAATGGAGATTTTTTATGTATGCAGATAAAATTATAAAGATAGAATACATTTTGTTTGTATAATTAAAATAAAAGCATTATCTTTGCAGTGAATTATTTGTAATATTGTTGTTAGTAATAAACTTGTTAGTAATAATTTTGTTACTAAAATTAACTTTATATAATACAGGGACTTAAATATGCAAAATAAAGGAAATAAAGCATTTATTTTTGGTGTTGCTACATCGGGTGAAAATTTCACAGATAGAAAAAATGAGACTAAGCGTCTATTGTTGAATTTTCAGCAGGGGATAAATACAATTCTAATCTCTCCTCGTCGTATAGGCAAAACATCGTTAGTGCGCAAAGTGTGTGAATTGGCTCAATCGGATGACCTGAAAATTGTCTATTTAGATATATTCTCGTGTCGTAGTGATAGAGAATTTTATGATGCTTTTGCAACTGCGATTTTACGACAAACGTCATCGAAATTAGAGGAGTGGATTGATAATGCAAAAAGATTTTTATCGCGTATAACTCCTAAATTCTCAATAGGGACAGACCCTATGACTGATTTTTCGGTTTCATTGGAATTAAATACAAAATCTGAAGATGTAACAGATATATTGCAATTGCCTGAAAAGATTGCATTAGAAAAAGGTATTAAAATTGTGGTTTGCATTGATGAATTTCAGCAGATATCAGAATTTTCAGATTCAAAGATATTCCAAAAAAGACTGCGTACAGTATGGCAATTACAAGAGAATGTATCTTATTGTCTTTTTGGTAGTAAGAAACATTTAATGAATGAATTGTTTGAACGTAGAAGTTTGCCTTTTTATAAATTTGGAGATGCTTTGTATTTGCAAAAAATTGACACAAAGGATTGGGTGAAATATATTTGTGAAAGATTTGAAGTTACGAATAAATCAATTTCCCCATCGTTAGCAGAAAAAATAGCCAAACGAGTTGATAATCATTCATCATACGTTCAACAATTGGCTTGGCTTGTTTGGGTTCATACCGATAAGATTGCCACAGAAGAAAATTTTGAAGGAGCTTGGCAAGACCTTTTAGACCAGAACACCCCTTTGTTTGAAAAACAAACTGAAAATCTCACTATGTATCAATTGAATTTTTTGAAAGCGATAATAGATGGAGTCTCTAAAGAATTTACCACAAAAAATGTGTTAGAAAAATACAATTTAGGTACATCTTCAAGTGTAGCCGTTGTGAAACGTGCTCTGATAAAGAAAGAACTGATTGATATTGAGAAAAAAGAGATAGTCATATCTGACATAGTCTTAAAAGAGTGGTTAAAGCGAGAATTTAAGATATAGGTATAATAAAAAATCTTCATTTTGCTTTTGCAGGATGAAGATTTTTTTATAACTTTGCAAAAATCCATTATAAACATTAATCTATGGCAAAAATTACTGTCCAAAATACCAATGTAACAATAATATCGGTTAACGAAAATGATTATATATCATTAACAGATATAGCCAAGTATAAAAGTGATGACCCTACTGCTGTGATATCCAATTGGATGCGTAATCGTAATACTATTGAATATTTAGGGATATGGGAAAGTTTGTATAATCCGCAGTTTAACCCCCTCGAATTCGAAGGGTTTAGAAAAGAGGCTGGATTGAATGCTTTCACTCTTTCTCCCCAAAAGTGGATAACTACGACTAATGCCATCGGTATAATTTCTAAATCAGGACGTTATGGGGGAACTTATGCGCATAAAGATATTGCTTTTAAATTTGCGAGTTGGATTTCTGTAGAATTTGAATTGTATATAATCAAAGAATTTCAACGCTTAAAAGAAGATGAACAAAAATTGATTGGATGGACAGCAAAAAGAGAACTTTCAAAAATTAATTATCACATACACACAGATGCAATAAAACAAAATCTCATTCCCAAAGAAATTACGACACAACAAGCATCTATTATTTATGCAAATGAAGCAGACGTGTTAAATGTTGCTATGTTTGGTGTAACAGCTAAGCAATGGAGAGAGGCTAATCCCGATTTAAAGGGTAATATTCGAGATTATGCAACAATTAACGAACTCATTTGTTTGTCAAATATGGAAAGTTTGAATGCTGTATTTATAGAAGAGGGTTTACCTCAATCTATCCGACTTCAAAAACTTAATCAAATCGCCATTCATCAGATGAAAGTTTTGGCAGATACCGATAGTAAACATTTATTGAAATAATATTAAAAATCTTCATTTTGCTTTTGCAGGATGAAGATTTTTTTATAACTTTGCAGTGCGTAACCACACCGAGTAGCCTTTTAGTGGGCGGGTGAGTTTGCGGACATATTATATAATAGGCGTTTATCGACGCTTTGTTCTGACATCCTAAAATCTCGCAAATTCGGTCTATGACCGATTGAATACAGCATGTAGTTTCCTTATGAAAGAGAAGTGTAGACTTTCAGTGAAACTTTTTTTACTAAATTTATAAAGAGAAAAAGGGTTGGAGAATTGGAAATAGAAAAAGGAAATCGGGGGCTGGAAATAAGTGCTTATGGTTGGTTTTTGCTTTGTGGGGATTGGAAAATATTGGTTATAGACGATTGTTTGTTAGATAAAGTTAATAACTGTTGGCGAGGGTGAAGTTTGAAATTTTATTTATACCTTTGTTTTAAATTTTAGTTTATTGATTAAAATATTGATAATTATGAAAAAACTTGTCTTATTTTTGATGGTAATACTTGTCGCTATGATGAGTTTTGCTAATGATACTATTAGCATTGTGGATTTTCATTCGAAAGATGCAAATAGTAGTGATTGGTACATCCTAAAGGGTGTGATCAGTGGTATTGATAATGCTGGTTATAATGGTCAGGCGTCGTTTTATTTGACTGATGAGACGGGCACGGTATGGGGTGATGGATTGAGCAGGACAAAAGAGTCGGTACCTGGTCTTATGGTTAGTGAATTGACGGCAATGGGAGTGGATAATGGTGATGTGCTCACGATAGGTGCTCGTTGTGCGGTAAATGATAATGCTTCGATTGCGGGTGCACGCAGATTGAGTTGGGCTTATTATATTTCGCATAAAGATGCGGAAGGAGGAAATAATGGCGAGAATGGTGGAGATGTTACGCCTAATGATTCTATAGCTACTCCTTCAGAACCAGAGCCTGAACCAGAGCCTGAACCAGAGCCAGAGATAGATTTTCCGGCTGAGCCAAGTGAGTTGGAATTGACACGTGCGGAGTATTGGTATGACTTTACGGGTACGGGCGAAAAGGGTATGGTGCGTTCGGGTTATTATTATTCAGAGAATAACACTCAATATGATTACCATCTATATACATCGGGGGCTTCGAATGGTTATAAGGCAGCAGGGTATATTGTGCGAGCTACAACAGCTTCGGATAGTATAAAAGAGAGGAATTCGGACCGTATATTCATAGAAGATGTTAATGGCGATGGAAAGATGGATATTTGGGTGGAAACGTATGGTAATGGTGATGTGTTTATTTCTACTCCAGATGGATATAAATGCGAGAAGAAGATGTTGATTATTCCTAATTTTGATGTGAATAGAGATGGACGATTGGATTATTTGCATCAGAAAGATGTAGGTTGGGCAATCATGGAGCAACAGGCAGATGGGTCGTTTGTAGAAGAGCATATACAGATGATGACACTTGCAGAATATGAAAATGGATTTGACCCAAATTCATGGATGAGCACTGAAAGACCGACATCTTCGGGCATAAGCGTTGGAAATCCACCTAATTTGTCGGGTATATTTAGTGGAGTATCATTGGCGAGAGCGCCACAAAGACGTAGTGAGTCGTCGGTACAACGTGCACCGGGCATCAATAACTTGATTTCGGCACCGACACGTGCTTTGGATTTGAATGGCGATGGAATGATGGACCTTGTGAATGAAAAAGATGGTGTGATTTATTATAACGTAGGCAATGGCAAGTGGGTGATGAGCGATATATCGGGAGCGATAATGGTGGCGGACTTGAATGGAGATGCAATTCAGGACTTTATTTATCCGGGTGTAAAATTGCAGACTGTGATTTATCGTGGAGAGGGTAAATTTGACACACAATTGTTGTATGAGAATATTCAAGTAGATTCAGACATGTATTGTTACGACTTTGATAAAGACGGCGATGTGGATATATTGGTAACATTCTCGGCTCCACTCAATAGCACAGGCTATGCCTATACGATGTTCTTCGAGAATGACGGTACGGGCAAATTCACACAATTGGAAGAGCAAGATTATGGAGCAGAAAATAACTTGTTGTTCTCGAACTGCCAAGATGTGGATGGCGATGGCTATTACGATATGTTGGCTTTTAGAGGTAATTTTAGTATTTATAAAGGTAGTGTACAATGTGATGAAAACGAGAAGATAGATGTGGTTTGGATGAAAGGTAGGGCTGATAAGACATTTGCACAGCCAGATGTATTGATAACATACGCTGCTGCAACTCATCGGGGTTTTGGTTCGCATAGAGAGGTGAAAATCAATGCTGAAGATATTGATAATGATGGTGAAATAGAGGTTTGGTCGAGTCATGAAGACTATGACTATCGTTATTTTCCTGCAACTATAGCAGAGGTGGCATCTGCGGTAAATACAGCACCAATAGCACCACAGAAGCCTACGTTGATATATAGTAATGGTATACTCTTGATAAATTGGGGCGATGGTAGTGATGCAGAAACAGCAACGAGCGATTTGACATACGCATTGCGCGTGGGTACGACTCCGGGTGGCGATGATATATTGCGTGCACATGCAAATGCTGATGGTAGTCGTCGTAACTTCTTAGACGGCAATATGGGTAAATACCATAGTTATAAGCTCGATTTGTCGCAACGAGTGCCAAGCGTAGTCTATGTGTCGGTGCAAACTATTGATGCACAGCATAAAGGTTCGGCATGGAGCGAAGAGGCAAGCGTGGAACATACAGCAATATCGGCAGAATTCAGATTAGATAGAAAAGAATTTGGTAGGGGTGAGACCATTGTGGCAACAGCATACGAATTGCCAGAAGGATATACACATAGATGGCAAGCCGAAGATGGAGAGTGTGTGGGCGATGGGCATACAGTGGAAATCGTATTCAATGCAACAGGCACAAAAACGATTATACATACCGTAACAGCCACTGACGGCACAAGCGTAAGTGCAGTAGAGAGTGTGAACGTGATGCCTAATTATGCCACTGCTATTGAAACTTCTATTCCTTATGAACTGCAATATGCTTATAATGAAAAAGGGGCTAATTATGGAGCTAATATAAATCGCACGTTGGCAGACTATAATATGGATGGGTATTGGGATTTGATAGGATCAGAAGCAATTACTTATGGTGACTATGAAGATGTGATTTCGAAAGGAGAAGCCGATTATGCCTTTACACGAGCTTCGGGAATATGGAATACAGGATTGGATATTGGAACAGCAATTTGGTATGATTGGGATCATAATGGTGCTGCGGATGTAATATTTCAAACAACAACATATGATAGTGGTAAAGAAGAGTGTTTTTATTTGCCACATAATGGCACTAATAATTTACAAGCTAAGAAATCGGATACAAATTTAGATGCGTTGAATATCAATGGAGGAAGACCTCATTTTTCACCACATGTAACATATCCAGCTTATGATAATCATAAAGATGTATATCAATATTTTGTTGACTTTACGCATGATGGCTATTATGATATATTCGCAATTGATTATGATGCTCAATACAATGAGGATACTCATGTTAGTACTTATAGCAATCAGATAGGTTATCTATATTCACATCAATCAGATGGAAGTTATCAAAAACAGGAAATAACAGGTGAGTTTGATGATGATGTAGAGCGAACAATAATTCTTGATTTTAACCCACATTACAAATATAGCAATGACATCAATCGTGATGGCTTTACTGATGTTTGTGTGTTGCATAATAATAATGGTGGTTATGAGGGGAATTTACCTTACGAGGAGTTGACTGTGATGATAAATAAAGGCAATTATGAGTTTGAACAGTTGATTATACCTTTTGAACAAGGGATCGCTTATGGGTCTAGTATTACTGACTTGAATAATCCACGTTTGGAGGATATGAACAATGATGGATATTTGGATATAGTGGCAGCACGAGTAGATTATGCCATATATATTATGTGGAACGAGAAGAATGAGCGATTTTCGGCACCAGAGGTATTGCCATTAGGCGAATTGGATGGATTCTATTCATCTAAGGATTGGTGTGTAGAAGATGTTGACAATAACGGCTATTTGGATGTGGTTTCGATGCAACAAGATAAATCGGCAGGAGATGATGTGTATGGTACGTATATACACTATTTCGGTGCAGACGGAGTTGTGCAACAAGGATTTGTGGAAACATATACTTTGGATAAGGGCGGATTGTCTTATGTATTTAAATTGCCAAATCATCAATGGACTATTGCGCACTATTACTCTAAAAAATATTCTATGAATTATTCTAAATTGCAAGGTACTACTAACGAGCGACCATCGGCACCTGATGGAGTGAGAGCTGTGCAGACAGAAGATGGATTGTTGATAGAATGGGGCGATGCGAAAGACGATTTCACGCCAGCAGTGCAAATGCAATATAACTTATCGGTGAAAACAAAAGGAGCAAGCGGAGCAGGCGCATATATTATTTCGCCGCAAAACGCTTGTAATTCGAATGCTGCGCCAATGCGTAATTACGATTATATATGTGCAAATCAATATCTTGTGCCACTATCCGTGTTGCCAGTTGGTGAATACGAAATACAGGTGCAAGCGATTGATATGCAAGGCGATTGGAGCGAATTTTCGGCACCAATAACTGTGACAGTACAACGCGAAAATGTGATAGATGCACCGACAGCGGTTTGTGTGGGTAATACAGCTAAATTCGTGTATATGGGTATGCCTTCTTCGGCTACTCCTACATGGGATTTTGATGGAGCAGAGATTCTATCAGGTTCGGGTTATGGACCATACGAATTGGTGTGGAATAGTGTCGGTACAAAAACAGTGACATTGACCATAGATGACAATACCGAATCGAGAATGATTTATGTAGAAGCAAATGAGGCAAATGTTGAATTGCCAAGCACAATGATAGTTGGTATGCCAATGACGATTAGTATTCCGACAGGTATGACAGCCGAATGGTATATGAAATATGTCGATGAAACAGATTATATGCCGATGAATAGTTTTAATAAGGAGATTAAGATAGAAAATAATACAATCACATTCCTTTCGGAGGAGAACAAAGAAGTAGATATTGCATTGGTATTGACAAATGCTAGCGGTTGCGAGACTAGAATTGAACAACGAGCAAATATAGTTTCCGCAGAGGAAATGCCGAAAATATGGTACGTTAGTGCCAATGTAGAAGGTAAAAATGTTATTTATTGGCAAAATAGTTCGGCTAAATTTTCGCAAGTGCGCATATTGAAAGAGACAAATCGTTATAATCAGTTTGTAGAGATTGGTGTAGCAGAAATAGCAGATGGAGAATATACCGATATGTCGTCATCGGCAGCGACAAAATCGGAACGATATATGATTCAACCTGTTATAGATAATGTGGAATTGCCTATAGCCAATGTGCACCAAACCACACACCTCACTATCAACCGTGGATTGAACGACCAGACATGGAATTTGATATGGAATAGATATGAAGGTGCAGAGGTAGAAAGTTACTTAGTCTTTAGAGGCTCATCGACTGACAATATGGGTGAGCATATAGCAACATTGAGCGGTAGCAACACATCATATACCGATATAACACCAGATGCATCAGCCCCTTATTATGAAATCGGGTATGTGTTGGCGAATTATGCAGCTTCGGCACCAAAACGCCATGTCAAAGCAGCCAAGAGTAATGTATCAGGTAAGTCGAATGTGGTTAATGTAGCTAATGCTAATACGCTTGTGCATGCAGAAAAGATAGCGATACTCTCAGCAAACAACAAATATAAAACTACTACAGATAATATAATGTTGCTTCTTTATGCAGAAATAATACCAGTAACAGCTACTTATCAACAAGTTGGCTGGGAGATAATAGAAGGTGGTGATTTGGCGACAATCGACCAATCGGGATTGCTCACTGCTTGCACACCAAACAAGGGAGGAACTGTTATAGTCAAAGCAACAACATTGGACGGAACAAATATTTCGGCGACACGAAATATTACGATTGAAGAGATAATTGTCGAGGATAAGCCTGAACCTAATGAGCCAGATAAAAAGGTCTATTATTTAGTTGATTTTCTTGATTGGGATTACACTCTTTTGAAAGAGGATTCGGTTGAGCAAGGTAAATCAGCTATTCCTCCAGCAGACCCAATTAGAAAAGGATATACATTTATAGGTTGGGATACTGACTTTAGTAATGTTCAGTCAGATTTGATAATTATAGCACAATATGAAGAAATTACAAATGTAGAGAATGCAGTAGAAGAAAGAGTTGCAATCTATGTAATAGATGGCGTGCTTCATATTGAAGATGTTGATAAGGACTATAGGGTGCTTGATGCGGCAGGTCGATTGATATATTCGGGTCGTGAATCTGTATTGTCGTTACCTTGTGGAGTGTATGTGGTTGTTGTTGGAGATGTGGTTGAGAAAGTAGTTCTTTGATAGATTACAGAGTACAGATTAAATCGGTGGGGCTGTGTGGCTTCACCGATTTTTTTGTGATTTTTCGTAAAATTTAACTTTCATCTTGTGCATTTGGAATGTTTTTTGTATCTTTGCAAAATATTTAATATAATGCCTTTGGTGGCACTAAATTATTATCAAAAGAAATGGAAAACAATTATGACAAAAAGCCATACGGATTGAGAAATTCGGGCTATGAAAACAGAGAAAGAAGACCTCGAGTAGGAGCAAACAATTCATCGAGAGATGGACGTGAAAATGGTTATAACAGAGGTGGTTATAACAGACAAAACCAAGAGGGTTACAAGCCTCGTTACAATCAAGGAGGCGAAGGAGAGTATCGTTCTCACAACAATGGAGAACGTCGCTCTTATAATGGAAATAACCGCAATAATGAGGGCGGTAGAGGTAACTATCAACCACGCAATAATGGTGGTCAAGGTGGTTTCCGTAACAACAAATTTAACCGCAACAACTCTGAAGGCGGTTATAATCCTAATAATAAATATAGTCAAAAGAAACAAATTGAATATAAAAAACAGTTTGTTGACTACTCACAACCTATGCGTTTGAACAAATTCTTGGCTAATTCGGGTATTTGTTCTCGTCGTGAGGCTGATGAGTATATAGCAGCTGGTGTTATCACAGTGAATGGTGAAGTGGTTACAGAATTGGGTTCTAAAGTAATTCCTGATACTGACCGTGTTATGTTCCACGACCAACCTGTTAAGTGTGAGAAAAAAGTGTATATCCTTTTGAACAAACCAAAAGATGTGGTTACAACAGTAGAGGATACTCACGCTCGCAAAACTGTGTTGGATTTGGTGAAAAATGCTTGTTCAGAACGTGTTTATCCTGTAGGTCGTTTGGATAGAAACACTACTGGTGTGTTGTTGATTACTAACGATGGTGATTTGACTACAAAACTTACACATCCTAAGTTTAATAAAAAGAAAATATATCAAGTAACTCTTGATAAAGACCTTCAAGATGAGGACTTCGCTAAGATATTGTCTGGCATAGTTCTTGAAGATGGTGAAGTGAAAGCTGATGAACTTTCATTCGTAAATGAAGGCGATTTGCGCACTGTAGGTCTTGAAATTCACTCAGGCAAAAACCGTATTGTTCGTCGTATATTTGACGCTTTGGGTTATCATGTAATCAAACTTGATAGAGTTTATTTTGCTGGTTTGACTAAAAAGAATTTGCCTCGTGGCAAATGGCGTTACCTCTCAGAAATGGAAGTAACTATGTTGAAAATGACAGCATCTGCGTTTAAAGGGTAAGTAGTTATTTAGACAGGAAGACAAGAAGACGTGTTCTCCTGTTCTCATGTCTTGAAAGAAATGAATATAGAATTGAATAAATTGTATCCTTTAAAGTTTAAGCCGATATTGAAGCAAAAACTTTGGGGTGGAGATAAAATACAGAATATATATCGCCATGATGAGCCAAAAATGGAAACAGTAGGAGAGAGTTGGGATGTTTCGGCTATGGAAGAAGATGATTGTGAGGTGATAAATGGTTGGTTGGAGGGTAATACTCTTGCTGACTTGACTGAGGTGTATATGGGAGATTTGGTTGGTGATAGGGTTTATGAGCAATATGGGGCAGAGTTTCCTTTGTTGTTGAAGATAATAGACTCTAATCGTGACCTTTCTATACAGGTTCACCCTAACGATGAATTGGCTGACGAGGAGCATGGATTGAGAGGTAAGACTGAAATGTGGTATGTGCTTGATGCAGAAAGAGATGCGTATATTACATTAGGTTTTAATCGCTATGTTTCTAAGGCGGAATATATTGAGCGAGTAGCTACGAGCAATCTTGAAGAGGTGTTGCAGAAGTATCCTGTAAAGAAGGGTGATGTGTATTTCATTCCTGCAGGTATGGTGCACTCTATTGGTAAGGGTTGTTTGATAATGGAGGTGCAACAAGCGTCTGATATTACATATCGTATATATGACTATAACCGTAAGGATGCTGATGGTAATCTTCGTGAACTTCATACTGAATTGGCACAAAAAGCAATAGATTATGAGAATTGGCAAGGGCGTAAGATTACGCTTCAGCCAGCTCAGAATGGTATTGTGAATCTTGTGGAATGCCCTTATTTCCAAGTGAATGAGATGCAGATAGATAAGCCTAAAGAGTATGATTTAGCTCCAATCAATTCGTTTGTATTATTGTCTTGTGTTGAGGGGCATGTGACGTTGAAGTGGGATGATGATTATATTACTCTTGTAGAGGGTGAAACGGTGCTTATTCCTGCCGAAATGAATAGTCTTTATATCGTGCCAACAGTTAATACAAAATTACTCGAAACATACATCGGTTAGTTAATAGTTATTAGTGATTAACGATAGCAAAATAGGGTTATGCGTGAAAGTTTGGTGTTTGATAAAAGTAGAGTTTTTGCTTTGCGAATAATAAAACTTTATAACTATTTGAAATAGGAGCGTGGTGAGTATTGCTTTCTAAGCAAATGTTGCGTTCTGGTACGAGTATAGGTGCAAATATAGCAGAAGCTGAATATGCTATAACTAAAAAAGATTTTTTGTCAAAGATTTACATATCACTAAAAGAAGCATCTGAAACTAAATATTGGTTGGATTTGTTGCATGATGCCGATTTGTTGTTGGACAAAGAGCATAGTTCTATTATTGTTGATTGTGAGGAATTGCTTAAATTGCTTACAAGTATTGCTAAGACAACTGCAGAAAATATTAAAGTCAGTGATGTTAATAACTAATAACTAATCATTAATCATTAGATATAATTATGGAAAATACAGAATTACTCCAACAAGTTACTGCCAAAGCTGAAAAATGGCTTAATGGTGCTTATAATGAAGAGGCAAAGGCTGAAGTGCGTCGTATGCTTGAAGCTGAAGATAAAACTGAGCTTATTGAATGCTTCTACAGAGACCTTGAATTTGGTACAGGTGGTCTTCGTGGTATTATGGGTATGGGTTCTAACCGCATGAATATATATACTGTTGGTGCTGCAACACAGGGTCTTAGCAATTATCTTAAACGTGAATTTGCTGGTCAAGAGATTTCGGTGGTTGTGGGTCATGACTGTCGTAACAATAGCCGTTTGTTTGCTGAAACTTCTGCTAATATCTTCTCGGCAAATGGTATTAAAGTGTATTTGTTTGAGAGCCTTCGTCCTACTCCAGAGATTTCTTTTGCTATTCGTCATTTTGGTTGCCAAAGTGGTATTATCCTTACTGCTTCGCACAATCCTAAAGAATATAATGGCTACAAGGCTTATTGGAATGATGGTGCGCAAATCATTGCTCCACACGATGTGAATATAATCAATGAGGTAGAGAAAATTAAAGGTCCTGAGGAGATTAAGTTTGAGGCTCGTCCTGAACTTATCCAAATCATTGGTGAAGATGTAGATAGCGTATATCTCGAAAAATTGAAAACTCTTTTCCTCTCTCCTGATAGCATTGCTCGCAATAAGGATTTGAAGATTGTGTTTACTCCTATCCATGGCACTGGTATCACATTGATTCCTCGTTGCTTGAAAGATATGGGTTTTGAGAATGTGATTGTTGTTGATGAACAAGCTGTTATTAGCGGTGATTTCCCTACAGTAGTAAGTCCTAACCCAGAGGAACCTGCTGCGCTTGATATGGCTATTCGCAAAGCTAAAGAGGTGGATGCTGATATTGTTATGGCATCGGACCCTGATGCTGACCGTATGGGTATTGCTGTGAAAGATGATAAAGGTGAATGGATTTTGGTGAATGGTAACCAAACTTGTATGATGTTCACCTATTATATATTGCGCCGTCGTCATGAATTAGGTCTTTTGAAGGGTAAGGAGTTTATGGTGAAAACCATTGTTACTACTGAGATTATGAAAGATATTTGTAATCACTATAATACTCCGTTGTTGGATTGTTATACTGGTTTCAAATGGATTGCTGCTGAAATTCGTGAGCGTGAGGGCAAAGAACAATATATCGGTGGTGGAGAAGAGAGTTATGGTTATCTTCCTGCAGACTTCCTTCGTGATAAAGATGCTGTTGCTGCTTGTGCGTTGATGGCTGAAATGACTGCTTGGGCTAAAGATAATGGTATGTCTATTTTCGAACTTATCCAAGAGGTTTATCTTCAATTTGGTTATGGTAAGGAGAAGGGTATCTCTGTAGTGCGTAAGGGTAAATCGGGTGCTGAGGAGATTCAACAAATGATGAAAGACTTCCGTGCTAATCCTCCTAAAGAGATTGCTGGTTCTAAAGTGGTGTTGATTAAGGATTATCAAACACTTGTGGCTCGCAATGTGGTGACTGGTGAGGAGTCGAAATTGGCATTCCCTACTACGTCTAATGTGTTGCAATATTTCACTGAAGATGGTACTAAGGTGTCGGTTCGTCCTTCGGGTACTGAGCCTAAAATTAAGTTCTACATTGAAGTGCGTGGTAAGATGGAGTCTCGTGCTGATTTTGCTCGTTGTGAAGCAGAAGCTACAGCAAAAGTAGATGCAGTGCGTGCTTCTTTGGGAGTTTGATTTTTAGATTACAGATAACAGATTATAGAATTATATCTGTTGTTGGTTAAAAAAAGTTAAATATTATAAAAGCTATTGCATAATTGAATAATTGGCATTAACTTTGCGGTAGTAAAGATGAAAGTTAATCAATTGGCAATTACACTTAGTGATAAGATAAATAATCGCACTTTCGGCCTGAGATTGGAAAATTCGACATTTATTTATTCTTACCGAGGCTAACTTCCTTTATCAATGGCGGGCTGCGCTTCTCGCAAGAGTTGTAACCAATAGATGGTCGGCAGATTACAAAGAGTTGGAACCCCTCAAATCCTGTTTTATAGGAATTTTTCTCAACAAATGGCAGTGCGATTTCTTAAAAGAGCAACTAACTAAAATAAGAAAGGTTGGTTGCTCTTATTTTTTTGTTGCTTGAACCTTGCTTGAGCCTTGCTGTTTTGGGTGGATAGAGATGGTGTGGGGGAGTGAGTAGTGAATGTGGTTGTGTAGTTTGTATATTGTACAATATGTATTTTAGATGTAATTGTCTAACTTGTTGATACTTTATGGGATGTGAATAACTTTTTTACAATTTGTGTTGAAAAAATATTGTATAAATGAAAAAAAAGTGGTAACTTTGCACTTTCTTAATATTAATAGTTTTTTAAAGGTAAATATATAGATATATGAAAAAAAGTCCGTTACAATTAGCACGTGCATCGTATCAACCTAAATTGCCAGCTTCGCTTCAAAAAGGTGTTGTGTTGACAGCTGGTGAGCCAACAGAATCTGTTGCAAATCAGGCTCAAATTCAACAGCTTTTTCCTAATACTTATGGAATGCCACTTATCAAATTTGAACAAGGAGAGGATAAGGAGTATCCTGCAGTGGGTGTAGGTGTTATTCTTTCTGGTGGTCAGGCTCCTGGTGGTCATAATGTTGTTTCTGGTCTTTATGATGGACTTAAGCGTCTTAATCCTAAGAACCGATTGTTTGGTTTCTTGGGTGGTCCTCAAGGTCTTGTTGACCATAAATATGTTGAGCTTACGGATGAGATTGTGGATGAATATCGCAATACTGGTGGTTTTGATATTATTGGTTCTGGTCGTACTAAATTGGAAGAGAAATATCAATTTGACCGTGGTATTGAAATCTGTAAGGCGTTGGGTATTAATGCTATTGTGATTATTGGTGGTGATGACTCTAATACTAATGCTTGTGTTTTGGCAGAGTATTATCTTCAAAAAGAGACAGGTATTCAAGTGATTGGCTGTCCTAAGACTATTGATGGTGACTTGAAGAATGAGATGATTGAGACTTCGTTTGGTTTTGATACTGCATGTAAGGTTTATTCTGAGCTTATTGGTAATATTCAACGTGATGCCAATTCGGCTAAGAAATATTGGCACTTTATTCGTTTGATGGGTCGTTCGGCTTCTCACATTACGCTTGAATGTGCGCTTCAAACACAACCTAATATTTGTATTATTTCGGAGGAGGTTGAAGCTAAGGGTATGACTCTTAATCAGTTGGTTGATTCAATCGTTAAAGTGGTTGTTGATAGAGCAAATCATGGTCTTAATTTTGGTACTATTCTTATTCCTGAAGGGGTGATTGAATTTGTGCCTGCTATGAAGAAATTGATTGCTGAGCTTAATGATATTCTTGCAAATAACACAGAGTTTAACCTTTTGCTTAATTCGGATGAGAAACGTGAGTATGTGCGTTCTCGTTTGTCAGAAGAGAGTTGTGGTGTTTATTCTGACCTTCCTGTGGCAATTGCACGTCAGTTGACTTTAGACCGTGACCCTCATGGTAATGTGCAAGTATCACGCATTGAGACAGAAAAGCTTCTTATAGAGATGTGTGTTACTAAGCTTAATCGTTTGAAAGCAGCTGGTACTTATAAAGGTAAATTCTCGACTGTGAACCACTTCTTTGGTTATGAAGGCCGTTGTGCTACACCATCTAACTTCGATGCAGATTATTGCTATTCATTGGGTTATACTGCTGCAGTGTTGATTTCGGAAGGTAAAACAGGTTATATGTCAAGCGTGAGAAATCTTACTGCTCCTGCTGAAGAATGGATTGCTGGTGGTGTGCCTATCACGATGATGATGAATATGGAACGTCGTCATGGTGAGATGAAACCTGTTATTCAAAAAGCACTTGTTCAGCTTGATGGTGAACCATTTAAGTATTTTGTTGCTCATCGTGAAGAGTGGGCTAACTCAACAACAAGTTATCTCTACCCTGGTCCAATTCAATATTATGGTCCTGATTGTGTATGCAATCAACCAACACGTACACTTGCTTTGGAACATCAGAAGTAAGAGTTATAAGTAATGGATTGAAAAGTGTAATAATAATAGAAATTCTTTTAAATAGTAAAGAGCGATGAATAGTTGCTTTTTACTATTTTTTTTATGCAAAACTCTTTGTAAATCAGAAAATAATTTGTAACTTTGCACACTTGATGAATGCACAATTCGCAATGTGCAATTCACAATGCATAATTATGAATTATAAATTGATTATCATATTGTTATCGTTGCTTCTGACCTCTTGTGGGGAGTATGTTAGATTGCAAAAATCGACTGACCCAGAAGAGAAATTTCAGGCGGGTAAGAACTATTTTCAAGAAAAAAAGTATGCTAAAAGTATTACTATGTTCGAGGAAATAGTGCCTTATTATCGTGGTACGCCTCAGGCAGAGGAGGTTTTGTATCTTCTTGCGGAGTCGTATATGGGGCAAAAGGACTATTATTCGGCATCGGAATATTTTCAAGCATATCTTCGTAATTTTCCTCGTGGGACTTATGCACAAGAGGCTCGATATCAGGTGGCTTATTGCTATTATTTGGATTCGCCTGATGCACGCCTTGACCAAGAGGCTACGTATGATGCAATCAATGCCCTTAGTGAGTTTATAAGTGTGTATCCTGAGAGTGGTAAAGTGGCAGAATGCAGGAAAATGCTTTTTGAGATGGAGGATAAATTGGCTTATAAAGAGTTGTTGAACTCTAAGTTGTATTGCAATCTTGGACTTTATGGGGGTAATAATTATTTGGCGTGTGTGACTACGGCAGAGAATGCTTTGATGGATTATCCTGAGACAAAATATCGTGATGATTTGCTCTTTATTATCTTGAAAGCTAAGTCGAAAGAGGCAGCGCTATCGGTGGCAGAGAAGATGAAAGAGCGTTATAGTGAGGTGATAGATGAATATTATCGTTATGCTAATGCTTTTCCTGATGGCAAACACATCAAAGAGGCAAATCGCATACTTAGAGAAGCAAAAAATATAGTAAAATAATAATTAAGTTGAAAGTTGAGAGTTGAGAGTTGAAAGTTGCCATTCGGTGTTATTTAGAATGTAAATTTTCAATGTGATTTCAAATTTCAAATTGTTAAATAAATTATGGCAAAAAAAATCACAGCTCCTAACAACACTATCACACGTGATATGAATGCATTGTGTGAGCCAGTTGGTAATGTTTACGAAACAGTGCGTATTATTGCTAAACGTGCGAATCAAATCAGTGCAGAGGTAAAGCAAGAATTGGATAAAAAATTGGCTGACTTTGCATCATCGGCTGACAATCTTGAAGAGGTATTTGAAAACCGTGAGCAAATTGAAATCTCACGCTACTATGAGCAACTTCCAAAACCAACTCTTCGTGCTGCAAAAGAATTCGAAGATGGTGAAGTGTATTTCAAAAACCCTGCTCGTATTTGATATAGGGGACTTCTATAAATTACCTTGTAAACAAAATTTAGATTTTTAGCGAGTGAGTTATTAGTTTTTTATTTAGACTAATAGCGAGCTATTTGGCTGAATAAAAAGCTAATAAGGCGCCGCTAAAAAATAAATTTTATACAAGAGTTTTTGAAGTTCCAAATAAAAAATAATAAAACGGGGAATTTATAGAAGTCCCCTATAGTCAATATTGATATGGATAAGGAATTGGTCTGATTAGTCTTTCGGTAGTCTAATTGGACCTTTTTGTTAATGAGGAATTAGGAATGGGGAGTTGGGAATTGTTAGTTATTAGTGTTTTAGGGTATGGAAATATACAAAAACAATTTGTTGTACAGGGTTTTGCTTAAGTATGTTTTGTTGGCGTATGACTTTGCTTTTTCGAGAATAAGCATCAGGGGCACGGAGAATATACCAACGGATGGTGCAGTGATTTTTGCGCCTAATCACACTAATGCTTTTATGGATGCTTTCACGGTGTTGAAGGTAGCTAAGCGACCTGTTGTTTTTGTGGCACGGGCTGATGTGTTTCGTAATCCTATAGCAGCAAAGGTGTTTAATTTCTTGAAAATCATGCCAATAATGCGTATGCGTGATGGTAGAGAAAATCTCAAGAAGAATGACAAAATAATGCAGACTGCTGTAGAGGTGTTGAAGCATGGAGTGCCATTTGGTATATTTTGTGAGGGTACTCATCGTATGAAACACAGCATCTTGCCTCTTGTTAAGGGTATATTCCGCATAGCAATTCAGGCAGATGAAGCATTGCAAGGCGAAATGCCTGTATATATAGTGCCAATAGGCATAGAATATGGCAGTTATACTCGATATAGGAGTACGATTTCGGTGCAAGTAGGGGAGGTGTTTGATGTGTCGGAATTCAACAAAATGCATAGCGATAAGACCCAGCCTGAACTGATGAACTTGATGCGAGATGAATTGTCTTTGAGAATATCATCGCTCTACCATTGTGTGGCAGATGATGATGACTATGAAGCACTGCTTGATATTTGTTATCTTCGTAATAAAGAGCGGGCGCCTTATGCTCGGATGCTTGCAAATCGCAAGACTATTGATGAATTGCAGCAACTAAAGAGCTCTGACCCAACGCTGTATCAGCAACAAATATCACGAGCAAAACAATTTGCTACATTGCGCCGTAAGCTTAATATTTCGGACGAAACACTTTATAGTGAACCATCGCATAAGAAGAATATATTGCGTGTATTGGAGTTGGTTGTTACCTTGCCTTACTTTATTTTTTGCGGTATTGTTGACCTTCCTGTTGCATTGACTACATGGTTGTTATTCCATTTTGTAATAGAAGATGAGGCGATGAAAAACTCATTGCGTTTGGCGATTATTATGTTACTTTATCCGCTTATAATCATAGGATTAGTGTTGTTTTTGTCTCGTGCATTTGCGTGGTATATCGCACTTGGGGTATTGCTGTTAGCGTTGCCAGCTAACTGTTTTGTACATCATTATGCCAAAGTTGTTCGCTTGATAAAATCGGATTACCGTTATTTGAAATCTACTGAATTACAATCAATAGTGAAATGAAAAAATAATCCGCTTCTACTTAGTGTAGTAAGCGGATATTTTTTTGTTGTTTAAGGACTGAGCGGACGCACGAGCCGTGCGTCCCTACATTAAAAAAATCTTTCTAATATCAAGCAAGGTGCAAGCAAACTGCTCCTTAGAAAACAGCCACTTTTACACTAACGATTTGCAAAGTTTACAAAGTCCTCCTCGATGTCTACTTTTTTAGGAAAAAAAGGACAACCAACTTTGCAATTGCAAAGTTACAAAGTTCATTAATAGCCTAAATATCAAATAAATACACAGATTCAAATGTAATCCTAATTTTAGCATAAATATAAGATTATCAGTATGTTACCGTAACTTTGCAAACTTTGCAATTGCAAAGTTACCTCTATTCAGCTAAATAAAACTTTTCTGTTAAATAATAAAGTTTTAATTTTCAGTAATATACAAAATTACACTTTCATTATAAAAGCCTAAAAATCCATAAAAACAACATAAAAAAATAGGCTAAAAATCTATGAACTTTTCCATAAAAGTATAAACTTACCATAAAAAATCACCATCATCACAAAGCATCTACTATTAAACAAAACTCGCATCCTAAAAATAGAATGCGAGTTTTTTATTATTTATTTCTTTAAATTTATAAATCTTCACCATTTGCTTTATTATATTCATTATCATAAAACATAATAATATAATACCCCCCATAACGTTCTGATATTGTAAACCATACATTTTTCTTCGTCATTCCATCCATAACATATGACGTTACCTCTTGAATCATTTTAGATGCAGTAATTGAATCATTTAATTCTTCTTCTGTGTAGTTTTCTAATATATAATTTTCAACATCTTTTTTCTGTGCAATAGTATCTGGTCGTTGATAGAATACCGCTTCATATCTTTTATTATTAATTGACATTTCATACGATATATCTTCATCTTCTGGAATAATATAATCATCAACATTAGAAAAAAAAGTTGTATATTTCGAATTATTTGCAAATTGACGACAAAGATTGTTAAATCTTATTCTTATATCTACTTCATTAACTGTATTTTTATCAGCAACTCCTATACGATAAACCTTATTGTTATTAGTCACTACATTAACGTATACATCTTGCCCATTAAATTCTCCCTCTAAAAAATCTTTATCGTATGCTGTACTTACAAAGCCTTTTTCTTTAAGTTTTCTAATCATATCTGGTTTAAAACCATTAACAGGAATACCTAAAAATTTAGTAACATCACTTTGTGAAAACAAAGTCACTGATGTAACTAATAAAACAATGACAGCAAAAATTTTTTTCATGACATTAGCCCTTATATGTGTCGGGTGCAACTTTTTAGTGTGTTTATAAAATGGTATAAAAAAAGCGAGAACTTAACTTTCTCGCTAATGTTAGGTGTTTGGCGTGACCTTGAGATACGAATAAGTTAAGCTCACGCTACGATACGTGAGCATTTTTTAACTTATTCCTTCATCTCATTTAAGTCGCCAAACTTTAACATTAGAAGAAATGAGCAAAAATGCTATAAATCAGTACACCAAGGTTGATCCACTTGGGTGTACAATATGTTAGGCACAAAGTTATGAATTATTTTTGAAATAGACAACAACAATTTCAATTATTTTTCATAATTTTGCAGAAGGAATTGTGTGTTAATTGATAAATAGAAATTTGGTTATGAAATTGAAAATGTTGCTTGTTTTGTTGGCTTTTAATTTGCTTTGTTTCATGGAGTTGGGGGCGGTGGATGTTATTCCGTACCCGTATGAGTATGATGTGAATCCGTTGTATCGCTATTATTTCAATGAGGAGAGTGGGGTGGTTTGTAGGCAGAAGGAGTTGATTGGGGTGGCTGAATTGTTTGTGGAGAATATTAAGAAATCGACTGGGATGGAGTTGCCTATAGTGAAGCGTTGTAAGAACCCGATTATACTGAAGATTGATAAGCGGATGAGGGATGCGGAGGCTTATACCTTATTTATATATACTAATGGGGTAGAGGTGATGGGTGGTTCGGCAGCGGGGGTGTATTATGGTTTGCAGACTTTGATGCAAATGCTTCCGCCTGAGATAGAGTGTGATACTGTGGTGAGAGGACGGGAGTGGTCGTTGCCAATAGCAGTGGTGGATGATTATCCAAGATTCAAGTATAGGGGTATGCATGTGGACCCTTGTAGGCATTTTATGCCTTTGGAGCATATCAGAAAACAGGTGGATTGGATGTCGAAATTCAAGATGAATAGACTTCATTTGCACTTGACAGATGACCAAATGTGGACCTTCGAGGTGAAGAAATATCCATTGCTGACAGAGATTGGCACGCAGAGGACTAATGTGGATGGCTCGGTGTATAAGGGTGGATATTTCACACAAGAGGAGTTGAAGGAGTTGGTGGAATATGCTAAAGTGAGGGGAGTTACAATCGTACCAGAAATAGAGATGCCGGGGCATGCTATGGCTGCATTGGCGGCATATCCAGAGTATGGATGCACAGGCGGACCATACAAGGTGCGCACAACTTGGGGGGTAGAGGAGCATCTGCTTTGTGCGGGAAATGACTCGGTGTTTCAGTTTGTGGAAGATATATTGACAGAGTTAACTGCTGTGTTTCCAAGTGAATATATACATATAGGGGGCGATGAGTGTCCGACAAATATTTGGCATGAATGCCCTAGATGTCAAGCACGTATGCAAGTAGAAGGTTTGCAGACAGAGGTGGAATTGCATGGTTATTTTATACGTAGAGTAGAGCAGATATTGCATAAATTGGGTAGAAAGATGATTGGTTGGGACGAGATATTGGATGGAGGAGCATCGCAATCGGCGACAGTGATGTCGTGGCGAGGAGATAAAGGGGGAATAAAGGCAGCAAATCAAGGCAATCAGGCGATTATGACGCCTTGGGATGTGTGCTATTTCGACCATTATCAGGGTTCAAAATTATTCGAGCCAATGGCACAAAGCGGATTTTTGCCACTCGAAAAGGTGTATGGTTGGGAGCCAATATCTTCGGAAATAACTGCTGAAAATAGGGATAAAATACTTGGCGGTCAGGCAAATTTGTGGTCGGAGTATATATTAGATGCTAAGCATGCAGAATATATGATTTATCCTCGTTTGTTGGCATTGGCAGAGGTGTTGTGGTCAACGGATTATCGCAACTATCAGAACTTCACAGAGAGACTGAAAGTGGCACAGAAACGCCTTGATTGTGGGGGCGTGAACTATCATTTGCCTCTGCCTGAGGGTCCTGTGGCACAGTATATTGAGTTTGTGGATTCGGCGGAAGTGATACTTAGTAATTCGTTGGGGTATGAGATGTATTCAGAATGCACAATGCACAATGCAGAATGCACAATTTATAATTCACAATTATTGAAGGCTTATACGTCATTTAATGGCAGATGTTCGGACACAATAGAGGTGTATTACAACAAAGTGGCGGCACCGCATGCTGGTGCTAAGCATTTATCGCATAATGGGTTGTATAGGCAAAGGGCATACGGATATTTTCATAATACGGATAGTCTTGATTATGTGAAGTTTGATGTTACTGACTTGGTGGATTCGCTTGTTTATGACTACAACGACTCATATTTCGAGCCTTGGATTGAGGTGTATCAGGGTTATATTAAGGTGGATTCTACTGCAGAGTATTTGATTACTACTGACTTAGAGGAGTTATGGGTGGATGATATTCGTATAATAAATAATTGTGGGAAACTAAAACGCAATCAAACGCAACAAGCTCTTATGTTGTTGGAAGAGGGATTTCATAGTATTAAGGCGGTGTATAACAACTGTGTAAATGATGGATTTCCAGCTCATTGGCGTAAGCCTGAGATAAGAATTAGAACTCTTGAGGAAGAAAAATTTAGAGTGTTAGGACCGAGAGACTTCTATCGCTGAAAAACTTGCATAATTCAATAAAAAGCAGTAACTTTGTAGGGTATTTATAGCAATATAAAGATATGAAACGAATAATATTATTAACCTTAATTGCGCTAACTGCAATCATGGGATTTGCAGCTAAGCCACAACGTCCTAAAATGGTAAAAATAGAAACAACCCTCGGTACAATCAAAGTAATGTTGTATGACGAAACACCACAACATCGTGATAATTTTCTTAAATTGGTGAAAGAAGAGTTCTATGAAGGAGTGCTTTTTCACCGTGTGATTAAAGACTTTATGATACAAGCAGGCGACCCAGAGTCGAAAACTGCTGATTCATTGGCACAGCTTGGTGCAGGTGGTTTGGGGTATACAGTGCCTGCCGAAATAGAGTTTCCTAAGTTCTATCACAAACGTGGTGCTCTTGCTGCTGCTCGTCAGGGTGATATGGTGAATCCTGAGCGTAAATCAAGTAGTTGCCAATTCTATATCGTTCAGGGTAAGACGTTTACTGATGCTGAACTTGACCAAATGGAGAAGCGACTTCAGTATCAGTTGCGCATGAAAGAGCCATTCAAATATACTGAAGAACAACGTGTTGTGTATAAAACATTTGGCGGTACGCCACATTTGGATGGGCAGTATACAGTTTTTGGCGAGGTGGTAGAAGGCTTTGATGTATTGCAAAAAATATCAGAAGTGAAAACAGGTAGAGCTGACCGTCCGAAAGAAGATATAAAAATCTTGAAAGTAAAAGTTTGTAAGAAATAGTCGACAGATTACAGAGTACAGATTACAGATTACAGATTACAGATTACAGATTACAGATTACAGTCAATTAAAAAAAAACAGAATGGCAAGTCTTGTTGCTTGCTACTTGTTACTAAAATATGAAAATATTAGAATATAAAGGAGTTAATATTTGTCAAGAGGGTATAGATGTGCTCTCTGGGGTGGATTTCTCACTCGAAAGGGGTGAGTTTGTGTATTTGTGTGGTAAGGTGGGTTCGGGTAAGAGTTCGCTGCTTAAGACGCTATATGCAGAATTGCCTATAAAAGAGGGAGAGGCACGTGTTTTTGATTATGACCTCCTCAAACTAAAGCAGAAAGATAGACCGTTTTTGCGTAGAAAGATAGGGATAGTGTTCCAAGACTTCCAGTTGTTGAATGACCGCAGTGTGAATGATAATCTTGAGTTTGTGTTGCGTGCAACAGGTTGGAAATCAAAGAAAGAGATAGATGAGCAGATAGAATTTGTGCTCTCGACTGTGGGTATGGCGAAGAAGGGTTATAAATGGCCTCACCAGTTGTCGGGCGGAGAGCAACAACGTATTGTGATAGCTCGAGCTTTGTTGAATTCGCCAGAATTGCTTATAGCAGATGAGCCAACAGGAAATCTTGACCCACAAACAGGTCGTGAATTGATGGAACTGCTGCATGCTATATCGCAAAGTGGCACTGCCGTGATAATGGCAACGCATAATATGCAATTCATCGAAGAATATCCTGCTAAATGCTATATCTGCGAAGATGGGAAATTGAAAATTTAATACACACTGAGAGTGTGTGTTGGTTTTGACTGTTTTCTTGCTTGAAGGTTGCTTGAGGGTTGCTAAAAGTTAGGGTAGAAGAATACACACTGAGAGTGTGTATTTTGCTTGTAAAGATATTATTTAACTCTCACGGAATTCTATCGCCTTCAGCTCAAGGACCGTTGGTTCACGGAACACACGGAATTTTATTATTTATCTCCCACAGATAACACAGATTTTTTCGCTTCGCTCAAGATTCTTGCTACGCTCGGCAATTTAAGTAAACTTAATTGCCCTCGCTTATCGCAAGAATTTATAGATTTTTTCTTTTTTATTATTTGATTCGCTCTTTTGCTGCGCAAAAATCGCTCTACGGATGACACAGATGCCATGCGGCGTTTTATATCAAACTCCATTATTTAGTTACACTATTTAATTAACAATTATAAATCTAAAATTTATGAAAAAAATCTTACTTTTAGTCGTTGCACTTGTGTCGGTTATGGCATCAGCGCAAGTATTAGAAGTGGCTTCTGTTGAGAAATTGAACATTCCGCAGAATGCTGATTCTAAAATTGCAGGCATTGCGCCTGATGGTACTTATGTACTTATCACATCACAAACAAACAATGGTTTGGCACGCTATGATTTAGCGACAGGCAAAGTTACTACTATTACTGATGCAGTTGGTGCTGGTCATAACGTAGAAATTTCAGCCGATTCAAAAAATGTAACTTACCGTGAAGTGACATATGCAGCAGACCATTCACGTATGGCAACTTTGGTGAGTCAAAACATTGCGACAAGTGAAAAAACAACACTTGTGAAATCAACAAGAGATATGCAACGTGCTCGTTCTCGTCAAGCTATTGCACCAGTGGTATTTATCCAAAATGGTGAATTGATGATGACAGTAGGTACAACATCGAAAGTGTTGTCGCCAAATGGACAAGGTCGTAGCTATCTTTGGCCAAGCGTTTCGCCTGATGGCACAAAAGTGCTTTATTATGTTGCGGGCAATGGTGCTTGGGTTTGCAATATTGATGGTTCTAACGCTCGTCGTATTGCCGATTTCCGTGCTCCAAGATGGTATAACAACAATGTTGTAGTAGGTATGAATGACGTAGATAATGGTCATTACGTGACATCATCGGAGATTGTAGCTTATACAATTGATGGTAAAAAACAAGCACTTACTAACAATAGTATCATCGCTATGTATCCATACGTTTCAGCCGATGGTAAAAAAATCGTTTGCTCAACACCAGCAGGTGAAGCATATTTAATAATGATTAATGAATAATGAGTAGTTATTAACGATATAAATAACAATTCATTGAGAAAAAACGTTAATCACTAATAACTAATCACTAATAGCTATTTTTGTATGAAAAAAATATTATTATTTGTCGCAGCTATTATGACATCTGCTGTTATGATGGCTCAATTGAATGGCAAAAAAATCTATGTCAATCCAGGTCACGGTAGTTTTGGACCAAACGACCGCCCAATGGCAACAATTCCTTATCCAAACCTTGCAACAACAGGTATGCCTGATACATGCGGTTTCTATGAATCAAATACAAACCTTTGGAAATGTCTTGAACTTGGACGTAAACTCGAAGCAGCAGGTGCAGTGGTAATGTATTCACGTACAGCGAGTGGACCATGGGACTATGTATATCCTTATTCAGATTATACTTACGATGCTTATAAAGCACATCCTGATTACGAGAAATATAATAGAACACTTTCGGTGATTGCCGCTGAATCAGAAACATTTGGAGCAGATATGTTCATTTCTGTTCACTCAAATGCAGCTACTGATGGTACATCAACAAACTATCCACTTTTGCTCTACAAAGGTACTGATGCTACAGCCGATAATGTAGGCAGTAAAGAGATGTGTCAAGCAATATGGCCATATCTTTTCGAAATGATGGATAGCGAACTTGACCCATATTCATATTATAGCAAAACTAAAATGAATAACCGTGGTTGTATGGACTTCTATGGTTATACACTTGGTGTATTGAAACAAAGCGTACCAGGTCTCCTTACAGAAGGTTATTTCCATACATATCAACCAGCACGTCACCGTGCGCTTAACCCTGATTATTGTAAACAAGAGGGTATTCGCTACTATCGTGGTATTGCTGCTTATTTTGGTGAACCAGCTGAAACTAAAGGTTATATCATGGGTACAGTGAAAGACCTTCATGAAAAAATGTCGCATAAACTCTTTAACTATGCAGCTAAAACAAACGACCAATGGGTGCCATGTAATGGTGCTGTTGTAACTCTCTATAAAGGTGGAGTAGAAGTGGCTAAATACAACGTAGATACTCTCTATAATGGTATTTTCTATTTCCCAGACCTCGAACCAGGCAATGATTATACACTCGATGCTACTTGCGAAGGTTATAAACCATTGTTTGATGCTTATAAAGAGCCTATCACTGTAAAAGCAAACGAAACTACATATCCAATGATTTATTTGGAATCAGAGTCTTACGAACCTCCAAAAGAAGTGTTTGTTGACTATCCAGATGCAGCAGCAGTTTCGGAAGTAGCTCCTTCAGTAATCACAGTAGGCGAAGCAACAACTGCTACTTATGCTATCGAAGGTGCTATCAAACGTACTATCCAACGTGGTGATTCAACTATTGTTCTTTCGCACACAGAAGACAAAGCAGCTCACCTTTACCTTGTTAACAACAAAACAGGAGAAATTTCAAATATCTCACTTGAAGGTATCGACCCAATTGATGCAGAAAACGCAGGTAGCTATCTTGCACTTTCAGACGTAGCTCTTACTTGCGATGGTGTGCTTGTTGGTTGCAACTACATTCGTTGTCAATATGCAGATGCACAAGTAGATGCTGGTTATAAACGTGGCGCAATTCAATTCTATCGTTGGGATTCGCTCCATGTAGCACCAGTGAAATGGGTTAGCTCACAACACTCTTGTAATTATAATCGTGGCGATATGGGTATGACAATCGCAGTTTCAGGCGAAGCGGCAGAATGCAACGTTATGGTAACAGGTGTTACTTCAAGTTCAGCAAGAGGTATGCGTGTTGCACAATTCTCGGTTGTTGATAATACTATTGCATCTACTTTCTATGGTAAAACAGCATATTCAGAACTTGCATTGGGCGAGCCATTCTTGTTGCAACTTTCGCCACGAGATATTACTAAGAATTATGTTATCGATGGTACATTGTCTTTGCCATCAGAATTTGCTTTGGCAGCAGCTTCAGCACAAGATGTAACACCACTCACATCTTTGGTAGCAGATTCAGTAAACCTTGCAGGTAATGCTTCTTACCTCAAATATGCAGGTCATTCATTGATGGTAATGCCTTATTACACTGCAGATACTCTTGTTGCAGGTGTTCGTATGTATGATGTTACAGGTGGTCTTGCAGCAGCAAAAGAAATCAAACTTAATGCAACTCTTGCAACACCAGTGAAAGCTACTTATGCAGCTGCAGTAATTACAGTTAGCAAAGGCAACTTTGTGATTCGTCTTGTGACAGATGCAACAATTACAACATTCACAACAGCAGGCGTAGAACAACCTGTAGTTGCTAATATTTATGCTTATGGTTTGAATGTAACAAAAGAAAATGATGCTTATACATTCACATTCTCAGCTAACGAAAATGCAGTATCGGGTGATATCATCTTCTATCAAAATGATGAAGAAGTAGGTCGTCAAGCATTGACAGACGTTGTGAAAGGTGAAAATACAGTAACAATCAAAGTGTCAGACCTTCCAGGTAAAGAAAATGTAGCTACAACATGGGCTATCGAACTTCGTGCTGAAAACGTGACAAAATGGGCTAAACTCTATACAGAAAAAGCAGTAAGCTATGTACGTGCATTTAATACTGTTGATAATAGCCCTGAATCAGACTACTTTGGTCAAGTATATGTAATCAACCGTGCAGGTTCACTTGGCAATGCAGCTAATGGTCTTCACGTGTATAGTCAAGATTATGTATTGGAAAATACAACACCTTACTATAGCGGAAAACTTGGTAACCCACAACGTGCAGCTGTTGACGAATTTGGTACTATCTATCTTGCAGACTGGTCAGACTCTCACTCAGGTGTATATCTTGTTGACCCAGCTAATATAAGTGGCGGTATGTCTGCATTCTTCCAAGGTACAGCAGCAAGCAATGGTCTTATCACAAACAATGAAGTAGAGGTGGCTTCAGGTACTCCTGGTGTTGATATCTTCGGTACAGGTGCTGAAACACAACTCTTTGTATATTGTGAAGACCAAGGTACTACATTGCCAGCTAATAGTGTTTATATGTATCACATCGGTAATGCAGATGGTACGCTTAAATCAACTTGGGGCGAAGCACCAACTAAAGTATATGCATTGAAACAAGTTAATGGTGATGGTAACATTCACTGTACATCACATGGTTTCTTCGTATCACAAAACCGTGCATCAGGTTCAAATAATTCAGGTGTGCCATCATTGATATTTGTTGATTATGAAGGTAATGTATTGTTTAATTCAGGTAATGCTCCATACAATGAAATCATCGATGGTTCAGCTCGTAGTGGTTTCACAGTATCAGCAGACGAAAGCCGTTTGGTTCTCTACAATGGTTCAAATCAAATGCTTGTATTTGACATTGCATGGGCAGAAAATCATACTCCAACATTGACACTTGCATACGTTTATGAGCCAGGATTTACTAAAAATGTATGCCAAATGAACTTCGACTATGCAGGTAACTTGCTTGTTGCTGGTGAAAGTGGATTTAATGTATTTACTATCCCAACTGACAATAACGTAACAGTAACTCCTGCTAAACGTTCGTTGGTTGTTGGTAAAGGTGATAATTTAGGTACAAACTTGGAAAATACAGAACTTTCAGCTGTTGTTTATTCAAATAATGGAACAATCTTTGTAGAAGCAGAAGCTGGTGCAATGATTGAAGTTTATACAGTGCTTGGTCAACGCTTGTTTGCAGCAGAGGCAACAACTAACTTGACAGCAATTGGCAATGTGCCTGCAAATATTGTTCTTGTTCGTGTAAATAACCAAGTGGTTAAAGTTGCGGTTAAGTGAAAGTAGAGTAGAACTTGTTCTAACTCTACTGAGCGTAAGCAACTTCAACGAAGTTAAAGTTGCGGTTAGATAAAAATAGTAATTAGTAAAGAGTAATTAGTAAATTGTTAATTACTCTTTACTTTTTGATTAACAAATAGAAAAAAGACGGAACTCTCTTATTTTGAGAATTCCGTCTTTTTGTATATAATCCAATTTGTTTTAGCACATGCGGTGGAGGTAATCTTCGTAGGTATAGGTGCGAAGGATTTCTATTGTGCCATCTAAGCGGCGTAGTGCGATAGATGGGTGGGTGATGCCATTGAACATATTGGTTTTCACATTGGTGTAGTGGTTCATATCTTCAAACACAATGCGTTCGCCTATTTGCAATTCGTGGTCAAATTGCCATGAGCCTACGAAATCACCACTCAAACAGCTGTTGCCGCCCATTCTATAAGAGAGTTGAGCGTTTTCTTCATCTATAATTTTTGCACCGATGATTTTTGGTTGATAAGGCATTTCGAGGCAGTCGGGCATGTGGCAAGCAAACGATACATCTACTATAGCCGTGCGGATGCCGTGATTTTCTACAATGTCTTGTATTTCAGAAACTAATACCCCTGTGCGCCAAACATGTGCCGAGCCTGGTTCTAATATCACGTGTAGATGAGGGTGGCGAGCTTTGAATCCTTTAATCAATTGAATAAGGTGTTCAGTGTCATAATCTTTACGAGTCATAAGGTGTCCGCCTCCCATATTTATCCATTTCACTTGTGCAAGCCATGGCGCAAAGCGTTCTTCTACTACCTTTAGAGTGTTTTCTAAATCGTATGAAGTTGATTCGCAGAGAGTATGGAAGTGTAGTCCTTCGATGCCTTCAGGTAATCTTTCAGGCAATTGGTCACGAATAATACCAAAACGTGAGCCAGGAGCGCATGGATTATATAGGTCAGTCTCTACATCAGAATACTCAGGATTGATGCGCACACCACAAGATATGCCATATTTTTCAGCCACTGATTTATGACGCTCGTATTGTGCAAGCGAATTGAATGTAATATGCGATGAACATTGAGCAATAGTCTCAATTTCAGAGTCTTTATACACAGGAGCAAAAGTGTGAGCTTTAGAGCCTAATTTCTCAAAAGCCAATCGAGCTTCTGACAAAGAACTTGCTGTAGAGTGGGGGATATATTGACGTGTGATGTCAAATAATTTCCAAATAGCAAAAGCTTTGAAAGCCATAATAATTTCAGCACCAGAGCGTTCGCTCACTGATTTGATTAGTTGCAAATTGCGGTGCAACAACTCTTCTTCTACCACATAGCATGGTGAAGGAATTTCGGTTGTTTTATAATCAAATTTGTTAAAAGAGTTCATTGTAATTGATTTGTGGATTAATATACAAAGTTACAATATTTTTTTGATTTGTGAAATAGGAGACTAAAAAGTTTCATGTTTTAATCTTTTTTTTGTACCTTTGTAGTTGTTTTGTTATCTATGTAATATTATGAAAAAGAAAAGTTTAGTAGCACTGTTTTTGTTTGCATTGGCAGCATTTATGTTGTTTTATACTCCAAAGGAAGATGTTGAATATCAGCATCGTGATGGTTTTGTGTTTGGTACAGTTTATAGTGTAACTTATGCTAATCCTGAAAATAAGGGCCTCTCGGTGCAAATAAATAATGCATTGAAAGCAGTGGATAATTCGTTGTCGATGTTTAATAAAGAGAGCACTATTGCCAAAGTTAATAATAATCAGCCAGTTGTTTTGGATTCTCTGTTTCTAACGGTGTGGAAAGTAGGACAAGAGGTTAGTCGTAGCACTGATGGTGCTTTTGATATGACCGTAGCACCACTTGTTGATTTATGGGGCTTTGGGCTTAAAAATCGTGAGGCAGTAACAGATGTTGCTGTGGATAGTATTCGTCAATATGTTGGTTATGAAATGATTGAGTTGGTGGATGGAGAGATTCGAAAAGCATATCCAGAAATACGTATTGATGCAGGAGCTATAGCTAAGGGGTTTGCTTGTGATGTAGTGGCAGATACTTTAGAGGCATACGGGTGTACAGATTTTTGTGTTGAAATAGGTGGAGAATTGGCAGTTAAGGGTCGTAATCCTAAAGGAGTGAATTGGCATATTGCTATAAATAAGCCAGTTGAGGACTCGACTTGTGTGAATAGCGAAATACAAGAGGTGGTAGAATTGACCAATTGCGGTATGGCTACGAGTGGTAATTATAGAAATTATTATGAACTTGGAGGCAAGAAATATTCACATACTATTGACCCACGTACGGGTTATCCTGTTCGTCATAATTTGTTGAGTACTACTATTGTAGCATCAGATTGTATAACTGCTGATGCTTGGGCTACGGCATGTATGGTGGCAGGATTAGAGAAGGCAAAAGAGTGGATAAATAATCGTAGCGACATAAACGGCTATCTTATTTATGAAGAGAATGGAGAGATAAAAATTTGGAAAAGTGCTGATTTTTAATTGATAAGATATGAAAAAAGTATTATTATTTTTGTTGTGCATTTTGAATTTTGCACTATGCGTTAATGCTCAAGAGGGCGAAGACCGTGGTTATATTGTGAAAGTAGGTGATATGGCACCTGACTTTGAGTTGACTATGGATAATGGTAAAACCGTGCGTTTGAGTGAGTTGCGTGGTAAAGTTGTCATGCTTCAGTTTACTGCCTCATGGTGTGGTATTTGCCGTAAAGAGATGCCATATATCGAAAGTGATATTTGGCAAAAGTATAAAGGGAATAAGAATTTTGTTTTGGTAGGTATCGACAGAGAGGAAACAGCAGAGAAAGTGGCTTATTTGAAAGAAGTTACAAAGATTACTTACCCTTTGGCATACGATACTGCGGGGGATGTTTTTCGTCTATATGCTCATGCAAATGCAGGCATCACACGCAATGTTTTGATTGACAAAAAAGGGCGTATTGTGCTGTTGACTCGTAAATTTGAGGAGCAAGAATTTAAGGGACTTTGCGAGAAGATTGGCGAGTTGTTGAAATAGGTAGGGGAGGGTGAAAATATTCTTTTTATTTCCCATAGATTTGAAGTTTTTATATATATTCTAGAGAGCCTAGAACACTGCGTTAATCTAGATTTTTTGCCTGACGGCATTTGTTTTTTTGCCCACAAATGGCACAAATAAAACAAATCTAAATATAATTTTGAGGTTATTTGTGAGAAAAATTAAAGATTTTATCTCCTATACAAGTTTCGATGCCTATTGCCTAAACTAATACACATTGACAATGTGTATGAAATTCCAAAAATCATCCTTACCCTGTAGTAAGGCTCAAGCAAGGTGCAAGCAAGAAAACAGACACACACTCACAGTGTATATTTTTAGGGTAAAGTGCAGATATGGTTATCCTATGAAGAGATATACTATTGGTATAAGAAAAATATTTAATTGTAAAATTTGAATATTAAGAAAAAACAGCAAAGCCACGAATGACTTTGCTGTTTTTATATTGTTTACACTTTTTAGAATTACATATTAACTGATAATTTCTACTCGCAAATAGGACGCACTACGAGCCCATAGTTACGCAAAAGACGTCCTCTTGAAGCTACATGACTTGAATCAATGCACCCACAATAAGCATAAGATGTCTCGAAGGTTAGTTTAATAGATGTCCAATAATAGCCAATCTCTTCTGCGTTATAAAGCACATCACCATCCATATAACCTGCAGAAGGTAAGAAGATTGAATTACGAGTAGAACCTATTACCTTATATCCACTTACGCCATTTTGAGTAGTCCATATCAATGTACAATTAGCAAGCAATTCAGCGAAATGGCTATCATTTGGCATGCGCCATTTACCTCCCCAATTTACCGTAGCAGCATCGTCTTCAGATTCAAGAACATATATTCCATCTGCAAATTTTAAAGCATCTTCTTCTGATGAGCAATACTTTGTAAATTTACCATTACGATAATATTTATATGTACTCCAATCATAAATATTTTTAGTTTTTGTTTCGCCCCATGCAAAATAATTACCATACTCTTCTGGTTTGGTTGCTCCTATATTGCATGTTGCCCATTTTACAGAGAGACCAAGGTCAACGTATTCATGACCAGCTTCCACTCCCGTAGCGTCTTCATTTATACCGGCTTTAATTTTATATACAGGACGGACAGGGAGACCATAATACCGTATATTAGTATACACAGACACATCGGATTCGCAAAGTAGTAGTACAAAAGCTTCATATGGATATTTATAAAGCGAACTCGACCAATAATAACCAAAATAATCAAAATTATTAGCAGTGAGCGTATTATTATCCATATAACCCGCAGTTGGCAAAAAAATTGAATTACCATTATGACCTAATACTTTATATCCATTAACTCCATTTAATGTAATATATGTTACAGTACAATAGTTAAATAACTCTTCCAACTCTTCTTTTGTTGGCATTCTCCATTTATCCCCCCAATTCACAGTAGCAACATCATCCTCTGAATCAAGAGTACCCTTATTATCAGAGAAACCATTTTTTCCATAACTACTACTTGTACAATACTTAGTTAATTGATCTTTTGCTTTACCATATTTATATGTTTTCCAAGAATAATCTTTTTTAGGTTTTACTTCGCCCCATGCAAAATAATCACCATATTCCTCTGGTTTATTTGCACCGACATTACATGTAGCCCACAGCAATCCTGATGGCAAACCAAGGTCTACATATTCATGATTACCTGCATTAGAGAGCTTTCCATTACCTAAATCTTCTTGTTCACATTGAATGAATACTAAACTAATTGCTGCTAAAGCAATTAAATAAAAAATCTTTTTCATAATTTTAATTCATTGTTCTCTATAATAGTCCACAAAATTTAGACAATTTGTAAATGTAAAAAATAGTACTATATTTGCATATAAAAGTTCATTATTATGTGACTAAAAATGAAAATTTGACTCAAGCATTAAAGTCAAGGTTGATATTGACAATAGTTCGTTAAAAAATTAGATTTATATTATGCAGTAATTCCCACAAAATCAAAAAGGTCTTTAATTTGCGTTTTATTTAAATGTTTGTTTGGTTTAAAACCAGATGCGCAAAAAAATCTTTGTATTATATATGCACT
>JAFYSF010000050.1 GCA_017559505.1 Paludibacteraceae bacterium | reverse complement strand
ACTGAAATCACAGAGTTTATCCAAGACTCAAAAATGGCTAAAGAGTTGGGCATCCGCAGCGAATGGTGCGCTAACGAAAAAACAGCTATGGAGGCTGCTCTTGGTATGAGTTATGCAGGCAAACGTGCATTGTTCTGCTGCAAACACGTGGGTATCAACGTGGCAGCTGACTGTTTCGTGAACTCTGCTATCACAGGTGCTAATGGTGGTTTGATTTATCTTGCTGCCGACGACCCTTCAATGCACTCTTCACAAAACGAACAAGACTCTCGTTTCTATGCTGACTTTGCATTCATCCCTTGCCTCGAACCATCTAACCAACAAGAGGCTTACGACATGGTTCACTATGGCTACGAATTGTCTGAACGTTTCCACTTGCCAGTGATGATGCGTGTTACTACACGTATGGCTCACTCTCGTGCTGGTGTTGCTCGTCGTGCTGAAGTTACTCCACAAAACCAACTCAAAATGCCTGAAAACAAGATGCAATATATCTTGTTGCCAGCAGTTGCTCGTCGCCAATACAACGAACTTTTGGCTAAACAACCAGAATTGATGAAAGAAGCTGAAAACAGCGGTTTCAACAAATATATCGATGGTCCTAACAAAAAACTCGGTATCATCGCATGCGGTATCTCTTACAACTATTTGATGGAAAACTTCCGCGACTCAGAATGTCCATATCCAGTAGTGAAAATCAGCCAATACCCTATGCCTGAGGCTATGATTAACCGTTTATATGAAGAATGTGAAGAAGTGCTTATCCTCGAAGAAGGTCAACCACTCTACGAACGTCTTCTCCGCGGTATGCTCAACAAAGGTAAAGCCATTAAAGGTCGTTTGGATGGCACATTGCCACGCGTAGGCGAACTCTCTCCTAACCTTGTAGGTAAAGCTCTTGGCTTAGAAGTGAAAGAAGGTATGCCAATTCCATCACTCGTAGCTCCACGTCCTCCAAAATTGTGCGACGGATGTCCACACATCGACTCATACACAGCTCTCAACGAAGCAATGAAATCATTCCCTGGTGGTCGCGTATTCTCTGATATCGGTTGCTACACTCTTGGTGCATTGCCTCCATTCCAAGCTATCTACTCTACTGTCGACATGGGTGCATCTATCACTATGGCTAAAGGCGCATCAGAAGCTGATTTGATTCCTTCAGTAGCAGTTATCGGCGACTCAACATTCACTCACTCAGGTATGACAGGCCTCTTGGACTGCTGTGTTGATAATGCTAACGTAACTGTTATCATCCTCGACAATGGTATCACAGGTATGACTGGTTCACAAAAATCATCAGCTACAGGTCGCATCGAAAGCATCTGTACTGGTCTTGGTGTTGACCCAGCTCACATCCGCGTAATCAATCCACTCAAAAAACATTTCGAAGAAAACGTGGCTATCATGAAAGAAGAAATCGCTTACAACGGCGTATCTGTTATCATCCCACGTCGCGAATGTATCGTTGCATTGAACAAACGCCTCAAAGCAGCTAAAAAACAATAAGTAGTGAGAAGTGAGAAATTACTCTCCGAAATTCACAAAAAATAATCAAAATTTATAAACAATCAAAAGGCAAGAATTACAAGAATAAAAAATAATGTTCTCCTGTCTTCTTGTCTAAAAAAATAAAAAAAAATATGAAAATAGATATTATCCTTTGTGGCGTAGGCGGTATGGGAGCCTTAAGTTCTGCTGCAATTATCTCAAAAGCTGCCCTCGATATGGGTTGGTATATGAAACAAGCCGAAACTCACGGTATGAGTCAACGTGGTGGCGACGTGCAATCTCACCTCCGCATCAGCGACAAACCTATCGCTTCTGACCTTATCCCAGAAGGCGAATGCGACATCATCCTCTCTGTTGAACCAATGGAAGCTCTTCGCTATCTCCCATTCCTCAGCAAAGACGGTTGGGTAATTACTAACGAAAACCCTTTCATCAACATCCCTAACTACCCAGAAAAAGAGGCTATCATCGCCGAAATCAACAAATTGCCACATAACATCGTATTCGACGCTGACACTATCGCAAAAGAAGTTCACAACCCTAAAGGCACTAACATGGTTGTCCTCGGTGCAGCTTCTAAATATCTCGGTATCGACATCGAAAAACTCGAAGATGCAGTACGTAGCAACTTCGGTCGCAAAGGCGAAGCTATCGTAAATGCCAATATAGATGCTCTCCGCGCTGGTCGTGCTGTAGCTGACAAAATGTAATTAAACATATAACACAAAGTATGGCTTACTTCTCAGTAAGCCATACTATTATTTTTATCTCAGTCATTATGAAAAATTTACTATTACCTATTTTAGCAATTCTTGTGCTTGCATGCGCAGCTTCATGTGGCTCAATCCAAAACGCTGCTACCTCTGCTACTACAAATGCTACAACTGGCACAAGCGATTTATTCAAAGCTGGCGAACAATTAGGTGCAGCATTGAAATATTTCTCTGACCAAAAACAAACTAACGGCAAAATCAACTACGAAGACCCTACCACATATCTTCAGATGGCGGTAATCGTACAAAATGCCAAAATCATTAAAGCCAACTACAAAGACAAAACACAATACACCGCTCTTGTCGAAGGCTTAAAATCTAAATCAGGCGAACTCATCAACGAAGAAAACGCCGATGCCGTAATCGAAACATTAGTAACTAAAATTGCTAATAGCGACACAGGCAAACAAGTTCAAAACAATGTAGATAGCACTAAAAATTGGGTCAACGAACATCAAGACACAATAGATGCTCTCAACGTATTACTTGACACATTGAAATAATAAAAAAAAGGGTTGCAATCTCACATTTGCAACCCCTTTTTTATTCATTAATTTAGACGACACACACGTTCAACCACAAGGTCAAAGTAGGGACGTACGGTTCGTACGTCCGCTAAACCACAAAGTCAAAAAACGATATAAAACCACAATAAATTGCGCTCTTTTTTGCGCCAAAACTTTTGGTTGTTTAGCAAATAATGAGTATCTTTGCATTTTAAGAGCTCTAAAGATATTCTACGAGAGCAAAACATGAGCATTTACACTATAAACAGGGCTTTATTTAAATTAATATTTAACTATGAATAAAAATATTGAAAACAACGGGATTCAACAAACTACTGATGCTGTCAACGTACTAAAAAATGCAATCTTGCAAAGTCAAGCCCGTGCAGTAAAAGCAGTGAATCAGGAACAGTTGACGTTATATTTTGGAGTGGGTCGTTATATATCTGCCAATACCAGGAATAAACATTGGGGAGGTAGAATGATTAAGTCTATCAGTCAAAGACTACGTAGTGAATTACCTGGTCTTCGCGGATTTAGTGAAACAAACCTGAAAAACATGCGTGCCTTTTACGAGGCTTGGAATGGCATAGAAACTAATTCGTCAGTTAAGACTGGCGAATTAAACCAGATTTCGTCAGTTGACGAAAGTGGTGTTGTGCAAGTATCTACAGCAGAGCAAAATACAATTCGTCAGTTACAACTGACGAATTTGGAAAGTTTTCCTATTGTTCCGTTCTTAAGCATCAGTTTTACACATCATATTACAATCTTAACCTATGCTAAAGATTGGGACGAACGATTGTTCTACATACAGTTTGCTGCCGAGAATAAAGTAAGTGTGGAAGAGCTAGAAGGCATAATTAAAAAGGATTTGTATCACCATCAAGGAACAATGCCTAATAACTTTCTTGCCACTATTCCTGACTACAAGCACGCATATAGAGCAATAAAAATGTTCAAAGATGAATACTTGCTCGATTTTATCAACGTAGAAGAATTGGGTATGCACGAAGAAGATGTAGACGAACGTGTGATTGAACAAAGCATAGTGCATAACATCAAAAACTTCATCATGACTTTTGGCAAAGGATTTACTTTTAATGGTAGTCAGGTTCATTATGACAAGTTAGGTCATGACCATTGGGTAGACCTTTTATTTTACAATCGTGATTTAAAACGTCTTGTTGTGTTCGAGTTGAAGAAAGGTAAATTTAAAACAGCTTACCTTGCCCAGCTCAGTAGCTATCTTCGCATCCTTAACGATGACGACCGTAGAGAAGGAGAAGAACCTCCTATCGGGATTATCCTATGCAAGAATGCAGACAAAGCATATGTAGAGTATATCATGCAGGATTTTCGTCAACCCATGGGTGTAGCAACCTACAAAACCGCTGACGAAATGGACGAGAAATTGATGAAGGTACTCCCATCAAAAGAACAGCTTGAGAAGTTGTTAGAGGATTAATAATTCTCGAGTAAAACAGGTTAATAATTAAATATTCTTAAGTGGTAAAATCATATTTTATTTTACCACTTTTTATTTGCTCATATAGAAAATAATTCTTACCTTTGCAACTGCAACCCATGCCGATTGGGTCATATCGGGAGGGGTTATATATTTTATTGAAAAAAAGACGTTTATTGTAGCGTTTTGTTCTGACATTCAGGAATCTCGCAAATTTCAGATACACTCAGAGCTTAACAACGATAGATGTCCTACGGGTTTGTTATAAACTTACCTGATTGGTGGCGTATATACCTATGTCATCAGTTTAGGTGTACATAACATATCGGCGTGGGCTTCGCGTTGTTGTTCTAGTGTAATAGGCAATGCGAGAGCCTCTGAATGTGGAACGACAACTGTCGAGTTCCACGTTTTTTTTGTGCCTAAAGCAGAAACTAATTTGTAATATAGAGAACAATTAAATCACTATTTATTAACTTTTTAAATTTTTTTTGACTATGAAAGATGAATTAAATTTGAGATGTAAAAATCAATTTACAAAACAAGATGAAACTGGTCGAATAATGTATAAATGTCGACTTACAAATGGAGTATCTTCAGAAACAATGATGATGAAGGAACATTTTGAAAAAATGTATCCTGAACATAATTTTCTTGTTAGTAACGGAGAGTGTCATTATGCTTATTTAAACGGAGAAAAAGAATGTCCTTGTAATAGATAATTTAATTATTTTTAAATAAAAAAAGAATTATGGATAGAAATGAAAGAATTCAACAAGCTGAATTAATTTGGCAAAATTATTCGGAAAATCGTAATAAAAATACTATTGAATTAAGACGGTTATTGCTTGATATAGATTCTGATTTATCGCAAGAAGAGAAAAATTTAGTTTATAAAATAAAAAGTATTGATCTAAAAAATGAATCATTGACTATTGATGATATGCATGATATTCTTGAATTAATAAAAAATTTAGATTCAATAAAAAATAGAGAAGATAATAATTCTATATATCGCACAAACTCTATTTCAAAAAATAAATATGGACCAAATAATCCATATCCAAGTAAGTAGTATATTTATTACATACTTTTATTATATTTATTTTTTATATTAAAGAGAGGCTATAGAAAATTTTAATGTTGTCAATTTTCTTGGTCGTAAATTTATTAGGACAACAGTAAAAAAAATAAAATTATGAAAAAGATTTTTTATTTAGTTACTTTAGTAGCAATTAGTTTGCTATTTGTTCAATGCGAACAAAATGGTAAACAAAATGAATTAGATAAAAGTTCAGGTAAACACAATGGTCATGAATATGTTGACCTTGGTTTGCCTTCAGGCTTAAAATGGGCTACATGTAATATAGGTGCCAGTAAACCAAAAGAGTATGGCGATTATTTCGCATGGGGTGAAACTAAACCAAAAAGTTATTATGATTGGAGCACATATAAATATGCTACAACTGACGGACAATTAACCAAATATTGCACTGATAGTAAATACATAGACTACGGGGTTATTGATAATAAAACAATACTTGACCCAGAGGATGATGCAGCGCATGTCAATTGGGGAGGTGAATGGCGTATGCCAACTTATGAGGAGATAGATGAACTTATCAATGAATGCGAATGGAGTTGGTATAATCCAGCTACTATATATGATGCAACGGGATTTGTAGTTACAGGACCTAACGGTAATACAATGTTCTTGCCCGCAACTGGTTGTATGATCCAAGATAGTCTTGATCGTATAGACGACCATTATGCTTCGTATTGGTCTAGTTCATTATATTATTTTGATCCATATAATGGTGATCCAACTCGTGCTATGTACCTATATTGTTTTTCTAAGCATATTGGTCGCTCGGAACAAAAGTTCTTAAGCCTCGATCGTCCTGTGGGCATGGCTATACGCCCTGTTTGCATGTAGAATTTAAATAAAATTTGTTGATAAATGACAGTATATCAGCAATCTAATCATCTTATAAAGCGTGAAGATACAATAGCGAGCTACAAAACTCATTCGGTAGATGAATTTAAAAAAGTGATGGTGTCTTTTTTTTGTAATACTTCAATACAACACTCCGTTAAAAAATCAATTAAACATCTGATTTTTAACAATTTAATTAATAAAATTTAACATAAAAAATTTGGCTAAATGACTGATATTTAGTAACTTTATAGTATCGACCAAAATACTATGAAGATATCAGATT
>JAFYSF010000049.1 GCA_017559505.1 Paludibacteraceae bacterium | reverse complement strand
TGCATATATAATACAAAGATTTTTTTGCGCATCTGGTTTTAAACCAAACAAACATTTAAATAAAACGCAAATTAAAGACCTTTTTGATTTTGTGGGAATTACTGCATAATATAAATCTAATTTTTTAACGAACTATTGTATAATAATAAATAAAAAAAAATACGAATAAAAAAAACAAACTTCCCCCGCGCGCACGCGTAGCCAGAATAATATAAATCATGTTCTCATGTCATCCTGTCTAAAAATATGTCTTTGTTGTCGAGATTTTTACTCAGTAAAAAGCAAGACCATTATGAAAGAAAAAATATGTTTTTATGTCATTCTGTCTAAAAAAAAATCACGTTCTCCAGTCTTCCTATCTAAAAATATGTCTTTGTTGTCGAGATTTTTACGATGTAAAAAGCAAGACCATTATGAAAGAAAAAATATGTTATTATGTCATTCTGTCTAAAAAAATCATGTTCTCATGTCATCCTGTCTAAAAACTGTCTAAAAAAAACATAAAAAATTTTGCAAATTCAAAAAAAACTCACTATCTTTGCCGAAAATAATTGTAACTATCAACAATAAATTTTGTAGTTATGCAAGAGAAAACAAAAAAAGTCTCTCCCATCAAAGAGAGAATACTCTATTTTGTTGAAACATTGGGAGTTTCGAAACGCAAATTCTACGAACGAATCGGTGTATCACGAGGTACGTTAGAGTCAGATAGTGGTATTACAGAAGATGTGATGGCAAAATTTCTCGCCGAATTTCCCGAAATATCCGAAAAATGGTTGCTCACCGGCGAAGGCGAAATGCTCAAACGCAACGAAGCAAAGATGGAAATCGAAGGCATCGACCGCCGTCGAGCCTTGCCACTATTGCCCGTCGAAGCCATAGCAGGGTGGGATGGTAGCATGCCATCGGGTGTTATGGAGTGGCAGTGCGAGTGGATGGATATGCCAAATTTCATTATACGCGGAGCCGACTATCTCATTCGTGTTATGGGCGACAGCATGTATCCCGAATATCGCAGTGGCGACATCGTCGCATGCCGACGTCTTACCGAAATCACCTTTTTCCAATGGGGCAAAATCTATGTGATAGATAGCAATCAGGGCGTCATGCTCAAGCGAGTAGAAGAGTGCGACGACGACCCCGACAGCATCCTATGCGTATCCGAAAATCCACGCCATCGCCCATTCCGCATCTCCAAAACAGACATCCGCTCCCTCTCCCTCGTCGTAGGCATGATCCGCGGTAGCGAAATATAGATTTTTTATCTTGTTTAGTTTAAATTACTGATATACAAATTCCATAAAAAGGAGGTATGATATGAAAAAAATGATTTGTTTAGCATTGTGTGCTATGGCTTTGTCATTCACTTCGTGTGTCGATAAAAAAAGAGACCAACAATTGTTTGAACAGCTCTCCACATTTCAACAGCAGTTGTGCGACGATGTGTTTGAGTTGTATCCAACAAACAACATGTGGACATTCTTGAAACTGAACACTATCACAGGTCAAATTTGGATTGTGCAATGGAGTAACGATCGCGAGCGTAGGTTTACCTATCCACTCAGCGAAAAACCTCTCATTGCAGACGACGACCGACTGCAAACAGGCAGATTCTCTCTTATCGAAACCAACAATATGTACACATTTCTCATGTTGGACAACATCACCGGTAAGTGTTATCAAGTGCATTGGAGTTTCGAAGAAGATGAACGATTCGTGATTCCAATTCCTTGGAATTAAAGTATTTTTTTTGTTTTGCTATAATAAAATAAATCCGTTCCCATGAAAATAGGAGCGGATTTTTTTATTACAAGCTTGCAAATTTGGTAGTTTGAGATTTATTTCTTACCTCTGCTTATATTTATACAAAACCGATTATATATTGCCTAAATGGTTATGGCTAAAAAGATTAAACAATAATAAATGACTGGTGCTCAATATTTTTACAACTTCTTGTTTGGGACGCACGAGCCGTGCGTCCCTACAATAATATGAAAAAGGCATCTCGTGAGGGAGATGCCTTTTTTTATGTTATTGTTTTATAAATTTGGTAGTTTTTGAGCTTGAGCGGATGATGTATGCCCCTGGGGTGAGGTGGGCGACTGATAGGGTTGGGCTGGTGCTGTGGTGGATGAGCATGCCTTGGAGGTTGTAGATGTGGATGTCTGCGCCCTCTTCGATGCCTTGGATGTGGAGGTTGTCGCGACATGGGTTGGGGTATGCGCTGAGTTGTGAGTTGTGAGTTGAGAGTTGAGGCAAAGAGGTTTCTTCTTTGACTGGGCGGATGGTGATGTGGTCGAGCCCGAAATAGAATGTGGTGTTTGATCCCCAGTCGCCTATGTCGGAGGTCTCCATCGTGAAATAGATGCTACGCACGGCTCCGAGCGAGGTGAGGTCGAGCCATGTCCAATCGGTGTTTAGTGTCCATTGGGTTGGGTCGGCAGAGCGATAGTCTGCCATGTAATAGACTACGGTGCCACACTCCTCGCCATCGGCATTGATGCCATGGGCTGTGAGGGTGCAATAGTCGCCGTGGGCAAACTTGCGGGCATAGCCGAAGCCTTGGGTGATGCAACGGGTGGTGTAAGGCGAATTGCAGACATAGCAACCTACTGCCTCGACATCGTGGGCATGGGTGAACTCTATCTCGCAGATGTGGCGGTCGAGCATGCTCTCGGTGTATTCGAGATAGTAGCCCAAGATGAATGGCGTGCCGATGCCATCGACACCACCGCCTGCCATGATGCCCCATTGGTGGTCGGGGTAGAACGACTCGTGAGAGAGGAGGGTGTCGGTAGAGCGCGAAATGGTGAACCCTTCCCATGAAGTGCCGTCCCATGAGTTGCCTGAACGGAGGTGGGCAAACGAGAATGTGCCATTGCCAAAGGATTGGTATTGGGTGCTGTCGTTGAGGGTTTTGTCCCACACGTCTTGGGCGTTGAAGGCGATGGCGTGGTCTTTGATAAATGAGTTGAGGTCGAAGATGATTTCGTCGGATTGAGCGATGGTTTCGTTGTGGAGAGCGCGGATGGCCGACACCTCGGTGCTGGCTTCGCCTATCTGACCCAAATCGACAGCATTCACGGCGGTGTGGATGCGGATGAAGTCGATGGCTTCGAGAGTGACGGCATTGCCGTCGGCATCTACTGCCCAATCGAGATCGATGCTACAGCCCGACTCGTTGCTATTGGGTTGATTGTCGGCATAGCCCCAAGCGTATGGGCGGAGTTCGAAGTATGAGCCGTCGCCATTCTTGTCGGTTGAGTTGGTAGGCAACAGTGTGCCACGCAGTGTGATGCTGTCAGCCGAAATCCATGCAGGGTAGTAGCCTTGAGGGTGGGTGGCATTCTTGCTGAGCCAACCGTCGTTGCCTTGATTGTCGGTCCAACGGATGTAGTGTTCCAACTCTTTGACGGTGTCGTTGTTGGCATCGGGACGGTAGTAGGTAATCTCGTAGTTGAGCGTAGAGTTGGCATATTCGCTACCAGCGATTTCGTACCAGCGGTCGTCGGCAATGCCGTTGTGGTTGGCATCGCGACTGACCATCACTATGCCCGGTTCGGCACTTGTGGCAAAGGCATTGCCGAGGATGATGAGGTCGTAGCCTTCGGCATTGGCAACGGGGCGGTCGAACTGAGCCACTATGTATCCGCCGAACGCTCCGAGGCTAATCATTGAGCCACGCTCGAGGTTGGATTGTGCCTTGGCGAGAATGTCGGCATAGGTGTCGGTGTCGGCACAAAGGGGCAAGGTGTTGATGAACTGACCCGGTGCAGGGCAATATTCGATTACTTTCGCTTGAGGTTGAGCGAGGCAAAGTGCGCTAAGCACGATGCAACAGAGAGAAAGAAGTGTGTGTTTCATATTTTTGTTTTTGTATTTATTTTTTAGACAGGAAGACACGAGAACATGATTTTTCACTTTCAGTCGAGTCAACAGAAATCTATAATCTGTAATTTATTTCTTGTTCTCTTGTCTTCATGTATTATATGTTTAGTATATAATTACAGCATTTGGGTTGAGACCTATTTCGTTGAGGCGGAAGCGGAGTTGTCCGTCGCGATTGAAGCAAAGCACATCGCCCCACAGCACATAGTTGTATGCCTCGGTGATGTAGAGGTCGCCATTGACGGGATTGATGGTCATACTGAAAGGGGTTTGGATCGTAGTGCCATCGGTAATGAAGTTCTCGTTTATCACCTTGTCGGTCAAGCAGTCGAACACCTTGATCCATTGCTCGCCACTCTTGTAGTTGTAACTATACATATACGCCAAGTCGTTGTGAACAATCATTTTGAGGGGGTGCAAGTGGGTGAATGTCTCCACCACGGTGTCGATCTCCGAGTCGATTTTGTGGAGCGTGTAGTCCTCATCGTCGTAGTCGCCACGAGTGATGACATAGACATCTCCCTCGCTGTCGGCGACAATAGGTCCGGGGTTTACTCCTACTTGGATGCGACGTATCTCGTTGAACGACTCTAAATCAATCACGCTCACGCTGTTGTCGTAGAACGGATTGTCGAGACCGCCTGAGTTGCTGACATAGAGTTTGTTGTTGCACACGGTGAGGTGGTCGGGATTGTTGCCACATTGCGCCCAGCCATCTATTTCTAATGTGGTAGTGTCGATGCGAGCCACCCAACCATCGAAACAACTGACATAGGCTTTGTTGTGGTGGAAGGTTACGTATCTCGGTTGGCGAGCCACGTTGTCGTCGTTGAACAGTGCTATGCGCTTGATGGATTGGTGGGTGTGGGCATCTATCACCTCTAACTGACTCGAAATATTCACGGTGATATAAATCTTCGAGCCATAGAGTTGCATGTCGTTGCCCGTATCGCCCAATCCGCGACCATTGGTGCTACGGAAGTGGTCGTAGTCGATATTGCCTGTTTGCAGATCGACCAACGCCAAAGTGCTGTTGTTCATGTTGAATAGCCCCTCGCTAAGCACTAATAGTTGTGTGGTTTCGGTCGAGTCGTTCCATATCGGCTCGCGTGGCACATCGTACATGTCGTTGCAACTGACAAGTAGTAGGGTGAGTAGTATTATGATGAGGTTTTTCATATCTATTTAATTAGTTTTAGACATAATGACAAAAAAACATATTTTTTTTCTTGCATAATGGTCTTGCTTTTGCTCCGCAAAACCTCGACTTCAATGACATATTAAATAAATGTAACTTCAAATATGTCATTTATTTGCCAAGATATGCCATAGGCATAGCGAGGCATATGTTAAAGAGAATGAGGATTATGTCTTTATGTCATTCTGTCAAAAAAGAGATTAGAATTTCCAATATATAGTGCCACGCCAACTGCGACCAGGCATAGGGAAATAGCGCACGACGCAGTAGTTCACGTTGGTGAGGTTGAGACATTCGAGGTTGATGCCGAGGCGGTGGTCGTGGCGGAGAGAAAATTCGTGGCTCGCCGAGAGGCTATGGTCGAAGTAGCCTTCGACACGATTTTCGGCATAGTTTTGATTCACAGCATAGCGGTGTCCGCTCCAGATGAGCGAATAATTGAGCGCGAACCAAGGAGTCTTTATGCCTGCCTTGCCCGACCCAGAGATGCGAGGGGTGTAGGGTATTTGGTGGCGATAGTCGCGGTCGGCAGGGTTGGTTACGTTCAATGCATGGTTGTAGGTGTATGTGGCACCGAGGGTTATTTGCAACTCTTGGCATGGTGCAATCTCTATGTCGCCCGTAAAGTCTAACCCCGTAATCGACACTCGCCCATAGTTGAGCATAGTCCATGTGTAGATATTCTTGGTAGGGTAGGCAACTATCTTGTTGCGCACATCGTTGTGATACACATCGCAACTCAATGCTATGAGAGGTAGATACTCAGTAATAGAGTGTTGGAGAGTAAGCCCGAGGTTGTATTGATTTGTGGTTTCGGGCAGTAGGTCGCGGTTGCCCACCTTGCCATAGTAGAGGTCATTGAATGTAGGTAGGCGGAATATGTTTTTATAGAATGCGCGCACCCTGAAGTCTATTTGCTCAAATGGCTTGAATGCTATGCTGACGTATGGCGATGCCTTAAAGCGATTTTGAGTGTTGGTGTTGTCGGTCACTACGTCTTTTGTTGCTGTCATCAGTATGCTTGCTGTGGTTGTAATCCAATTGTTTACATATTTTCCAGCTATGGCAGTCAGCGAGGTGTAGCGAGTTGGAGTGAGGTGTGAGGCGAGAGGAGTTGTGAGAGATGCGATAAAGGCATCTTGCGAGAGGTTGAACGACAGATTGGCGAGAGGGCGATAGAGGAGGCTACCGCTGATATAGCCCTCGTGCTGATGATATATGCTCTCGTCCTTGCCCTCTGAGCCGAGATACATAGGGTCGAGATAGTGGGTGTAGGAGTAGTTGTATTTGGTGTTGAGTTGGAAGGCGAGTTGATGACCGAAACGGCGTTCGTAGTGGCCTTGAAGGAATGCCGAGCGGTCCCAAATGCGTTGACTGCTGAAATTCTGTGTGTTGTAGAAGATAGTAGCACCCGGCAGTCCTCGCTCCGATTGGTAGTAATAGCCTTTGAGATAGCCACTTTGCACCGAGTCGGCACCATAAAGAGTAGCCTCAGTGCGTAGGTTTTGCACGTCGGTGTTTTGGCGTAGTTCGGTAGATGTGCTGTCGGTAGAGCCATCGCCATAGTGGAGTAGGTAGGGGTATCGACCATGCGCACTCATCCACTCGCCATTGACTGTGAGCGAGAGTTTGTTGGTGAGTTTGCCAGCAATGAATAGCGACGGGTTGAGCAGTCCGAATGAGCCACCTTTCATCTGTAGTTTGCCATTGATTGGGCGAGCAGAGAATCGTGGGGCTATGGTTGTGATATTCAGCACAGCGGCAGAGGCATATTGTCGTGCGGGTTGGAATATTTGGTCGCTCTGCCCATTGCTGAGGGAGAGTTGGTCGATGTTGTCGAGCGAGAATCGGCTGATGTCGACTTGTCCGTTTTGGGTGTCGTTGATAGAGATGCCATCGTAGGCTACGGCAGTATGCGACGCACCTAAACTCCTTACTGACACAGTTTTTAGTCCACCAATGCCACCATAGTCCTTGACCATCACACCGCTGAAATGCTTGATAGCATCAGCCACTTGGATGGCGTTGACGCCCTCCAATGCTTCGCTTGTGAGGATTTGTAGAGGGGCAGTGGCGCGGGTAGTTTTTGAGGTGTGTGAGCTTTGTACAACCACTTCGTCGAGCTCTTGCGATAGGGTGGTAGAGTCAGTTGAGAGTTGAGAGTTGAGGGTTGAGAGTTGAGAGTTTTTACTTTCTTCTGGGCGTGACTGTTGGTTGGCTTCGTGTGAGGAATTGGCATAGCATACCCAGCTTATATTTAGCAATATAAGCGCACAGAATAGTCGCAATGTAGATAGAAAACCTTTCATTAATAGGGTTATGTTAGTGCCTTTCCTCGAAGCACGGATTAAACATAGTGGGCAAATGGTAGGTCTTCTGACTTGTCTTTGGTGGTACGAACAAACCTTCCCAAATTGTTGAGTGGAGCTGTAATACTCGCGCCTCATATTCAGTGGTATAACTTGTTGTACTGAGTGATTTCTCACTCAAAAGACTTACAGCAGCGGGACTGTTCAGGACTTTCACCTGATTCCCTCTTAGTCGCTCCAAGGAGCGAACCATTAGCCTTTGAAATATGGGTGCAAATTTACTCTGTTTTTTTTAAATATACAAATTTTGAGAGAAAAAGATATAAAAAAATGATTTGTCAATAATTTTATTAATTTAGTGATGGAGATTTGAAAAATAATGCGTATCTTTGCAACAATATTTTACATAATTTTTTTATTTGTTGAGTTATGAAAAAGTTATTATTTTTACTTCCGTTGTTGGTGCTTTTTGTAGCGTGCCAACCTGACGACCCAGCTGCAGAGTCTGGTCGTATCTCTTTTGCTAATCAAGTAGAAGACCTTACTCGTGGTGATAATACTCTTACTACAACTAATTTAGCGAATTTCGATGTGTGGGGACACAATAATAATGGCGTTGTCTTCAGTGGCACTCGTGTAGAAAAGCAAGGCGACTTGTGGCTCTCTGCCGAAGAAAAGATGTGGGAACAACAACAAGTATATCATTTTCACGCATTTGCTCCAGCAGGCACAGTTGAAAATATTGGTGAATACCCTAATGCCGAAAAGGCAAACGGTTTGAGCAATTTTGCATATACCAATGATGGCGACAAAGACCTTATTTATGCATACTCAACTCGCACACAAGGCTCTTTACTCAAAATCAATGCTGATCCTGTGCAATTAACTTTCGAGCATTTGCTTTCACGTGTGCAATTCACATTCAAAAACAACCTCTCGGAAGGTAATATAACAATTTCAGATGTGCAAATCATAGATGCAGCAAAATCGGCAGAACTTAATTGTGCTGATGCTGATATGGCAAATTGGGCATGGAACGCAACTGCAACAGGTGCATATAACTTTGGTAATACAAGCGTTATTGCACAAGGTGCAAGTGCTGCAACTGAAAATGTACAATTCTTTTTCCCTGCAGCAACACAAAACTATAACATCACATTCAACCTTGCATACGAATCAGAAGCAGCAGTGGTGCGCACAGCCACAATTGCCGATGTCAATCTCGTAATGGGCAAAGCATATAATATCAACGTAACAATCGAAGATAAAGATATCGCAACCGAAGAATATAACATAAAATTCTTTGTCGCAGAAGTGAAAGATTGGGGGAGTAATATTGAATTGAATGCCACATTAAATGGAAATCCAGATACTCCGGGAATGGAGAATGGACACGAATATGTTGACCTCGGCTTATCTGTAAAATGGGCAACATGTAACGTAGGTGCAACTACACCAGACGAATATGGTTATTATTTTGCATGGGGCGAGATAGAACCCAAAAAAGATTATTCTTGGGATACGTATAAATATGGCACAGAAGATAATATCACTAAGTATAATAGTAGTGATAATAAAACTATACTCGATCCAGAAGATGATGCAGCCACTGTCAATTGGGGAGGAAATTGGAGGATGCCGACTAGAGCAGAACAAGAGGAATTGTGCAATGACTGTACATGGATATTGACCACACAAAATGGAGTGAATGGATATAAAGTAGTAGGACCTAACGGTAATTCAATCTTCTTGTCTGTTACGGGTGCTGTGGGCAGTAATGTACGCGATGATGCTAGTTTATTTGGCTTCTACTGGTCGAGTTCGTCCCGCAGCAGTTTCAGTTCGTACGCCTTCGGTATGTCGAATGATGGGTTGGTGTTTATTACTAATCGTTATTTTGGCATGACAGTGCGTTCAGTCTGTGAGTAGAATAAAGTCGACAGTCTACAGTTTGACATACCCCTACAGTCTTTGTCCATATTAACTTCGTTGAAATTGCTTACACTCGGTATAGATCAAACAAGTTTGACTATGCTTTCGTTTGTTCGCAATTTTCCCTTAACTAAGGGAAGGAGTATTGGGAGAGTCGGAAGTCGAAGGTGGAAGGATATGAGATACTTATAATTAAAATAGGCAAAGTCATTCATGGCTTTGCTGTTTCTTTATAAGTGATTTAGGATAATATATGCGACTTAGATGGGTTGGATATTTTGAATGTTTTAGGGGGATGATTATGTAGTTTAGTGAGTGTGTAAAAAGTTTTTACGATATATTTGGAGATGTAAAAAATAATGTTTAACTTTGCATTCGGTATGGCGTGTAAAATAGTTGTTTTGTTTTAATGTTTAATGTTTAAAATATAATGTTATGAAAAAGTTGTTCTTATTATTATTGTTGGCACTATTTGTGGCGTGTCAGCGAGATGATTCATCTGCAGAGTTGGGTCGTATATCCTTTAACAATCAAGAGGTTATTACTCGTGGTGATAATACTATTACTACTGCTAATTTGGCAAATTTTGATGTATGGGGACATAATAATGAAGGTATTGTATTTAGTGGTACAAGTGTAGTTAAACAGAATGGTGCATGGGTGTCGGCTGAAGAAAAGATGTGGGAACATTCTACTACTTATCATTTCCATGCTTTTGCACCGTCTGGTTTGATTTCTGATATAGGCGACTATCCTAATGTTGAACGAACAAGAGGTTTGAGTAATTTTGTTTATACTAACGAAGGTAGCCAAGACCTTATTTATGCTTACGCAGAACGTACACAAGGTTCTTTGTTGCAGATTAATAATGAGCCTGTGCAATTGGTATTTGACCACTTGCTTTCGTGTGTGAAATTTACATTTAAAAATAATCTTACAGAAGGTAATATTACGATTAGTGATGTGCAAATTACAGAAGCAACAAAATCGGCAGAATTAAATTGCGTAGATGCATCTGTTGCTAATTGGACATGGGAAGAAATAAGCACAGGAGTATATGATTTTGGTAGTACTGGTGTTATTGAACAAGGTGAGAGTGTAACTGCATCTAACGTGCAATTCCTTTTCCCAACCGAAGAAAGTAATTATAATGTTACATTTAATTTTACCTATGAATCAGAAACTGCAGAAGCTAAAAAAGCAATTATTTCTGATATTACTTTTGAAATGGGTAAATCTTATAAAATTAATTTAATCGTTAATGATAAAAATGTTGTTACTGAAGAGTTCAAAATAGAGTTCTTCTTAACAGAAGTAAAAGAGTGGGGTGATGATATTGAAGTGGATGGAACAATTGTTGACTCAGAAAATAATAAAGGAGAAAATAACGAAGGAAATGATGAAGAAGATGATGAAACTGTTTCTGAAAATGGTCATGAGTATGTTGATCTTGGTTTGCCTTCGGGGATTAAATGGGCAACATGTAATGTTGGTGCAACTGCTCCAGAAGAGTATGGCGACTATTTTGCTTGGGCAGAAACAGAAGTGAAAGAGTATTATGATTGGAGTATGTATAAATATTGTGTAGATGATTATGATAATCTTACAAAATATTGTACTGATAGCGAATATGGTAAAGATGGCTTTGTTGATGACAAGACAGTATTTGGCATAGAAGATGATGTTGCTGCTGTAAATTGGGGTGGTGCATGGCGTATGCCAACCAAAGTAGAACAAGACGAATTACGTAATAATTGTGATTGGACATGGACTACACAAAATGGTGTTAATGGATGTAAAGTAACAGGTCCTAATGGTAATTCAATTTTTATACCTGCAGCAGGTTATATGGAGGATGATGAACTTTATGACGTAAATGAGACTGGAAGTTATTGGTCTAGTTCGCTTTATACGAATTCTCCTGAATGTGCATATAGTGTGTATTTTGAGTCACGTAGACCTAAAGGATGGAGTTACGATGAACGTTATTATGGATACTCAGTCCGTCCTGTTTGTCCTTGATTTATGCATAAAAAGGTGTTTCTATAATAAATTAATAAAAAGTAATTATGAAAAAATTATTTTACTTAATTCCGTTTTTGACACTATTTGTTGCGTGTCAGAAGGATAATTCGGTTTATGAGTCAGGTTACATTTCTTTCACTAATCATTTGGTGGCTGAACTTACTCGTGCCGATAACACCATTACATCAGCCAATCTAAATGCTTTTGATGTGTGGGCTCATAATGAAGGTGGCGTTGTTTTTAATGCTACTCGCGTTGAAAAACAAGATGCTCTTTGGGTGTGTTCTGAGCAAAAAGAATGGGAACATCAGAAAAATTATCATTTCCATGCGTTTGCTCCTTCTGGTCTTCTTTCTGATATTGGAGCATATCCTAATTCATCGAGTGTAAAAGGTTTGAGCGATTTTGTATATGTAAATGAAGGAAATGCTGACCTTCTTTATGCTTATGCTACTCGTACACAGGGTTCTCTTCGTAAAATCAATGCTGAACCTGTTCAGTTGACTTTCAAGCACCTATTGTCTCATGTTAAGGTTACATTCAAAAATGATTTGTCGGCAAAAGAAAATATTGCTATTTTGGAGACAAAACTTACAAATGCTATCAAATCTGCTCAATTGAAAATAGATGACAATTGTTTTTGGGAACCTCAATCTGAAGGTGTATTCAATTTTGGTAATACTGCAACTATTCAACAAGGTCAACGTAAAACTACTTCTGATGTAGTATTTTTGTTCCCTACTGAAAGTCGTAGTTATAACATCGAGTTTAATCTTGTTTATGACTCAGAACCTATTGAAACTAAAGTTGCTGTTTTGAATAATGTTACTTTCGAAATGGGAGCTTCTTATAACATTGTTATCACTATCAACGATGATGTTCTTCAAAATGAAAAATTCAATATAGAGTTTGTTGTTGAGGTTGAGGAATGGTCTGATTGTGTTGATCTTGATGCAACTGTAACTGATGTTGAAAATGGAGATAATTCAGGTGATGATAATAATGGCGGAGGTAATCAAGACGAAAATGGTGGAGATGACAATGGCTCTCAAGATGGAGATAATCAAGAAGGTAATCAAGGTGGAGATGAAAATGAAGGCAATAATAACCAAGGTAGTACTACAAGTGGTAGTGGCTACGAAAATGCTTATGCTTATGTAGATCTTGGTTTGCCATCAGGGTTGAAATGGGCAACTTGCAACGTAGGTGCTGATTATCCAGAAGATTATGGAGATTATTTTGCTTGGGGCGAAACAGAACCAAAAACAAATTATAGTTGGTCAACATATAAATATGGCACAGGCGAAGACCAATTAACAAAATATTGTGATAATGATTGGCATGGCAAAGATGGTTTTACTGATGATAAAACTGTACTTGACTTAGAAGACGATGCTGCGCATGTAAATTGGGGTGGTGCATGGCGTATGCCGACTAACGCAGAACAAAATGAATTGCGCACTAAATGCACATGGACAAGGACTAAACAAAATGGTGTAAATGGATATATAGTAACAGGACCTAATGGTAATTCAATCTTTTTGCCTGCTGCGGGTTACAAGGGCGGTAGTAGTCTCTACGATGCTGGTACGTATGGCTGCTACTGGTCGAGTTCGCTTGGAGCAAATTACCCATACAATGGCATTTATATGTACTTTACTTCTGATAATAAAGGAAGCAGTAATCAATACCGTTATTGTGGTTGTTCTGTTCGCGCTGTTTGTGAGTAGAATTTATCTGTTTTGCGTGATTGATAAAAGGTGAAAAATTTTATATATAAAAATCGGCAAAGTCATTCATGGCTTTGTCGATTTTTTTTTTAAATTATACTTAAATAACTAAGTAGGGACGCACGGTTCGTGCGTCCTCTCATGAGTGAGGTTAAATTATAAATTTAAGTAATATATTGTGTCATTTTGTCTGAATATAGCAAGAATTTAAGCCAAAATGACATGAATATATGCTTTTGTATGATATTTGTAATGATTATAGTGTCTTATTATTAAATCTTAAAACAAAAATTATGAACAAACAAAACAACAATCAGGAGGCACTTAGTCGTTATGCTATAAACTTGAACGAGCGTGCGCGCAGTGGAAAACTCGACCCTGTGATTGGGCGAGATGATGAGATACGTCGTGTGTTGCAGATTTTGTCGCGACGTACGAAGAATAATCCTATACTTGTGGGTGAGCCGGGTACGGGTAAAACTGCTATTGCAGAGGGGTTGGCGCATCGCATAGTGCGTGGTGATGTGCCTGAGAATTTGCGTTCGAAGCAAATATTTTCGCTCGATATGGGTGCGCTTATTGCAGGGGCTAAGTATCAGGGTGAGTTTGAGGAGAGATTGAAGGGTGTGGTGAACGAGGTGGTCAAGGCAGATGGTGAGATTATTCTTTTTATTGATGAAATTCATACGTTGGTGGGGGCAGGTAAGTCGTCGGGCGCAATGGATGCGGCTAATATATTGAAACCTGCGTTGGCTCGTGGCGAATTGCGCGCTGTGGGGGCTACTACGTTGGATGAATTCCAAAAATACTTTGAGACAGATAAGGCGTTGGAGCGTCGTTTTCAGATGGTTATGGTGAATGAGCCAGATGAGGCGGCTACGATTTCGATATTGCGTGGCTTGAAAGAAAGGTATGAAAATCACCATAAGGTGCGTATCAAAGATGATGCTATTATTGCAGCGGTGGAGCTTTCGACTCGTTATATTACAGACCGTTTTTTGCCTGATAAGGCTATCGACTTGATTGATGAGGCAGCGGCAAAACAACGTTTGGAAGTGGATTCGGTGCCAGAGGAGTTGGATACGATTGAACGAAATATCAAGCAGTTGGAGATTGAACGTGCGGCTATTAAACGTGAAAATGATAAGCAGAAATTGGCTCAATTGAGTGAAGAGATTGATGCGTTGAAGGCCGAAGGCGAGGTGATGCGCAAGAAGTGGAGTAGCGAGAAGGAGCAAATCAATGTGATTCAGCAAAAGAAAATTGAGATAGAACAATTGAAATATGACGCTGAACGCGCTGAGCGTGAGGGTGATTATGGTCGTGTGGCGGAGATTCGTTATGGCAAAATTAAAGTAGCCGAAGAGGCTATTGAAACGGCAAAAGCAAAACTTGCAGAGTTGCAACAAGGTCATGCTATGATTAAGGAGGAGATTGATGCTGATGATATTGCCGATATCGTGTCGAGATGGACAGGAATTCCTGTGCGCAAGATGATGCAGAGCGAAAAAGATAAGTTGCTACATCTTGAGGATGAGTTGCATAAGCGAGTGATTGGACAAGATGAGGCAATAGTGGCGGTGTCGGATGCTATACGTCGTAGTCGTGCTGGATTGCAAGACCCAAAACGCCCTATTGGTTCGTTTATCTTCCTCGGCACTACGGGGGTGGGTAAGACCGAATTGGCTAAGGCATTGGCTGACTATCTCTTTGATGATGAGAATATGATGACTCGCATTGATATGAGCGAGTATCAAGAGAAATTTGCAGCCACACGCCTTATTGGTGCGCCTCCGGGCTATGTGGGATATGACGAGGGCGGTCAACTCACAGAGGCTATTCGCCGTAAGCCTTATTCGGTAGTGCTATTCGATGAGATTGAAAAGGCTCACCCTGATGTGTTTAACGTGTTGTTGCAAGTGCTCGACGATGGTCGTTTGACTGATAATAAGGGTAGAGTGGTGAACTTCAAAAATACGATTATCATTATGACCTCTAACCTTGGGTCGCAATTGATTCGTGAGAATTGCGAGGTCCTTACTGATAATAATAGAGAAGAGGTGTTGAATCGTACTAAAAACGAGGTGTTTGAATTGTTGAAACAAACCATTCGCCCCGAATTCTTGAATCGTATAGATGAACTTATAATGTTCACGCCATTGCAACAATCCGAAATCCGTGATATTGTGGATTTGCAAATCAAGCATGTGCAAAAACTGCTCGAGCGCAATGGGGTGCAACTCGAAGTTACATCAGAGGCAGTGGATTTGTTCGCTCATGAGGGTTATGACCCACAATTTGGTGCGCGTCCAGTGAAGAGGGTGTTGCAACGGAGATTGCTCAACGAACTATCGAAACAAATCATTGCAGGCTCGGTAGATACGGAAAAACAGGTAGTGATAGATGCGAGAGATGGCGATATAATTTTTGAAAATAGATAAAAAAAAGAGAGGTTAGCTTGTTGGGCTAACCTCTTGTTATTTTTATTCGTTTGAGTCGTCATCTTCCTCATCATCTATCTCGAAAGCAGATAATTGGCGGTGGAACACCTCGTCGAGCGACATTAAGAATGTCTCTGCGCTAACTATGCCCGGTATAGAGCTGATTTTATTGAGAGTTATATCAAGCAAGTGGCGGTTGTCGCGAGCATACACCTTGACAAAAATAGCATATTTGCCAGTAGTATAGTGGCATTCTACGATTTCAGGTATGTCGCGTAGTTTGTTTATTATATTTTCTAATTGGCTTAAATCTTTCACATAAATCCCGATATATGCACAAGTTTGGAATCCAACTTTGTAGGTGTTTATGACAAATTCAGAGCCTTTAACTACTCCTTCGTTTGCTAATTTTTGTACACGTTGGTGGATTGCAGCCCCCGAAACATTGCATTCACGCGCAACTTCCAAGAATGGAATACGGGCATTTTGAGAAATAAGTTTCAGGATTTTTTTGTCTAAAGTGTCGATAGTGTGTTTCATAAACAATTATGATTAGGTGTTAGGTTGGTAATATATGAGGTGTAAAATGTTCAAATTGTAGTCAATACCACATGTTTAACTTATAGGTTTATACTGACCACTAATTTTTTCGCAAAGATACTTATTTTAATTTATAAAACACAACTTGTAAATCATAATTTTTGTTAAAATATTTTTTTAATTAAAATGCTCGTAATTGATTTTTTTTTCGTACATTTGCAAATTGAATGTTGAAAAAACGACTTTATAATTATGGGAGTAACAAAGCATATTAAAAAGTTATTTAAATCTTCTACTGGAGCCAAAGATAAAATCCTTGTTACAGGAGGATTAGGCTATATTGGCTCACATACTGTAGTGGAACTTATAGAGGCTGGATATGAAATTTGCATTGTAGATAATCTGTCGAATTCCAATATAGATGTACTCAAAGGTATCGAAAAAATCACGGGCGTTAAGCCTATTTATGAGAATATCGACTGTACAGATTACGTGGCAATGAATAAATTTCTTGCCAAAAACGAGGGAATTCGTGCCGTTATTCATTTCGCTGCCTCTAAAGCAGTAGGCGAATCAGTCGAAAAACCATTGATGTATTATCGCAACAATGTGGTTTCGCTTATCAATATTCTCGAACTTATGCCAATTCATAAGATTGAGGGCATAGTTTTCTCTTCTTCATGCACAGTTTATGGTCAGCCCGAAGTGTTGCCAGTGACTGAATCTGCTCCATTGCAAAAAGCACTTTCTCCTTATGGCAATACAAAACAAATATGTGAAGATATAGTTCGTGATACAGTAGCAGCAAATCCATCTATCAAAAGCATTCTTTTGCGTTATTTCAACCCTATCGGCGCGCATCCGTCAGCATTGATTGGCGAATTGCCAAATGGAGTGCCCAACAACCTTTTGCCTTTCGTGGCACAAACTGCGGCAGGTATTCGCAAAAAGCTCAAAGTCTTTGGCAATGATTACAATACACCCGATGGCTCATGTATTCGCGACTATATAAATGTAGTAGATTTAGCTAAAGCACATATCGCAGCAATGCGTCGCATTTTGGGAGGCGAGGTCGAAGCAGTCGAAACATATAACATAGGCACAGGTCGCGGACTCTCAGTTCTTGAAATTCTCAATGCATTCGAAACCGTGAATGACGTGAAAGTACCTCACGAAATCGTAGGTCGTCGAGCAGGCGATATCGAGCAAGTATGGGCAGACCCCACTTATGCCAACCAAATGCTCAAATGGAAAGCTGAAGAAACCCTCGAAGACACAGTTCGCTCAATCTGGAAATGGCAACTACATCTTGCCGAACAAGAAGAGGACAAAGAAGCCACAAAAGGCGGTAAAATGCTAGGTGGAAGTTAAATTCCCAAAAAACATAACCACAGCCCCTGAATTTCACGTTCAGGGGCATTTTTTTGTTGATGCAAATTTATAATACAACGCGAGGGCAATTAAGTTTACTTAAATTGCCGAGCGTAGCAAGAATCTTGAGCGAAGCGAAAAAATCTGTGTAATCTGTGGGAGAATAAAAAAGAGCGATTTGTCTTATGCCCTAGCATACCTCTTCATAGGATAACCATACCCTCAAGCAACCCTCAAGCAACCCTCACCGAAGAAGACTGACATTTCCCCCTTTTTTTAAGCCCACCAATCCACCCCCATCATCTTAAGCCTAAAACTCCCGCAAACACAAAAACATCCCCATCAAAATAAACCCATATTTCACTCAAAAGCACCCCTAAAAATCGAAAAAAACTATAAAATAACCTCAACAAAATAACGCCTAAAACCTACCTTTTCTATCTAAACCATAAACTCCACATTAACCACTCAGCTTATTATTCTATTGTTTATTAAAACCTTATGCCATATTATCTACAAAAAACGAAAAAAAAACTTTTTTTGTTGCCTATTTGCTAAAATATATGTAACTTTGCATATTGTGTATAATATTGTATTATGCACAAAAAGTACACATACATTTCGCATACATTATTTATAATTAATTATAATTTATTAAATCTAAAAACACAAGTGAGATTATGTTAAAGAAAATCTATGGCTTGGCACTAATGCTTGTTATGTTGCTCGTTTCTGCAACAGCTATGGCACAAAGTGTAACAGTTACAGGTAATGTAACAGATCAAACTGGTGAAGTTGTTATCGGCGCAAGTATTCTCGAAAAAGGTACAAGCAATGGTACAATCACCGACTTCGATGGTAATTTTTCCATCTCAGTTGACGCCAATGCTACTTTGGTAATCAGTTATGTAGGTTATCAAACTCAAGAAGTAGCTATCAAAGGCAAAAAAGTAGTTAACGTAGTTATGGCTGACGACACTCAACTTCTTCAAGAGGTTGTAGCTGTAGGTTATGGTACACAAACTAAAAAAGAGATTACAGGTTCTGTATCTTCTGTGAAAGCTGAGTCTTTCAACAAAGGTGTATCTGCCAACCCTATGGGTCTTATCCAAGGTAAAGTTGCCGGTCTTACTATCATCAAAAATGGTGGTGACGACCCTGCTCAAAACTCTTACAACGTTCAACTTCGTGGTGTAGGTTCTTTGAGTGGTGCTGCATCTCCTCTTTACGTAATCGACGGTGTGCCTGGTGGCGACCTCTCTTCTGTTCTTCCAAGCGACATCGAGTCTATCGACGTATTGAAAGACGGTTCTGCTGCTGCTATCTATGGTACTCGTGCCAATGCTGGTGTCATCTTGATCACTACTAAACGTGGCTCTAAAGATGGTAAATTCCACGCTGAATACAATGGTAACGTTTCTACTGGTGTTATCGCTGACGCTCCACGCGTACTTACTGCTGATGAATATCGTGAAAAAATGGTAAACGGCGGTTTCGGTGGTATCGACTACGGTGCTAACACTAACTGGTTGAAAGAAATCACTCGTACTCCTATCAGCCACACTCACAACGTATCTGTTTCTGGCGGTACTGAAAACTTCAATTTCCGTGCTTCTGCAGGTTATCGTGGTTTGCAAGGTGTAGCTTTGAATTCTGACTATGAAGAACTTAATGCTCGCTTTGCTGCTAACCAAAAAACATTGAACAAACGTCTCGAATTGGCTTACGACTTCTCTTATACTTCTTCAGACAAAAACTGGGCTAACTACGACAACTTCAACCAAGCTGTTCGTTCTAACCCTACTATGCCTGTAACTTCTGACGAAGATCGTTTTGTTAAATATGGTGGTTATTTTGAATCAGACAACTTCTACACTCGTAACCCAGTTTCTGATATCATGCAAACTACTAACGACCAAAAAGACCAAGTTGTTCTCGGTAGCGTTCGTGCAACTTTGAACATCATCGATGGTCTCAAATTCTCTACTTTCTATTCTATTCAAAACAACACTTCTTGGAATGGTAAATACCAAAACAGCACTCTTCGTGATGTTTATGGTAAAGGTGGTTCAGCTTCTCAATCTTATAGCGGTTACACTCAACAAGTTGTAGAAAACACTCTCCAATACGTTGCTCAATGGGATGCTCACGCTTTCCAAGCTATGATTGGTCAAGGCTATCAAACTGAAACTTTCCAAGGCTTCAACGCTTACAACACTGGTTTCCCACTCGACAAACTTTTGTATAACAACCTCGGTCTTGGTACAGGTATCGTAGACGGTAAAGGTGCTTCTGCTTATGCAGGTCTTGGTTCTTACAAATATAAAGACAAATTGGCGTCTTTCTTTGCTCGTGTAATGTACAATTACGATCAACGCTACTTCCTTAGCGCATCAGTACGTTTCGAAGGTTCTTCTAAATTTGGTGTTAAAGCCGATCCTATCTTAGGTCAATGGGGTGTATTCCCATCTATCTCAGGTAGCTGGAATATTATGGGCGAAGAATTTATGGCTAACGTACAAAACCTCGACGACTTGAAAATCCGTTTGGGTTATGGTGTTACAGGTAATATGCCTGGCGATCACTATCTCTACGCTATGAAAGTTGGTGCTGGTGGCGACTATATTTTCAGCAATGGTAAATTCATCCAACCTTGGGGTCCTCAATCTAACGTAAATGAAACTATTCGTTGGGAAGAAAAACACGAGTTCAACTTCGGTTTCGATTTCGGTGCTTTTGGTAATCGTTTCTCTGGTTCGTTGGATGCTTACTTCCGCAATACTACTGACCTTCTTTATGAATATGACGTTCCTGTTCCTCCATATCCATTTGGTAAAATGTGGGACAACTATGGTATCATCCACAACTATGGTATCGAACTTCAATTGAATGGTACTGCTATCCAAACTAAAGATTGGACTTGGGATCTTGGTTTCAACGCAGCTTGGAATCGCAACATGGTAGTTCGTATTACAGGCGACCAATATGGTGCAGAAGGTGTAGAATCTTTTGTTAACACAGGTTACATCTCTTCTGGTGATGGCGAAACAGGTAACTACACAATGCGTCTTGCTGAAGGTCAACCTATCGGTAACTTCTATGGCTACAAATATTATGGCTTCGACAAAGATGGTAACTGGGTGTTTGAAACTCCAAAAGGTGGTTATACAACAAATCCACAAGAAGCAGACAAACAAATCATTGGTAACGCTCAACCTCTCTTGACTCTTGGTTTCAACACAACTCTCCGTTACAAAGAGTTCGACCTTGGTCTTAACTTCCGTGGTCAAATCGGTGGTCTCATCTTCAACGAAACTCGCTACTTCTACGAAAATACTCGTGGTGTAGAAAACTGTTTGGCTTCTGCTTTCGAAGGCGACGCTCAATATATGCTTACTTGGAAAACTTCAGGTTCTGAAAAAGCTTCTCTTCGTCGTTTCTCTGATTTCTACCTCGAAAATGCTTCTTACCTCAAACTTAACGACTTGACAATCGGTTATACTCCTAATCTTCCTGAAAACTTCTCTAAATGGATTAGCTATATCCGTGTTTATTTCACAGCTCAAAACTTGTTTACTCTCACAGGCTATTCTGGTCACGACCCAGCAAGTGTTAGTATGTCTGGTTTGACTCCAGGTTTCGACGGACGTTCTTACTATCCAACTCAACGTTCTTTCAACCTCGGTTTGCAATTTAAATTCTAATGGTTAAATGTTTATATTAGAGAAAATTATGAAACTAAATAAATTCTTTATCGGAATCTTGGCAGCAAGCATGTGCTTCACTACTGCTTGTACCGATCTTGAGCCGGAAATTTATTCTGATGTTTTGAAAGACGATTACTACAAAACACCAGAGCAATTTTCGACATTGGTTGCCAATGCCTATTCTCAGCTCGCTGGTGAGTATGGCTATATCTATCGTGAAGGTTACTGGAGTATGCAAGAATATACAACTGACGAAGTTGTAATCCCTACTCGTGGTACTGACTGGTTCGACAATGGTGTACCTCAAGCTATGCACAAACACACTTGGGAAGCTAACACTCGTGATATCAACAATGGTTGGTCTTTCGCTTATGGTGGTGTGGCTAAATGTAACACTGTCTTAGACAACATCAAAGAAATCGCTGGCGAAGACGAATCTCAATATAGCGATGCTGCTAAAGCTGGTGTTGCTGAGGCTAAAACTCTCCGTGCTTTCTATCACCTTCTTGCTATGGACCTCTATGGCAATGTTGCTATTGATGACAACTCTGAAGAGGTTAAAACTAATGGTGTAAAACAATCTACTCGTAAAGAAGTGTTCGAATGGATTGAAAAAGAACTCCTTGACAACCTCGACGTAATGGACAATACTGTTCGTTATGGTTCTATGACTCGTCCTGTTGCTCGTATGATTCTTGCTAAAATGTACCTCAATGCTGAAGTATACACTGGCACTCCAATGTGGGAAAAATGTATCGAACAATGCGACTCTATCATCAACGGTGGCTATGGCTATATGTTGAACCCTGATTATTTTACTACTTTCAAAAAGGACAATACTGCGAATATGGAAATCATTTTCCCTATCGTGTTCGACCAAGTTTATGCTAAAGGTAATATGTTCCACCTTATTACTCTTCACTATGTACATCAAGAAGTGTATGGCTTTACTACTCAACCTTGGAATGGTCCTTGTACTCTAGGTTCTTTCTATGACAAATATGACGACAAAGACTTGCGTAAAGCTCAATGGTTCGTTGGTCCTATCATGAAAGATGGTAAAGTATTGAAATATAGCAATTCTACTCTTACTGATGCTGATGCTATTATCGCAGATACTGTTACAACTATCGAAGATGGTACTGCTGCTAATACATTTGAAGGTCCTCGTTTCGTTAAATTCGAAATCGAACCAGGTATCGAGCACCATGCTAATGCCGACTTCCCAATCTATCGTTATGCCGATGTATTGCTTATGAAAGCAGAGTGCTTGATGCGTCTCAATGGTGGCTCTTCTACAAGCGAGGCTCTTGCTCTTGTCAACGAAGTTCACACTCGTGCTGGTCTCCCTGCTTATACTAACATTACTCTCGACGAATTGCTCGACGAACGTGGTCGCGAATTGGCATGGGAAGGTCACCGTCGTCAAGACCTTATCCGTTTCGGTAAATTCACTACTGGTATGTGGGAATTCATGTCGCCTCGTTCAACTAACCGCAACATCTTCCCTATTCCACAATGGGTGCTCGATGCTAACCCTGGTGTTTACAAACAAAATACTTGGCAATAATTCTTTATTTACTTATTTATAAACTAATTAATTTTTAAAGTTATGAAAAAATTAAGTTCATTCTTGTGCGGCTTAGCCGTAGTTGGTATGATGTTCACATCTTGTGATGACAATGGCAAACAACCTCCTGTTGTTACAATCGTAGAAGATGGTTTCTATGTAGTAGGTGAAGCTTCTGCTATCGCTTCTCTCGAAGCTGAAGGTGCCGAAGTTGCTATCATGGCTAATGGTACTAACGAAAATGCTTCTAACGCTGCTCGCGAAGGTATGTATGAAAAATACATCGCTCTCGAAGGTGGTAAACCATTCCAATTGGTATTGAAAGAAGGTGCTACTGAAACAGTTTATGGTGCTGAATTGGCTGAAGTTAAATTGGAAGGTAACGAACAACCAAACATCACTGTTCAACGTGGTAAAATGGTAGAAAACACTACTATGCAAGTTAAAGAAAGCGGTCTTTATCACATCGTTCTCGATTTGAACTTGGACGGTTCTTTGGAAGATAAACTTATCCTCGTTGCTCCAGTAGAATGGGGCGTTCGTGGTGGTATGAACGGTTGGGGCTTTACTGCTGGTACTCGCTCTGAATTCAACAAAACTACTATGACTTACACTTGGACAGATCAAGAACTTTCTGCTGGTGGTAAATTCAAATTCGCTTATGGTGGCGGTTGGAAAATCGAGTTGAACGCTCTTGCTGATGCAACTGACGCTAACGACGAACGTTATATCAAAGCTAACACTAACCTTGGTGAAAATGCACTTCCTGGTGGTGCTGACATCGCTGTTGAAGGTGCTGGTACTTATACTATCACTTTGACTTACAACCTTGCTCAAGGTGCTATCGCTAATAGCTACAAATATGAAATTAAAATGACTGCTGCAAGTGCTCTTCCATCTGAAATGTACATGATTGGTGATGCAATCGGTGGTTGGGACTGGGCTGGCGATTATATCGTTAGCATGACTCCAGTACACAGCGCTGAAGGTGCTTTCTGGACAATCAAACCTCTCGAAGCTGGCAAACCATTCAAATTCTGCCCAGTTAAAGATTGGAATGGCGACTTCACAGGTCTTGGCGAAGATTCAGGTTATGTTGTAGCTGATGGCAACTGCTCAGTTGAAGCTGACGGTATCTACATGATCTACGTTGACGTTAAAAACAAAAAACTCGTTGTTGAACCTGCTGCTGTTTATGGTATCGGTGACTGCTTCGGTGGTTGGGATGCTAAAATGGAAGCTGCTAAATTCGCTGTAGAAGGTCAATCACTCAAAGTTACTGTTCCTGCTGATGGTAACCTCCGTATGTATGCTGAATCTTCAGCTGCTACTACTGACTGGTGGACTCGCGAATTCAACGTATTCGATGGCAAAATCGAATTCCGTGGTAAAGGTGACGACCAAGCTGCTGTTGCTGTAACTGCTGGTCAAGTTGTTACTCTCAACTTTGCTGACAACACAGCTACTATCCAATAATCTGATTTATCCAATTAAAGCATAAATCTTTGAGGTTACCCAATCGGGTAACCTCTTTTTTATTATAATGTGTAATTCGTAGATTTCAAACCTGCGAACTCTATTCCTCATTCCATACCGCAAGCAACCTTCAAGCAACCTTCACCGAAGAAGACTGACATTCTCCCTCTTGTATATCTCGCCTTTTTATTGTAACTTTGTTCCCATTATGGCAGGTCTATATATTCACATACCATTCTGCACTCAAAAGTGCATCTATTGCGATTTCATGTCGGGGACCAATCTCTCTCTCCGACAAGATTTCATAGCCTCACTTATCTCCGAAATGGACCATTATCTCGACTTTTTTGCCGATGATCCAATGCGCACTATCTATTTCGGAGGTGGCACACCCTCGCTTTTGTCTGTTCCTGAGTTGCAACAAATTTACAGTGCTATTTCTCAGCGTTGGAATATCTCTTCAGTCGAGGAGTTCACTCTCGAATGCAATCCCGATGATTTAACCGAAGAATACCTCTGCCAATTACGCACCATTCCTATCAATCGTTTAAGTATTGGAGTGCAAAGCTTTTGCGACGAAGAACTCCGTTGGCTCAATCGTAGGCATACGGCATCTGTGGCATTCGAGGCTGTACAAAGAGCAAAAAAAGCAGGTTTCGCAAATATAACCATCGACCTCATGTTTGCTCTTCCCGTGCAAACTATCAACTCGCTCAACCATTCAATCGATAAGGCTCTTGAGTTAGGCGTGTCTCACATCTCCGCCTATTCTCTTATGTTCGAGCCTGACTCCAAAATCACTAAACTGATGGAGCTTAATCGCTTGCAACCTCTCGACGAAGACCTCGCAGCCGATATGTTCGAACTACTCTCTATGCGCCTCACTTCTGCTGGCTACGAGCAATATGAAATCTCTAATTACGCAAAGCCCAATTTCCATTCTCGCCACAACTCTGGCTATTGGCATGGTATGCGCTATCTCGGTCTTGGTCCAAGTGCTCACTCCTTCGATGGCGAAAAACGTTGGTCTAATATCGCCCATACTATCAAATATAATGCGCAATTCTCCACTCTCCACTCAAATCGAACACTTAACCCCCGACGAACGCTTCAATGAATTAGTCTTTACTGCTTTGCGCACTAAAATAGGAGTTGACCTACACGACCTTCGTCTCCGCTTTGGCGAAATTCGTTATAACCAACTCTTGCATCAAGCTCAAAAATACATCAATGCCGGCAATATGCAAATCATCAATAATCGCTTATCCCTCACTCATAGTGGCATTTACATCTCCGATTCCATCATCTCCGATTTTATGATTGTATAGTAACGAAAAAATCCTGTTCTCATGTCTTCATGTCTAAAATAATAAACCCGGCAGGTCTGTCATTTTGCCGCCAAGATACGTCGCAGACGTAGCGAGGCATATGTAAGACAAGAAGAATTTGTCTTTATGTCATTCTGTCTAAAAGAATAACCATAAAAATAACCTAATAAATATTTTGCAGAATCAAAAAAATATTGTAACTTTGCATCCGCTTTTCACGCATAGTCGTGTGATGGGAAATTTCAGCCCTGTGAAGCAGCTAAAATTTTGAGTAACACATTTTTAAAACAAAAACAAACAGAATGAAAACATTTGAATTGAAAGGTACACTTCGTACTGACCTTGGCAAAAAAGCAACAAAAGCAATTCGTGCAAACGGTAGCATCCCTTGCGAACTTTATGGTTTAGGTGAAAACATTCACTTCTCATCTACTATGGCAGATCTTCGTAAATTGATCTACACTCCAGAAATTTACGTAGTAGCTCTTAACATCGAAGGTAAAGAAGTAAAAGCTGTTATGCGTGAAATCCAATTCCACCCAGTATCAGACCAAGTTCTTCACATCGACTTCTATCAAGTAACTGAAGAAAAACCAGTTGTTATGGAAGTTCCTGTTAAACTCGAAGGTCTTGCAGCTGGTGTACGTGCCGGTGGTAAATTGGCTCTCGAAATGCGTAAACTTCGCGTTAAAGCTCTTTACACTCACATCCCAGAAATCCTTACTATCAACGTTGAGGCTCTCGAACTTGGTAAAACTATCCAAGTACGCGCTCTCGAATTCGAAAACCTTGAAATCCTTAACGCTTCTAACGCAGTAGTATGTGCTGTTAAATTGACTCGTGCTGCTCGTGGTGCTCAAGCTAAAAGCGGTAAATAATAATCTATGAAATATTTGATTGTCGGGTTAGGCAATATCGGTAGCGAATATGCTCATACTCGTCATAATATAGGATTCGACACATTGGACGCTTTTGCTGAAGCGTCCAATGTTGTTTTTGAGGATAAGCGTTATGGGGCTGTCGCTACTGCAAAAGTCAAAGGTCACCAACTTATCCTACTTAAACCATCGACATATATGAACCTTTCGGGCAATGCCGTACGCTATTGGATGCAACAAGAAAACATCCCTTTGGAGCAAGTGCTTGTAATTGTCGATGATTTGGCTCTTCCTTTTGGCTCTTTGCGCTTGAAAGGCAAGGGTAGTGATGCAGGACATAATGGATTGAAAAACATACAAGAACTTGTTGGTACTCAAAATTATGCTCGTCTTCGTTTTGGTATTGGCAATGATTTTCATCCGGGCGGACAAGTCGATTATGTGCTTGGCCGATTCTCTCCAGAACAAGAAGCCGAAAAAGGTAAACGTATCGCCGTAGCTTGCGATATAATCAAAAGTTTCTGCCTTGCCGGTCTCAACATCACAATGAACCAATATAATAATAAATGAATTATAGTCAACAGACAACGGTCGATAGACCGTAAAAAGACTGTAGACAGTTGACTTTAGACTGTAGACGCTTGAATATGAGTGAAGTTCGTATAGATAAATGGTTGTGGGCTATGCGTTTGTTCAAAACGCGTTCGATAGCTGCTGAGGCGTGTAAAAAAGGGCATATTATGATTGCTGGTGTGCCACTCAAGCCATCTCGAATGATTAAGGTTGGGGATGTCATACAAGTGCGCCGTCAGCCTGTCATCTTCTCTTTCAAGGTATTAGCTCTTTCGCAAAATCGTCTTGGCGCAAAACTTGTACCTGAATATATGCAACAAGTCACTACGCCCGATCAACTCGAACTTTGGGAAATGCTTAAACTCGATAAGGCAAATAACCGTGCAAAAGGTCTTGGTCGTCCAACCAAAAAAGACCGTCGCGACCTCGACGACTTCCTCGACGATACACCCTATTTCCTCGACGAAGACGACTTCGATTTCGAAAACTTTGAATAAAACATATGAGACAAGAATCTCTTGTTATCTTGTTTTCATGTCTAAACAATAAATCTGGATGGTCTGTCATTTTTCTGCCAAGATACGTCGCAGACGTAGCAAGGAGTATGTATAAAGAAAAAAATATGTTCTTATGTCATTCTGTCCGACAAAAAATAAATAAAATGGAAAATAAAGATAAAAATCAATTAAAAATAGAGCTTACTCCAGAGGTAGCTGAAGGTATCTATTCTAATTTGGCGATTATTTCTCATTCGTCAAGCGAATTTGTTCTTGACTTTGTACGCATCATGCCAGGTGCACCTAAAGCAAACGTAAAATCTCGTATTATTCTCACTCCTGAGCATGCAAAACGCCTTTTGTTTGCTTTGCAAGACAATGTGTCAAGATACGAAAATCAATTTGGTAAAATCAAAACTGACAATGGCTCAAACAATGGTGGCACTTATATTCCTCCAATGTTTGGCGGTGGCGAAGCCTAATTTAGTGAATAGTTAGTAGTGAGTAGTTAGTAGTGAAAAATGGTCATTCTTTTTTATTCGTTAATAACTAATCACTATTAATTAATCATTTATATGAAATTTATTAGACGACAAATACAACAATGTGCATCGTTGCAAGGAGCTAAACGCTTACTTGTAGCGGTGAGTGGAGGTCCTGACTCGGTGGTATTGCTTGACGCATTGCATCGAGAAGGATTTTTTGTTGTTATAGCGCACTGCAATTTCCATCTTCGTGGCGAAGCTTCCAATGAAGATGCCGAATTTGTGAAATCTCTCGCTGCCAAATATCAAGTTCCTTATTGTCTGATAGATTTTGATACCGAAAAGGTTGCCGTGGAGCGTAAAATTTCTATCGAAATGGCTGCTCGCGATTTGCGTTACGAGTGGTTTGAGCAAATGGCAGCTGAGCATAATTGCGACCTCACAGCTGTTGCTCATAATGCCGACGATACGGTCGAGACTTTCTTTCTTAATCTCACTCGTGGTTCTGGTCTACAAGGCTTATCGGGTATGGCTCAGTTGCGAGGCAAGATTGTACGTCCGTTATTGAAGGTTTCGCGTAAGCAGATAATGGAGTATATTGCAGAGTATAATTTGCAATACAGAATTGATGCAACCAATTTAGAAACAATCTATACTCGCAATAAAATACGTCATAATCTCATCCCTCAGTTTGAAGAGATAAACCCTTCATTTCTCAATACTATGGCTAATAATATGCGATTTATAGCATCTGCTCAAAGTATTGTAGAAGCTTATGCTGCCGAGGCGTATAAAAAAGTAGTTAAGATTGAGAATGAGTGTATTATATTTGACTTGAAAGCATTGAAACAATGTCAAGGCATTGATACTTTGTTATTTATTTGGCTAACTCCTCATGGCTTTTCGTCTGATGTGATAATGCAATTGTATCATAGCCTTTTTGATAATCTTTCAGGCAAGCAGTTCTTTTCTCCAACTCATCGCATTGTGCTTGAAAGAGAGGCAATTGAACTTGAACTTATCCAAAGCAAAGATGCAATACATTGTGTTTTAATTGGACAAGAAGAAACTTCGCTTGACTCTCCAATTCATTTAGAAATAAAAGAAGTAGATATTGCCGATTTCGAACTTATTAAATCCGCTAATGTAGCTTGTTTCGATGCCGATAAATTGCAATATCCGCTGATTTTGCGTCGTTGGCAACAAGGCGATTGGTTTATTCCTTTCGGAATGAAAGGCCGCAAAAAGTTAAGCGATTTTTTTGTAGATAAGAAATTCTCTACTATCGAAAAAGAGCAACTTTGGTTGCTTACATCTGGCGATGATATAGTTTGGGTCGTAGGTCATCGTGTCGATGCCCGTTATGCAGTTACCGATAAAACTCAAAGAGTGAAAATATTCACAGTTTAAATGATATAGTTTGTTGGGAGAAAAATTAAATAAGCATAGCTTAAAAAAATCTGTGTAAATCCATAGAGCGTTTTTGACGAAGTCAAATAGCGAATCTAAAATTAAGGTAAAGAAAAATCTTTAAAATCTGTGTAATCTGTGGGAGAAAAAATAAAATGAGCATATCAATTAATCATCCTGAGCTTGGACTAGTGCAACTTCGCACCCGTTCCAATGTGCGTCGCCAGATTATTAAGGTAACACAAAACCTTGTGATTATCACAGTTCCGCCTGGATTCGAAGATAGCGTTTTCCCTCTCTCTCAAGATACTATTGAAAAAATATTGCAATTGCGTGGCAAGGTAGTTGCTCGCAGTGGTGACGGTCGTTTTAAACTCGGCGAACCAATTGAAACACTTACTTTTACTATCAATATAGCTTATCAAACCAATCCCCGTTTGCGCATCTATTCAGCTCATCTTGAGGGTGGAGTATTGCAAATATTTATGCCCGTCGGTGTTAATATCGAAGATGACATAGCCCAAAAAGCCATTCAGCGAATAGTGCTAAAATTTTTGCGACAAGAGGCTGAACGAGTATTGCCCGAAAAGATGGAGTATTGGTCAAATCAGTGTCAATTACCTTATAAATCTTTGAAAATAGACACAGCCAAATCACGTTGGGGATGTTGTTCATCGGCTAAGGATATCAAACTCAGTTGTTATCTCATGCTTTTACCCGAGCGTTTGATTGATTATGTCATAGTCCACGAGCTCTGCCACACTCGCGAAATGAATCATGGACCACGCTTCAAGTCGCTTTTGCACAGTTTCTTTTCCGACTATGCCGCCATCGAACTCGCCAAACCCAAATGGGACCGCAAAGTCTCATGGCTCAAAAGATAAAAACAGCTTTTTCAGAATCTTTTTTGGAAGAACTTTTTTATGTGATGTTTGGTTTAGAAACAAAAACAGAAACAAAAACTATTGAAAATGTTTGTGTAATTCAAATATAATCAGTAATTTTGCGATGTAATAATGTTGATTATGAACAAGAAAAATCAGGATATAACATATTTTATCTCTTTTTGTGTAGAGCAATATAAGCATGTTAAACATCTAGATGTTGAATGTGTGATGGCTTTATTTTCTGAGTTTGGTGTGCTTGATTATTTGAATGAGCATTTTGAAATATTGCATACTCAAAATCAGCATTGGATTATAGAAGAGATTGATGAGTTTATAGAACTACGTAAAAAAGAACAATTATGAAAATATATCATGGCAGTATAGAAAAAGTTGAGCAACCAGAGATACGCAAAGCAAATAGAACTTTGGATTATGGTAGTGGATTTTATACAACTACATCATATGAGCAAGCAGAGGCGTGGGTTAGACGTAAGATGAGTGAGCATGAAGTACATGTTGGTTATGTCAATGTATATGAATTTAATAAAGAGTTAGCTTCTGAATTGAATATTTTATCGTTTGCTCAACCTAATGAGGAATGGGTTAATTTTGTGATGCAGAATCGTACTCGAAAAGATTTTTTGCATGATTATGATATAGTTTATGGTCCAGTAGCTAATGATAGAGTATATGCTGCATTTGCTCTTTATGAGGGCGGTTTGATTGATATAAAAACTCTTATATCAGATTTGAAAACATATAAGCTGATAGATCAATATCTATTTCATACTGAAACATCATTGCAAACAATTACTTTTGTTGAAGCAAAAGAGATAAAATTATGATACAAGAAGTCACCCAAGATAATTTATATTTATTGTTGCCATCAAAGGTTAGTTGGCTAGCAACAATGCTTGCTGAAGATAAGAAAATTTCTATTCTTGAAGCAATAAAACAAATCTATAAATCAAATTTATATAAAAAATTACAAGACGAAAGCACTAAAAAGTGGCATTTAGGTCCTGTTGCATTATACGAAGAATTACAAGACGAAATATTATAATAATTCCAAAACTGGCTATCATTAGATAGTCAGTTTTTTTATGTCAAAAATTTTGCATAATCAAAAATAATCCTTATCTTTGCAGTGCTAATTCCACGCTGGGGCAGTCTGCTCTATGTGAGGGGTGGGATTGGCAGACATATTATTTATAGGCGTTTATCGACGCTTTGTTCTGACGTCATGAAATGTCGCAAGTTTCTATCCGATAAGAGCATAGCAACGTTAGATGTCCTACGGGTGTATTATATCAATACCTTATAGAGGTGCAATGTATGTTGTATCTCCGTTTTGGGTATAATAATATATCAGCGTGGGCTTCGCGTTGTCGTTTTATCGGAAAGGCAATGCGACAGCCTCATGACGTGGAACGACAACAGTCGGATTCCACGTTTTTTTATGATACATATAGGACAACTAATTAAGCAGGAACTTGAACTTCAAGAACGTACACCCTCATGGCTTGCTCGTAAAATAAATTGCGAAAGACCAAATGTTTACAATATTTTTGAAAGAAAAAGTATAGATACTGATTTATTGCTTCTAATATCCAAAGCTCTAAATAAAGACTTTTTTGAAATACTTTCAAAAGAATTAAATAGGCAATAAAGCGTCAAAATAATTTACGAAATAGTAAATTATTTTGACGCTTTTAATTTCTTAAATTTAATTAAACTATTTAACTTTGCAGTGCAACTACATAATAATTTTAATATGTTATTAACTATATTTATAATCACATTATTAATGTCTTTGAAGGAAAGACGTAAAACAAATTAAATTATGAAAAAAATTAAATTTTTAGCAGTGGCTTTGTGTGCTATGCTTGTGTTTGTCTCTTGTGGTAGTAAACAAGAAGAATTTAAAATGCTTCCAACTGAAAACATTAAAATGTCTGGTATGCATAAAGATATGCTAGAGATTGAATCTGATTCTGTTAAAATTATGTTAGTTTGTGTTGATGAAGATAATAATAAATGGGATGTTCGTGTAATTTTGCCTATTACAAATACAGATATTTGGAATGAAATTCCTAAGAAAGTATTGAAAGGTGATGATTTTGAATACAAAGCTGAAATGGGTAACTTTACTGTTAAATATTTGGATGCAAATGGTAGTGAATTAGACCATGATTTATCTCCTGAATATTCTGTTATAGAAAGTGTTTTAGTAGCTAATGATTACACTACTGAAGATTTGTTAGTAAAAGATAGATGGTCTTCATTAGGTGATAAATCATATAAAAATATGAAAAAAATTTATGATAAAGTAGCTAATATTTCTATTTCACAAATGGAATTAAGTAAAGTTTATAAAGCAAAATCATCTTCAAGTTCATCTTCTAAAAAATCATCATCTTCCTCTTATGATAGCGATGATTTTGATAAAGCAGTAGACGCTTATGAAAAGGCTCTTGATAATTACGAAAAAACTCTTGATGCTATTGAGGCTCTTGAAGATTTAGATTGGTAATAAACAACTATTTTTATTTTATAATCTTTAAAAATTTAAATTTATGTCAGAACAAATTCAACAAAAAACAGCTCCTAATGCAGTAGCTGCATTGGTACTTGGCATCTGTTCTTTACTTTTTGGATGCTTTTTCGTAGGTTTTATTTGTGGTATTATTGGTGTAGTGCTTGCAAATAAAGGTTTAACTGTTTATCGTGCCAATCCAACAATGTACACAGGTGCAGGTATGCTTAGTGCAGGTAAAATAATGTCAATAATCGGTATTGTTTTTGGTGCAATATATCTTGTTTATTACATTGTTGCTGTAGCTATTCTAGGATCGGCAGGTTTTGCTTACCTTGAATTTCTTGAAAACTTTATGTAATTAGATATGCAATTTGAGCAGTATTTGTTACCTTGTGCTTATAAACAATTTTTTGGCATATCATGTCCGATGTGTGGATTTCAACGCTCTTTACTCTATTTGTTAGATGGTAAAATATGGCAAAGTTTTTTGATGTTCCCTCCACTGATACCTTTATTTATTGCAATACTAATTACAGTATTACATTACTTTAGTTGTAAAAGAAGGCGATTTGTTTATATAAAGCACATTTGGTTGTTTATCTTAATACTTTTATTGTTCAATTTTATTTATCAAAATATAAGATAGAGGAGACGCAAAATTTTGCGTCTCTTTTTTGTTTGCGAATAAACAATGAGAGTGTGTGTTCTTTTGCCTTACCCTCAAGCAAGGTTCAAGCAACCTGCTCCTTAGAAAACAGTCATCTTTACACCTCTCATTTGCAAAGTTGTTGAAAGTCGTATTTTTCCTAAAAAAGTAGACATATTTTTAGTCGTTTCATAGAATAAATATATCAACTTTGCAAAAATGTAGTAAACCGAGGGCAGAACCAAATTTATTTGAGTTATGCCGAGGTGCAACACATTTTCGCTATAACTTTGCAATTGCAAAGTTGCAAAGTTCCTAAATGTAACTAATTATCAGTGATTTAAGTAATTTGTCGATTGTAAACTTTGTGAGTGTATTTCTTTGATATGTATTTGAATGACAATTATTTAACTGTGGTTTTACTAACTTTGCAAGTCATATTAATACTTTCGCAAAGTTATTCATGTTTTTTGCCAATAAAATCTCATTCGACCAATAAGGCTAATTAGCCTAAAAATACTCCTTTGCGAACTATTCGAACTCTTCGAACTTTTCGAAATTAGTATATGATATAACAAAAAGGACGACTAAAAAGTAATTTTTTGTCGTCCTCTGTTTTTTTATGATTTATTGCGTGATACGGATTACATCATACCGCCCATACCGCCGCCCATTGGAGGCATTGCAGCTACTGGATTTTCCTCTTTTTTGTCTGTGATAACACATTCTGTTGTAAGGAACATACCTGCGATAGATGCTGCATTTTCAAGAGCTACGCGAGTAACTTTGGCTGGGTCAACAACTCCTGCAGCAAACATATTTTCGAAACGGTCAGCACGTGCATTGTAGCCGAAGTCGCCTTCGCTTTCGCGTACTTTTTGTACGATTACGGCACCTTCTTTACCTGCGTTAGTTGATATTTGGCGGAGAGGTTCTTCGATAGCGCGTTTTACGATTTCAATACCTGTTTGTTCGTCGTCGCATTCTCCTTTGAGACCTTCAAGAGCCGAGATAGCACGGATGTAAGTTACACCACCACCAGGCACAATACCTTCCTCAATAGCAGCACGTGTTGCGCTGAGAGCATCATCTACGCGGTCTTTTTTCTCTTTCATTTCCACTTCCGAAGCAGCACCTACATAGAGAACTGCTACACCACCAGCAAGTTTAGCAAGGCGTTCTTGAAGTTTTTCGCGGTCGTAGTCAGAAGAAGTCGCTGCAATTTGAGATTTGATTTGAGCCACTCGAGCCATGATGTTTTCTCTTGCACCTGCTCCATTTACGATTACTGTATTGTCTTTGCTAACTGTGATGCGTTCGGCAGTACCAAGCATTTCGATAGTTGCACTTTCGAGTTTAATGCCTTTTTCTTCCGAGATAACGATACCACCTGTGAGCACTGCGATGTCTTCAAGCATCTCTTTACGGCGGTCGCCAAAGCCGGGAGCTTTAACTGCGCAGATTTTGAGTTGAGCGCGGAGACGATTGACTACAAGTGTAGTTAATGCTTCAGAATCAACATCTTCAGCAATGATGAGAAGTGGACGACCTGATTGTACTGCTGGTTCGAGAACTGGAAGCAATTCTTTGAGGTTAGAGATTTTCTTGTCGTGGATGAGAATGAATGGTTTTTCCATCTCTACTTCCATTTTCTCAGTATTTGTTACGAAATAAGGAGAGATGTAGCCACGGTCGAATTGCATACCTTCAACAACCTCGATTGTAGTGTCAGTACCTTTAGCCTCTTCAATAGTGATAACACCATCTTTCGATACTTTTTTCATTGCATCAGCAATAAGTTTACCGATAACTGCATCGTTGTTGGCAGAGATAGTAGCAACTTGTTCAATTTTATCGTAGTTATCGCCAACTTCTTGTGCTTGAGCTTTGATGCTTTCCACAACTTTGGCTACGGCTTTGTCAATACCACGTTTGAGGTCCATAGGATTAGCACCTGCAGTAACGTTTTTAAGTCCTACGCCAACGATAGCTTGTGCCAAGACTGTAGCAGTAGTAGTACCATCACCTGCATCATCGCCAGTTTTAGATGCTACTTCTTTTACGAGTTGCGCACCAAGGTTTTGTATAGAGTCTTCGAGTTCGATTTCTTTTGCTACAGAAACACCATCTTTAGTGATGTGAGGTGCACCATATTTTTTCTCAATGATTACGTTGCGACCTTTAGGTCCAAGTGTTACTTTTACTGCATTTGCAAGCTCGTCAACACCTTTTTTGAGTTGGTCACGAGCATCCATATTGAATGAAATTACTTTAGCCATATTTGAATAGTTATTAGTTGTTAGTGATTAGTTATTAATGATTTTAAGAGTTGTTTCAGTTTTTACCTTGTAACAAAATATCGTTTCGTTAATAACTATTAGTTACTCATTAATCATTAAATTATTGCGAGTACGTCAGATTGACGCATGATGAGATATTTGGTGCCGTCGAGGTCGAGTTCAGTACCAGCATATTTACCATAAAGAACTTGGTCGCCAGCTTTAAGAATCATTTCTTCGTCTTTAGTGCCATTGCCAACAGCAATAACTTCGCCTCTTAGAGGTTTTTCTTTTGCTGAATCTGGGATTATGATACCTCCGATTGTTTTTTCTTCGACCGCTGCAGGAAGGATAAGTACGCGGTCTGCTAATGGTTTGATGTTCATGATTTATAAATTTTTAAAGTTATTATTTGTATAAATTGAAAGAGACGCAGAGGGCGTCTCTTCTATATTATCATATTTTGTGCCAATAGTCTAATTAGTGCTGAATTGTGCCACTTTGTCATAGTTTGGTTGATATATGGCATAAATAGCATAGTTTATATAATGAAAATATGGCTAAATTGGGATTTTTGTTGTCGCAATATTGAATTAAAGTGTTTGAATATTTGCTGTATATTTTTGCCAAAAGAGGGGTGCAGTGTAGTTTTTTTAGTTTTAAGTATAGTTTCAGAACGGGTGATAGTGTTTCCAATTCAGGATATTGCTTTGTTGTGTAGATATTGTATAGGTTTGAGATTGATTCTTTTGTTTTTTGTATAAAAGTTTGATTGTCTTCTATTTGTAGATGTATGATTGGATTGTCAAAACGATAGTAAGGAATATTATGGCGAGATAGTTCTATGCCAAAAATAGTGTCTTCATGTCCGTATCCTTTTATATTTTCATTAAATCGTATTGTATTGAAGATATTTTTGGGTATAAGGAAGTTGGGTGATGTGAAAGGTGAGGTTGATTTTGTTAAAATATCTTTGTTTCTTTCTTTGGTTATGCCATATTTGGTTAGTAGTGTGTGTTGCGTATCTTGTGCTTTGTTGTAGATTCTTCCGCCTAAGATAGTGAGGTTTTGAGGTATAAATTGAATGTAGTTTTTTAGAAAATTGTTAGAAGCAGGAAAAGAATCACTATCGAGGAATAGAATATGGTTGTATTGCGATTTGTCGGCTAAAAAATTTCTTATTTTAGCACGCCCAAGGTTTTGTTGTGGTTTGATTAGGTGGCAATTAGATAATTCGGTTATTTGTTGTAGTTTTGATAGTTTAGAAGAAGAGCAATCGTCGGCAACAATGATTTCGAATTCAATATTGCATTCGAGAGCCTGACGATGTAGTTCTTTGACCAAATCGTAGCAATCATAATTATATGTTGGAATCAATATTGATAGCATTATATTATTTTATTGAATATTTCTTCGAATTGTTGTGCTTGGTTTTGACGAGTGAATTGTTCTTTGTTAGTTATATTTATGTGGGTATAGCCTTGTTTTTGCCATTGGTTGTAGTGGTATAGAATAAATTCTTTTACTTCATCTACAGTTGTAGCGGCTAATCCAGCATTGGTTTCTTTGATTGTTTGGGCAAGGCATTCTTCATCGCTACGAACACAGAGTATAGGTTTTTCTACGCCGATAGCCTCGAAGAATTTTGTAGTCATTATACCTCTGTTGCCTTTGTTGGTCAGTACAAGGATGATTGAACTTTTGTTTAAGAGAACGGGTATTTCGTTGTTAGGGACGTAACTGTTTATTATTAGAGGTGTGGTTAGATTATGCTGTTTGGCAAGGTTGCTTATTTGGGTGTGGACATCTGTATTAGTGTACCAAATAAGGCGTATTTGTGGATTGTTTATTTCGGCTAATGCTTGAAATAGCAGTGTCGGATCTTGTAGGGTTTGACCATACCATTTGCCTGTGTAGATTATGTCGAAATAGTCTGATTTTATGTTTTGAGGCTGGAATAGAGTAGCATCGTAGCCGTTGTAGATTAGGTGGGTGTTAGGATTTATTTGCTTCAAAAAGTTGACATGCCAAGGAGATACGGTAGTGATGGTGTGGGCTTGTTTTAATATTTTATTTCGGCGGGAGATGTTGATATTGCGGTATGCCTTACTGATAAGCCCAAGTGCTATTTTTGAGTTGTTATATTCGTTAGTATCGCATTGTTCGGCAATGTCGCGTAGGTCTATGTGTAGTGGTATATTTTGTTTTTGTGCTATTTTGAGAGCTGCTTTTAACCCAAATGTGTGGAACGTACTGCAAAACACTAAGTCGTATTTGGTGTTTTGGGTCGAAGTAAGGAATTTATTGGCAAAATAGTTGTTTTTGTAGTCAAACAAAATATTTAGAATATTTTTCACTGTCCATTCTATTTTGCCTAATACGCCTTTGTGTTTGTAGAATGATATTTGGTGTAATTTTATATTAAAATCAGATGGGATAGTTTCGTATTGTTCAGTAAACCAATCTATTTGAATGCCTTTTTGTGAAAAATAGTGATAGATGTTACGTACCCTTGGTGTGTATAAGGGTTTGGTAACAGCATCGGTTATTATAAGTATTTTTTTTAGAGGCATAGAGATTTGATTATTTGTGAGTATAGTTGGCTGTGATAGTCGTTGTTGTTAAAGCGAGTGTTGTGCCAAAGGAGGCAGAGGTCGCCATTGTGTTGTTTGGTTTCGTTGATTAGGATTTGTGAGTAGGAGAGAGCTTCTTTGTAGGTGAGGTTCATATAGTGTGGTTCGCTGAGTGTACAATCCATAATGGTGAGAGGATGTAGGGTTAGCGATGTGAGTTTGCGTGTGGCGGGATTGATGAAGCGAACTGCGCGGCATGTGCCGAGTCGGAATCCTGCTATATCGGCATAGCCCATAGTATAGTCATCGGTTATTCGTGCATCTATCAAGGCTTCCATGTCGCTAGGGTGGAGTGAGCGGAGATAGTGATGTCGAGATGTGGTTATTTGTTGGTTTTCAATTGCATATTGTAAGAGTTTTCGTTCGTCGCTGATAATATCGGGGATATTGCCACTCTTATAACTTGCATGTAGTCCGAATATTGCTTTGGGCGATGAGGTTAGTATCTCTTTTTTGAGATGAGTGAAGTTTTTGCCTACTAAATTGTATGCAGGGCGGTCGAGACCAGAGGCTTGTCGTGCTGCCTTGACGAAGTAGATTTGTGTTGCTTGTGGTAGTTGGTTGTCTTGATTGAGAATCCAAGGGAATGTGTAGGCAGGGTCGTTGTGGATGTTGAAGAGTGATTTGAGTATTGTGGTTATATTTTCTCGGCGAAGTATTCCTCCTATTAGTCCGCGTATTCTGCGATAATTGGTTATGGAGTCGATGTCGTGGGTTAGGTATATGTGGTTGATTTGTTGTGGTATAGGAAGAAGAGGCACGCCGGCTTGTTGTAGTAGATTGCGAAGTAATTCGCCGTATTCTTCTACGATAGGACGGTGGATGAAGCCAGCTTGTGCGGGAACGGATTGTTTGCCTATGTATCTGCCGTGAGGGTCGCGATTGGAGTTTGGATTGAGGTATTCTTCGTAGCGAGAGATGAGAAAGTAGGTGCTTGCAATGATGTCGGCATGGCAGATGATTGTGTTGTCGATTTTTTCGATTAGGGGAGTGCCATACAAAAAAGGTATGCCTTCAATCTCTTGAAGAGGGAGAGAAGGCATACTTTGTTGTGTGCCGTAGATGCTGTCGTTGAAGAAGTTAGACGGAACAATTACGACTTTGTATTTAGACCATTGAGTTTTATCGCTACAATAGCCTACGTGGTGGGCTTTATGCTCGTCACGGATTAGGAATTGTATGATATAGTCAATGACTTTTTGCATTTGTTATTCTGCTGGTTGTTGGTTTTGATTTTGTTGTTTAGCTTCGTAGGCTTTTTGTGCGTCGTGAGCTACTGGGTCGAAGAGTTTGATTTCGCGAGGTTTGCGCTCTTCTTGTTTAGGGAATGGAAGAGGATTGGCATACATTTGTTTGTAAGCTTCGCGGTTGCGAACGATGTGTATTGCCTCGTAGATAGCTTCGCGCATAGATAGCTCGTTAGCAATGTTTTTGCCTGAGATGTCGTAGCCAGTGCCATGAGCTGGAGATGTGCGTACGAATTTGAGACCTGCTGTGATATTTACGCCTTTTTCGGTAGTGAGGGCTTTGAATGGGGCAAGACCTTGGTCGTGATACATAGCGAGGACTGCGTCGTAGTGTTGGAATTTGCCTGAGCCAAATAGTCCGTCGGCAGCGAGAGGTCCTACGCATACGATACCTTCGGCAATAGCCTCTTCGATGGCAGGTTTGATAACTTCGAGTTCTTCGGTGCCAAGGAGTCCGTTGTCGCCTGCGTGAGGGTTTAGTCCGAGCACGGCGATGCGTGGGCGTATGATGCTAAAGTCTTCTTTTAGAGACTTGTTGAGAAGACGGAGTTTTTGGAGGATAGCCTCTTTGGTGATGGCTTGAGAGACTTTGGTGATAGGCATGTGGGTTGTGACCAAAGCAACGCGGAGGCGGTCGCTTGCAAGTATCATAAGAGACTCAGAGCCAGCACGATTTTCGAGGTATTCGGTGTGACCTGGGAATTTGAATGTCTCGCTTTGGATAGTAGCCTTGTTGATAGGCGCAGTGACGATAGCGTCGATTTTGTTAGCGAGGAGGTCGGCAGTAGCAGCTTCGAGGGCTTCGAGAGCAGATTTGCCAGCTTCGGGAGTTGGTTGTCCGAGTTCTACTTTTGGTTCGTCGGCAGAGGTGTTGACGATGCTGATTTTGTGAGGATTAACATCGTCGGCAGAGCGAGATACGCTGATAGTGTAAGAATCAATGCCGAGAGATTTTTTGTGATAGCTTGCAGCTTTGGCAGAGCCGTAGATGATAGGCGTGCATTGTTCGAGAATGTGTTGGTCGGTGAGGGCTTTGAGGATGACTTCGTAGCCGATGCCGTTGATGTCGCCTTGGGTGATACCTATTTTAAGTTTTTTTTCCATATTTGTTATTTTTTTAATGCACAATTTATATATTTGTTTTTTGTGATTTCTTTTGTGGCAGTCTTTTACGGTGCACCTTGCTTGAAGGTAAGGAGAGGTAAAGGTGCAGAAATTTGTGATTTTTGATATTTATTGGTCTGTTTTTGGGGCTGTGATGACCACTTCGTTGACTTCGTGAGGGAGTCGGAGAGAGTAGATCATGGCTTCGAGTTGGCGGAGAGGGTTGCGTTTGTCGTATTTAGGAGCAAAGACAAAGCCCTCGATGGTGATGATTTGCATATTCATTTCGTCGATGCGAGTGAGCGATACGAATGGACCACCCATGTGTTCGCCATTTTTCATTTTCCAAAGTCCGCGAGTCTCGGCACACCAAGCATTGTTGTGCGTTACGAAATTGGTTACAGGAGGGAGATAGCGATACTCGGTGCCCATGTAAGAGCCTTCGACGCCACCAGGCATATTGGCTTTCATTACAGAATCGCGACGAGCCATGATAGATTCGTGGGTTAGGTCGTCGATTGATTTGTAAGGAGTGGTGTATATTACGATGTCTTGGCGGATTAGGGCACTGCCGTTTGTAATCCAGAGGAAATTGTCTTTTTTCTCGTATTTATTCATTGAGGTTGGCACGGCGATTTTGCTGCCAAATTGTTGATATACACGGCGGAGAGCCTCGGCATTGATGTTGCTTTGGTAGAAGTCGATCATGCGTTCGCGTTCAGCCATGATGAAATAGTCGGAAATGGTTGAACCACTTGTTTCTAAGATAGTTTTGAGTGATTCTTCGTCGGGTGCGACTACGTTGGCAATGGCTTGAGTGTTAGCCCAACGATTGCGGCTGAGATTGATTTTGGCTTGAGTGTATTTGTTTGGATTTACATCTACGAAGACGATGTTGCGAGTAGCTTTCAAGAGATTGTCGAAATGATTTGGAGCCACTTTTGACATCTTGAACATAGGTTCGGGTTGAGGTAGAATTGGGGTTGGAGCATTGAGTACGTAGTACATAGCTTCGCCAGCAGGAGTGCGATAGAGGCTATCGTCGATGACGAGAAGCACCTCGTAGGCAGCACCTGAGATTGATGGTAGATATACTGTTTTTTGATTGTTGTCTTTGCACGCACTGAAAATTAGTGCAGTGATAGCCAGCAGTGTGAATAATATTTTTTTCATGTTTTATTGATTTATTTTATGCGTTTTACTGATTTTAATGCTTTGATTTTTAGTAGATTTTTGCATAAATTGGTGATGTCGTCGGCACTATAAACATAGATGTCGAGAGTGCCTCTGAATACGCCATCGGTGGTGTCGATATTGATGTTTTTGATATTGATGGCATAGTCGTCGCTGATGATTTGTACGATTTGTTTTAGTAGCCCTGTTTGGTCGACACCCGAAATCTCGATGGTAGTGAGGAATGAGAGCACTTTTTGAGTTTCCCATTTGGCAGACAAGATGCGGTTGCCATAGCTGGCTTGGAGCTTTTGCGCTACCGGACAATCGCATTTGTGGACTATGACATCGCCACTAGTTTCGATGAAGCCAAGCACATTGTCGCCCGGAATAGGTTGACAGCAATCGGCAATTTTGTAGCCAGAACCAACGTCGGCATCAGTGATATGTAGGGTCTTTTTAGGGTTGTGTTGTGTAGGTTGCGGTGTAGTCTCTTCTTTTTTGTCGTCGCTACCGAATTGGAGTTTCCAAATTCGCATCCATTTATTTTTTGTTTTGTTTAAGAAGAGAGAAGGTATGATAGATGTGTCAATCTTGCCTTTGCCTATGGCAGAATAGAGATTGTTTACGTCAGTGATTTTGAAATGGTCGAGTACGACTTGTAGTGTTTGATTATTAACCGGTTGACCAACAGAGTTTATGATTTGCTCTATAGTGTCTTGACCTTTTTTGATAATAGTTTTTAGCTCTTTTTTGAGGATAGTGCGTAGTTGGGCTTTGGCTTTACCAGTAGTACAGAAATCGAGCCATTCCATTTGAGGCTTTTGGCTTTTTGATGTGAGAATTTCGATTTGGTCGCCACTTTGTAGCTCATAGCTGACAGGAACAAGTCGGTGATCGACTTTTGCGCCAATGCAGTGAGTACCAATGTCGGAGTGGAGATGGAAGGCAAAGTCGAGAGCAGTAGCCTTGGCCGGCATTTTACGAATATCGCCTTTTGGAGTAAAGACAAAAATTTCGGTTGAATATAGATTGAGCTTGAATGTGTCCATGAACTCGACTGCATTAGTAAAGTCGCTTGTGTCGAGCATTTCTTTGATGGACTTGAACCACTTGTCAAGGTCAGATTCTTCTTGTTCGCCAGTTTTGTATTTCCAGTGAGCAGCAAGGCCTTTTTCGGCAATGTCGTTCATACGTTGGCTACGGATTTGAACCTCAATCCAATTGCCTCCAGGACCCATAACTGTGACGTGGAGAGCCTCATAGCCATTAGATTTAGGAGTGTTGATCCAGTCGCGAGTGCGGTCGGGGTGAGGTGTGTAGATGCTGGTAATGGCTGAATAAGTTACCCAGCAATTAGCCTTTTCGTTTTCGTTTGGTTTTGGTTTGAGGATGATGCGAATAGCCAATAAATCATACACTTCTTCGAAAGTGATATGCTTGGTTTGCATCTTTTTGAATACGCTATATGGTGATTTTATGCGTTTTATGATTTCGTAGTCGTAGCCATACGAGTCGAGAATCTTTGTAATAGGCTGAATGAAAATGCGGAAAGCATCTTCGAGCATTGGGGTAACCTGCATTATTTGGCGTTCGAGCTTGGCGTAGATGCTTGGTTGTTCGTATTTGAAACTGAGATTTTCTAATTCAGTTTTGATTAGGAAGAAGCCAAGTCGTTGAGCTAAAGGAGCATATATGTATTGGGTTTCGCCTGTGATTTTGAGCTGTTTGGCAGGAGGCATTGAGCCGAGAGTGCGCATATTGTGCAGACGGTCAGCCATTTTGATAAGAATTACGCGCACGTCTTCGGGTATAGTGAGGATGAGTTTGCGGAAATTTTCGGCTTGAGCAGAAGCCCCTTCTCCGAATATACCGCCAGATATTTTGGTAAGACCAGCGACAATAGAAGCGATTTTAGGGTTGAATTCGTTGGCAATGTCCTCTACGGTGTAGTCGGTGTCTTCGACAACGTCGTGGAGCAAAGCGGCACAAATCGAAGTAGAACCTAAACCTATTTCGTTCACAACGATGCGAGCTACGGCAAGGGGGTGCATGATGTATGGTTCGCCCGAACGGCGTTTCACACCACCATGAGCTTTGTTGGCAAATTCGAATGCTTTTGTGATTATTTCGACTTTTTGTTTGTGTGCAGTTGCGGCATAGTCGCGTAGAAGAGCTCTGAATTCGGATTGAATCATCTCTTCTTCTTGTTCGGGTGTTAGGTTATGGTAGTCAATCATAGTTATATTAATTCATAATTTTTTCACCTATAGGTTTAAAGACTTTCGGTTCATAATGCATAATTCATAATTAATTAGGATGGATTAATTCTGCATTGTGAATTATGCATTATGAATTGTTTTAGTCCATTACGTTGCCAGCGTTAGTGGCAAGTTGTATCATGCGGTCGTATTCTTCTGGTGATAAGTCGAGGAAGTAGTAGTTGAGAGGGTCGACATTCTGACCCTTGTATTCCACTTCGTAGTGAAGGTGAGGACCTGTACTCTTGCCTGTGTTGCCAACCGTGCCAATTATTTCGGCGCGAGTGAGTTTTTGTCCTTTTTTTACCTTGATTTTATGCATGTGGGCATAAAGTGTTTTATATTCAAATCCGTGGTCGATTATCACGGTGTTGCCATAGCCTTGTTTCCAACCTACAAATTCGACCACACCATTGCCTGTGGCGTAGATGTCGGTGCCAGTAGGGGCAGTGAAGTCCATGCCTTGATGGAATTTGCGGGTGCGATACACAGGGTCAACTCGATAGCCAAAACCCGATGCGATGCGCGTAAGGTCTTTGTTTAGAATAGGTTGTATGGCAGGTATTTGTTTGAGTTTTTGTTCGTTGCTTTTCACGAGCAACATAAGGTCGTCGTATGATTTTGATTGAATGTAGAGTTGTTTGCTTATATCATCAGTTTTGCGTGTGGTTTCAATCAAAATAGCAGCAGTATTCATTCTGGCAAGTTCTTCGTAGCGATGGCTGGTGAGGGCAGTGCTATGGCGAACATTGTCGGGAATAGAGTCAGCTTGGAATATTACGCGATAGAGGTTGTTGTCGCGTTGTTTGATGTCGGCTAATACATCATTCATCTGTTCCAATCGGCGATTGAGCAGTTCGTATTGGATTTCCATTCGTTCGTTTTCGGCTTTTAGGCGTTTTTCGTCAGGCGAGTCTATTATGATAGTGAAAACGATGAAGAATAGGAAACCGATGAAAGCACTTGAAAATAGGTGCAAAGTCAGTTTCTTGAGGGTTTTTCCGATTGATGTTTCGACACGTTCAAACGAAAGTGTTTCGGGATTGAATTGTAATTTTACTTTCTTTTTTGCCATTTTCTTAAGGGGACTTCTATAAATTACCTTGTAAATAAAATTTGAATTTTTAACGAGCAGGTTATTAGTTTCTTTATTCGGACTAATAGCGAGCTATTTGGCTGAATAAAAAGCTAATAAGATGCCGTTAAAAAACAAATTTTATACAAGAGTTTTTAAGTTCCAAATGAAAAATAATAAAACGGGGAATTTATAGAAGTCCCCTTAACTATAGTTTTGTATAGTTATAATAAAGAGAGTGATGTATATAGACATTGCGACTTTAAGCGCAAATTATATGCAAAGATACGCTTTTTTTTGTGAATTTACAAGTTTTTTGGGGATATATTTATTGTTTTTTTTATTGATGTTTTGGCTATTAAAGAAGGTTATTATAATATTTTTAGGCTATAGTGGGTATTGCTGAGCGAATACACAATGAGAGTGTGTATTCTCGCGTCTTGCCCTCAAGCAAGGTGCAAGCAATCTGCAAGCAAGAAAACAGTCAAAAAAAACACATACTCACATTGTGTATTTTTCTCCATTTTTTCTCTCCCTATAGACAAAAAATGCTGTGTCAAACCCAGATTTGACACAGCATCTTGTTATATAAGTTTTTGCTTCGTTCGTCTCGTTTATCGCAAAAATTATTTGCGGTAGAGGATTACGGCAGAGGTGTAAGGTACGTTGATTTTACCGGTGAAGTTGCCTAAGCCGTTTTCGTTGATTTTTGCATTGTAGCATGCAGCAGTCCAAGTGCCTTCAGGGAGAGGAAGTTCGACATCGGTTGTGTTGCCGTTGTAGATGACAAAAATTTGATTCCATGAGTCGTTAGAGAGCGAGCCATTGAGCGTGTAAGCTACTACATTGGCTGGAGTTTCTACGAATTGGATTGCTTCAGCCACTTGTGCAGCATCGCTCATGCGGAATGCTGGGTGAGCTTTGCGGAGGGAGATGAGATTGCGGTAGTAGTCGTAAACTTCGGCATATTTCACCTTGTTAGTCCAATCGATTTGGTTGATTGAGTCAGGCGATTGGTATGTGTTGTGAACGCCTTTTTTGTCGCGGAGGAGCTCTTCGCCAGCATAGATGAATGGTACGCCTTGAGCTGTGAATACGATTGTTTGTCCGAGGAGGTCCATGCGGATGATTTCTTCGATTGTAGCTTCAGGGTGGATTGCTTTGAGTTTGTCAACAACGCATGGGTCGTCGTGGCAAGACATGTAGTTGATGACTTGTGCTGGAGTTGTAGCATAAGCAACATTAGTGTGAGCTACTTGTGCGAGGTCGATTTGAGGGTGAGCAGTAGCACCTACAACACCGAATTTGATTGATTCGTCAAGACCACGACCAGATACGAAGCCACCTTTGTTGCCATCGGTCCATTTGCCACGGAGGCCATCGCGGATGTCATCGCTGAATACGCCTATAGGAGAGAATTGGTGAGCGTTGTTTTTCACAGCGCGAAGTTCTTCTGGAATACCGCAACCACCTGCAGCCCAGCCTTCGCCGTGGATAGAGATAGTTGGGTCGATGGCATCAACAGCAGCGCGGATTTGGTTCATAGTTTCGATATCGTGGATACCCATCAAGTCGAAACGGAAGCCGTCCATGTGGTATTCTTCGACCCAATATTTGATTGATTCGACCATGAAACGACGCATCATAGCGCGTTCCGAAGCAGTTTCGTTACCACAACCAGAGCCATTGCCCCATGAGCCATCTTCGTTCATACGGTAGAAATAGCCAGGTGCTTGGAGATTGAGGTGAGAGTTGTCGCCTACGAAAGTGTGGTTGTAAACAACGTCCATAATCACGCGGATGCCAGCGGCATGGAGTTGTTGAATCATAGTTTTGAGTTCGAGAATGCGAGTTGCTGGCGAATAAGGGTCTGTTGCATAGCCGCCTTCAGGAACGTTGTAGTTTTTAGGGTCATAGCCCCAGTTGTATTTGTTGTCGGCAAGGCGAGTTTCGTCGATTGAGCCATAGTCGTAGCTTGGAAGAATTTGAACGTGAGTGATGCCAAGTTCTTTCAAGTGGTCGATACCAGAAGTCAAACCATCGATAGTTTTAGTGCCAGCTTCGCTGAGACCGAGGAATTTGCCTGGGAATGAGCTACCTGAAGATGCGTGGATTGTGTAGTCGCGCATGTGTACTTCATAGATGATAGCGTCGGTGAAAGATTTCATTTCTGGGCGAACATCATTTTCCCAACCTTCAGGGTTTGTAGTGTTCCAATCGATAATAGCACCACGCACACCGTTGACGCCTACCGCTTTAGCCCAAATGCCAGGAGTTGGTTCGAGCCATTGGTCGTTTTGTTTGATTTGGAAAGTGTAGAATTTGCCAATGAGGTCTTCTTTCACAGTGTAGGTCCAAGTGCCATCTACGTCGTATTTCATGTCAAACACTTGTGTAGGAGCACCTTCGAGAGCGTCGGCATAGATATTGAGTCGCACCTCTTGCGCAGCAGGCGACCATACGCGGAAGAAAGATTTGTTAGGAGTGTAGGTTACACCCAAGTCATTGCCTTTATACTCAGGATATTCATCTACTGAGTTGTAAGTTTTTGGTTTATTGCAGCAAGCTGACATAAATGTTGCCACAATTGCAATCATAGAAATAAATTTTAGTTTCATGACATTGTATATTATTTAGTTTATTTTTTTATTTTTGCAAAGTTACTTATATATTTCGATATTAACAATTATTTTAAGAAATATTTTGAAAAATTCACTAAAAACACTTTTTCTTTTGCACGAGTTATAGCGGTGTATAGCCACTGATAATATTCTCTCGTAATCATCTCTTCTGTTATGTATCCTTGGTCAATATAAACATGGTCCCACGAGCCGCCTTGTGATTTATGACCCGTAATGGCATACGCAAATTTCACTTGTAGGGCATTGTAGAACTCATTATTTTGCATCTCTTTCCAGAATTTTCTTTTATCGCCAATGTCAGCATAATCCTCTGCTACAGCATTAGTTATGCGTTCTGATAGTGCTTGTTGAGCCGAAGGTGTTTCGGTGTATAATGAGTCAATCAGTATCCTTGCCGTGACCTCAATGTCATAATCAATCAATCTCAAAGTCAAGTCTGCAAATCTTCCCCCATATAGCTCATAATATTTCCCTACACGCATAATCTCTGCAATATCACCATTTGCAATAAAGTCAAGATTATCATATGGTTTCGACCAATAATAGTTATTTTTTGTTACAATCAAATAGTCGCCTCTCGACAATTCATCCTCTTTCATCATCACCTGTCCCCTAACTCCTCGATTATATAGCACAGCTCGTTTATTCGAGTATGTCAATATAATCGTATTTTCTTCGCCAACTTGAGCATACGAACTCTCTAATTCTTCAACCAAATTTTCTCCACTAACAACTTTTATATCGTCAAAATTTGGATTTAATTTTATAGGTGTAAATGGTTCATTCTCTATTGCTTGGCGTATCTTTGTCGCATTAAATAAAATTCCACTTTCCCCCGCTTGACGTATCACTTGGGTCAACTGATATTCCATCACCTCCAAGCCATATCCCTCTACGATATTTTTATTCAGTGCAGGCGACGAATTTTGTCCGATTGGCAACAATTGAGCGGTATCTCCAACCAAAATCATACTACAATTATCACCCGAATATACATATTCAACCAAATCATCTAACAGTCTTCCCGACCCAAATTCAACTCCCGATACACTTTGATTTGCTATCATAGAGGCTTCATCCACAATGAATAACGTGTTTTTGAACGAGTTGTAATTTACATTAAAGCTAAAATCTCCAGCCGATTTCTGTCTGTATATCACTTTGTGAATGCTATATGCCGCATGGTTCGAGTAGTTGCTCAACACCTTTGCCGCACGCCCCGTTGGAGCTAATAACACCGTATTTTGTTTCAACGATTTCATCGCCATTATCAATCCACTGACAATAGAAGTCTTTCCCGTTCCTGCAAATCCTTTCAGTATAAATGCTTTTGTTTCAGTAGGCATACAACAAAATTGAGCCAACAAATCAATCAATTCTCTTTGTTGTCTCGTTGGCTCGAATGCCAACTCTCTTTTTATTGCATCAGCTAATATTGTGTAGATCATATTTTCTACAAGAAGCTTATTGTACGATATACGATAAGTAATGCGCATAAAATACAATAACCCCTCCTAACCCTAAATATAGGATACAGCAACCTTCAAGCAACCCTCACCTTACCTTCGCCATACCCCTAAAAATACAATAAGTATAAAAAACAATGCACCTTATCACTAAGATGCATTGCCCATTTGTTATTAACCCTTTAAAATTTATTAGCGGAGTTTTGCATCCAATTTCTCAGTCAAATTTTTGATGAGTTTTTGCATGATTCCGTCTATTTGTTTGTCTGTCAATGTCTTCTCTTTATCTTGTAAAGTGAAGTTCACAGCGTATGATTTTTTACCTGGTTCCAAGTTTTTGCCTTCATAAACGTCGAATAATGTCACGTTTTTCAACAATTTCTTGTCTGTATCGAATGCAATTTTTTCAATTTCAGCAAAACGCACCGATTTATCAACCAACAAAGCCAAGTCACGTTTTACTTCAGGGAATTTCGAAATTTCAGTATAGCTAATCTTACGTTTATTCAACTCTTTCAAGCAAGCTTTCCATTGAATGTCAGCATAATAAACTGTATTTTCAATATCGAATGCTTTCAATTGTTTTGGAGCCACCACACCGATTGTTGCCAACAATTTGCCACTTACGGTTTTGATTTCCAATGCTTCCGAAAGCAAATCACTGCTTACTTCTGCAATTTGAGTCTTACGCAAGTCAATGCCCATCCTCACAAGCACATTTTGCACGTATGCTTTTAATTGATAGAAACTTACTTTGTCATTGTTTGCAGCCCAGTTCAATCCATTTTTGCGACCTGTAATCCACAATGCCAAGTGATATTCTTCCGAGTAGCCATCCAATGAACTTTCTGCATTTTTGCGTTTTTCTGCATCGAAATGGTAGCAATTACCAAACTCATAGAATTTCAAATCTGCATTCTGACGATTAGCATTGCGAGCAATACTTTCCAAGCCACCAAACAACATAGTTTGGCGCATTACGCTCAAGTCTTGGCTGAGGCTATTCAATATGCGCACGCAAGTTTCAGCTGTGTAGCTTGTAAGTCCTTCGTAATAAGCTAATTTAGTGAGCGAGTTATTCAATATTTCATTGAAACCATTGGCTGTCAACTGTTCCGAAATCAAGTTTTCCCATTTTGTAGAGTCAACACCTTTCGAGAAACTTAGGTTCGATGTCAATCTGTCGCTCAATTCCACATTATTGTAGCCATAGATACGGAGAATATCTTCAATTACGTCTACATCGCGTTGAACGTCAACACGATAAGCAGGCACTTCCAATTTATATCCTTCTGCATCTTTCTCCAATACTTTCATTTCAAGACCTTCGAATATACGTTCAATTTGTTCAGTTTCAATAACTTTACCAATTAACGAATGTATTTTCTCAAGTTTAATGTCAACGATGAAGTTGTTGAGTGGAGTAGGGTAGATGTCTGTAACATCCGATGCAATAGTACCGCCAGTCAATTCTTTAATCAACATAGCAGCATATTTCAAGATATAAACAGTGTTATGTGGGTCGATACCACGTTCGAAGCGGAAGCTTGCATCTGTATTCAAGCCATGACGGCGAGCTGTTTTGCGAATAGACACAGGATTGAAGTAAGCCGATTCGATAAAGATATTTTTAGTCTCCTCAGTCACACCTGAATCTAAACCACCAAACACACCACCGATACACATAGGTTCTTCGGCATTACAAATCATTAAGTCTTCAGCCGAAAGCGTACGTTCTACTCCGTCCAATGTAGTGAATTTGCTTCCCTCTTCAGCTGTGCGCACTACCACTTTGCCACCTTTAATTTTGTCTGCATCAAAGGCATGCAATGGTTGTCCAAATGCGTGAAGAATATAATTAGTAGCATCTACCACGTTATTTATAGGACGTAGTCCAATCACTTGCAATGCATCTTTCAACCATTTTGGTGATTCTTCCACTTTTGCATCTTTCACTGTGATGCCTGTGTAGCGTGGACAGCGTTCAGCGTTTTGTAATTCGATTGCAATTGGCAATTCGTTATTGTCTGATTTGAAGTCATCTACCGAAGGTTTGCACAATTCATAAGGTATGTTGTGCGCTTTGAAGTAGGCAGCCAAGTCGCGAGCCACACCATAGTGCGATGTTGCATCGGCACGGTTAGGTGTGATATCTACTTCAATCAAAGTATCATCTTCAATACCAAAATATTCGCGAGCTGTCATACCAACAGGTGTCTCTGCTGGCAATACCATAATACCATCATGACCTGTGCCTACGCCGATTTCGTCTTCAGCGCAGATCATACCGAATGATTCTTCTCCGCGTATTTTTGATTTTTTGATAGTAAAGCTTTCTTCTCCGTCATAAAGAACTGTACCAACTGTAGCAACAATAACTTTTTGCCCAGCAGCTACATTAGGTGCGCCACATACTACTTGTATTGGGTCGCCACCTACTGTCAAAGTGGTTACATGCAAGTGGTCTGAATTTTCGTGGTCGCGGCAAGTGAGCACTTCGCCTACTACCAACCCTTCAAGACCTCCTTTGATAGTTTGTACAGTTTCAACACAGCCAACTTCAAGTCCGATTGAAGTCAATATTTTAGCCAACTCTTCGGCTGGTAAATCAGTTTTAAGATAGCGTTTAAGCCAATTGTACGAAATATTCATTTTTTTAGATTATTAGTAGCGAGTTTTTTTTAATTACTCGCTACTAGTTACTTGTTACTTATTTATTATTTCATTAAAGAATGCATTGCATCGCCAAGGATTTTTACACCTTTTTCGATGATTTCTTCGTTTACGTTACAGAACGAAATACGAATGTGGCGGTTGTCTCTTCCGTCAGGTGTAAATGCTGAGCCTTTAACGAATACTACGCCATTTTTGCTACATTCGTCAAACAAAGCATCTGTGTCAACTCCGTCTGGCAATCTCAACCATACGAAGAAACCACCTTTTGGTTCTACGAATGTTGCTTCTGCAGGGCAATATTTTCTGATTGCAGCTACCATTGCATCGCGACGAAGTTTGTATGTATCACGAAGATATACCACATATTTGTCCATACGACCTGTGCGGATGAATTCGTATGCCAAAATTTGTGAGAATACAGGTGTACATGCGTCCATTGATTGTTTTGCAATTTCTGCTACATCATATAATTCGTTTGGAACAATCATCCAACCAATACGCAAACCAGGACCAAAGATTTTTGAGAACGAGCTACAATAGATAAATTGTTGTTCGTTTGGAGCGTATGCTTTCATTGGTTTGATGAGTTTTGCTGTATCTTCATCGAAATAGAGGCGACCATAAGCATCGTCTTCAAGTACCATTGTGTCAGGGTATTTAGCCATCATTTCGATGAACTCTTTACGGCGTTGTTCGCTATATGTCAAGCCTGCAGGGTTGTGGAATGTTGGAGTGATGTAGATGAATTTTGGTTTGAGTTTCAATGCTCTTTCCAATTCTTCAATCACGATACCTTCATCGTCCAATGGAATACCGATTACTTGTGCGTTGTATGAGCAGAATGCGCCAAGACTACCTACAAATACAGGGTCTTCTGTCAACATAATGTCGTTAGGGTCGAGCATCAATTTAGCCACGATGTTCATTACTTGTGTCGAACCTGTTGTGATGATGACTTTGTTTTTAGTCATATCAAAGCCTTGTGCTTCTGATACTTTTTTGATTTCTTCGATAAGCAATCCAAGACCATCTGTAGTACCATATTGCAAACCAATTTCCATCATTTTGCGTGGCACAACTTGCACCATTTCGCGTACGTCGTCGATTGGGAACAAATCTTCGCCTGGCATACCGCCTGCAAAAGAGATAATATTAGGATTAGCTACTACGCGCAACATAGCACGGATTGGACTTGGGCGAAAAGCCTCAACATTCTTAGAAAGTCTCATAATAGATTGTGTTTTAAGTATTAGTTATTAGTGATTAATTATTAGTTATTAATGATTAGTTGTTCGTTGTCTGTATCTTTATAACTTTCAACTCTCAACTCAAAAATTATCCTTTGAGTGATACAGTGCGGTTGAACACTAATTTACCGTCTTTTGTATCGAGGTCGGTGTTGAAGTAACCGATTTTGAGGAATTGATATTTATCGCCAGGTTTAGCATCTGCCAATGATTTTTCAACGCGAGCACCAGTGATAACTTTCATTGAATCTGGGTTCAATAGGTCACGGAAGTCGCCTTCTTCAGCCGATGGATTTTCTACAGCGAACAAGCGGTCGTACAAGCGGATTTCTGCTTCTACGCTTGAGTCAACATCCACCCAGTTGATTGTACTCTTCACTTTTTTGTTACCACCTTCAGTGCCTGATTTAGTGTTAGGGTCGTAAGTTGCATACACTGTTGTTACATTGCCCTCTGCATCTTTTTCGCAACCAGTAGCTTGGATGATATAAGCACCTTTCAAGCGCACTTCGCGTCCACCAGGGCTGAGGCGATAGAAGTCTTTATCTGCCTCTTCGCGGAAGTCGCCACGTTCGATATATACTTCACGGCCGAATGGCACTATGCGTGTGCCTGCTGTTTCGTTATCAGGGTTGTTTTCCATCACGAGGTCCTCAGTTGTACCCTCTGGATAGTTTGTAATCACCAATTTGATAGGGTCGAGGATAGCACAAACACGAGTTGCACGTGGTTTGAGGTCTTCGCGAGCAGCTGCTTCGAGGAGCGATACGTCATTCAATGCCTCATATTTAGTATAACCGATTTTGTTGATGAATGAGCGGATACTTTCAGGTGTATAACCACGACGACGAAGACCACAGATAGTAGGCATACGAGGGTCGTCCCATCCACGCACAAGACCTTCTTGCACTAATTGCAACATTTTGCGTTTACTCATCACTGTATAAGTGATATTCAAGCGGTTGAATTCGCGTTGTTTAGGACGATATTCATCAGTTGCAAATTGGTCGATATAGTAGTCGTAGAGAGGGCGGTGTACCTCAAATTCAAGTGTACAAAGCGAGTGAGTTACGCCTTCGAAATAGTCTGATTGACCATGCGCAAAGTCATACATTGGATACACTTTCCATTGATTGCCAGTGCGGTGGTGTGGGTGAGTAGTGATAATGCGATACATGATAGGGTCGCGGAAGTGCATATTTGGATGCGCCATATCTATTTTTGCACGCAAAATCATCGAGCCGTCAGGGAATTCGCCTTTGCTCATACGCTCAAAGAGGTCGAGGTTTTCTTCTATAGAGCGGTCGCGGTATGGACTATTTGTACCCGGAGTAGTAGGCGTACCTTTTTGTTTTGCAATCTCTTCAGCCGATTGTTCGTCAACGTATGCCTTGCCCTCTTTGATGAAGCGGATTGCAAGGTCATGGAGTTGTTGGAAATAGTCCGATGCGTAATAAATATTTTCCCATTGGTATCCCAACCATTTAATATCTTCTTGAATAGAATCTACATATTCAACATCCTCTTTCACAGGGTTAGTGTCATCAAAACGGAGGTTACATGTGCCACCAAAGCGTTCAGCAATACCAAAGTCGAGGCAGATTGCTTTAGCGTGACCAATATGTAGGTAACCATTTGGTTCTGGTGGGAAACGAGTTTGCACACGACCACCATTTAACCCTTTTTCAACATCGCCCATCACTATTTGTTCGATGAAATTCAAATTCTTTTTCTCTTCTTTAACGTCTGTTTTTGTTGACATAATATTTATCTTTTTGCTTAGAAAAACTATTTTTTATATCGAATAGGCATCATTACGCCTATCAACTCGCAAAGTTACAAAAAAATATTTAAAAATCATTATAAATTTATATCTTTTTTTCAAACCTTTTCTCTTTGCTTTCAGTCTTCGTTTTATCCATGCTTTTAGCATACTTTTAGCATACTTCTTCATAGGATAACCCTACCTGCACCTTATGGTCGATTTGCTTGATTTGGATTATTTTTTTTCAGTGGAATGCAAAAAAAAGAGATGCATTTGAAAAATGCATCTCTAAAATCTTGTGCGCAGGATGAGACTCGAACTCACACGGCCTTGCGACCACTACCCCCTCAAAGTAGCGTGTATACCAATTTCACCACCTGCGCAGGGACTATAAAAAAGATGAGCGGAAAACGGGACTCGAACCCGCGACCCCAACCTTGGCAAGGTTGTGCTCTACCAACTGAGCTATTTCCGCATTTGCTTCGCAAATGCGAGATTTTTGCTACGCTCGGTAATTGAAGTAAACTTCATTACTCTTGCTTATCGCAAAAATTCCGCTGAGAGTTTATCTCTCATTTGCGGATGCAAAGTTACTGCTTTTTTTTGATATGACCAAATATTTTTATAAATATTTTTAATGTTTATATTTAATCGTTTGTGTTTTAGTTTTTTATATGTGATATTTTTTTGTACTATTTATTGTTTTTTATTCATAAGTTAGTCGCTTTTACGGCAAAATAATGCATAAAATATACCTAAAAAAGAAAGATTTTTCTTAAAATAAGCAGAAATCAGTGCCAAATTTAATGTGAAACTAAGAGGTTTTAGAGTTACACAGATTTTATTCAAAAATTAGGTTCGATTTTTCTGCTATTATAATTTTATATTTTGTTTTTATTTCATTTGATAAAAATGATTTATCTATCATTTCTTCCCATAAAGGAATTGTTCGTTTGAATTTTTTGAAGATATTGGCAATAGCTTTTTCATCTATATTTGAGTTTTTCATTGCTATTTCAAAATCTACTTTTCTTATTTTTCGTTTCTTGCCATTCAGATTTAATGCCAACTCCTCTGTATCTTCAGGTAAAACTAATTGAGTGGACAAAAGATCATACGCAGGAGACAATATATAGCCATATCCTTGTGGTTTATACAATGAAAAATTCTTTAAATGCATATCTGAATTTCCTACCAACCAAGAAAATAAGACTATCTCCCAAAATTTAATGACATCTAACTTTGGAACAGAAGAATACTTTGCTATCAATTTTGCTATTTGTTCATACGACCCTTTATATTTATATTCTGTTAGTCGCTCTGATAATTGGCACATATCCTCCATTGCAAGTTTATATCCATCATTTAATCTATCAATGCGTCGAGTTAAATAGCAAAGTCGTCCATCTGCAATAGGAATTAATGTGTGAGGTACCACTTCAATACCTGATATTTCAGCCAAATGCATGGTTAGGTCTTCAATCTCAGGTAAATTGGCATAAACATCTGTTTGCGGTTTCAGTATATAACGCCCCCATAAACCAACAATCGTGAATCGTTTCTCTTTGCTTTCAGAAACAATATCCAAAGAAAGTTTGGCTTGAACTCCAGTTAATGTTGTTTGACTGCGAATGATTTCTTCTGCTAATTTATTCAAATCTGCATGTTGAAAGTCAATAACAGGGCAAAGGGTGTCATTAAACATCTTTTTTAAACATGAACGATGAAAACCAATTTCTCCCTCCTTCAACTCTTTATAACAGTAATAACATCTTGCCATATTTTTATTCCTCTGTTTTTTGCTCAATTACACTAATCGCACCTATACAATCACGGCAACAAGCTAATAATAACGACATTCTATCTCGATTATTTATTTTCCAATTACGCTCTGCTATATCTAGTAGCCATCCTTCTGGTATTAGTCCGTCAAAAAAGGGGAATAATACTTTATCGTAAAATAACTCTTCTTGCAAAGGTAGTGTTAGACTAATAGGTTCGGCATCTGATTCCAGTAAATAGTCTTTATCGTATTGAAAGAAATAACCCTCGTCAGTTTCTCGTAAAATGCCAACATACCTATCTCGTATATATATACTTGCTTGTTTCATTACTCATTTCTCCTTTGTTTAATGGGTCCCACCTCATAATCAAATAAATTTAATACTTGATTCAATTTATCGAGGCGTAAAGTTTCTTTTCCTTGCTCCAATTCGCGTATAAAACGTAATCCGACACCAGATTTTTCGGATAAATCAACTTGCGTTAAGTTATATTGTTTACGCATTTCTTTTACAAATTCAGCTATTTTCATATATTCGCTTATTTGAATTATACCTTATAGGGTATAATTATGTTTGTTTGAGTATTTTATACACCCGAACGGGTATAAAAATAATTAGGAAGATTTATATTATACCCGTTCGGGGGTATTTTTGTGTTGCAAAGGTAATAAAAAAAATATATTTAACAAAGGAAGAAATGCAAAATTTTATTTTTTGTAAAAAAATATCTGATTTTAGGAGATTTGGGGTGGTTGAGTTTGTTTTTTTGGGGAATGGGGGATATTTTTAGGAATCTGACAATAAATTTAGGATATGTCTATATTTTTAGAAAATATGTCTATTTATTTAGGAAAAGACCTAGAATATATATATATGGAGTTGTAAAGTTTGCTAAGTTGTACTAACTGGTTAATTATATTAATATTATGATAAAAATAATACTATTTTACACTTTTGGGTGTAGAATAGTATTTTGTTAATAGTCAAGTCTTTATGTTGAACTTTGCAAGTTTGCAAACTTTGCAACTTGCAAAGTTCGTATGTGTTCCGTTTGCGGTTTACTTTAACTTTGTAAACTTTGCGAATGCGGGGTGTAAAGAAGACTGTTTTCTTGCTTGCAGTTTGCCTGTACCTTGCTTGAGGGGAAGAAGTACAATGTGAGATGGTATGGAAAGATATCACTGCAAAGTTTTATATTTCTAAATTATGAATCGTACATTCTATTTATTTGGATTAAGGGTAAAATAAATTATTGTTTAATTTTGAATAGCAGTTAAGATTCCATTGTCGAAATAGAGGTAAGAGTTTGTTTTATATATCCATTGTTCTGTTTCTATTCCATTTAGAATAGTTTTATTTTTAGAAATAGGTTCACCCCAAGATTCTAAACACATAGCGGAAGACATTCCAATTTTAACTTTTTTTTCTATAATAAGTGTTGCAAAATCTAAATTATATTTTTCAATTAATGATTCTTTCCAGTTTATATATTCATTTTTTTTCATGAAGCAAGAGAAAAAAGTTGCATTTGTTTCATTATTAAAGAGAAAGCGATTTTCTATGCGAGCTTTTATTTCGTTTCCTTCTGAATTGGTTAGAATGACATATAGTTGCAATGTTATTTCATCATCTATAAGTTGTATGTCGGTACATAACCATTCTTTCTCATTTCGTAAATTAATAATTTGTTGTGTTTTTGTATCAATGGCAGAGTGGTCAAGTGATGGTTCAATTATAAATTGACTACCTTTGCCTTTGGCTCGTCCTGTATAAATGAAAGTATTTCCTACGTAATTTTTTCTGAGTTTTTCATAATATCCGACAAGTAAAGCAGCATCGTCTAATGAATAGTATGAAATTTCCCATTTATATTTTTTTTTATTTTCATCACTTAATTTGAATATAATTTTATCTAATTCATATAAACGGGTATAATTTTCTATTTTAAACTCAAATTCATCTATAGTGTAGTATTTTCCCCTAAGTTTGTCAGTTTTAGGATCTTTGATGTTCCATTGTTTGTTGAAATTAGCTTTTTTTTCTGTTAATGGTAAGATGTATATGTTTTGACCTATAAATTGTTTGAATTGTTCATAAATACTATTTATTGCTAAATCTTTTGTTTGATATTTTTTATTTATTATTTTATAATTTAAATTAAAATTAGATAAACTGTCATATGTTTCGATTGTTGGATGTTCGTTATGGTTGTTTGTTTTAATGTTAATTTGGGCATTAAAATAGTTGTAATTTGTAATGAGTACAATTAATGTTATAAGTAACTTTTTCATAAGATAAACCCTATGTTTGTGTCGGGTACAACTTTTAATTGGTTATATATTAAGGATATAAAAAAGCGAGAACTTGACTTTCTCGCTTGCATTAGGTATTTGGTCTGACCTTAGTAGTTACGATAAACAAGTTCACGCATAACGTGAACATTTTATGCTTATCAAATCAACTACTATTTAAAACGACCAAATTTTAATGCAAGAAGAAATGAGCAAAAATGCTATATGTAATCCAAGAACGCTACTTGGGTGTGGGAATGAACCACTATGTTTTTTATTGAAAGTTAATTAGTAATAACATTGCAAAGGTACATATTATTTTTGGATTGTGCAATGTATGTTGTAAAAAAGATTTTTTGTTGGTTTAACTATGTATAAAAATTATAGGACGAATTTGCCATTTTCTAGAATGCCTATTTCTGTTAAAATATCTCTTTTTAATTTACTTAATGGACGATTGAGATTCTTAGAGACTTCTAGTTCTGTACCAAATAGCATACGATAAATATCTGCTTTTGATAATTTATAATGTTTCAAAAGTCCATCTAATAAAGTTTGTAAGTATGTGTCAGAGTTTTGATAATTAAATTGTAATATATCTTTAACTTCTAAATCCCCGTGATATCGATAAGCCTCTTCTAATTTGAAAACTTCTACCATATTTTTCTCTTTTTTATCTGTTAGATCCTTTATTGAAACCTCATATTTCCCTGGATGGGTGGTTAGTATATAACTAAATTTAAATTTCGGCTCGTGTGGAGTTGAATCTAAATAAGGATGAATATGCGTACTTAGTTTAAAAATTGCATTTCCTTTAAGAGAACCATTGCAAATAGAACAGCATGGAATCAAATTATAAAGGCTTAATGACATAAGTGGGTATAGCTCTTTTGAAAACCAATGATCTAATTGAGGCCTTGCAATGCGAGAGGCATCATTAGTACCCTTATTATTTCTTATAGTTATTGTATATTGTCTATTACAATAAGTACAAGTATTATGTCCTTGCTCTAATGTAATACGATATGTCCTTGATTTGTTTTGTGCTAATTGCCCTTCATAATCAAACACATTTCGTATAGCAGTCAATGTGTCATGATATTTTCTATAAAGAATAGTTTCGTAATTACTTCGATTGATTGTTTTCTTTCCTTTTGATATTAGATAATCTTTAAATTCGCAGTCATCATAACTTGGAATTATTGCACGCATTAACTTATCGTTTAAGATATAAAGCTCTTTTGGTTTCCCAAGAAGTAAAAGCTTAACAATAGACAAATCATCTCCACCTGTAGGCAGTGTGGGGATTAACACTTTAGAAATCCGTTTATCAAGACTTGCTTTAATTCGAGAAACTAAGCTTGTACACATTTTTTTCTCATACCAATTTATCAAATCTTTGGAAGGTGAGGTTAATTTCCACATAACTACTTGTTGTTTTCAAGTTCTGCTAATTTTTTCTTTAATTCAGCTATTTCCTGCTCTTTACTATTCGATGGATATAATTTGTGATATTCCCTAAGTAAGACATTTCTTATAATAGGTTCATCAATAAGCATAATTTTATTATGTAATTCGACACCTGTATTTATAATTTCTTTTTTATCCGCTACATTCTGCAATGATTCGATTATTTGCGTGATAACCCAAAATGCGTAATCTCCAATCGAGCCATTCTTTAGGAAGAAACTATTTTTAAGCATTTCATGGATATTTGCACCAAATGTACTTAGGGATATTTTCTCTGTATCTCTTATGTCTTTTTTCAAAGCGAGTATATTTTGTGCTGGTATATCTGATAAAACAAATGGTGAATGAGTAACAAAACAAATATTCAAACTCTTAATGTTCGGTATGTTAACTTGTTTTATTCCATCAAACAATCTTTTTAGATAAGTCCGTTGCAGTTCCGGATGAAAATACAATTCAATCTCTTCCAATATGACATTAAGGTGATCATAGACGACTCTTTGTCCGTTTGTATCAAACCAGACAGAATTTATATTTGACAAATGGTATAATAGAGAACTAATAGAATATACCTGCTGTCGTTCTCCAGAGCTTAGTGTTTCGAACTGGACATCATCTCCCGTTTCA
>JAFYSF010000048.1 GCA_017559505.1 Paludibacteraceae bacterium | reverse complement strand
TAAAGACAGACCCTTCGGCGTTAGTTTTTTAGACAGAATGACATAAGAACATAATTTTCTTTTTTGACATAATGGTCTTGCTTTTGCTTTGCAAAATCTCGATATTAAAGACAGACCCTTCGGCGTTAGTTTTTTAGACAGAATGACATAAGAACATAATTTTCTTTTTTGACATAATGGTCTTGCTTTTGCTTTGCAAAATCTCGACACTAAAGACAGACCCTTCGGCGTTAGTTTTTTTTTAGGCAGAATAATATAAGGAGATAATTTTGTTATTCTGTTATTTTGTCTTTTTAATTATTCTTGGTCGAGGTAGATGATGATTTTTTCGCCGTTGTAGAGGGAGTCGGCGATTGTGGTGTCTTTTGGAAGATAGGGGGTAGAGGAGTCGGTGAGGTCTTCGATTCGGAGGGTGTAGTCGCGCGAGATTGGTAAGTGGATGTGGAATGCACCTGTGCTGTCGGTCTCCTCATAGCCGGGCTGTTGGTTGCCTGTGATGCGGATGCCTTTGATAGGCTCGTGGGTTTGAGCCGAGCGCACCTCGCCATTGATGCAACGATCGAAGTCATCGCCATAGTATGGTGCATAGCATGCTTGAAATACGAATGCTATTGAGGTAACTCCAAGAGTACCAAGTACCCAGCGGAGAGCTTTGCTGTATAGATGTCGGATAGTTTTCATGGCTTTATTTTGTTTGTGGTAAGTTATTAGATTTATTTGTCTTTTTAGTCCTCACTTGGAATGATCTGTTCTGATTCAGGGATAGAGTCTTGAGGAATGGTGTCTTGTTGTGTGATGTATAGGCTTGGGTCGGCAGCAACAATCCTCATAGTGTCGGGGATTTTTATTGGTTTGGTTGGGGTGATGTTTTCACGTAGTTTTTTTAGTGTTTCTGGGTCGTAGGGGTAATATCCATCGTCTGGGTGAAATTTATCCATTGGGTGGTCTGTTGATGAACATGACATCATAGTAGCTGTTACGATAAAGATAAAAGCGAGTATTTTTAGTGTGGTTTTCATATTTATGAATTTGATGTTAGACTCTGAGTATTACGCTACAAAGATAGTGATAAATATTGAAAGTTGTATGTTTTTTGGTGATTAAAATCTGTAACCGACAGAGATTCTTAATAATCTGGCAACGGGAATTGTTAGTGTAGTGACTACAGGAGGTTCCTTTATGCAACCTCGACTTTCGCCTTGTCTTAAAGTCATAGCGGTGGTTGCTCCTAATTCGAAAGTGCCAAACCAATGGCTTTTGCCAAATGACAGACCAAGCAAACAAGCGTCAAAGCCTACGCCCCAAGCCTCTTTAAGATTTTCTTGTGGAGTTTGTGCTGTGCTAGGAGCAATATGAAGCCCTGCTGATAATGAGCTATATACGCTTAGCATTTCGTAATTGAGATAGGTGAAACGTGCGGTAGGCAGGATTGTGAATTTGTTTGAAAAGTTTACAGTGTTATTACGACCACGAGGTTCGTGCCAACTAAGTATGTAGTCGATGTTACAACCTGCACTAAACCAGTTGTTTATTCGATATTGATATTCAACAAATATATGTCCCGTTTGGTAGATTGTTGCGGTTGCGCCAACGCCAGCAATCAATGACCTGCTTTCTGTGAATAGCAGTTCGTGAGCGTTTTCAGCATACCCTAAGCGAATTTCGTGAGGGTTTTCCTTGCGGTGTTCGGGAGTTTCGGCGTGGAGCATTGCGAATGAGCAAAGAAAGAGAGCCGTGAGTGTGATTAGTTTTTTCATGATTTGTGCTATTTAAAGGTTAGTAATTTTGTTTGTTTTTGGTCGGTCATGGGGGCTTTTTGACCTTCCGATAGCAAAGTTACGGCTTTATTTTTGTACCTCCAAATTTCGTATATATAATTCGTGCATTTTTAGAAAAAATTTTTTTGAGCGAAAAAATTATATATTTTTATAAAAATATAGTGTTGATTTTCAGTCGATATAACATAAATCTAACATACGAAAATTATAGGTTTTTGAAGAGGGGTGATTTTGGGTCAATCTATAATTTTACTAAAAAGGTGGAAAAATGAGGGATAATTGCTCCCAAGTTTTGGCGTGGATTGTAGGGGTGTGGTCGTGAGAGTTGGAAACGGAGAGTCCGATGAGGCGGATAGGGCGTTGGTGGTAATCGACTTTTTTGAGTAGCTCTTTGGCGAGAGGGAGTATTGCTTTGAGCGAGGTGAGCGGAGAGTCGGTGGTGTGGCTACGCGACACTTGAGTGAAATCGTGGAATTTGATTTTGAGTGTGAGTGTGTTGCCCGCGAATTGTTGGTGCGAGAGGCGTTCGACAAGTTCGGTAGCGACGTGGTAGAGTTCGATGATGACGGACGAGGTGCGGCAGACGTCGCGCTCGAGAGTGTGTTCGCAACCTACTGATTTGCGGATATATATCGCCTCAACAGGGCGGAGGTCGATGCCACGAGCAAAGTTGTAGTAGGTGCTGCCCATCTTGCCGAATTGGCGAGTGAGCATCGCGAGAGAGCATTGGCGGAGGTGCTTGCCTGTGTGGATGCCGAGTTGGCGGAATTTGCGAGCCGAGACCGCCCCTACGCCCCAAAACTGTTCGATATCAAGCGTTTCGATGAAATCTAACGCTTTGTCGGGGTGGATGGTGCATAGTCCGTCGGGCTTGCGATAGTCGGATGCTACTTTGGCGAGGAATTTGTTGTACGACACGCCAGCCGAGGCAACAAGATTTAGCTCAGAGCGGATGCGTTGCTTGATTTCGCGGGCAATGTCGACAGCGAGTTCGATGCCGGGCTTGTTGTGGGTAACATCGAGAAAAGCCTCGTCGAGCGAGATGGGCTCTACGAGGTCGGTGTAGGAGTGGAAGATTTCGTGGATTTGGGCAGAAACCTCCTTATAGACCTCCATTCTGCCCGGCACGAAGATGAGGTCGGGGCAGAGTTTTTGGGCTTTGACTGACGGCATCGCCGAGCGCACACCGAAACTGCGGGCTTCGTAGCTTGCGGCAGACACCACACCGCGCATATCGCCATGCCCCACGGCAATGGGCTTGCCACGAAGGTCGGGATTGTCTCTCTGCTCCACCGAAGCATAGAAGGCATCCATGTCGATATGTATGATTTTGCGGTTCATTTTTGTTTTGCAAAGATAGTGAAAAATGTTGTTACTTTTGGGAAAAGGTAACCAAAACTTTATTTTTTTTTGTTACTTTTGTCATTGCCCAAAAGTAACCAAAAGGCTAGAGCTGTGCCTAAAAAGCTAAAAAATAGATATAAATCCTACTCCGCTTTAAACTCGGGCAATCTACCTACTTCTTCAATGTTATAGTGCAACGCATAATTTCGGAGCCTCGATGTTTTGTGCGTATAACCTCGTCAAAAACCGTCGTTTGCGGATTTTATATCAATTTTTCTTAACGCTTTTTACGCAATGCTCGATTGCCGTCCGGCGTTAACGCATACTTTTATGGGTGATGCTCGTTTTTTTTATTCGGCGTTAATGTTCGTTTTTATAGATCTGCTTTGAGGAGTGTTGCTTTGGATTTCATGCGCAGATAAGGTTATAGTATATTTATAGTATGTTTATAGTATATTTATCATATATTTATAGTATATTTATCCTATGTTTAAGGTAAGGAGAGGTTAGGGTGAAGTTTTTTTGGTATTTTTTATGATTTTTTATGAGATGAATGATGGGGTAGTTTGGAATATTTTTTGTATCTTTGTAGTCATGAAATATGATGTGATAGATAGATTGAGGAAGGAGCGGAGCTTGGTGGATGCTGAGTTGCGGGAGTTGTTGTTGTCGGCTGATAGTGAGTTGATTGATGAGTTGAAACGTCAGGCGCGTGAGGTGGCGATAGAGCAGTTTGGGCGTGAGATTAAGGCGAGGGGATTGATTGAGGTGTCGAATTATTGTAAGAATAATTGTTTGTATTGCGGTATCAGGGCTGGGAACAAGAAGGTGGAGAGGTATCGTTTGTCGAAAGAGGAGATATTGGAGTGTTGCGAGCAGGGGGATGCGCTTGGGTTTAAGACTTTTGTGCTACAAGGTGGTGAGGATGTGCGACATACTACGGAATGGGTGGAAGATGTGGTGAGTGAGATTCGTCGACGTTGGCCTGACAAGGCAATTACTTTGTCGCTCGGTGAGCGCACGGATGAGGACTATGAACGATGGTTTGCTGCCGGGGCAGATAGATATCTGTTGCGACACGAGACTGCGAATGCGTGTCACTATGCGCAGTTGCACCCCGAAGGGATGTCGTTTGAGAATAGAGTGCGTTGCCTACGGACATTGAAGCGGATTGGGTATGAGACTGGTACGGGTATGATGGTGGGTTCGCCGGGACAGACGGTGGATGATTTGATAGCGGACTTGCGATTTATGGAGCAGTTGCAACCGCAGATGATTGGTATTGGACCATTTGTGAGTCACCGAGATACGCCATTTGCTGATTGCGCGAATGGGTCGGTGGAGACTACGTTGCGGTTGATAGCGATATTACGATTGATGCACCCTGAGGCTAATATTCCTGCTACTACGTCGTTGGGGACGTTGGCGGGTAATGGTCGCGAGTTGGGGATTATGGCAGGGGCGAATGTGCTGATGCCCAACCTCTCGCCAGTGAAGGATAGAAAGAAATATGCGCTGTATGATAATAAGATATGTATGGATTTGGAAGCAGCGGAGAGCCGTGCCTTGCTGGAGGAGCAAATGAGGTCTATTGGGTATTTTTTGTCTTAGATTATTTGTTTTAACAGAAGTACATGTTTTTTAGACAGAATGACATAATGACAAATTATTTCTTTTGCATATGCCTTGTTACGTCTGCGACGTATCTCGGCAGAAGAATGACATATTTTTAAGACAGGAAGACAGGAGGACAAGAATTTATTCTTTATGTATGCTTTGTTGCACCTGCGGTGCATCTTGGCGATGTTTTTAGACAGGAAGACAGGAGGACAAGAATTTATTCTTTATGTATGCCTTGTTGCACCTGCGGTGCATCTTGGCGATGTTTTTAGACAGGAAGACAGGAGGGCAAGAATTTATTCTTTATGTATGCTTTGTTGCACCTGCGGTGCATCTTGGCGATGTTTTTAGATAGGAAGACAAGAGAATAGGAAATAGTAAAAATAAAAAAAATCAAAAATATATGTACGATAAATTATCATCGAAAGCGGTGGAGTTCATTGACCATGAGGAGATTTTGGCGTCGATTGCATGGGCTGATGAAAATAAGGGTAATCGGGCTTTGATTGAGAGCTTGATTGAACGCGCTGCGGATTATAAAGGGTTGTCGCACCGTGAAGCGGCATTGTTGTTGGCATGCGAAGATGAGGAGTTGATACAGAAGATGTTTGCTCTTGCACGTCGTATCAAGCAACATATCTATGGCAATAGAATTGTGATGTTTGCGCCATTGTATCTGTCGAACTACTGCGTGAATAGTTGCGTGTATTGTCCGTATCACGCAAAAAATAAGACTATTCCACGTAAGAAATTGACTCAAGAGGAGATAGCTGCCGAGGTGGTGGCGTTGCAGGATATGGGGCATAAACGCTTGGCTTTGGAGGCTGGTGAGCACCCGATATTGAATCCGTTGGAGTATATCTTGGAGAGTATCAAGACGATATACAGCATCAAGCATAAGAATGGTGCGATACGCCGTGTGAACGTGAATATTGCGGCTACGACGGTGGAGAACTACAAGAAATTGAAAGATGCGGGCATTGGTACGTATATCCTTTTCCAAGAGACATATAACAAGGAAAACTACGAGATGCTTCACCCTCGTGGACCAAAGAGCGACTATGCTTATCACACTGAAGCGATGGACCGCGCAATGGAAGCTGGTATCGACGATGTAGGCATCGGGGTGTTGTATGGATTGGAGACATATCGTTATGACTTTGTGGGACTTTTGATGCACGCAGAGCACCTTGAGGCTAAGTTCGGTTGCGGTCCGCACACAATCAGTGTGCCACGTATTTGTCCTGCCGACGATATAGATACTGCTGATTTCAAGAATGTTATTTCGGACGAGATATTCCAAAAGATTGTGGCAGTGTTGCGTATAGCGGTGCCATATACAGGTATGATTGTTTCGACACGCGAGTCGGCAGAGAGTCGAGCTAAGGTGTTGGATTTGGGTGTGAGTCAGATTAGTGGCGGTTCGCGTACATCGGTAGGTGGTTACACCGAAGAAGAACGACATGATGAAACATCGCAATTTGACGTATCGGACACTCGTACGTTGGACGAAGTGGTGTCGTGGTTGTTGGATTTGGGGTATATACCAAGTTTCTGCACAGCCTGCTATCGCGAAGGGCGTACAGGCGACAGATTTATGTCGTTGGCAAAGAGCGGACAGATAGCTAATTGTTGTCAGCCAAACGCATTGATGACCTTGAAGGAGTATTCGGAGGACTACGCGTCGGCAGATGTGCGAGTTAAGATTGAAAAACTCATTGCAGCAGAAATTGAGCGCGTGCCACATCCGAAAATTCGCGCTAAAGCAGTAGAAAATATTAAAAAAATCGCCTCTGGCGAGAGAGATTTTAGATTTTAGGGAGCAGGGAGCAGGGAGTAAGGAGCAGGGAGTAGGGATTTTTGTTTGCTATTATAAAGCATAAATTGTAAAAACATGAAATTAGTAATATATCAGGTGTTGCCACGATTGTTTGGCAATAAGGGGCGTAAGGCGTCGCATCGTGCGAAGGGGAATACGCAGAATGGTACGATTGAGGAGAATGGAGTGGGTAAATTCAGCATGTTCACGCCTAAAGTGTTGAAGGGATTGAAAGATTTTGGTTATACACATGTGTGGTACACAGGCGTTTTGGATCATGCAACGCAGACCGATTATAGCGAAATAGGACAACCCGCAAATCATCGTGCAGTGGTGAAAGGTAAGGCAGGGTCGCCATACGCAGTGAGAGATTATTATAACGTAGATGCCGATTTGGCGGATAAGCCAGCAGAGCGAATGAAGGAGTGGGAGAAGTTGATAGCTCGCACGCATAAGGCTGGGCTTAAGGTGATTATGGATTTTATACCTAATCATGTGGCACGTAATTACAATTCTATATCAGCCCCAGAAGGTGTAGAGCCGTTGGGCGCAGGAGATAGAGAGGATTGGCATTTTTGGCGAGACAATAACTTTTATTATTGTGTAAATGAGTCGTTTAGTCCACAATTCGACAGAGAAGACTATGTGGAATATCCAGCTCGTGCTACGGGTAATGATTGTTTTTCGGCATCGCCATGTGTGAATGATTGGTATGAAACGGTGAAGTTGAATTATGGAGTGGACTATTGTGGCGGAGGAGCAAGTCATTTTCATCCGCATCCAGATACATGGCATAAGATGTTGCAAATCTTGTTGTTTTGGGCATCGAAAGGGGTAGATGGATTCCGTTGTGATATGGCAGAGATGGTGCCAGTGGAATTTTGGCATTGGGCAATAGCGCACGTGAAACGAGTGCATCCAGAGTTGATATTCATTGCAGAGGTGTATAATCCAGCGCAATATCGCAGTTATATCCACTATGGAGGATTTGACTATCTATATGACAAAGTGGGCTTGTACGATACCTTGCGAGCAGTGGTGCAAGGGCAAGGTTCGGCAGAGGCAATCACGCATGCATGGCAATTTGTTGACGACATAAAGGGGCATATGCTCAACTTTATGGAAAATCATGACGAACAGCGTATTGCATCGGAATTCTTTGCTGGCAGTGCAGAGAAGGGATTCCCAGCAATGGCAGTATCTACATTGATGAATGCCTCGCCAATTATGGTTTATGCAGGACAAGAATTAGGCGAGAAAGGTCATGACCAAGAGGGATTTAGTGGATTTGATGGTCGCACTACGATATTTGATTATTGGAAAGTGGAAAGCCTTTGTAGATTGCAGATTGCAGATTACAGATTACAGATGGGGGATGAGGGTGTTGAGTTGTTTGAGTTGTATCGTAGATTGATAGGTGTGGCAAATCGTGAGGTTGTGGCAGAGGGTAAGTTTTACGATTTGATGTGGTTGAATCAATGCAATCCGCAGTTTGATTTATCGCGACAATATGCCTTTGTACGTTACACAGATAAAGAGATGTTGCTAGTGGTTGCCAATTTTGCAGGCGAAGAACGTAGTGTAGATGTTAATCTAACGCATCATTTGTTTGAAGCAATGGGGTGTGAGGTATTGGGTAAGGTTGAGGCCGAAGATTTGATGTCGGGCGAAAAATATGAATTAAACCTTTCGGTAGAAGAGCCAGTCAAAATGGTATTAAAACCTTATCAGGTTTGTGCATATTTAATTAAAAAGTAAAATTGGTTGACTATATATGAGAAAGTTGGTGGCATATCTATTTTTGTTTTTGTGCGTTATGATGGTTGGCGCACAAAATAATGGTGTGTCGAATAAGAAACGTTCAACACCCGAAGTAGGAGTTGTGTTTAGTGGGGGTGGAGCATTGGGATTGGCTCATATAGGTGCAATTAAAGCATTGGAAGAGGCTGGTATAGAGCCAAAATATGTTGCAGGTACGAGTATGGGAGCTATAATCGGGGTGATGTATGCTGCAGGATATTCGGCAGATGAGATAATGGAGATTGTGAAAGATAGGCGTTTGTATAAAGTAGGGCATTTGATGACTTGGCGGTCGGCTTTGCGTAGTAACGGGATGAGCTCTCAGAAAACATTGCTTCGAGAGTTGAGTGAGTTTATTCCCTATAATTCATTTGATAGTTTGGAGCGGAAGTTTATGGTTTGTGTGACGAATGTGGAAACAGCTGAGCCAGTATATCGCTCTAAAGGAGATAATTTAAGAGAGTTTGTGGCGGCATCAGCTTCTATACCTGCGGTGTTTGAATCTATTGTTATTGATGAGGTGCGTTATGTAGATGGAGGAATGATGGACAATCTTCCTGTTAAGGCCCTTAGAGCAGAATTTGGTAAGCCTAAGATGAAAGTTATAGCCATAGATGTACTACCATTTATAGAAAATTTTGAGGCAAAGAACTTTCTTGATATGGCCAAATGGACATTGCGAGTTTTTCAACATAAAAACGCAGAGCCAAATCGTGCGAGTGCTGATTGTTTGATAGATTGTTGGGCATTGAAGAAATATCACGAATTTGATTTTAAATATTACAAAGAAATCTATCAATATGGGTATGATGCAATGAAAGAAAAGTTGCAGAATATAGATAAAGCTGACTTTTAGGTCAGCTTTATTTATTGATGGTTAGGTTGAAAATAAAGTGCGTCCTTAAGTTTTTGTTTGACTTTTTGGGACGCACTTTGTTTAGAGTAGGTTTATTTTTGTAGTGTAATTTCGCTGACTGTTTTAGCGAGGTTGAGGAAGGCTTGACCGGTTAGACTATGTGGGTCAAATGAGATTGGAGCACCAGCATCGCCACTTTCGCAGATACTTTGTACAAGTGGGATTTGGGCGAGAAGACGGATGCCTCGTCCTTCAGCTAATTGTTTGCAACCTCCATTGCCAAAGATGTAGTATTTTTCATCTGGGTGCTCAGCAGGAGTGAACCAAGCCATATTTTCGACTAAGCCAAGAATAGGCACATCGATTTTGTCAGTTTGGAACATTTGGAGACCTTTGCGGGCATCGGCAAGAGCAACTTGTTGTGGAGTGCTGACTACGATAGCACCAGTGAATTTAAGTTCTTGCACGAGAGTAAGGTGAATGTCGCTTGTGCCAGGAGGTAGGTCAACCACGAAATAGTCTAATTCGCCCCAATCGGCGTCGTTGATGAGTTGTTTAACAGCATTTGAAGCCATACCACCACGCCATATAAGAGCATTGTCAGGGTCGACAAAAAAGCCAATAGAGAGGATTTTAATGCCGTATTGGTCGATAGGTTGGATTATGTGGCGACCATCATCTGCTAAACGAGCAGTAGGCTGTGCATCTTCGATACCGAACATTTTTGGAACAGAAGGACCAAAGATATCTGCGTCGAGAAGACCTACTTTGTAGCCAAGATTGCAGAGTGACATGGCAAGATTGGCTGCTACGGTTGATTTACCTACACCGCCTTTGCCCGATGACACAGCAATGATGTTTTTGACATGCTCCATCGAGTTAGTCTCCTTTTTAGGGGCTACGTATGGAGTTTTGATAGCGATGTTGCCTGCGATCTCTACTTCAGAGCCGATATAAGTGAGGATTGCTTGTTCGGCTGCCTTTACAAGAGATTTGGCAAATGGGTCGTTTGCTTTTTGGAAGATGATAGAGAATGACACCTTGTTGCCTTCGATGCGAATATCATCTTCGACCATGCCTGACTCGACAATATTTTTGCCTGTGCCAGGATAGCGCACATGAGTAAGTGCTTCTAAAATTAGGTTTGGATACAATGTCATGTTTATGTTAATTTATAATTCTACTCGGTAAGGGGTTAAGGCTTGGGAGCCTTGTGGAATGAGGAATGAGGAATGAGAAGTGAGGAATGAAAAATCAGTATTTGATAGTCTGTGTTTTAAGACGATATTTGTGAGGGATTCGCCTGTGAGGTCCTCGAGAAGTTGGGTGAGGGCATCTTTTTGTTTTGGATACTCAGCAATTGTGTAGTTGTCTGTAAGTTCGGCTTTTGCTGCTGCAATGGCAATGGCATCATCCAAGCCACCGAGTATATCGACTAAACCAATAGAGAGGGCATCAGTGCCACTCCATACGCGACCTTCGGCAACGAGTTTGATGTCGTCGTTAGAAGTGTTGCGACCTTCGGCACAGCGAGAGATGAAGAGTTCGTAGCCACGATTGATGTAGTTTTGAAGAATGATGCGTTCAGAGGTGGTCATTGGGCGCATAGAATTGCCAAAATCAGATAGTTCGTTAGTTTTGACAGTGCAGAAGTTTACTCCAAGTTTGTCAGTAACACCAGCAAAGTTAGGGAACATTCCGAAAATACCAATTGAACCAGTGAGAGTAGTAGGTTGAGCAACGATAGTGTCGGCAATGCAACTCATATAGTAACCACCTGAAGCAGCAAGGTCGGACATAGAGACGATGAGAGGTTTTTTTGTGCGGAGTTGCTTCGCAGCAAACCACATTTGTTCAGAGCCAAAGGCACTACCTCCAGGAGAATTGACGCGGAGAACAACGGCTTTAACATTGTCGTCGGCAGCAAGTTTGTTTAACTCTTTGACGATATCTTCGCTATTCATTTCGCCTTCAGAGCCAGAGTCGATTTGACCTACGGCATAGAGAACAGCAACTTTGTTCATAGAGAATTTTTCGGTAGAAGGGGCATTTTTTATCTTTTTGAGAGAAGCGAAGTTGACATTTTTGCCAAATTTCTCTTTGAGGAATGTAGTCATCTCGTTGCGATATATAGTGGCATCGGCAAAACCAAGAGCAACGACATCGTTGGCATCGCTAAACATCATGCCATTGTCGACAAATTGGTTGATACGCTCGGCTGGGATAGCGCGAGAAGAGGCAATATCTTCTGTGATTTCTGCCCACATGCTACTGAGCATTTTTTCGTTTTGGAGGCGGTTAGGTTCGCTGATTTCGTCGAGTACGTATGGTTCGACAGCACTTTTGAAAGTGCCGACCTTGAAAATTTCCATTTTTACACCAAGTTTGTCGAGAGCCTCATGGAAGAATGGGATAGTAGTAGACATACCGCAAAGACCGATTACGCCTTGAGGATTGAGGAAAAGAGAATCGGCAACAGAAGCAACCCAGTAGGCAGCTTGTGAGTAGTTGTCGCCATAGGCATAGACAGGCTTGCCAGATTCGGCTTTGAACTTTTCAATAAGAGAGCGTAACTCTTGAGCTGAAGCAGGCGAAGCAGATAGGAGACCACAGTTGAGGTAGATACCTTTGATTTGGTCGGAAGTTGCAGCCTTTTTGAGTGAAGAGCGGAGGTCGTTGAGACCCATAGGGGTTGGTTTTCCGCTTGTTTGAGCAAGAAGATATTCAAGATCGTTCTCGTTGACGCGTTCGGCAAGTGAGCCTGAGAGGTCGATTTTAAAGAGAGAATTGTCTTGGAGAGCAGTTTCGGATGAGCTCATAGAGGCAATTGCCCCAAGCATAGAGACTGAAACGATGCCAGAAATGATAGTAAAGAGAATGAGGGCAACGAATACAGCTAGTGTGGTTTTTAGAAAATTTTTCATAGTTTTTTTATTTTAGACAGAATGACATAAAGACAGATTATTTTTTATACATACGCCTCGCTGAAACTGAAGTTTCATCTCTGCACAAAAATGACAGATTGAGAGGGGCATTGTGTTTTGAGGTTATTTTTCGGTAGTGATTTTGCGGATAAAATCGTCTAGGAGTTCGCATTTTTTGAGGCGGCCATGGTCGAGACAAACGCAGTCGAAACGACCGATGTTGCAGAGTTTGCGGTCGGGTAGGCGATAGATTTTTTGAATGAATACGTATTTGATGCCTTCTTGACGGAAGTCGAGTTCGCTGACAAATGAATCGCCTGAGCGGAGTGGGTATTTATATGACATTTCGACGCGGGCCACAACGAAGTCGATTTGTTGTTCGTGAAGGGCAGCGAAGCTGATATTGTTTTCGATGAGGAACTCGTGGCGAGTGTGCTCGTAGTAGTGCTGATAGTTAGCGTTGTTGACGATGCCTTGGAGGTCGCATTCGTAGTCGCGGACGCGGAATTCTAATGAGTATAGCATAAGGTTGTTTTATTTTTTAGATAGAATGATTTTATTTTTTATCTCCCACAGATAACACAGATAACACAGATTTTATTTTGATTGTTTTTTTATGTTATTGTCTTGTTTTTTTAGTGAATTATATTTTTATTTTTTGATTTATGCTGTTTTGCTACGCAAAAGGCGCTTACTGATTATCACAGATTTTTAGTTTATCGCTCTGTGATAAACATTTGAGTGAGATTAAAAAATTATTGTTTGACTCTGATGAGGGTTAGGCCATCGCGGAGAGGGAGGATGACTTTTTCGACGCGGGTATCGGTGGCAATGAAGTCGTTGAAGGCCTTGATGGCGATGGTTTGGTGGTCGTTGTGGGCTGGTTGTTCGATGAGAACTTTGCCGTCCCAAAGAGTGTTGTCGGCAAGGATGATGCCTCCGGGATTCATGCGTGGGAGTAGCATGTCGTAGTATTGCTGATAGAGGCGTTTGTCGGCATCGATGAAGGCGAGGTCGAAATTGTCTTCGATTTGAGGAATGATGTCAACGGCATTGCCTATGTGGAGGTGGACCTTGTTGCCATGAGGAGCAGATTGGAGTTGCTTGCGGATGAAATCTTCGAGTTCGTCGTCGATTTCGATTGTATGTAGTTCGCCATCAGAGGGTAGTCCTTCAGCCATGCAGAGAGCAGAATAGCCAGAGTAGGTGCCAAGCTCGATGATGCGGTGGGCGTGGGTCATTTCGACAAGGAGTTTGAGTATGCGCCCTTGTAGGTGGCCCGACATCATGCGTGGGTTGATCATTTGTAGGTGAGTTTCACGCACGACGTTGTCGAGATACTCTGGTTGAGGCTCAGAGTGTTGCTCGATGTATTCGTCGATTTGACGATTAGGGTCTTGGGCGTATTTTTCGGCTTGGGATAGTTTCATTTGTTATTTTTTTAAGACATGACTTTATTTTAAGACATGAAGACATGAGAACAAGATTTTATTTTTGACGTAAATTATCGTAAATATATCTTTTATTAATGGATAATTAATGGTAATTTGCGTTTAATATATGAGAGTAAAATTTATGTATTTTGTTAAAAAAAGTTTATTCGGTGTAGATGAGTGTGCTTAGTTGGTCGGGGTTGAAGATGCGTTGGGCGAGCGATTGTAGGTCGGTAGGGGTGAGTGAGTCGATGAATTGGAAATGCTCGTTGTCGGTTTTTAGTTCTAATCCGTGTAGGTGGGCTTTGCTTAGTCCGAGTATGAGGTTTTCTTTGTTTTGATTGCCGATGAGGACTTGTCCGCGTAGTTGTCGTTTGGCTGTGGTTAATTGGTTGTTGTTGAGCGGAGTAGTGCAAAGAATGTCTAATTGTTGCATACATAGGCGTTTGGCTTTGGCGAGATTGCGAGGGTCGCATCCGAAATAGATGTTCCATACGCCTGTGTCGGTGTAGTTGGTTACGTTGCTTTCGATTGTGTAACATAGTCCGTTGCGCTCGCGGAGTGCGAGGTTGAGGCGAGAACTCATGTTGGGACCTCCGAGTATGTTGTTGAGTAATAGCATTGTTAGGCGTTCTTTGGAAGTCATAGGTAGGCAACGATTGCCGATGATGCAGTGGGCTTGGTAGGTGTCGCGCGGTGTGATGCGATGGGCGGGAGTGTAGTTTTGTGGTTTTTGTCGAATGAGGAATGAGGAATGAGGAGTGAGGAATGACCCCCCTCCGCCTACGGCTCGTCCCCCTAAAGCAGTGATAGTGAAATATTTTTCGACTTTTTTTACAAGCCATTCGAATTTGATGTTGCCCATGGCGAATACGACCATGCGGTCGGGGGTGTAGTTGCGGCGAACAAAGGCTTGTATGCGTTCGGAATTGAATGTTTCGAGGCTTTGTTCTGTGCCGAGAATATTGCGCCCGATGGGGTCGTGAGGGAATAGGAGTTCTTCGAATTCATCGTAGATGAGTTCGGAAGGTGAGTCGTTGTAGCTCTGGATTTCGTCGAGGACGACATCGCGTTCTTTTTCGATTTCGTTTTCGGGGAATGTGGAATTTAGTACGATGTCGGCTAATAGAGAGATGGCGCGTTCGGTGTATTCGGTTGGTACAGTGGAATATATGTATGTTTCTTCCTTGGTAGTATAGGCATCGAGTTGTCCGCCAACACTTTCGAGCCAATTGATTATGTGCCAAGCTCGGCGGTGTTTTGTGCCTTTGAAGAGAAGGTGCTCGACAAAATGCGCCATACCGCTCTCGTCGGGTAGTTCGTCGCGAGTGCCAGTGTTGATGGCTACACCTATGTAGCTAATAGGCATTGCGTCAGATAGATGCAGTACGCGAATGCCGTTGGTTGTTATAAATTGAGTATTGCGAATTGAGAAATCCATTGTGTCTCGATTTAGAGATGCAAAGGTACAAATAATATTTGAAATTTGAAATAGGTAATTAATGATGAATGTATGCAGGAAAGTGAAACTTCTAGGAAGGTTTTTAAAAGATCCTTGTTTTAGATTCCATTACATGGCTAGCAAAGGTTTTAT
>JAFYSF010000047.1 GCA_017559505.1 Paludibacteraceae bacterium | reverse complement strand
TTTTGAAAGTTTTTTGTAACTCGCTATATTTTAAGGAGAAAAATTTTTATCAAAACTCTATTTTTATGCTTTTTTACCCGTTTTTTATGTTTTTTTACGCTATTTTTTACCCGAAAAAACATGCTGAAAAACATAATTTTTCGCATTTTTGGATTTTTTCGTGTTTTTTTATGTAAAACTAATAAAAAAAGAGACGCTTTTTGGCGCCTCTTTTTTTGAATATTTATGTTTTAATATGAGTTCTATACTGTAAAAATATTAAAAAACTCACATCGAACTTTGCAAACTTTGCAAATGTGTAGTGCGAAAATGGCAGTCTTCTTGCTTGAAGGTTGCTTGAACCTTGCTTGAGGGTTAGTCTAAAATATACACATTATTGTAAAAGTTATATACACATTATATGTAAAGTTATATACACATTGTATATAAGGTGCTTTTAGATGTGGTATAAGGAATGTTTTTTTCTTAAATAAACAGACTCGATATAAATTTTCCCCAAAAAAACATCTAATTCTTATATTGAGCTAATTTATTTTAAATAATCCTCGAAATAATCCGTTACCTTTTGCATGAGATGAACTCGATCTTTGCCCATAACATTGTGTTCGGCGCGTGGATAGATAAAATAATCAACTGGAATATTATGTGTAATGCATGCGTTAAGGAAATTAAGAGAATGTTGATATAGAACAACATTATCAATAAGCCCCTGACAAATAAGAAGTTTACCCTTAAGATCCTTTGCTCGATTCATCAATGAAACTGCTTCTAAGCCATCGGAATTGGTTGCTGGAGTCTCCATATAACGTTCGCCATACATGACTTCGTACCATTTCCAATCAATAACAGGACCTCCAGCCACACCTACTTTAAAGATTTCAGGATAATTGGTCATTAGCGAAATAGTCATAAATCCACCATAAGACCATCCATGAACGCCGATACGATCGTTATCGACCCAAGAATGCGACATAAGCCACTGAATACCTGCCATTTGATCTTGCATTTCGACTACCCCACATTGACGATGGTTAGCACGAGCATATTCAGCACCATGATTTGGCGTACCGCGATTGTCCATAACAAATACAACATATCCACGCTGAGCCATATACATCTCCCAACGACGAAGATTAGCTTGATAATTATTACGAACAAGCTGTGTATGTGGCCCTCCATAAACATAAAGAATAACTGGATATTGTTTAGTTGAATCAAAATCGAGAGGTCGAATAAGACGATAGTGATTATCATACTTGCCATCAGCACTTTTTACAGTACCTAATTCAATAGGAGCAAAATTGTAATCACGACTTGAATCGTCGGCACGGAAAAGTTCACGATAGAATTTACCATCAGTACTACCCACCGCTACAACACGTGGAGTGTTAAGAGATGAGTAATTGTCTGTAAAATAACGTTTATCAGGAGAAAGCTGACATGTATGCCATCCTTCGGCATGGGTAAGTCGTGTAATTTTACCTGAATTTATATTTACACGAAAGAGATGTCGCTCTGCTGGAGATATTTCTGAAGAATAATAATAAACGTATTTTTGATCGTGAGCAAAATATTCAACATCAGCATTAACTTTTGTCAATCGTTCTAATTGCTTGGTAGAAAGCGAATAGATGTAGAGATTATAATAACCATCGCGATTATCGGTTGTATAAATAAAACGGTTATTATCAATAAAATATAATGGTTGATTTGGCTCGAGATATTTATCATTTTGCTCGGTGAGAAGAGTTGAAATATACTCTCCTGTTATAGCATCATAAGCATTGAGATTCAATGATTTTTGTTCGCGATTCATCACTTGGATGTAGACAGTTTTGCTATCAAGCGACCAAGTAGGATTAGTAAGATAACGCTCGTTAGTAAAATCAGTAATATCAAGATAAATAGTTTGATTTTTAACTACATCATAAATTCCAAATCTTAGTTGCTCGGAAGGCATACCTATCATTGGATATTTGATATTATTAGCTGTACCAGTGCGAGTTGTAATATCAAGAAGAGGGAAAGAGCTAACATACGTTTCATCCTTCACATAAAAACCTAAGCGACTATTATCTGGAGAAGGAAATAAGCCCTGCATACAACTAAATTCGTTACGCGAAACGGCTTGTCCACAAACTATATTAGAATCATCAAATTGTGTAATAGGAATTTCGATACTATCTTCGGTGAGCCACGAAATATTATTCTCTTTCAAAATAGCATGCGCTTTATGCTGTTTAGTTGCAACAATATCACTGACTTGACGTTGCTTACCTGTGCGAATATTAATTGCATAAGTAACACTATCTTCAGTATGAAGATATTCGGTAGGATAGTCGCTACTCCACTTTACTTGATAGCTTTGAGGTATAAGTTCACGACTAAGAATTGCTTCTTCCATTGTAAGAAGACGACGTTCTTCTGAAAAAAGGCTACAAACTAAGACCAATAATGCAATTAAAAGTGCTTGTCGTTTCATAATAACCTCCAATTATAATTTATCACCAAAAGCAAGGTCTCCACAATCACCAAGACCTGGAACAATATATTTATGAGAATCAATTTCTGGATCGAGAACCGCTGTATAAATATCACAATCGGGCATCACTCTTGAAATATAATCTACAGCATATTGAGAAGATACAATGCTACAAACAATAACACGAGCAGGAGTACCATGCGTAAATAATGCCTTATAAGCCAACTCCATCGATGATCCAGTCGCCAACATTGGATCACAAAGTATAACTGTTTTGCCCTCAAGCGATGGCGCTGCTATATATTCAACATGAACATCAAAATTAGTTTCATCAATATACTTACGATATGCTGACACAAAACAATTTTCAGCACCATCAAAATAGTCCAATACGCCATTATGCATAGCAAGACCTGCACGCAAAATAGATGCTACAACTATTTTATCAGCAACCACATTAGTAGGTGATACTCCAAGTGGAGTTTGAACCATTTCAGATGTAAAATTTAATGTCTTACTGATTTCATAACACATCACTTGTGCAATACGTTCAATATTTTTACGAAAACGCAACGGATCATTTTGAATTTCAACAGAACGAATTTCCTTGATGAAATTACCTAATATAGAATTTTGTTTATCTAAAACGTAAATCATAACTTTATAATTGAAAAAAAGAGGCGCAAAAGAATTTGCGCCTCTTTACATTATATATTAAGCATTTTTGATTGCTGCTTGAGCCGCTGCCAAACGTGCGATTGGCACACGGAATGGAGAGCAAGATACGTAGTTGAGACCTACTTTGTGGCAGAATTCAACTGATGATGGTTCACCACCGTGCTCACCACAGATACCACATTTGAGGTCTGGGCGCACAGAACGACCTTTTTCAGTAGCCATTTGAACAAGTTGACCTACCCCATTTTGGTCAAGAACTTGGAATGGGTCATTTTTCAAAATCTTCATATCGAGATATGCAGGCAAGAACGAAGCAATATCGTCGCGTGAATATCCGAATGTCATTTGAGTCAAGTCGTTAGTACCAAATGAGAAGAACTCAGCTTTAGAAGCAATACGATTAGCAGTAAGAGCTGCACGTGGGATTTCGATCATAGTACCAACTTTATATTCGATAGAAGCACCACGTTCTTCGAACAATTTAGCTGCTGTTTCACGAATTACTTTTTCTTGGTTAGCGAACTCATAAAGGATACCAGTAAGAGGAACCATGATTTCAGGAACAGCTACGATACCTTCAGCTTGAAGATCAAGAGCAGCACCAAGGATAGCGCGAGTTTGCATTTCTGTGATTTCTGGATAAGTATTACCAAGACGACAACCGCGGTGACCCAACATTGGGTTAGCTTCGTGAAGTGAGTTAACACGTGTGCGGATATAGTCGTAAGTTACACCCATGATTTCAGCCAATTCGCGTTGTTCTTTTTCTTCGTGTGGTACGAATTCGTGCAAAGGTGGGTCGAGGAGACGAACTGTCACTGGGCAACCTTCCATTGCTTTGAAGATACCTTTGAAGTCATTTTGTTGGTAAGGGAGGATTTTTTTCAATGCAGCACGACGACCTTCAACTGTTTCAGCAAGAATCATTTCGCGCATAGCACGGATTTTTTCACCTTCAAAGAACATGTGTTCTGTACGGCAAAGACCAATACCAATAGCACCGAATTTGCGAGCTACAGCAGCATCGTGTGGAGTATCAGCGTTAGTACGTACACGGAGGTGTGTATATTTGTCAGCCAATTCCATCAATTCTGCGAAATCAGCATCAAGTTCAGCGTCTTTAGTTGCAACTGCACCTTGGTAAACTTCACCAGTTGAACCATTAATAGAGATGAAATCACCTTCTTTAAGAGTTACACCAGCAACAGTCATTGTTTTAGCTGCGTAATCAATAACAAGAGCACCAGCACCTGATACACAGCATTTACCCATACCACGAGCAACTACAGCAGCGTGAGAAGTCATACCACCGCGAGCAGTGAGGATACCTTGAGCAGCAGCCATACCAGCCAAGTCTTCTGGAGATGTTTCGATACGAACCATCACAACTTTTTCGCCTTTAGAAGCCCATACAGCAGCATCTTCAGCATTAAATACGATTTTACCAGAAGCAGCACCTGGAGAAGCAGCAAGACCTTTTGTCAATACGATTGCTTTCTTTTGAGCTTCTTTATCGAAGATTGGGTGGAGAAGTTCATCAAGTTTATTTGGTTCAACACGAAGAATAGCTTCTTTTTCAGTAATCATACCTTGGTGGAGCATATCCATAGCGATTTTCACCATCGCTGCACCTGTACGTTTACCGTTACGTGTTTGGAGGAACCAAAGTTTGCCTTCTTGAACAGTGAACTCCATATCTTGCATATCACGGTAGTGATTTTCGAGTTTAGTTTGGAGAGCATCAAGTTCAGCATAGATTTCAGGCATAGCTTCTTCCATTGAAGGATATTTAGCAACGCGTTCTTCTTCGCTGATATCAGCAAGTTTAGCCCAACGTTGTGAACCAATTTTAGTGATTTGTTGTGGAGTACGGATACCAGCTACAACGTCTTCACCTTGAGCGTTGATAAGGTATTCACCATTGAAGAGGTCTTCACCTGTAGCAGCGTCACGGCTGAAACATACACCAGTAGCAGAAGTTTCGCCCATGTTACCGAACACCATTGCTTGAACGTTAACAGCAGTACCCCATTCTGCAGGAATACCTTCCATTTTACGATAAAGGATAGCACGTTCGTTCATCCAAGAGTCGAACACAGCACATACAGCACCCCAAAGTTGTTCATAAGCTGATTCTGGGAAGTCGTGACCTGTTTGAGCTTTAACTGCAGCTTTAAATTTAGCTACAAGAGTTTGAAGATCTTCAACTGTCAATTCAGTGTCAAGTTTAACACCTTTTTCTTCTTTAACTTCTTCGATAATAGCTTCGAATGGATCGATGTCATTTTTGTTAACTGGTTTCATACCAAGAACTACGTCACCATACATTTGAACGAAACGACGGTAAGAGTCCCATACGAAACGTGGGTTATTAGTTTTACGAACCAAACCTTCTACCACTTTATCATTAAGACCAAGGTTAAGGATAGTATCCATCATACCTGGCATAGAAGCACGAGCACCTGAACGTACAGAAACAAGAAGTGGGTTTTCGATATCACCGAATTTTGAATTCATCAAAGACTCTACATGAGCAAGAGCAGCTTCAACTTCGCCTTTCAATACTTCAACAACTTTGTCTTTACCAAATTCGAAATACTCATTACATACATCTGTTATGATTGTGAAACCTGGAGGACATGGCACTCCAATGAGGTTCATTTCGGCAAGGTTAGCACCTTTACCGCCAAGCAGATTTCTCATATCTGCCTTACCTTCGGCTTGTCCGTTACCAAAGGTATAAACTCTTTTTTTGTTTTCCATAAAAAAACTAAAATATTTTGTAAAATATAGTGTATTTATATCCAAATAGTTAAGAACTCGTGCGTCCTCAACATTTCAAGAGTGCAAAGTTACTATTTTTTTGTCATTTTTGCAAGAACCTTAAAATATTTTTTACTAAAAATATAGACATTGACCTAAAAATGTAGATATTTAACTTTGCAAACTTTGCAAATAGGCAGTGTGAAAATGTCTGTTTTCTTGCTTGCAGGTTGCTTGAGGGTTGCTATGGGGTAAGAACGAAACCAACCAAAAGCATACTGTTTTACATTCTCTAAATCTTAGAACAAATCTATATTCTCAAAAAAAACATTTTCTATATAGTTGGCAAACTCATTCCATTGATTTTTCGATATAAATCAAGAGCATAAACATCAGTCATACCGCTTATATAATCCAATATGCTTTGTACTTTTTCATAATCGCTCTCAGCCGACACATTATATTGTTGTGGTATTCTACACAAAAACTGTTTCGAATATGCCTTCTCTGGTTCGAATACTGCCGACATCAACACATCGAGCAATTCACTAATAATCTTATAACCAGCCAACTCAATATCAAGCACCATCTGCGCACGATATATCTTCTTAACCGACACTTTCGAACTATGTTTATATGCGTCGCGCAACTCCTCTGGCAAATGGTCTATCAATGCCCCTTGAAATTCTCCATTCAATATCACCTCTTCGTTGTCGATAAACACTTTGCTCACACCATCTATCAATGTACCCACCACCGAACTACGCAAATATGATATTTGTTCATTTTCGTCCGATACCATCTTGAACACCTCATTCTCAGCACGCTCTCTACGCTTCATCGGCAAATATCTCATCAACAACTCTTTGGTCTCATCGAATGTCAACAAGCGCAATTTGTATGCATCCTCTATATCCATCATTTGATAGCAAATATCATCAGCGGCCTCCACAAGATAGACTAACGGATATCGCGCGTATCTATCCTTATTATTAGGATTTCTGATTATACCTAAATCTTCTGCTATACGCTCATACGACTCTACTTCAGATTGAAAAAATCCAAACTTCTGTTTCTTAGCATCCGCAAATCGCGATTCGTATGGATATTTCACTATCGATGCCAATGTTGGATATGTCAACACAAAACCTCCCTCACGACGACCTTCAAATTGATGTGTCAATATACGAAATGCGTTTGCATTGCCTTCGAACGTAATCAAATCAGCCCATTGTGCCTCTGTGATATTCAACTTATCGCGATATTCAACCCCTTTCCCTTCGGAGAAGAATGTACCTATTGCATTCTCGCCCGAATGGCCAAACGGCGGATTACCTAAATCATGCGCCAAACATGCAGCCGCCACAATTGCGCCTATCTCGCTCAACTCTGATGCTAATTCAGGATATTTTTTCGACAATTCACGACCCACATTATTTCCTATCGAACGCCCAACACACGACACTTCGAGGCTATGCGTCAATCTATTATGCACAAACACACTACCCGGTAACGGAAACACTTGCGTCTTATTCTGCAAACGACGAAATGCAGGCGAAAATATCAATCTATCATAATCGCGTTGAAACTCAGTTCGCCCATCATGATTGCCTTGATAATAATTCTCCATTCCAAATCGCTTGGTTGTTATCAATTTATCCCATTTCATATCTTTATCAATTTTCTTTCTTTTGCGTACAAAATATACCCCTTGGCATCATATCCCATCTCTCTTATAAGTCGCACATAGCGTCCTACTTGACGAGAATATTTTTGATGCAACTCGTCTGTATATTCCCCAAATTTATAATCTACTACCACCACATCTTTCTTTTCAACATCTATCATCACTCTATCCGGACGATATGCTCTGCCATTTGCCCCATCGAATATCTCTGTCTCATTCAACACTCGCCATTGCGTATCAAACAACTCTGCTACCCCATCTATCGCCAATATTTCATCCACCTCGCTACACAATCCCTCTACATCTTCGCCCTCTCTCTCCAACCATGCTATCGCACTCTCTACATCGTCAACACCTACAATTCTTTCAAATAACTTATGCATCAATATGCCATATCTACGCATATCTTCCGCATCTTCAGAATATGTATATCTCAATTCCGAACGCTTAGCTATCTCTTCATCTGTAGGTTGCAAGTCTAAATCTCGCTTCAACTCTATTATTTTCACATCTGTTTCTCCCGATTTCACGGAACACTCCAACCCACTCTGCTCGCCGACCTCATACATTGTCAACTCACTATCACCACCAAACAACACACGACTAATCATATCCCAAACAGCAATGTCGTTTATCTCATCACTATTCTTTTTCAAATCTTTTGCATCAGGATATGCACAATGCAAATATAATTGATTCGAAGCTCGCGTTGTTGCAACATACAATTCATTCAACACATCAAGCACCGATGCCATAAATTCATCAACCACATCGCTCTTAAATTCACTATTGAGCAATTTTTTAGAACTCCTCGTATTTATCGGCACCACCCCGATTTCGTCCACAAATATATGATTAGCTCGTTTTTTCTCTGCCGTATTTGCCAACTGTATATTATCATGCCCCGACAAACCGAATTTCCAATTCATAAACGGAATAAACACCACGCCAAATTCCAATCCTTTTGATTTATGAATTGTAATAATTCTCACGGCATCACCCCCTTCTGGCATTGCAACGAATGTTTTTTTGCCTTGTAGTTCCCAATATTCCAACAACGAACGAATATCCAACGTGCCATCAATAGCATAATTCTGCACTTTGTCCAAAAACGACTGCAAATATATGCCATGCACTCCACTGTCCACTCTGTCCAACTCAAACACATCTATCAACGACTCTATCATTTGCATCAGCGACAAATATTTCACTCGTGCAAATCTCTCTACTATCGTCTCATTAGCAAATAGTTCGCTTTCCCAATCACCATAATCCTCTCCTCGATACGACATCAATCCAAAATCCCCGGCATCAACCATCCTGTTCAAACACACCTCTCTATGCAATGCTACCAAATTGGCTCTATACAACTGCTCATACGGTTGCATCAAATATTCCAACACAGCCACTATAAACCTCACCGCCACATCATCAGCCACACACAACGCTTCCGATGAATAAAATAGTATCCCCTCGCTTCTCAATCGCTCTGCCACCATTTGAGCCTCTTTATTCTTACGCACTAAAACTGCCATTTCGCCAAACGCCCCCAACTCTCTCATCTGCTCTACCATACGATTCATGCTCTTCTCTCTCCACTTCAATTCTTTATCCTCTTCGTCATCTTCAAAATACTCCACCCTCACATACCCCTTTGGTGCAGTTTTCTTACCTACTCCTTGCTCGCTCTTGGCATATATCCCTTGCAAATAATCTGCTTCTATCACTTCTTGCAACTTCAACTGCTCATCTACCAATTTTGGCACCTCGGCATACAACTTATTATTAAACTCAATCACCTCACGAGCACTACGATAATTCTCCCCTAACGACACATCTTTCACATAATCCTTAAATTCTTTTCCTATTCCTTCGTGCAATATTCGCCAATCGCCATTTCGCCAACGATATATACTCTGTTTCACATCGCCTACTATCATCGACTCATTCCCTTGCGACACTGCCTCCTTCAACAATGGCACAAAATTCGACCATTGCAAGCGCGATGTGTCCTGAAACTCATCTATCATAAAATGCTCAGTCCTAACACCCACTTTCTCATATATAAATGGGGTATCCGAATTATCTATAATCTTATTTATAAAATCTGAGGTCGACGAAATAATCAAACAATCCTTTTCTCTACAAATCTCCATCACATGCCTATCCACCTCATTCAATATACCTAATATGTAAATATACGAATTCACAATCTTCGCCGTTTGCCACTCCTTATATCTATTTCCCGCCACATCACACAAATCCACAATCCGTTTCACACACTCGTGCAACCGACTGACCACACCTTGCAACGACGCATCTTTCTGATATTTCTTCTTACACCACACGGTCAAATCATCACTCTCCGCACCCTTCACAAACGTAGCACTAAGTTCATAATTCTTACCCTTCAAATACTCATAATCGAAACGAGATATTCTGTTGTCCCCAAACACCTCTTTTCCATCCACGTCGCTCAACGCCTTTTGTGCCTCATCACACACAGTCTTCAAATCATCATCAAACTTCTTGATAATTTCACGAATATGATCTCTATACTCCTTCAATCGCTTCAAATCAAAGCCAAACTTCTCTTTTTGCGACAAATAATCCTCCGTAAGAATCAATTTTGCCAACCCCAATATCGCACTTCTCGGATTCCACGACTTCCCATCTACAACATTCTCGCTAGCAAACTCCGTCAACCAGTCCAACAACAGAGTTGACTGTTGACCGTTGACTATTGTCTGTTGACTGTTATCCAACGAAGCCAACATATTATCCACCGCCATCTCCAATATTCTATCCGTATCCAACTCCACCTGATACTGATTATTCAAATTCAACTCCCTCGCAAACGAACGCACCACTTGTTGAAAAAATCCATCAATCGTCGAAACCCTAAACTGCGTATAATCTTGCAAAATATCAGTCAACAAAGCCTTTGCCCTACGACCAATCTCCGCATCATCCACACCACTCAATGCAGGAATATCCTCTCTCAATTTCTTCACATAATCCTCTCTCTCGCCCTTCGCCAACTCATACAACGCCATCACAATCCTCTCCTTCATCTCAGCCGTCGACTTATTCGTAAACGTCACTGCCAAAATCCCCCTATGCAAATTCATCGATGAATAATGCATAGAGAAATCCCCCTCCTGTTTCAAAGCAGAGGTCATCAATGATTGTGCATTGAATAAAAACTTAATATACTCATACACCAACGTATAAGTCTTACCCGATCCAGCCGAAGCTTTATAAACTTTTATACTCATAACAAACAAAAAAACAATACCCTTCTCTTTTAATTATTTTAATCCAATAAAATCACTCAATGGGCATATTTTTGCCACATTGGTGTAAGCTCGTTGTTTAAGATTTATAGGTTGGTCATAATTTATAGGCTTATTTGCCTCAAATCGTAACACCGCATAATATGGCGCATGCTCGGCAGTAAAGCCGAGGGCTTGTAGATTTTCGGCAGTCCATATTTGAAATCCCTTTTTTGATAAAGGGAATAATTGTGTTTTTTCGCCATTTATGTGCAATAAAACATAACCTAAGCGTTCGAATCCTTTTTGAATAAGCAAAGAGCCTTTGCTGTCGCCTGCACGAAGATAACACATGCCTTTTTCTATCATCAGCTCATAATCTTTGGGGCGAGCATGGTTAACTAAAACGGTAGTTTCTTCGGGCGTTTCGCGCATTTTCTTTAGTAGTTTTTGAGCTTCATTTGGGTCGTCTAATAGTTTACGACGCTGTTTGCTTAGTTCAATGAAACTACTATCTTGTTCAATGCCAATAAAATTGCGATTGAGCAAATTAGCGGCTATGCCAGTTGTGCTACTACCTGCAAATGGGTCGAGGATTGTGTCGCCTTCGTTTGTAGAAGCTAGTATGATGCGATAAAGTAAGCGAAGTGGTTTTTGGGTTGGGTGTTTGCCACAAGTTTTTTCCCACATACCAACGGCAGGGATGCGCCAAACATCGGTCATCTGAGAGCCACCATTGAGTTGTTTCATAATTTCGTAGTTGAACTTATGAGGTTTCTTTTCGTGTTTTCGAGCCCAAATAACCAATTCAGTAGAAAAATTGAAGTAACGGCATGAGAGATTAGGTGGTGGGTCGGATTTTTGCCATGTGATGACATTTAGGATTTTATATCCCAACTCTTGTAAACAACGTTGTACGATAAAGATGTTATGGTGTGTGCCAGAAATCCAAATTGTGCCATTATCTTTGAGTTTGGAGCGACAAAGAGAGAGCCATTGTTTATTGAATTGATAGATATGTTCGGGTGTTCCACCTTTATCCCAATCGCCTTTATCGACACAGACTTGTTTGCCACTTTGCACACTGATACCGCCATTGCTTAAGAAGTATGGCGGATCGGCAAAAATGGCATTAACAGAATTATCGGGTAATTGTCCGATAATTTGCATACAGTCACCATTATGAAGAATGAAATTAACACTGAATTTTGATTTATAAAGAGTCATTTGTTTTTAATCTTTATTCCAAATCTCTGAATACATAATTTCAATTACATCCTGTGTCCTTTTTTCTATATTTTCCTCGGTCCAACTAACTGCATCAAAAACTTTTTTTGTAGTTATAATTTTAGATTTTTTTTGAACAATATTTTTCTTTTTTAAAAATATATTATTCCCAATTGATGAATTTAAATTAGAATCTAATAAAACCAAATTGCCGATATATTTTATATTATCTGAATTATTTAATTGCTCCCAATTTCCATTAGGTTTTTCTGGATAAATATGTTCTAAACTTGTATTAATTAATATTGCATTTTTATTTTCTTTACTTTCTAATTTTGTTAATATATATTGAACTAAAGCTTTTTGTTTTGTTTCAGTTGATGTAAAATAAACTTTTTTATTGAAATTTACTTGATAATCTTCATAATCTGGTATTCTTTGTTGCAAATCTTTCACTAAATCTTTTATAATTTGATGTTTCTCTTCTCTGTTTTTTGATCTATATAATTTTTGAGCATATTTTGAATATAAGTTATCATACCCCGAAGACCGACCAGAGCATATTGCATTATTAATAAAATGTAAATGTTCAATGTTATTCAAAGCAAAAACAAGCATTTTTTGTGAAATTTCTTTGCTTGTATATTCTCGAAGTAAAGAAAGCAAAAAAGAATTTGCTACTTCTATTTTAAACACACGAACGATTGAATGTATAGATTTATATATATCATAATCATTTTTATCAAAATATTCATATTTTGGATTAATAATTATTTTATAAAATTTCAATAGTTCGTTAAAAAATTAGATTTATATTATGCAGTAATTCCCACAAAATCAAAAAGGTCTTTAATTTGCGTTTTATTTAAATGTTTGTTTGGTTTAAAACCAGATGCGCAAAAAAATCTTTGTATTATATAT
>JAFYSF010000046.1 GCA_017559505.1 Paludibacteraceae bacterium | reverse complement strand
TAAATATAATATAATAAAAAAAAAAAAAAGACCCCACCCATAGAGTTACACATATACAGAAGAAAAAACCGATACACTACCAAGGTTGCGGGTTGCGTTTTTCGTGAAAATCTCCTCTATAGCGTATTGTAGACGGGATTTTGGATGCAACCCGCAACTTGCAACTCTGCAATTTTGGTTGTGTTTTAGTTTCTGCTCTATATGGCAAAAAAAACTGTTTTACTTTTACTCAATTGGAATCTGAATGATAGACAGCCATTGTTCAGGGTCATTTTGATTCCACACACCGTCAATATAGCATGTGCGTGGAGATCCGGCAATTTTATATCCCTGTTCTTCCATGTAAGCAAAGGCCTCGGTGAACGACTCATAGAAGCGCTCGTAAGGACCGATGTGTTTCATACATAGCACCTTGGGCATAGCTTCAAGGCGTTTGAACTGTACAATAGCACTGTCTTCGCCCATTTCTTCTACCTGCTCGCAATACTCAATGTCAATGTTTGAAGGGCGATACTCCTTGTTGTGCTCGATAGTAAAGCAATAACCAGGAGGTGGGCATTTGCAACCGAGGCGTTGCATCTCGGGACCGATTTTCTCAACGCATAGGGGGCCAAGGGCGGTGTAGTCTGTAATTACTTCTCGGTGGCTTGCCACGATAATCTCGGGCAAAGATTGAATACTGAATTTTTCCATGTTCTTAATTTGTTTGTGAGAGTCCATCCATTTGAGCAGTTGGCGTCGACGCTCCATCAGCAGTTGTAATTGCTGCTCAGTCTCCACAATCTTTTGAGTCAGTAGTTCAATGCTTGGCATCTGTGTACCATCTTCCAGCAGTTCCTTGATCTCTTCGAGTGTGAATCCTTGTCGTTGCAATCCACGGATAGTGTTGAGCCGCTGCATCTGCGTAATGTTGTAGTAACGGTAACCATTCCACTCATCCACTTCGCTAGGGTGTAGTAACCCTTTCTGTTCGTAGTGGCGCAAGGTCTTCACCGTAACCTGCATCATCTTTGAGAACTCTCCGATTTTCAATTTTGTTAATTTACTCATAATCGCACGATTGATTTGCTAGCGAGTGCAAAGTTAATATATGCCCTAGGGGATGAGTCAAGAGAAAAATGAAATATTTTTTGTGGCTAGATATTGTTGGAGAAATTTAATCCCTAAAACGCAACCCGCAACCTGCAACTTTCATTGAAAACACTTTTCACTTCTATAAGAAAACAGAAAAGGCTACCCCAATCGGGATAGCCTTTTCTGTTATCAAGTATTGAAAATTAGTCTTCCAACATGATGTCCATGATTTGGCAAGCAGCCTTCGCTACAGAAGTACCAGGACCAAAGATAGCTACTACACCAGCTTGGTACAAGTAATCGTAGTCTTGCATTGGGATTACACCACCGGCAAATACGAGGATGTCTTCACGGCCGAGCTTCTTCAATTCTTCCATCAACTCAAGACTATAAATATAATCTCTATTGTGGATGAAATATAAATAGATTATATTTTGTTTAAAGTATTATTCAATTATATATTTTTTGTATGCTTCAAGAAAATTATTGTAATATTTTTCATAAGTCTTATTGATTGCTTCAATAAGTTCTTTTTTTAAATCCTTATCATCTTCTATTGTATAATCATCTTTTGATGGTCCATAATTATAATCATGCCATGCTTCAAATGTATAGATGCATTTGTTTTTTCTTTTCCCAATGTAAATAGAAGTGCTATATATTTCTTTTAGAGTATGATAGAGTAATTCGTACAGATAGTTGTTATCTATTTTCTCAAATATTTCTTTTGCGGGTTCATATTCTATTTGAATAGATTCCGATTCACGATCATCGCGTCCGACCCTATATTGGTAAGTATAATGTCTTGACGCTTTCAATGTTCTATATTCGTATTCAAAATTGCATTTTCTGACAGGGTGATAACTTATATGATTGGAGTTTATTTGAGGATTAAATAAAGCGTTTATTCCATCACGGATATTCATTAGTCTTGTTAAAACAATTAGATGATGATATAAGTTCTTATCATCGTTTTTTATTGCGTTATTGATGAATGGAATAATTATAGAAAATACATCTTCGAATTTGAAATATTCTTCGCAAAAATTCAAGGTATATTCTTGGATGTTGCTATTGTTTATAGTTTCCCATTGTAATGTGAAATTATAGTGTGTTTTATTGCCAAGTACGCAACTGTTATTTTTCTCGATACTTTTTTTTATTTTACGAATGATTACATTACCGACGATAGTTGGATGATAATATCTTGTATCATTGGAAAAATCATAAAATCCAATAGGTAAATCCGTTTCATCTTGAAATTTCATAATTGGAATTTCGATAAATGCTTGTAATGGATATAAGTTTTCTGCGAAATGTTTTGTTGAAGTAGTTTCTGATACTAAATCAATAAAATATTTTTTAGTAGTTTCTTCTGATATTAGACCTTTAGATGTGATAAAGTATAGCATATTGTTATTTTTTATGATTATAATTAGATGCAAACTTAATGAATATATCCTGATAATAAGCCTTTCTTATTGGAAAAATTGTATATTTGCATTGGGTATATGTTTAACACAGCCAAGGCATTGGCCCGATGCTTAACTTGGCTTTAAAACAATTTATATTATGAATAAAATTTTTATTCGTGCATAGATTGAGTGTGAAAAGATGGCTCAATCTGCAATGCACTTGATCGAGAAATTCGTTCTCATTACATCTTTTGTATTGTGTTTTGTAAACCTATAGCGTGCTTATCACGAGAATTTGTAGCAACCGACACTTTACAACGAACTTAAGTATGAGTTTAAGTTGTTGGGAGCTGCTGAAAAAGTGAGAAAATAGAGTTCTGCTAATATGTGGGATATAAAACTTTGAACATCTTAAAATTGGTGCTGGTACGAAGGGAGTTCTATTCGCTGTATAGAAGGTGGTTCGAATCCACCTGCCAGTTCTTCTAGTTTGGACATGATAAGATTAAAGGCTACCCAATCGGATAGCCTTTAATTCTATTATTTATCGTCAGAAAATCAGTCTTCCAACATGATCTCCATAATCTGGCAAGCAGCCTTCGCTACAGAAGTACCAGGACCAAAGATAGCTACTACACCAGCTTGGTACAAGAAATCGTAGTCTTGCATTGGGATTACACCACCGGCAAACACGAGGATGTCTTCGCGACCCAACTTCTTCAATTCTTCCATCAACTGCGGAATCAAGGTCTTGTGACCGGCAGCGAGTGAAGATACACCTACTGCGTGAACGTCGTTTTCTACGGCGTCGCGAGCAGCTTCTTCCGGAGTCTGGAACAATGGTCCCATATCCACGTCGAAACCACAGTCGGCATAACCGGTAGCTACAACCTTTGCACCACGGTCGTGTCCGTCCTGACCCATCTTGGCAATCATGATACGTGGACGACGGCCTTCCTTCTTCGCAAATTCTTCGGTGAGTTCGCAAGCACGTGCGAAATCTGCATCCTTCTTACTTTCTGATGAATACACGCCTGAAAT
>JAFYSF010000045.1 GCA_017559505.1 Paludibacteraceae bacterium | reverse complement strand
ATTACACAGATTAAAATGATTTTTACCATTCGGATTCAACGATTCGCTCTTTTGCTGCGCAAAAATCGCTCTACGGATTGGCACAGATTGTTACCTTGCGGCATTTCTTTTTTTTAGACATGAAGACATGAGAACATGATTTTTTATCACGGAATTCACGTTTTATTGTGGGAATGGGAATAGGGAGATGCGATTATGCGGGTTGCTTTATAGTATATTTATCCTATATTTATAGTATATTTATGGTATATTTATAGTATATTTATCCTATTTTGTAGGTAAGGAGATGATAGGGAGCAAAGAACAAGGAGTAGGGAGCAGGGAGTAGTTCGTAGGGAGCAAGGAGTAGGGAGCAAGGAGCAGGGAGTAGGGAGTAGGGAGTAGGGAGCAGAGTTCTTCAGCAGGTTAGTTGAGAGAAGGATATATATGCTTTTTGTAGATATTCTAGATATTCTAGACGTTCTAGATATACTAGGACGCTGCGCTACTCTAGATAATTAAATGCAAGGAGTAAAGAGTAAAGAGTAAAGAGTAAAGAGTAAAGAGTAAAGAGTAAAGAGTAAAGAGTAAGTTTTTAGATGTTATAGAACACTTACGCTGTATTAGTTTTTTTAAGGAAGTATAGTTATTTCGGGGGGTGATAAATTATTTTTTGAGGGATTGGGGTTTTATTGTTTTTTTTTTGTATCTTTGCAAGTTGTATAAATTTATCGTAAGAAATGGAATATTCGTTGTTAAACAAGATTGATAGTCCGAAGGATTTGAAAGAGGTGTCGGTAGATTCTCTTCCTTTGGTGTGTGACGAGTTGAGACAATATATTATAGAGCAATTGGCTACTAATCCTGGTCATTTGGGTTCGTCGTTGGGTGTTGTGGAATTGTCGGTTGCACTACATTATGTGTTTGATACGCCATACGATAGAATTGTGTGGGATGTTGGACATCAGGCATACGGACATAAGATATTGACAGGAAGACGTGAGGCATTTAAGACAAATAGAATGTTCAAGGGGTTGTGCGGTTTTCCAAATCCGAAAGAGAGCGAATATGATGCATTCGGGGTTGGGCATTCATCGACCTCGATATCAGCAGCATTGGGCATGTCGATAGCAGCAAAATTGAAGGGAGAGAATAGACAAGTGGTGGCAGTGATAGGCGATGGTTCGATGACTGGTGGATTGGCTTTTGAGGGATTGAATAACGCTTCGACCAATCCGAACAATTTGCTTATAATACTGAATGACAACAACATGGCTATCGACCCAATAAAGGGCGGATTGAGCCATTATTTGACATCGATACATTTTTCGAAAACATATAACGACATACGTTATCGAATTTACCGCACGATGAAAAAAGCGGGATTGATGTCGGAAGCAAATAGGAATAGGATTTTGCGCTTGAGCAATTCGTTGAAAAGTTTGCGCGCAAATGCGAATCAGAACAATATATTCGAGGGGCTAAATATCAGATATTTCGGTCCGATAGACGGGCATGATGTGTTGGGATTGGTGCAAGTGCTGAATCAATTGAAAACGTATAATGGTCCGAAAGTACTGCATATAATCACTAAAAAAGGCAAAGGCTATAAACCAGCAGAAGAAGAGGTTACGACATGGCACGCACCGGGAGTGTTTGACATAAAAACAGGACAACGAATAAAGAAAAGAGCTGAGGGAGAACCGCCTTTGTTTCAGGAAGTTTTTGGAAATACGCTGTTAGAATTGGCAGAGCGAAATGAACGAATTGTGGGTATTACGCCAGCAATGCCTTCGGGGTGTTCGATGAACATTATGATGAACGCAATGCCCGATAGGACATTTGACGTGGGAATTGCTGAAGGACATGCAGTTACATTCTCGGCAGGGTTAGCCAAAGAGGGCATGATGCCATTTTGTAATATATACTCAAGCTTCATGCAAAGAGCCTACGACAATGTGATACACGACGTTGCATTGCAAAATCTGAATGTAGTGTTCTGCTTAGACCGAGCAGGAATAGTGGGCAATGACGGGGCTACGCATCAAGGACAATTTGACTTGACAATGTTCCGTTGCATACCAAATATGACAATAGGAGTGCCACGTAACGAGCATGAATTGAGAAACTTGATGTACACGGCACAATTAGACAACAAAGGTCCGTTCATGATACGCTATCCACGCGGAAAGGGTATTTTGGCAGATTGGAAAAACGAAATGAAAGAGGTAGAAATTGGCAAAGGAGAAGAGTTGAAAAAAGGGAAAGATGTTGCTATAGTGGGAGTTGGGCCAATACTTTATACAGCGAAAAAAGCTATTGAACGCCTTGAATCAGAAAATAGTGATAAAGAAATAGGACTTTATGACTTGAAATTCTTGAAACCATTGGATGACAAGCTATTACATGAAATAGGCAAACAATATTCAACCATATATACCATCGAAGACGGAACAATCATAGGCGGCGTAGGGTCGGCAGTTGAAGAATGGATGATGGATAATGGATATCAGCCTAAGATTGTGAGACTTGGATTGCCAGATGAGTTCGTGGAACATGGGTCGCAAGCAGAATTGTTTGGAATGCTGGAATTGGATACTCTTGGCATCTACAATACTATCAAGGGGACTTAAGTTTTTGAAAGACAGAATGACATAAAAACATATTTTTTTATAACACAAGCCTCGCTATGCCTGCAGCATATCTTGGCTGAAGAATGACAAATTTTAAGATTTTAATATGAGAATAGTTATTGTAGGAGCAGGGGAAGTGGGTCGTTATGTGGCTAAAATGTTGTCGAATGAGAACCACGACATAACGATTATGGATGAATCGGAAGAAAGGCTTCAAGATCTTGATACGAATTATGACATTATGTCGCGCATAGGATCTCCAACATCGGTAAACGACTTGCAGATGTGTGGGGTGAGAAATTGTGACTTATTTATTGCTGTAAATACCTCGGAAAGTGTCAACACAACAGCTTGCATAATTGCATCAAAACTTGGTGCACGCAAAACTGTGGCACGTATAGACAACTATGAATATCTATTGCCAAAAAACAAAGAGATGTTCAAAACGTTGGGCATAGACAAATTGATTTACCCAGAGGTGTTGGCCGCCACAGAGATTGTGCAATCACTGAAACGCAGTTGGATACGCGAATATCGCACATTTAGTAATGAGGCATTAGTGTTGGTGTGTATAAAAGTGAGAGAAAATGCTGAAATTACAAATAAATTGTTCAATACAGGATTTTTTAACCACAGCATGTTCCGCATAGTAGCCGTGAAGCGACGCACAGTTACGATTATACCAAGCGGGAATGACCAAATTTTGGCAAATGACCTTGTTTACTTTATCTGCACGAAAGAAAATTTGGAATATGTGAGGACAGCAGCAGGTAAAACCAATTTCGAAATAAAGAGCATTATCATAATGGGAGGATCGAAAATTGCATTGAAAACAGTGCAATACCTACCAAATGACATAAATGTGAAAATAATAGAGAGCAATAGAGAAAAATGCTATAAGCTTGCAGACAAAACAGATACGCTTATTATTAACGGAGATGGTAGGAATATTGATTTGTTGAAAGATGAGGGAATTGAGGATGCAGATGCATTTATTGCATTGACAGATAATTCGGAAACAAACGTATTGGCATGTCTTGCAGCAAAGAGATTTGGTATTAGAAAAACAATTGCCGAAGTTGAAAATATTGACTATATCGACTTAGCAGATAATCTTGATATTGGTACACTTATCAATAAAAAATTGATTGCAGCATCGCACATCTATCAACAAACATTGGATGAAGATGCGTATGACGTGCAATGTTTGACATATTCGGATGCAGAAGTTGTAGAATTTGTGGTTAAGCCAGGAGACAAAATCACAAAAGACCGTGTGCGCAACTTGAACTTGCCAGACGATGTAAATATTGGTGGCGTTGTGAGAAATGGCAAAGGATATGTGGTAAATGGCAACACTGTGATATTGCCAGGAGACCATGTAGTCATATTTTGTAAAGCTACAGCAGTGCCTAAATTGGCTAAATTCTTCAACTAGAATAAAATAACAACTTACATTTTGCTATGACTAAAGCTTTTAATTGGCAACAGGTAATAAGGATATTAGGAGTGCTTTTGATGGTAGAAGCTCTCTTTATGGCTATTGCCGCAATTGTAGCATATATTTATGAAGAAAATGACTTCATAGCAATAGTTGAATCGGCAATACTCACGATTGGAGCTGGAATTGGAGGTGTGTTATTAGGAGGTTCGAACACAAAACATATAGGAACACGAGAAGGATATTTAGTTGTAGGATTGGTTTGGATTGTGTTTTCGATCTTCGGCATGTTGCCATTCCGATTAAGCCACTATATACCAAACTTAACAGATGCTTTTTTTGAAACTATGTCGGGATTTACGACCACAGGGGCGACTATACTCACAGACATAGAGGCATTGCCACACGGATTGTTGTTTTGGCGCAGTATGATGCAATGGCTTGGAGGTATGGGAATTGTGGTGTTATCGTTAGCCATACTGCCAATGTTTGGCGCTGGAATGCAATTGTTTGCAGCCGAAGTGCCCGGAATAACATACGATAAATTACAACCAAAAATCACAGATACAGCACGTCGTCTTTGGGAACTATACACCTTATTGACAATAATATGCGCAATACTACTCTACCTTGGAGGCATGGATGTATTTGATGCTATATGTCACTCATTGACCACATTAGCCTCGGGAGGATACTCAACAAAAAATGCTTCAATTGCATATTGGTCGTCGCCAACCATACATTATATCATTATTTTCTTTATGATTTTGGCTGGGACAAACTTTTCATTACTATATGGAGCTTTGATTCGCCGTCAAGGCAAAAGATTGATTCAAGATGAAGAATTTAGAACATATACCTACAGCATAATAGGCATATCGTTGGTTATAAGCATAGGGCTATTATACACTCGCACATTCGAGGGTTTTTCAACAATAGAAAAATCATTTAGAGACGCTCTATTTCAAACTATTGCAACAATAACAACGACCGGATTTTCTACTTCGGACTATATGGCTTGGCACCCTATTTTGTGGTTAATAATATTGTTAGCCATACCAATGGGAGGCACTGCAGGGTCGACATCAGGAGGTATAAAGACCATACGCTTGCATATTATGACGAAAAATATTCTCTATGAATTTAAACGAGTAATGCACCCAAAAGCTATTCTCCCAGTGAGAGTTAACCGCAGACTTGTGTCAGAAAATACATTGTCAAATACTTACGTTTTTCTATCTATATTCCTGATAATCACAATAGCATCTTCGATAGTTTTGATATTGTGTGGCATATCTCCAAGTGAAGCATTTGGATGTTCGCTGGCATCAATAGCCAATGTAGGCCCTGCATTGGGGGGATTTGGACCTTCGGAAACATACGCTGTGTTACCAGATTTTGCCAAATGGGTACTGTCGATGGTAATGCTAATTGGACGTTTGGAATTATTTACGATATTGATACTTTTCTTACCATCATTTTGGAGGAAATAAAAAAAATGCTGATTAACGGAATTGTTAATCAGCATTTTTTATGATAAGAGACTAATTAATAGTTAGTTTTTTTTACTTCGAAGTAAGCTTGTGGGTGAGCGCATGCTGGGCATTCAACTGGGGCTTCTTTGCCTTCCATGATATAGCCACAGTTGCGGCATTGCCATGTAACAGACTCATCTTTAATGAATACTTTGCCTTCTTCGATATTGCGAACAAATGCTTGATAGCGTTCTTCGTGACCACGTTCAGCAACTGCGATGTTGCGATACATGCGAGCGATTTCAGGGAAACCTTCTTCGTCAGCAATATCAGCGAATTTTGGATAGTCGAGAGTCCATTCTTCGTGTTCACCTGCAGCAGCAGCTTTGAGGTTGTCGATAGTTTTGCCAATTACACCAGCAGGGAATGATGCAGTGATTTCGCACATACCACCTTCGAGGTGTTTGAACATACGTTTTGCGTGTTCTTTTTCTTGCTCAGCAGTTTCTGTGAAGATAGCAGCAATTTGTTCGTAACCTTCTTTTTTTGCAGCAGAAGCAAAATATGTGTAACGCATACGTGCTTGGCTTTCACCAGCGAAAGAGCACATAAGATTTTTTTCGGTACGAGTACCTTTAATTGATTTTGACATAGTTTTATTAATAAATAAGGTTAGTAATTTTGTTTTATAAGTAACTTTAATTTGAGTGTGCAAATATAATACAAAAATCCGATTTTTTCTGTTTTTTTTCATAAAAATTTGAAAATTTATTTTTTGGGGATTTTTATCTCACACGGAAGTCTCGGAAATGTTATTATTCACAATCGTATATATTTACTCCCTTCGGTCGTGATTTTTGCTCCGCTCGGTAAAAAATTTTCTTTATAAACAAATTTCATTTGTTTTAAACCTTTTAATTAAATTGCCAAATTAAAGTAAACTTTATTTGTCAATTCAATCAAAAGCTTTGAAAATTTTTCACTCTCACTTATCGCAAAAATTCGTATATGTTTCGTATATCCTTCGTAGAAGGTAGGGCAAAGGTAGGGTTATCCTATGAAGAAGGTAGCTTGAAGTTAGGAATGAGGAATGAGGAATGAAGAGTGGGGAATGAGGAATGGGGAATTATTTTATTATTATTTTTTTGAATTTTAGACGTTATATATTGTACTTTTTTATTATCTTTGTAGGTTAGATATTTTGTTTCCTTTGAATAGTAATAATAATTTGACTATCAAAGGATTTAGTGTTGTATAATATAAACAGACAATATAGATATGGAATACAAATTTCAGGAAATTGAGAAAAAATGGCAGCAATATTGGAATGATAATGCCACTTATAAAGTAGATATTGACGAATCTCGTCCTAAATTCTATGTGCTTGATATGTTCCCATACCCATCGGGAGCTGGATTGCACGTGGGTCACCCACTCGGTTATATTGCATCGGATATTTATAGCCGCTATAAGAGATTGAAGGGATTCAATGTGTTGCACCCAATGGGTTATGACGCATACGGACTTCCAGCAGAACAATATGCTATTCAAACAGGTCAACACCCTGCTATCACAACAGAAAAGAATATCGCTCGCTATCGTGAGCAATTAGATAAAATAGGCTTCTGCTACGATTGGAGTCGCGAAGTGCGCACATGTGAGCCAGGCTACTACAAATGGACTCAATGGGCTTTTGTTCAAATGTTTAACCACTGGTATTGCAATCGTGCAAATGCAGCACGTCCGATTTCGATGTTGGTGGATATTTTTGCAGAACAAGGTAATGCGAAAGTGAAAGCTGCATGCAGCGAAACTGCAGTGTTCACAGCAGAAGAGTGGAACTCGTGGGACGAAAAACGTCAGCAAGAGGTGTTGATGAACTATCGTATTGCATATTTGGCTGACTTGAAAGTGAACTGGTGTCCTGCATTGGGTACAGTGTTGGCAAACGACGAGGTGAGCGAAGGACTTTCGGTGCGTGGTGGCCACCCAGTAGAGCAACGCGTGATGCGTCAATGGAGCTTGCGAGTGAGCGCATACGCACAACGTTTGCTTGATGGATTGGACCAAGTGGATTGGACAGACTCGTTGAAAGAGACACAAAAGAACTGGATTGGTCGCTCGGAAGGTGCAGAGATGCGATTCAAAGTAGCAGATTCGGATATTGAACTTGAAATATTCACTACACGTGCAGATACTGTGTTTGGTGTTACATTCATGGTGCTTGCACCAGAAAGCGAATATGTTGCCCAATTGACAACAGAAGAACAACGCACTGAAGTAGAGGCATATCTCGACCAAGTAAAACGCCGCACAGAACGAGAGCGTATTGCAGACCGCCGCGTAACAGGTGTATTCTCAGGCTCATACGCAGTAAACCCATTGACAGGCGACAAAATACCAGTATGGATTTCGGACTACGTATTGGCAGGCTATGGTACAGGTGCAATTATGGCAGTGCCAGCACACGATAGTCGCGACTATGCTTTTGCACGCCACTTCAATTTGCCTATCATCCCACTTATCGAAGGTGCAGATGTCAGCGAAGAGAGCTATGATGCAAAAGAGGGCGTGGTTTGCAACTCGGGATTCTTGAATGGATTGCAAGTGAAAGAGGCAATTGCTAAGATGAAAGAGTATATCTCGGAACAAGGACTCGGTCAAGTGAAAGTGAACTATCGCCTCCGTGATGCAATATTCAGCCGTCAACGCTATTGGGGCGAGCCATTCCCTGTATATTACAAAGATGGTATGCCTTACATGTTGGACGAAAGCAAATTGCCACTCCAATTGCCAGAAATTGACAAATATCTCCCAACAGAAACAGGCGAACCACCTCTTGGACGTGCTGCGAAATGGGAAACAGAAGAGGGATATAAATTGGAATTGAACACTATGCCAGGTTTTGCAGGTTCGTCGGCTTACTACCTACGCTATATGGACCCACACAACACAGAAGCATTGGTTGGCAAATTGGCAAATAACTATTGGGGCAATGTTGACCTTTATATTGGCGGTACAGAACACGCAACAGGCCACTTGATTTATAGCCGATTCTGGAACAAATTCTTGTTTGACCTTGGCGTTGTATGCAAAGAAGAGCCATTCCAAAAACTTATCAACCAAGGTATGATTCAAGGTCGCTCGAACTTTGTGTATCGCTATATCGGAGAAGATGCAACAGGTAATCTTTACGTTAGCTACAACTTGATTGACTCGCCAGAATATAAAGACAAAGTGCAACCTATCCACGTGGATGTAAACATTGTTAAAAATGATATTTTGGACGTTGATGCATTCCGCAACTGGATGCCAGAATATAAAAATGCTCAGTTTATATATTCAGATGGCTCGAATGACATTGACAATCCATACTTAGGACAAGCAACAGAAAAACAATATATCTGCGGATGGGCAGTAGAAAAGATGTCGAAATCGATGTTTAATGTTGTAAATCCTGACACTATCGTAGAGCGTTATGGCGCTGACACATTGCGTTTGTATGAAATGTTCCTCGGACCACTCGAACAATCAAAACCTTGGGATACAAATGGTATTGATGGTGTGCACCGTTTCTTAAAAAAATTCTGGGGCTTATATACAGAAGGCGAAAACTTCTGCATCACAGAAGATAAACCTACAGCAGAAGAGTTGAAAACATTGCACAAAACAATCAAGAAAATCACATTCGACATCGAAAACTTCTCGTTCAACACATCAGTATCAGCATTTATGATTTGTGTGAACGAATTGACTTCGGCAAAATGTCGCAAACGTGAAATACTTGAACCATTGGCAATTTTGATTGCACCATACGCACCTCATATTGCAGAAGAAGTTTGGGCAGCAATGGGTCATAATACATCTATTTGCAATGCAGAATTCCCTATTTGCAACGAATCATATTTGGTTGAAAGCAACACAAAATACCCTATTTCATTCAATGGAAAAGTGCGTTTCACAATGGAATTGCCTGCAGATATGAGCAAAGAGGATGTAGAAAAAACAGTATTGGCTAACGAACAAACTGAAAAATATCTTGACGGCAAAGCTCCTAAGAAAGTGATTGTTGTGCCTAACAAAATCGTAAATATTGTAATGTAAAAAATATGAGAAATAATATTATTTTTAGAACTATTTGGGAGCATGTAGCAATTGCATTCGGATTGCTTTGCTATGCTTGGGGATGGCAATTTTTCCTTAACCCCCACGAAGTAGTAGGTGGCGCTGTGACAGGTCTTGCCACTGTGATTATGTACGGCACACGCGGACTTTTGCCAGAATCGATACAAGGATTCTTTGATATGCTCGGTATGGCATCTCAAGGCGGTGGTATCCCTGTGTCATTCACATTCTTCTTGATTAACGGCATATTGCTCGTGATGTCGATACGCATCTTCGGTTGGCAATTTAGTCTTCGCTCAATCTTTGGGGTAATTATGCTCACAATTTGGCTATGGATACCATTCCCAGAACTTTACATAAAAGCATTCGGCACTGCATTCCCAAAATTCGACATCTTCCCATCGGTTATTATGGCGGGTATTTTGACAGGATTTGGTCTTGCACTTACTTTTGTTAATAACGGATCATCGGGTGGTACGGATATTGTAGCAAAAATTATCAATAAATACAAAGACGTTTCGCTCGGTAGAGCATTGATGTTGAGCGACGTAGCGATTATCTTCTCGGCAATTTTGTTGCCAGAATCGACACTTGAAAAAGTGATTTATGGTCTTATTGTGATGGTGATTTCGACTCAAACAGTTGACTTCTATATCAATAGTCTCCGCCAATCAGTACAATTCTTTATCTTCTCTAAAAAATATGAAGAGATTGGTCAGGCTATCAACACTGAACTCAATCGCGGTGTAACACTTTTAGACGCTAAAGGCTTCTATAGCAAAGAACCAATACAAGTGATGACTGTAGTTGCACGCAAAAGTCAATCAGGCGATTTATTCAATATCATCAAACGCATCGACCCAGACGCATTTATCTCACAAAACCAAACTATCGGGGTGTATGGTCGTGGTTTTGAAGCAATTGGAACAAAATAAAGTACAGATTACAGATAACAGATTACAGATTACAGATAACAGATAACAGATAGCAGAGTACAGATAGCAGATGACAAATTAAATTTAGTTTTCACGTCTAAACAACTAATAACTATATTAAATATGACAAAAAATCAAAAACTAGCAACTGCAGTGCGTGAGCACGTGGTTATTGCTTTAGGGTTATTACTCTATGCATTGGCATGGAACTTCTTCCTCTTCCCACACCAAGTGGCAGGTGGTGGCGCAACAGGTATTGCAGCCCTCGTCATGTATGCAACTCAAGGATTATTGCCTGAAGGCTTACAAGAGTTCTTTAACAGTTTAGGAATGGCCTCTGTAGGAGGTGGTATTCCTGTGTCAGTAACATTCTTTATTATGAATGGAGCATTGTTGCTCTTGTCTATCAAAGAATTGGGACTTTCGTTCAGCCTTCGTTCGATCTATGGTGTATTTTCACTTACAGCATGGTTGTGGATTCCATATCGTGACCTTTATGAAAAATTTGCAGGACACCCTTTCCCAGAATTTGACCCATTTATGTCGTCTATTCTTGCTGGTTTGATTGCAGGTTTTGGTCTTGCCCTTACATTTGTGAATAATGGTTCGTCGGGAGGTACAGATATTATCGCCAAAGTAATCAATAAATATCGCACTATCTCATTAGGTCGAGCATTGCTTCTTTGCGACGTTGTAATTATTGTATCGACAGGTTTCTTGCCTGATGCAAGTATCAAAAACATCGTATATGGTCTTATCGTGATGGTGGTGATGACTACAACTATCGATATGTATATCAATGGTGTGCGTCAATCAGTTCAATTCTTCATATTCTCGAAAAAATATGCAGAAATTGCAGATGCTATCACATACCAAGCCCGCCGTGGTGTAACAGTTATGGATGGTCAAGGTTGGTACTCTAAAGAGCCAGTGAAAGTTATCACAGTTATGGCACGTCGCAACGAGTCAACTCAAATATTTAAATTGATAAAAGATATTGACCCAGACGCATTTATTTCTCAATCGGCAGCAATTGGTGTGTATGGTCGTGGATTTGACCCAATAGGACAAAAATAAAATCTATAAATTGAGATATAGCAACAAAAGGCTTGTTACCCATAGAGGTGCAAGCCTTTTTTTATGCTTTATATAAAGTCAATCGGTGGGAGTATACCTATTATTGTTACGTTTTTGGGGTATCAATGCAGTATTGGTGATTGCTTTAAGTAAAGCTCAAGATAAGGTTATAGTATATTTATCCTATATTTATAGTATATTTATGGTATATTTATAGTATATTTATCATATGTTGTAGATAAGTAGAAGGTAGGGTTCTTCATCAAGTTAGTTGAAAGAAAGTTTGTTCGCCCCCGATGGGGACGAAAGGGAAGATGGTTATCTATCCGCTGGTTCCCTCGCTTCGCTTGGTAACGCAGCGGTTATGTATGATTGGACGTCTTCGACGCCCTTAAAAGAAGGATATATATGCGTTTGTAGATATTCTAGACGTCCTAGATATACTAGAACGCTACGCTACTCTAGATAATTACAGAGTAAGGAGCAAGTATAGTTCACTATCTTAGAGGTATCTTGCTGATGAAGAAAGAAATTGTACAAAAACAAGGTAGTATGAGATAATTTTGTGAAGTTGTTTTTCAAGTAAGTTGAAAAAGAACCGATGGTAGAGAGAAATAAGATGCAAGAGATGAGGGAGAAGGGAGATAGATTATTTTATTTTGTTTATTTTGGGTGAGGGCTTTGTGTTTTGGATTTTTTTTTGTAAATTTGCAAGTTGAATAGTTTTAAGGAAAAAAGGATGCAAAATATCAGAAACATAGCGATTATAGCACACGTTGACCATGGAAAAACTACGCTGGTTGACAAGATGTTGCTTGCTGGTCAGTTGTTTCGTGAGAATCAACAGACTGGAGAATTGATGCTCGACAATAACGATTTGGAACGCGAACGCGGGATTACTATTTTGTCGAAAAATGTGTCGATAAATTATAAAGACACAAAAATAAATATCATTGACACCCCAGGTCACGCCGATTTTGGAGGTGAAGTGGAGCGTGTATTGAACATGGCTGATGGTTGCTTGTTGCTGGTTGATGCATTTGAGGGTCCGATGCCACAAACTCGTTTTGTTTTGCAAAAAGCATTGCAAATTGGGTTGAAGCCGATTGTTGTTATCAATAAGGTTGATAAGCCTAATTGTCGCCCTGACGAGGTGCAAGAGGCTATGTTTGAGTTGATGTTTAATTTGGATGCAACTGAGGAGCAATTGGATTTTCCAACTATCTATGGTTCGGCTAAAAACAATTGGATGTCGACCGATTGGAAGAATCAGACAGAGAACATTTTCCCTTTGTTAGATACTATTATAGAACATATTCCTGCGCCTGCGGCATTGGAGGGTACGCCTCAGATGTTGATTACGTCGTTGGATTTCTCGAGTTATGTGGGTCGTATTGCTGTGGGCCGTGTGCATAGAGGAATATTGCGTGAAGGTCAGGACATTGCGCTCGTGAAACGCGATCGTACTGTAGTGAAACAACGCATTAAACAATTGCAAACGTTCACTGGTTTGGGTAGAACTGCTGCCCAAGAGGTGCATTCAGGCGATATTTGTGCGATAATTGGTTTGGAGAATTTTGAGATTGGGGATTCGATTTGCGACCTTGAAAATCCAGAGCCACTCGACCCTATTGCTATTGATGAGCCAACGATGTCGATGTCGTTCACGAATAATGATTCGCCATTCTTTGGTAAAGATGGTAAATATGTGACTTCGCGCCACATACATGACCGTTTGATTCGCGAGTTAGATAAAAACTTGGCGTTGCGAGTAGAGAAGAATCCTGATTCGGATGTATGGCGTGTGTCGGGACGTGGTGTGTTGCACTTGTCGGTGTTGATTGAAACTATGCGCCGTGAGGGTTATGAATTGCAAGTAGGTCAACCACAAGTTATTACAAAAGAGATAGATGGTGCGCTCTGCGAACCGATAGAACAATTGACGGTGAATTTGCCAGAAGAATATTCGAGCCGTATTATCGATATGGTAACTCGCAGAAAAGGTGAACTCTTGTCGATGGAGACACAAAAAGACCGCATTCATATGGAATTTGCTATTCCATCGCGCGGTATTATTGGTTTGAGAAACAATGTGTTGACTGCATCTGCGGGTGAGGCTATTATGGCTCACCGTTTCCTTGAATATCAACCATGGAAAGGCGATATTGAACGTCGCAACAATGGTTCGATTATAGCAATGGAATCGGGTACTGCGTTTGCGTATGCGATAGATAAATTGCAAGACCGTGGACGTTTCTTTATCTTCCCTCAAGAGAATGTGTATGCAGGTCAGGTGGTTGGAGAACATAGCAAAGAGGGCGATTTGGTGGTGAATGTTACAAAATCGAAGAAATTGACTAATATGCGTGCGTCAGGCTCGGATGATAAAGTGAAATTGATTCCACCTGTGGTGATGTCGCTCGAAGAGACTCTTGAATATATCAAAGAGGATGAGTATGCAGAAATTACACCTAACCACATTCGTATACGCAAAATTATTCTTGACGAGACAGAGCGTAAACGCGCAAATAAAAACTGAATAATTCATAATTTTTTACTTCCCTTCGGGCGTGACCGTTGGTTCGCCTAAAGGCTCAAAGACCTTCGGTTCATAATTTTTATGAATTTGCACTTAAATAGAGGCTATTAGACTATTATTATTTTATTCACAAGTATATACTACTACTTAATAATTATAAATATGAAAGAATTGGTTAATTATCTTGGAGTTATTCTTATGCTCATCGGTGTAGCAGTGTTTGTGTATTATCACTTTGCTGTTATTGGCGGTGGCAATGGTTATCTTTATGTAGGTTTGGGCTGCGTGATTGCAGGTCTTTTTGCCCACATCATCGTAAACAAAAGAATCCGTTAATTTTTTATCATACGATAGTATAGGGAACCTCGATAAATTCCCTATATAGTACATAAGACAATTGTGTTTTATGTACATTTGTCGTGCTCATACTACTTATTTACAGGAAAAAGAATGTCAGAAAAACAAATAACATCGTTAGACAATCAGTTTGCAACAGCAGAGTATAGTGATGATAATATTATCACGCTTGAAGGTTTGACTCATATTCGCCGCCGTGCAGGTATGTACATTGGTAAATTGGGTGATGGTTCGAGTGCGGATGATGGTATTTATGTGCTTATCAAAGAGGTGATTGACAACTCGATAGACGAGTTTCGCATGCACTTTGGGAGTCGCGTAGAAATCACCATTAAGGACCGTACAGTTACTGTTCGCGACTATGGGCGTGGTATACCACAGGGTAAGATGATTGACGCCGTATCGAAATTGAATACAGGCGGTAAATACGATGATAAGGCATTCAAGAAATCGGTTGGTTTGAATGGTGTGGGTACGAAGGCAGTAAATGCATTGTCGTCGCAATTCACCGTGAAATCGTTCCGCGACGGGATGGTGAAACAGGCTGATTTTGAGCATGGAAAATTGATAAAAGAGTATGATTTAGTAGCAACGGATGAGAAAAACGGGACATTGATTTGCTTTACGCCAGATTGTAATCCTCAACATCCACAAGAGCGACTATTTGACCCACATTTTACGTTCCGTGATGAATTTGTGGAGACTATGCTCCGTAACTATAGTTACTTGAATACAGGACTAACGATAGTTTATAACGGTAAGCGTTTTGCTTCGAAGAATGGTTTGCTCGACTTATTGAATGAAGCGACTACGTCGGAGCCACTCTACCCTATTGTTCATCTAAAAGACGAGGATATAGAGATAGCATTCACGCATATAGACCAATATGGCGAAGAGTACTATTCATTCGTGAATGGTCAACACACGATACAAGGCGGTACGCATCAATCAGCATTCAGAGAGGCATTCGGCAAGACGATAAAAGAATACTACAATAAGAATGGCATGGAACTTAGCGATATTCGCTCGGGGCTTGTGGCAGCGGTGGCTGTATCGGTGCAAGACCCTGTGTTTGAATCGCAAACAAAGGTAAAACTTGGTTCGAAAGATATGGGACCAGAAGGACCAACCATTGCTAAGTTTGTAGGTGATTTTATCAAAAAAGAGGTTGACAACTATTTGCATAAGAATCTTGAAGTGGCAGATGTGATGCTCAAGAAGATTCAAGAGTCGGAAAAAGAGCGTAAAGCCATTGCAGGAGTTACGAAATTGGCTCGCGAACGTGCAAAGAAAGCCAATCTGCACAACAAAAAACTACGCGATTGTCGCATCCACCTAAATGACACAAAAGGCGACTTGCGCGACCAATCATGCATCTTTATCACCGAGGGGGATTCGGCATCGGGTTCTATAACCAAGACCCGTGATGTTGATACACAGGCTGTTTTCTCGCTCAGAGGTAAGCCATATAACTCATACGGTCAGACCAAAAAGGTGGTATATGAAAACGAAGAGTTTAACTATCTACAAGCGGCATTGAACATTGAAGATGGATTAGAGGGTTTGCGTTATAATAAAGTGATTATTGCAACCGATGCCGATGTGGATGGTATGCACATTAGATTGTTGTTGATGACCTTCTTCCTTCAATTCTTCCCTGACTTAGTGAAGAAAGGGCATGTATATATTCTGCAAACACCTCTATTCCGTGTGCGCAACAAAAAAGAGACTCGCTACTGCTACACAGAAGAGGAACGTTTGGCCGCACTCGAAGAATTAGGAGCAAACCCAGAAATCACACGATTCAAAGGTTTGGGTGAAATATCGCCAGACGAGTTTAAGCATTTCATTGGACCAGATATGCGATTGGACCAAGTGATGCTTCGCAAAGAGGATGCAGTGGCAGAATTGCTATCATTCTATATGGGCGACAATACACCTGAACGTCAGAACTTTATTGTTGACAACTTGGTGGTTGAAGATGATGAAATATAAAAGATATAATAACAAAAAACGCTCTCTATATCGGATATAGAGAGCGTTTTTTGTTATAAATAAATCGTATTATTCGAGGAATTGTGCTTTGGCTTTGTTGCGGGGTTTAGGGTCGGGGGTTTCGTTGGCATAGCCGAGGCCGATGCAGAGGGAGAGTTGATAGTTGGGCGAGAAGTTGAGGCGTTGGAGGATAGGGGCGCAGGCTGGGTTGTCGTTGATGAAACGGACGGGGCTGCCGAGGCAGATGGAGCCGATGCCGAGGGATTGGGCTGAGAGCATGATGTTTTGGGCGAGGAGTCCGCAATCGTAGGCCGAGAAATCGTAGTTGAGGTCGCGGGCAATGAATATCATGACGGGTGCGCCACGGAAAGAGCCTACTGTCATTTCGGCTTTGTCGGGATAGGCGTCGGCCATGATGGTTTTGAGGCTATCGAAGATAGCGGGATTGTGGACTATGCGGATTTCCCAAGATTGTTTGTTTTGTCCGTTAGGGGCGTTGATGCCGCACTCGATGATTCGCTCGAGGGTTTGGCGGGCGATGGTGTCGGGCTTGTAGGCTCGAATGCTGCGACGCTCCATGATGGTGGCGATTGTTGGGTTTTCGTACTGCGTTGTTTGTTGTGGCTGTTGTGTCGCGTTATTGCATGCTGTGAGTGCTGCAAGGGCGAGGAGGGCGATGAGTAGTTTAATGTTTTTCATAGTTGAATCCGTTTTTTTGTATTGTTTTGAAATCTTTGAGATAGCGAATGCGGAATAGTAGGGCTGCGACGGATAGTCCGCCGATGAAGCCGATCCAGACGCCTGGGGCACCTAGGCCTACAACGAATGCCATAATGTAACCAAGAGGTAAGTTGATGATAAGATAGGAAAGGAAGGCTACGTACATTGTTATTTTGACGTCTTTGAGGCCGCGCAAGATGCCTGCTCCGACGGCTTGCATTCCGTCAGAGAGTTGGAAGATGGCTGCCATGATGAGGACTTGAGAGCCGAGTTGTATGACCGCTGGGTCGGCAGAGAATAGCATAACGATGTTTCGGCGGAATATGACGAGTAGAATTGCCATAATGGTGTTGGCGCATAGGCATAGATGGATGGAGGCGTTGGCTGCCATACGCATGGCGTGATAGTCTTTTGCGCCGAACTGATGGCTAACACGGATTGTGGTGGCTGCAGAGATGCCGAGTACGACCATGAAGAGAACGTTGCCTGTTTGTGCGGCGATTTGGTGAGACGCTAATGCTGCTGCTCCGAGCCATCCCATCATTATGCCTGAGAGAGAGAAGGCTGACATCTCGACGAGGATATGGACTGCGATGGGGAAGCCTACTCGTAGGATTTCGAGGATGGAGCGGCGGTCGAACATTTGTAGGCTGAATTGACGGCAATATTGTCGCCACTCGTGTCGCTTGTAGATGGCAATGAATAGGACTACTGCCATGACAATACGAGAGATTAGGGTGGCTAGACCTGCCCCAATGACTCCCATCTGAGGAAATCCGCAATTGCCATAGATGAGGAAGTAGTTGAATATGATGTTGACTATGTTGGCAAATATGGTGATTGCCATTGCTACTGAGGTATTGCCGAGGCCTTCGAGTAGTTGCTTGCCCGCCATGAATAGTGTATTGGGGAGGATGCCGACAATGAGTATGACGTAATATGGTATTGCGCAATCGACTACGGATACGTCTTGCCCCATATTGTAGAGGAAGAGGCGGACGATGTATAGAAGCCCTAACATTGCCACAGATGAGAGCAATGCTAAGAGGATTTGGTTTTGGAAAATCTTGCCGATTTGCTTTATTTTATCGTCGTTGCTGATATTGGCAGAGGTGAATAATTGGCCTACGATTGGGGTTGCGCCCATCAACAAGCCATTGACGAACAAGAAGCCCATCAGTGCGATGGAGGATGCCAAGGATACTGCGGCCAAGGGGGTTGTGCCTAACTTGCCGACCATGAATGTATCGACCAACTGTGTGAGCGCAACGCCTACTTGCGACAGAACTATGGGCCCTGCCACCTTGAGATTTCGCTTATAATATGGTATGTATTCTCTGATAAATCGCATAATACAGATTTGAAACTTGAAAGTTGAAATTTGAAAGTTAAAATAGCAATCATTATTCTATTATAAACTTTCAAATTCCAACTTTCAAATCTCAATTTAATCTATTTATAGATGGAGCGTGTGGCCCATTCTTTCTTTTTTAGTTTTCAAGTAGTGCTCGTTGTGCTCGTTCATTTCTATTTCGATTGGCACATTCTCTACGATTTCGAGGCCGTAACCTTCGAGGCCTATACGTTTAACTGGGTTATTTGACATTAAGCGCATTTTTGTGATGCCGATTTCGCGAAGAATGCTTGCACCTACGCCATAGTCGCGCTCGTCGGCTTTATAGCCAAGATGAAGATTTGCATCAACTGTGTCGAGGCCTTCTTCTTGCAATTTATATGCACGGATTTTGTCCATCAAGCCAATGCCACGACCTTCTTGATTGAGATATACGATTGCGCCTTTGCCCTCTTTTTCGACCAATTCCATCGCTTTGTGGAGTTGTTCGCCACACTCGCAACGGCAAGAGCCAAAGATGTCGCCTGTCATACATGATGAGTGTACGCGCACCAATACAGGTTCGTCTTTATCCCATTCGCCTTTGACCAAGGCAACATGCTCTAAGCCATTAGATTTTTGACGGAAAGGGATGATTTTGAAATTACCATAATGAGTAGGCAACATTGCTTCTTCGCCTTTTTCGACGAGCGACTCTGTTTTGAGGCGATATGCTATCAAGTCTTTAATAGTGATGAGTTTGATACCATATTTTTGTGCCACCAACTGCAAGTCTGGCATACGAGCCATAGTGCCGTCTTCATTCATAATCTCAATGAGAGCGGCTGCAGGATAAAGACCTGCCAAACGAGCCAAATCGACAGAAGCCTCTGTATGACCAGCACGACGCAATACACCGCGTTCTTGAGCATAAAGCGGATTGATATGACCAGGGCGACCGAATGCTTCAGGTTTCACATTAGGGTCGGCCAAAGCACGAATAGTTGCTGCGCGGTCGTGAATAGATACACCTGTAGAACAGCCTTCGAGATAGTCAACCGTAACAGTAAACGGAGTACCTAACATAGATGTATTGTTGCTCACTTGGCGTTCGAGTTCCAACTCCTTACAGCGACTGATAGGTAGCGGAGTACACAAGACACCACGTCCGTTTTTCAACATAAAGTTCACTGCCTCAGGAGTTATCTTTTCTGCTGCAATGATAAAATCACCTTCATTCTCTCTGTCTTCATCATCTACAACAATCAAGAATTTTCCTTGACGAAAATCCTCTAATGCTTCTTCAATTGTGTTAATTTTGAATTCCATTTTATATTATTTTTGTTTTATTATTTTATTCTTTAAGTTCTTAAAAAACAATTTCCAACCATCTATATTAAACAGCGTTGAATCAGTGGCTGCTTTGTATGTCAAAAATATACCTATCGGCAACAATATAGCCGAACTCAGCCACATGCCTTGCCACACTTCCCACACTGCTTCGCGCGCCATTTTCACACCCATAGTATCTATGATGTAATAGACAATAAACATCAACACCGCGACCACAGCAGGCATACCCAATCCCCCTTTGCGAATGATAGCACCAAGCGGTGCACCGATGAAGAAAAATATCAAACATGCGAACGACAAGGTGAATTTTCGGTGCCACTCCAATGAATGTTTAGTGAAATACCAGTCAGAATCTGATATAACGGTCTTACTATATTGAATGTCGTTGCCCACCGTATTTATGCGCGAAACGGCATTACTCATTATATTCTTTGCCTGACGATATGTACTATTAACAAATAGTGTATCAACATTATAGACCTTATCAATCTTCAAGGCATTCACTGTGTCAATTTCAGTGAAACTACTTGCATAGAGTTTTTCTTCGCGCATCTGCACCGACAAATTTGTACGCAACGAATCGCGCACTTCGTTGACCGAGTCAATGTCGTGAGTCAATCGTACTATATCCTTCGACACGTGCTGATTATCCAAATACGACGCATCCAATTCATTGAAATTTGCATCGAAATTGACCAATATTTCTTTCTGACGGAATACTTCGCGCCTATAAGGCACATTCTTGAAATCGAAGCCTTCGCCCTTCTCTAAATTCTCAAACGACTCGCCATTCTTGAACAACAACTTCAAATTCAATTTATCTTCGGTCATCTTCACATAGACCGTGTCGGCAGTTGTAACCGCAGCATTATCAAAGCCTTTCGAAAAGTCATAGACCATCACATCGAGCAACGCCCCTGTGCTATAGTCCTTATCGCGCACATAGAGGCGCAAACTATTGATGTCAGAATAAAATTCGCCAACAGGGATATTCAACTCAGGCGATTTATTGCGAAAACTATGCAACAACGCCCACTGCTTTTTCTGCGCTATAGGGATTACGTTATTCGAGAACCAAAATGCGCCAAAACAAATCAAGACGATGAAAATCATCAACGAACGCATGATTCTAAACAACGATACGCCAGCCGATTTCATTGCCAACAACTCCAACTTTTCGCCCATATCGCCAAACGACATCAACGACGCAAGCAGTATCGCCAACGGTAATGCCAATGGCACCAACGACAACCACGAATAGAGCAAAAATTCCAACAACACTCTAATAGGCAAACCCTTGCCTACCATCTCCCCTATATACAACCACAAGAATTGCATTATCAGAATAAACGAACAGATAAAGAACGTTGCAAAAAACAGCAACAAAAAATTCTTCAGTACATATAAGTCTATCCGTTTCATTCTACAATTCAATTCTTTTTCTGTCTATAATTAAAGCGCAAAGTTACAAAAAATTTCTCAATTTTCAACTCTCCACTTTCAACTTTCAACTTCCACCCTCGTAGCAAGGCTCACCTTACCTTCAAGCAAGGCTCATTTTTTTCTGCTACATGCTGATTCCCAAATAATGCCCCAACATTCTCACTTGCTCTTCCCACAACATTTTAGCATCTTCCACATCGCCCGCCTCGGCAAAATCGGTAACAACCAACGTGACATCGCCAGTCAACGCATCTTCGTCGATTTTCAACTCAAAAAAACAATCCGTAGTATCCTCATCCCATCTGAATTTCACCAATTTCATATCGCGACACGACAATCTCACAGCCTCTTGCTTCACACCATCCCACTCGAACACCCACTTTTCGCCTTTCAAATTTACGTCGTCTGCAAACCAATTACTTAATTCAGACGGAATACTAATGGCTTTCCAAAGTACCGAATGAGAACACGAATTCAACACAAATTCCATTGTAAATTTCACTTTTCCCATATCCTTAAGATTTAAAATTCAACTCTTACTTCAATAAACTACTGTCAAACGACAAAGGCAATAACGCCTTGACACTCGACACCACATAAACACCTCGCTTGCCATACAACAAAACATTGATGTCAGCCCCATAGCGCATTTCTGCCTCCAACAACACCTGCCTGCATGCCCCGCACGGAGTGATTGGCTCGTCCAAGAAATCGCCTTCGGCAAACGAAGCAATAGCCAATGCCTTAGGTGACTGATTGGGATATCTGGAATTAGCATAAAACATTGTTACCCGCTCGGCACACATGCCCGAAGGATACGCCGCATTCTCTTGGTTGGTAGCACTCACAATCTCTCCATTCGCCAACAACAGCGCGGCTCCAACATGAAATTTAGAATAAGGCGCATAAGCATCTTTTGTTACACGCTTTGCCTCATCAACCAACCGCTTGTAATCGGCAGGCAATTCGTCATAGGCATAGACAAACAGACTTGTAACAATCTTTCGCTCTTCCATAAAATCACATTTTAGTGGTCTTCTATATATTTCTGCAAAAATAACAAAAATTTATGATATATGCAAATAAAAAGGAGACTTTTCTCAAAGTCCCCTCTTTAGATGTTTTCTTAGTATTAGTTTTTTTAAGGTAAAAAGATTGAGCAATTTTCATCATAATTTTTACACCGCAAAATAACAACATTTTTTTGATATACCAAAACAAAAAAAACATATTATAAAACATATTTTCACATATCTCATTAAAAATTAAAACCACAGCCCCTTTATTCACCCTACAAACAACACACAACAAACTACAAACCAACAACATATACAAATTACAAATTGAAAGTTATTTTCAGAAAATAGGCATAAAAACACCAAAAATCACTCATTCCGCACATTCCTTAAACCGTGTTTTTCGCAAAAAATCGAGTTTTCAAGAAAAAAGAGAGTTGTATAAAATTCTTAAAATTTCAATCTGTAAGCACTTTTATTTACCCCGATTATTACACAATCAGAATTACACCGACAAGTTAAGAGAACTTAATCATTCACGAAAAAAGACAACGCCTCCTCTACTCTAAGCGCAGATATTATTATCATATATTTATAGTATATTTATAGTATATTTATCCTATATTTATGGTATATTTATAGTATATTTATCATATGTTGTAGTATACTAAAACCTCCGGTTCTTCGTCAAGTTAGTTGAAAGAAATACATTTGTTGCTTCACGTAACCCCCTCCGCCCGTTGCAATTGACTCCGTCCAAATTGCTTACACTCGGCATAGCTTAAGCAAGCTTAGCTCTGCTCTCGCTTGTTCGCAATTTTCGTCCCCCTAAAACAGGGGGACAATATCGGGTTATCATAGTTTTGAGTGTTTATTTTT
>JAFYSF010000044.1 GCA_017559505.1 Paludibacteraceae bacterium | reverse complement strand
CGTTGCAATTGACTCCGTCCAAATTGCTTACACTCGGCATAGCTTAAGCAAGCTTAGCTCTGCTCTCGCTTGTTCGCAATTTTCGTCCCCCTAAAACAGGGGGACAATATCGGGTTATCATAGTTTTGAGTGTTTATTTTTTAGTTTAGAGGGGATGCTCTTATAATACTTTCAACTAAGTTGACGAAGAATCAAAACCTCCCTAAAAATAATATAGGTGTTTTTTGTTTGAAATATTTTTTGTATCTTTGCAAGTTAATTGCCCACGCATAGCAATTATGCGTTATATATCTGAATAATACTAACTTAAAAATAGATTGAATTTATGTTGAACATTCAAAAAAAGATGAGCAATTCGTTTTATGCTCTTCTCAGTTTACCTGCCACTGCTATGGGGTTTGCTTTGTCAGTGCAAATCTCGGCATTGAGTTGGATTCTTTCGACCAAATATGGTCTTGATATTCATGAAATTGGTATCGTATGGGCTGCAGGTCCGATTGCGGGCATCATTGCACAACCAATCGTGGGTCTTGTGAGCGACAAATTATGGTTTATGGGCGGTCGCCGTCGTCCATGGATTTTGTTAGGTGGTATATTGACGGGTTTGATGCTGTTGGCATTGCCTAACCTTGGCATTATACAAAAAATGGTGATGGGCAGCGAGGGTGCTGAAGGTTTGTTGGCTATTGCAGTGGCTGTAGCATTGACATTGGACTTGAGCATCAACGTATCGTTCAACCCTACTCGCTCATTGGTGTCAGACTGTTCGCCTATGGCAGAACGCTCAAAAGCATACACTTGGATGCAAACCGTGTCGGGCACATTCGGCGTGTTGGCATATTTGATTGCTACATTCTTGGGCAACGAAGTGCTTATCTACGTAGGCGTAGTGATTGCATTGATTTTCACACTCATACCTTCGTTCATGATTGAGGAGCCACGCGAATTAGAGGTGGCTGAAGATGCAAAGGGCACAGAGTCGAAAACTTCGTTCAAAGACATGAACAACGCGCTCTTGCCTCTTTATGGTTTCTTGATGTATGGCATCTATGTTATTGTGGCTAAACTATTTGGTATGGAAGACACATCAAGCGTGAGCATATTCGGACTCTTCACACTTAGCACTGTGGAACTTGCGTGCGTCGTAGTGGAACTTATTGCTATTGCACTCGTACTCTTCAACGTGTTCAAAGTGAAAACTAACACTCACGAATTCCAAAAAATCTTGCTTGCTCACTCATTCACATGGTGGGGTGTGCAAACGATGAATATCTATATGTTCTTCTATGTGTCAACCCAAATCATCGGTCTTGCAGCAGGCAAACCTATGGAGCAAACCAACTCTATGGCATTCCTCACTCGCGACTTGATTGGCGCAATATTCCCTGTGTTGGTGTTGAACGTAGTGGCTAATAAGATTGGTGCAACTCGCACTCACACATGGTCTATTCTTATGATGGCGTTGGGCTATGCTATTATTGCAATGTTTGGCTCTAACATCGTGATATTCTTCCTCGCACTTGCAATTGTGGGTATTGGTTGGGCTTCGCTCGTATCTCTTCCATTTGCTATCATGAGCGAAAAAGTTGACCAAACAAAAATGGGCTTGTACATGGGTATCTTCAACCTCTCGGTAGTATTGCCACAGTTGGTTGCAAGTTTCAAAATGGGCGAAGTGGTGAACAACGCTGCCGACAAATCAATCATCTTCGTGATTTGTGCCGTATGTTTGGCTATCTCAGGCGTACTTTGGTTCGCTGTGAAAAATGAAAAATAAACTCTAACAACTAATATTTTATGAAAAAAATTTCTCTTATCCTTGCCCTCGTCATGGGCATGTTTGCATCTGCTAATGCACAAAAACAAGTTACATTCGACAACTACGAATATTGCATTGGCGCGATTTTCAACAAAGTATCTAATAATGGTAAATACGCAGCAGGCTATGCTTCGTCAGACCTTGGTGGTAGCGACATCGGTTTTGTCTATCTCGTTGAAGAAGACTCTATGATTGTGCTCAATCCAGAATGGGAAGACTATGCAGAACAAAGCCACCTTGTGAAAGCCACAGCAATGGACGTGTCAGACGCTGGTATCGTGGTTGGACAATATGCTTTCGAAGACAAACAAGTGCGCCCAGCATTCTACAACATCGCAACTGGCGAATGGAAAGAACTCGAACGCCCTGCTAATGTTGTTGGCAAAATCACAGCAGCAGGCTCTCTCTATGGCGAAGCCACTTCTATCTCTGCCGATGGCAAATATATTGGTGGTTATGTCATCGCTCAAATGGACAACAGCACACGTACCAACCAAGTGCGTCGCAACGTAGCATGCGTATGGGTTCGCACAAATGATGATGAACTTAACCCTGAATACAAACTCCACCAACCAATCGACGAAGTACACACTAAAATTATGACTCAAGGCGATTGGGCTTGGCACATGTCAGACGATGGACGCTGGTTGGGTGGTAACTCTTCTGCCAACTCAGGTTGTTTCAATGTTGCAATTTGGGAAAACAACTTCACTGATACACTCGAACGTAATGTTCTCATTGGTAAAGCCGACTGGGACCGCTCTGAAGATGACAATGGCGATGGCAAAATCGACGACGAAGATGGTGCTGACCTTGGTCAATACTTCTGGAATGGTATCGTTACATGCGTATCTCCTTCAGGCGAATGGATTGTAGGCTATCACACATTCAATGGCACAGGCTACAACAACGTTGAAATCTCTACTCCTGTAGGTTTCCGCTACAACACTGTAACTGAAGAGTTAGAAGACACGCTCATCGCAGGTTGCCCAACTGTGGTATTCGACAATGGTGAAATGATTTTCACAAATACGGGCATCTTAAGTTCTTCTAACGACAAAGCCGTGCAATGCGGTACTGCTATTCTCGCAGTTGAAGGTCTAGGACAACTCAACATCCCTATGCTCCTCTTCCCATTCGAAACTGCTATTGAAAACGTAGAAAACCTCGATGTAAATGTATTTGTAAATAATTCAACTCTCTATGTTGATGGCGAATTCACATCTGTTGAGGTTTACTCTATGCTTGGCGCATTGATGGGTAATTATACTGAAAATGAAATTTCGCTTAACAACATGAATAAAGGTGTTTATGTTGTTCGCATCATCAGTGGCAACCAAGCAACTACTAAAAAAATCAACCTGTAATAAAAATCATTCTATAATTAATCATGAAAAAAATAACACTTATTCTCGCTCTATGTGCATGCATTTTATCAGCCAATGCACAAAGACGACTAACTTTTGAGGAATATGACTTCACAGGTGGTGCCATCTTCCAAAGCGTTTCAGACAATGCCAAATATGTAGCAGGATACAGCAGTGCATCTTATGGCGGGGCTAACACAGGTTTCGTGTATATAGTAGAAGAAGACACTCTCATCTGTCTAAATCCAGAATACGAAGATAACCCTGAATTCTCTCACCTTGTTTCTGCTTCGGCAATGGACGTATCAGACGCAGGCATCGTGGTTGGCCGCTACACATTCAAGGATGCTCAATCACACGAGTCGGAACCTGGATACTATAATCTATCTACAAAAGAATGGACTAAACTCGAATTGCCTACAGAAATTGAAGACAAACTCAATTACGAAAACGCTGTATATGGCGAGGCTACTGCTATCTCTGCCGATGGTAAATACATTGCAGGTTACATCCTTATGCGCATGGACAATAGCACTCGTGGTCAGTTAGTTTCTCGCGAAGTACCTTGCGTTTGGGTGCGCACCAACGATGATGAACTAAACCCTGAATACAAACTCCAAAAACCAGTCGATACAGACCACACCAAAATCCTTACTCAAGGCGACCGCATTTATCGCATGTCAAATGATGGCCGTTGGCTCGGTGGACTTGGCACAAACGGATTTGGTTGTTTCAATGTCATGATTTGGGAAAATCATTTCAACGATTCACTACTCGACCGCACAATCCTACTCGGCAAAGAAGACATCGACCGCGATGGCGACACTAATGGCGATGGCGTTGTCGACGACGAAGATGGAGGGGCTGATGGACAATATTGGTGGGGAGGCAACGTATATTGCGTTTCTCCTTCTGGCGAATGGATTTGTGGCGAATCTTCATACAATGGCACAGGCTATGCCGACACTGAACTTTCTGCCGTAGGTTTCCGCTACAATACTATAACTAAAGTTCTCGAAGATTCTCTTATCGGTGGTATTCCTTTCGTTATTTTTGACGACGGTGAAATGATTTATAAAACATCTGGCGTTACAAGTTCTTCGGTCGACAAATCTGTCTTCTGTGGTACTTATGCTGGCGATGCTGGCTTCGGTGCTATGAACTTCCCTATGATTATCCTCAACAACGAAACTGCTATCGAAAACGTGGAAAACCTCGATGTAAATGTATTTGTGAATAATTCAACTCTCTATGTTGATGGCGAATTCACATCTGTTGAGGTTTACACAGTGCTTGGTGCTTTAATAGGTAATTACACTGAAAATAAGATTTCACTTGATAATATGAATAAAGGCGTTTATGTCGTTCGCATCATCAGTGGCAACCAAGCAACTACTAAAAAAATCAACTTATAATTTTTCATACACAACAAAAAAAGGTGGCTAAATTAGCCACCTTTTTTTATTATATCCCAACAACTATTAGAATATATCTTTTATCATAATTGTTTGTGTACGGTCAGGACCTACGCTGACTACTGCTATCTCTGTATTAGTGAGTTCTTCTATTTTACGGAGATATGCTTTTGCTGTAGCAGGAAGAGCATCGAAATCACGAACATCTTCGATTTCTTCTTTCCAACCATCCATTTCAATGTAGATTGGTTTGCAACGTTCCAATGCACTAAGCGTAGCAGGCACATAGTCAATGACTTTACCATCGAGTTCGTAACCAGTACAGATTTTGAGTGTTTCTACACCTGTAAGAACATCAAACAACATAATGCTCAAATAGTTGATACCTGAAATACGACACGCATGACGAAGACCTACTGCATCGAGATAACCTACGCGACGTGGACGACCTGTAACAGTACCATACTCATGACCGCGTTCACGGATATAGTCGGCAAGTTCACCCTCCAATTCTGTAGGGAATGGACCAGCACCTACACGTGTTGTATATGCTTTACAGATACCTAATGCACGATTGATATAGCGTGGTGCTACACCTGCGCCAAGAGGCACACTTGCGGCTGTTGGCGATGATGATGTAACGAATGGGTATGTACCGTTTTCGATACAAAGCATTACACCTTGTGCGCCTTCAAAGAGTACTTTTTTGCCCTCTTCTATCTCTTTGTTCAATAGGATTGAAGTGTCGCAAATATAAGGACGAAGAATTTCGCCATAAGCAAGGAACTCTTTATATAAGGTATCAAAATCAAACTCTTCAAGACCCAATGCGCGCAATTCTAAGTTCTTTTGAGTAAGAGCATCACGAAGACGCTCAGCAAAGTATTCAGGGTCGATAAGGTCGCCAATACGGATACCTACACGGCTATATTTATCGCAATATGCAGGGCCAATACCTTTTTTGGTTGTACCAATTTGTTTACCACCTTTGAGTGCTTCGTATGCACCATCCAAGGCAATGTGATATGGCATAATAACAGCAGCGCGGTCAGAGATAAAGAGTTGAAAATCTGTAATTCCACGTTCTTTAAGTCCTTCCAATTCGCCAATTGCTGCTTTTGGATTAATAACCATACCATTTGCCATCACATTTTTAATATGTGGATTAAAAACGCCTGATGGAATTGATTGGAGGGCATATTTATTACCTCCAAATGTGATAGTGTGACCAGCGTTGTTTCCTCCTTGATAGCGAACTACAACATCAGCTTTCTGACCAAGATAGTCAGTCATTTTGCCTTTGCCTTCATCACCCCATTGCACACCAACAACGACTAATGTATTATTTATTTCTGACATTTTTTCTTAAATTTTCTGTTTTGATATGAAACATTTTATTAGACATGAAGACATGAGAACACTATTTCTTGTATTCCTGTCTTCTTGTCTGAAAATTTACTCCCACTCGATTGTTGCAGGTGGTTTTGAAGTGATATCATAAATAATGCGGTTAACGCCTTTCACTTCATTGACAATACGACGTGAGATGATATCGAGTACATCATAAGGAATACGTGCCCAGTCGGCTGTCATACCATCAATAGATGTTACTGCACGAATACCGAGAGCATAGTCATAAGTACGTTCGTCGCCCATCACACCTACACTTTGAAGGTTAGTCAACACAGTAAAGTATTGCCATATTTCACGGTCAAGACCTGCTTTTGCAATCTCTTCACGAAGAATAGCATCACTTTCACGCACAATATGGAGTTTTGCTTCTGTGATATCGCCAATGATACGAATTGCAAGACCTGGACCTGGGAATGGTTGACGCCATACCATTGCAGAAGGGATACCCAATGCTTCGCCCAAAACACGCACTTCGTCTTTGAACAATACGTTAAGTGGCTCAACCAATTTGAATTTCATATCTTTTGGAAGACCTCCTACGTTGTGGTGCGATTTGATAGTTTGTGCTGTTTTAGTACCTGATTCAATTACGTCTGTATAGAGTGTACCTTGAGCCAAGAAATCAAAGTCGCCAAGTTTAGCACTCTCTTCGTCGAAGCAGTAAACAAACTCGTTACCAATGATTTTACGTTTACGTTCAGGATCTGACACACCAGCCAATTTACCCAAGAAACGTTCGCGCGCATCAATACGTACAACATTGATGCCAAACAAATCTTTACACATATCCATCACTTGGTCGCCTTCGTTTTTACGAAGCATACCGTGGTCGATGAACATACATGTAAGTTGGTCGCCAATTGCTTTGTGAATAAGCACTGCCACTACTGTTGAATCGACACCACCACTGAGTCCGCACAACACTTTGCGGTCGCCCACTTGTTCGCGGATTTTAGCAATTTGCATGTCGATGTAACTTTCCATTGTCCAATTCTTTTGTGCTTCACACACTTTGAACACGAAGTTAGCAATAATATCTGTGCCATATACCGAACCGCGCACTTCTGGGTGGAATTGCACGAGGTATGTTTTAAGTTCAGGATTGTAGATAGCAGCAGCAAGGCCATTATCACTTTTCGCAGCCATACGGAAGTTTTCAGGATGACGTGCTACGTGGTCGCCATGCGACATCCATACATCTTGAGTTTTTGGAAGTCCATCAAAGAGAAGACAATCATCTTCTACATGGATAGGCATTTTGCCATACTCTTTTGTAGTACCTTTCTCGATTACACCACCATAGAATTTGCTTGTCAATTGCATGCCATAGCAAATACCAAGTATAGGCAATCCCATAGAGAAAATCTCTGGGTCGCAGTTGAATGCATCTGCTTCATATACCGATTTAGGACCGCCACTGAATACGATACCTTTTACACCCGGTATTTCACGAATTTGTTGTGCTGTAAGGTCGTGCGAACGCAACTCACTGAACACGCCCATTTCACGAATACGGCGTGCAATAAGTTGGTTGTATTGCGAACCAAAGTCAAGCACTAATATTTTATCGTAAGTCATAATTAAAGTTTAGTGATTAGTGTTGAGTGTATAGTGTTAGATGCCGCAGGCTCTCTATACTCTATACACTATACTCTATACATTATTTAGTGTAGTTTGGTGCTTCTACAGTGATATCTACATCGTGTGGATGCGATTCACGAAGACCTGCATTTGTGATACGAACAAATACGCTATCACGTTTGAGCGATTCAATATCAGGAGTTCCACAATAGCCCATACCCGAACGAATACCACCACAAAGTTGATAGATAGTGTCAGCCAATGCACCTTTGAATGCTACACGACCCTCAATACCTTCTGGCACAAGTTTCTTAGCATTTACATCTTTGGCTTGGAAGTAGCGGTCAGCCGAACCACGTTTCATTGCAGCCAACGAACCCATACCTACATACACTTTATATTTACGTCCTTGGAATACGATTTCATCACCAGGACTTTCACTACAACCTGCAAACAACGAACCGAGCATCACTACATCGGCACCTGCTGCAAGTGCTTTCACGATATCACCTGAGAATTTGATACCACCATCGGCAATAACGCATACGCCTTTGTCTTTGCAGAACTCAGCCACTTCAGCAACAGCCGAAATTTGAGGCACACCCACACCTGCCACAACACGAGTTGTACAGATAGAACCAGGACCGATACCTACTTTCACACAGTTAGCACCTGCCTCAATCAAGTCAGCAGCAGCCTCTTTTGTTACGATATTACCAGCCACGATGTCAAGATTAGGATATGCTTGACGAATAGAGCGCACTGCTTCGATGATATTATGCGAATGACCATGAGCCGAATCGACAGTAATAACGTCAACACCTGCTTTCACAAGTGCATCAACACGTTTCATCATATCTGCCGCCACACCAACTGCAGCACCACAACGAAGGCGACCGCTTGCATCTTTACATGCATTTGGATAGTTACCCACGTTATCAATATCTTTCGATGTAATCAAACCCACCAAATGACCTTCGTCATCAACGATAGGCAATTTCTCAATACGATTTTTCCACAATATCTCTTTTGCCTCCAAAAGTGAAGTACCCATTTTAGCGGTTACAAGGTTATCTTTAGTCATCACCTCGCACACTTTTGTTTCGTCAGGAGTAAGATATTTCAAATCGCGATTAGTAATAATACCCACAAGACGATTATCATCATCCACTACAGGCAAACCACTGATGCGATATTTATTCAACAAACGTTCACAATCGAGCAAAGTGCTATCTGCCGAAAGTGTTATAGGATTGGTAATCATACCGCTTTCATAGCGTTTCACCAAATCCACTTTTGCCGCTTGTTCTTCGATGCTCATGTTTTTATGGATAAAACCAAGACCACCTTCACGAGCAATAGCAATAGCAAGTGTCGATTCTGTCACTGTGTCCATTGCCGCACTCACAAGCGGAATATTCAACTCAATATTGCGAGTCAAATGTGTTTTAAGACTAATTTGCGATGGCAACACGTTCGATTTTTGAGGAACGAGCAACACATCATCAAATGTCAAACCTGTTCTAATGTTATCAAATTTCATATATTTAGTTTTTTTCGCTCTGCTCAGTCAACAATCAACAGAACAAGAGACGATACAATTATCAATTAGGAATTATTCTTCAATACCATTACGTTTATAGATATAGTCAACTTGCGAGAAGTAGTAGTCGAGAGTGAAGCAAGCGTCCAACTCTTCGCGAGTCAAATAACTCATCACTTTTTCGTTCTCTGCAAGCAACTCTTGATAATCGAGACCTTCACCCCATGCACGCATAGCAATAGGTTGAACAGTGTCGTAAGCCTCTTCACGCACAAAGCCTCTTTCAATCAAAGCATTCATCACGCGTTGAGCGAAGATAACTTTTTTAGTGCGGTAGATATTAGCCAACATTTGTTCTGGGAAGATAACGATATTCTCCAAGATACCTTTGAAGCGGTTAAGCATATAGTCGAGCAACATAGTTGCATCAGGCAAGATAATACGTTCTGTAGCCGAGTGAGAAATATCACGTTCGTGCCACAAAGCCACGTTTTCAGCAAATGTAGCCATATAACCACGCATCACGCGAGCGCAACCACAAATATTTTCCGACGAAATAGGGTTACGTTTATGAGGCATAGCCGACGAACCTTTTTGACCCTTACCAAATGCCTCTTCCACTTCATGCACCTCAGTACGTTGCAAGTTACGGATTTCGAGAGCCATTTGTTCGAGCGACGAAGCAATCACCGCCAAAGTAGCCATATAGTAAGCATGACGGTCGCGTTGCAACACTTGAGTAGAAACCAACGCATGATTGATGCCAAGGTGTTCGCACACATACTCTTCGATGAAAGGAGGAATATTAGCAAAGTTACCAACCGCACCACTCATCTTACCACATTCAACATCGGCAGCAGCACGTTCAAAACGCTCGATATTACGTTTCATTTCAGCATACCAAAGCACCCATTTCAAACCAAACGAAGTGATGTCGGCATGGATACCGTGAGTACGACCAATGCAAGGTTGCGATTTGAAACGAATTGCTTGTTTACGCAACACTTCGAGGAATTCACGCAAATCTTCGCGCAAAATATCATTAGCCTGTTTAATCAAATAACCATTCGCAGTATCAACCACGTCAGTCGATGTCAAACCATAGTGCACCCATTTACGCTCCTCACCCAAAGTTTCACTCACCGCACGCGTAAACGCCACAACATCATGACGAGTTTGTTGCTCAATCTCATAGATACGAGGAATTGAGAATGACGCATTGTCCCAAAGTTTTTTAATATCCTCTTCAGGCACAACACCAAGTTTACTCCATGCCTCCGAAGCATAAAGTTCCACCTTCAAATAGGCATTAAATTTGTTCTCTTCCGTCCAAACATTGCGCATTGCCGGACGACTATAACGTTCAATCATAAAATATATATATTTATAAAATTACTAAAAATCCACCCTACTCCCTGCTCCTTACTCCCTGCTCCCTGCTCCCTACTCCCTACTCCCTACTCCCTGCTCCCTGCTCCCTACCCTCAAGCAACCTTCAAGCAACCTTCACCGAAGAAGACTGACACCCACCAACAGTGTGTATTCACCCCTAAAAAAACACAAAGAGCGACACACAAAGCATCACTCTCCTTATATCTCACGGCACACAACACCACACATCGCCTCACAGCGCATACCCATACATATCATAACCATTTGTGTACCAATAGCAAACATAATTTTTCAAGGAAATACAATTATCTTTGCAAAGATAAAAAAAAAATACTAACAAGCCAAACCTTTTTACATTTTTTTCACTACCTTTGCACAACAAAAATATTCACCCACAAAACACACTACAAAATGAGACACATCGCACTAATAATCACACTCCTCACACTCCTTGCTTGCACCAACGCCGGCAACAATCAACAGTCAACGGTCAACAGTCAACAGTCAATGGTCAACGGTCAACAGTCAACAGACAACAGTCAACAGACAACAGACAACTGTCAACAGTCAACAGACAAAGATTCAACCCTGCTCCCTGCTCCCTACCCCCTACACCCTGCCCCCTGCTCCCTACTCCCTAAATCCCTATTACTTGGCAAATTCGACCCATCCACCGATAGCAACTTCGTTGCAATCCCCTCTCATATGACCACCCACACCAACATCTACTGCCACCGCCAAACCCTCCAAGCCTACATCGCCATGCGCGACTCAGCCCTATGCGATGGCATAACCCTCACCATCGTATCCGCCACACGCAATTTCGACCGCCAACGCCAAATTTGGGAACGCAAATGGCAAAATACACAAGGCAACGACTCAAACAAAATTCGACAAATAATGCGCTACTCATCAATGCCAGGCACATCACGCCACCATTGGGGCACCGACCTCGACTTCATATCAGTCGAAACCGACTATTGGACTCATGGCGAAGGTCTCCGCATCTACCAATGGCTATGCGCCAACGCCCACAAATTCGGCTTCTTCCAACCCTACACCTCCGACCCCACACGCACAGGCTATGCCGAAGAACGCTGGCATTGGAGTTACGCCCCACTCTCAAAACCCTACCTCGAAGCCTACCAACAGCAAATCACCCCATCTGACATCACAGGCTTCAGTGGCAGTTATTTAGTAGATTCATTAAAAATCATTCAATCACACGTACTCGGCATATCACAATAAACAAAAATCTCGGTATCCTACAAATACCGAGATTTCTTTTTATATCAACTATAAACTAATTAAAAGCTATAACCAATACCAAGACCTAAGATAGTTTTGAATTGTACGCGTGGGCTTTGACCAATCACTTCGCCTGCTGCATTTACATCATCAAACAACACACGGTCGTAGTATTTCAATTGTGTACCAAGCGACACATTCAACACTTTAAGGAATTGATAAGAGATTGACAAATCCCAATCAAGGTCAACGTGAGGTTTCACCGAATAAGGAGTAAACACAGTCAATGTAGAAATAACCTTGAAATTATCAATCATATTAAAGTTCACACCTGCTTTAAGCGAAGCACCAAACTCTGCTTGATAATTACGAGCGCACAAACCAGTCAATGGATCAAGATGTTTCTCTACATAATCCGCACCAAAATATTTTGCACGCAAATCAGCATTTGTAGCAGTAGTAATACGACCTGCAACAGGTGAAACGTAAATAGAGAAAATGCTACTTGGTTTCCAGTCGATACCGACAGAAAGGTCAGTATAAGAAGGAGTCATAATTTGCGAAATTGGGCTCAATTCATCTTGCGAATAGTCATAACCATAAGCATATTGAGTTTTGAACGAACCAAGAGCAGTCAAATACCACGACTTAGCCATTTCCCAACCAAACTTAGTAGAGATATTAAGTTTGTCATTAGTTTTTTGCCAATTATGCTTAGTATTATCAACAAAACTTTCACCGAAGTCAGTGTCGATATTCGAATCCCAAGCAAAAGGACCATTTTTGTAAAGGAACGACACGTTACCTGCCGCCACCATGTTAATGTTGTTGTTACCCCCGGCAGCCCAATTCACAAGACTTGTTGCCGACGCATTAAATGTAATAATACCCGAAACCTTCCAATTAGAATCCTTCTTTTCTGGTTCCTCTGCCTTTGTTGTCTCAATAATTTTAGCAGCCTCTGATTGAGCCGATTGAGCAACTGCTTTTGCTGCATCTTGAGCATTTACAGACACAACAAGTGCGCTAAGCGCAAAAATCGAAAGTAATAATTTTTTCATATCTTATAGATTCTTTAGTAGCGAATAGCAAGTAGCCAAACCACCCACCTCGCCTATTGTTAATATTTATTACCGAACTGTTATTGAATATATCCTTTGTCCCGATTTATGTTCTTGAATAGCAGGCACAGTATCTCCCTTAGCATTTACAAATTCAAACACACCGCCATACAAATGCGTATGCCCACCCAAAACAACATCTATATTATTCGAATTAGCAATCAACACACTATCCGCCACATTATTAAATATCGTCTCATCAAACAATCCAAGATGCGAAAGCACAACTATATAATCGCATCCTAAATCCCCACGAAGCAATTTAGCATAACGATTCACTACACCTATAGGGTCTTCATAAACCACACCCTCGATATTAGATTGCAAAACGAGGTCTTTCGGGTTCACACCAACACCTATCACCCCCACCTTCCATCCGCCTTTTTCTATCACCGTATATGGTCTAACCAACGATGCAAGCGGAGTCTTCCCAAAATCGTAATTAGCACACACCACGGGAAAATCCATCTCCCTTATTCGTGCAGCGAGAGTATCAATACCACAATCAAACTCGTGATTACCAAGCGCAACAGCATCATAACCCATAAGATTATATGCTTCCACTTCAAGGCGACCTTTGAACATATTGAAATACGAAGAACCTTGCCACATATCTCCAGCATCAAGCAAGATTGTATTTTCATTCAATGCCCTCAACGAATCAATAACAGCAGCACGAGCCTCAAATCCACCCAATCCCTCCAAAGATTCTACTTGACTATGCGAATCATTTGTAAATATTATCTGCAATGGCTGACGCTCTTTCGTTTCATTACAAGCCACCAAAGCAAACAACAAACAAATCAATATACCTATATATCTCTTCATTATCGGATAATTATACGCTTATCAAGTTTCGACACAATCTTCTCTTCCCTTATAGTTGCACAAGTCACATAATCAAACACCGCATCACGCAACATCATATTGAGTGGCGTAGATTTCACATAATTTGCAAGCGGCCCCAATTGGTCATTACCCCACGACAAATAATCAGTCGATACCACTTTATATATCTTTGCAGTATCAACCTCTACTCCACCTACCCTCACATCTTCCGCCTTACCATCTCGAATAGTTAAAGTCATACCGGCAATAGCCTCGCCACCCTTCACCGCAATAGCATCGGCAAGAGCAAGTATATCCGCCCCCTTATATTCAAGCACCAGCAATGCGTTGTCAAAAGGCAAAATCTCAAAAACATCACCAATCGTAATATCACCTTCATATAAAGTACGACGAATACTGCCCACATTTACAATAGCAATATCAACATCGGCAATATATTTTCGCCCTTCAGTCAACAACACATCAGCCACCAAGTTAGTAAGTTTACTTTCAGGTTTTCCTACCTCCATCGTTTCCATCGCCTCCCCAATAACGACATTCATCGAAGCCTCTTTCGTTGCTTTATACGGAGCAATCAAATTTCTCATTGCTTCATGTTGCAACGAACCATCCACCTCAATCAATTCCACATTAGAGATTTGCGGTTCAACTTCCGATTGCTTATTATGATACATCGTAATACTCACAACAATCATAATAATTATAAATGTAGTTATAGCCTTTTCCATTTACCAACCTTTAAGCATCTAACCATCAACCCTCTTTATGTTCAAGTTGATAACCAAAATTACGCAACTTACGTTCTCTGTTGCGCCAATCCTTTTCAACTTTCACATATAATTGAAGGAAAACCTTTTTCTCAAAGAAAGCCTCAATATCCTTACGAGCCTCAGTACCCACTTTACGCAAAGCAGCACCCTGTTTACCAATAATAATACCCTTTTGCGAATCACGTTCACAAAATACCACTGCACTGATACGTATAATATCATCTTCTTCTTTGAACTCCTCCACCATCACCTCCACAGCGTATGGAATCTCTTTATCATAATTAAGGAGTATCTTTTCACGAATAATCTCATTCACAAAGAAACGCTCAGGACGATCGGTCAATGCATCCTTATCAAAAAACGGAGGCGAATCAGGCAACAAACCCTTAATACGCTCAAACAACTGCTCAATACCAAATTTCTCAGCCGCCGAAATAGGGAAAATTTCGGCACTTGGAAGTTCTTTACGCCAAAACTCCACCAATTCCTCCAATTTCTTTTGGTCGATAAGGTCAATTTTATTAATTATCAAAATGGTATTTACATGGTCCATTTTTTTGACTTTATCGAGGAAGAAAGCATTCTTCTCAGCCGAATCCAACACATCGGTAACATACAACAACACATCGGCATCAGTCAATGCCGATTGCGAAAATCCGAGCATCGATTCCTGCAACTTATAGTTAGGTTTCAACACTCCCGGAGTATCAGAATAAACGATTTGGAAATCCTCACCATTCACAATACCCATGATACGATGGCGAGTTGTCTGCGCTTTAGACGTAATAATAGAAATTCTTTCGCCAACAAGGGCGTTCATCAATGTAGATTTACCCACATTAGGGTTACCTACAATATTTACAAAACCTGCTTTGTGTGACATAGTTATATAGGGGAATTTCTATAAATTACCTTGTAAATAAAATTTGATTTTTCAGTGAGCAAATTATTAGTTTTTAATTTAGACTAATAGCGAGCTATTTGGCTGAATTAAAAACTGATAAGATGCCGCTAAAAAACAAATTTTATACAAGAGTTTTTATAGGTTCATAAATTTTAATAAAACGGGGAATTTATAGAAGTCCCCTTAGATAATCCGTCGTTTTTACGAATAAAATTTAGTTATTTTATTACCTACGACTTCTAACGTGCAAATTTACAAAAAAATGCTCATTCCACCAAACATACAAAAAAAATAGGCTGAAAAACTCAGCCTATTCATATTTTTCTAATAAAATTATTAAATTTCGAAATCTACATCGAAATCATATTTTTTTTCTTCTGTAGCAGGAGCTACTTCTTCAACTGCAGGAGCTGCTTCTACTTCAGCAGGTTGTTCGTTGCGATAGCTACGGAACTCACGAATATCGCGTGCGCCATTAGCAGCATTGTTTTCATTGATAAAACCGATAATTTCAGTCAATGCATCTGTAAATTTCTCAAAATCCTCTTTGTAAAGGAAAATTTTGTGTTTTTCATACATTACAGGAGCATTTTCATCTTCTGCGAATTTCTTCTTACTCTCAGTGATTGCAAGAAATAAATCATTGTTACGACTACGTTTCACATCAAGGTAATAGATACGTTTACCTGCTTTTACCGACTTAGAGAACACAATTTCTTGCTCTTTTCTCTCATTTTTAAATTCTTCCATATCGATACAACTCTGTTTTAAGTACCTGACTATTAAATAGTCAAATCAATTTTAATTTGTTTTGTTAAAATAAATAAATAGTGTTTATTTTCAATCCTCAAAGTTGTGATTTTTTTTTGACATAGCAAAATATTTTTTAATATTTTTTCAAAAAAAATCACTTTGCCCCACATCTACCACATATATAACACTAAAAAACAATAACTTAGCACTAAATTTCAAATTTCAAATTTAATTGCTACTTCCAACTTTTTTTTGTAACTTTGCAAATAATTTGGTCATAAGTCAAAGGTCTTTCGATTTACGACTTGTAACTTACTACTTCATTTAAGCGTAATGATAAATAGAGCTCTTTTAAGAATTAAGGTAGCGCAAGTTTTGTATGCTTGTTTTGCAAAAGAAAACACTGACCTCACAGCGGCAGAAAACGAATTGCAACTAAGCATACAAAAATCTTATGATTTATATCACTACATATTGCTACTTATTGCCGAATCGCGCCGTTACACAGAGGTAAAAGCCGATTCACTTCGCGACCGTATTGGTGGTGTTCGTGTCAACGAAATGTTCAACGAACAATTCATGAACAACAAATTTGCGCGTCAACTTGGCGAAAACATCGATTTGTATTCATACGCCAATGACCGTGGACTATCTTGGGCAGAAGATACCGAATTCATCAAATATCTTATCTCTCAAGTAAATCGCCGCGAATACTACTGCCTCTATATCGCAAAGAAGAACCCTTCGTATGGCGAAGACAAAAAGTTCTGGCGCGATATTCTTGCTAACGAATTTCAAGAAAACGAACAATTCGACCATTTGCTCGAACAACAATCTATCTATTGGAGCGACGACATCGACATTGTTTTCAGTTTTGTAGAAAAAACAATCAAACAGTTCAAAGAAGAAAATGGTCCAAACCAACCACTTCTTCCTATGTACAAAGACGAAGCTGACAAAACATTTGCCATCAAGCTTCTCGACTCTGTTCTCCTCCATAACAACGAAATCGAAGGCATCATCACAAAATATCTCATCGATTGGGATATCAACCGTGTTGCAATGATGGATAGAGTAATCCTCAAAGCCGCTATTGCCGAACTACTCTACTTCTCAACCATTCCAGTCAACGTAACCCTCGACGAATACATCGAGCTTGCGAAATACTACGGAACCAAGAAAAGTAGCAAATTCATCAATGGCGTACTCGACAAAGTTGTTCACGACCTCCGCGAGACAAGCGAATTGAGCAAATTCAAACTCACACCTAAAAAGAAAAAAGAGAAAAAAGCGGTTGAATCTGAAACTCCAACCGAAGAGACTAACGACTAAGACTTCGTTTCTCTCATAACTTTTCTGCCCACAAATCTCACAAAATCAGTGTCATTGGTGGGAGAAAGAAGTAAAAAACACTAATAACTATTCACTAACAACTAATAACTATAAAAAATGTTGACAACAATTTTATTACAAGCTGCAGAAGGCGCAAAAGGCGCAGGCTGGACAAATATGGTAATGTTGCTTCTCATCTTCGTTATCTTCTATTTCTTCATGATTCGCCCACAAACTAAACGCCAAAAAGAGATTAAAAAATTCCAAGACTCTCTCGAAAATGGCAAAACAGTAATCACACAAGGCGGTATCTATGGTCGCATACGCGAAGTGAAAGACAACTATGTGCTTGTCGAAATCGCTGATGGCGTTAAAATCCGTGTAAACAAAAACATGGTTTTCGATTCACCAGAAGATGCAACACAACAACCAACTAAGTAAAGGGAACTATAGGTTATGAAATCAAAACGCTTTTTGTGTCACATTAAGCGACTAGGAAATAAAGTTGCTACTTTCTTGAAATCTCGAGAAGTAGTAACTTTTTTGTTCTTTTTCGTGCTTGCTTTTTTCCTATGGTACATGTATAGTATGGGCACTCAACGCGAAATAACTCGCCGAATACCAATATCATACATTGGCATACCCGACAACGTACAGCTCGAAAAAGAATTGCCTCAAGAGCTAAAATTCGTGCTAAAAGACGAAGGCAAAATCATTTGGAGTTATCAAAAATCACTATTCGATACTCTCAAAATCGACTTAACCAACCATTTCGACCAAAACGATGCACTCGAAATAAAATTCGAGGAGCATTTCCAAAAAATCCTAACACTACTATCTCCAACCACCAAGGTTATCGAACTAAATCCGAGCTATTTCACATCGAAATACATACGCCTATACTCAAAATCGGTGCCTGTTGTAACGAGCAATGTAATAAAACTTGCGCCACAGCATGTCATGTACGACACGATAGCCATATCACCTAAATTCATCTCGCTACTCGGCACAAAAGAATCGGTCGATACAATATCTTATCTCTATCTCGAACCAATAACCGAAACCTTCGACAAGACCAAAACCATTGCCGTCAACATCCAAAAGCCACAAGGCGTCAACATCAGTCGCCCATCGGTCAACGTCACCATCCCAGTCGAGATGTGCACCGAGAAAGAGGTCATAGTGCCTATCACAGTAGAAAATCTACCACAAAACACCAAAGTCCGCACATTCCCATCCGAAATAAAAATTCGTTTCAGTGTAGGCCTAAGCCACTACAATTCCGTAACCGAATCCACCTTCCGTGCCATATTCGATTACAACGACATCCTCCTCAACCCCAACAAAAGCACAGCCACACTACAGCTCGACTACACCTCAGGCTATATCTTCAACATCCAACTCCACCCAGCCGAAGTGGAATATATAATCGAAAACTAACTCCATCTCCGCTCTCACGAATTACTCTTTACTATCTCCCACAATTTTTCACCTAACAATATTATTTCTCCCACAAATTACACAAATTTTACAAATTCTATCCAGATTTATTTTTTTTAGACAGAATGACATAAAAACATATTTTTTCCCTTTCATAATGGTCTTGTTTTTACTCTGTAAAAACTTCGACTAAAATGACATATTTTGCCATTCGGCATTTGTTTTTCTCCCACAAATTACACAGATTTTACAAATTCTATCCAGATTTATTTTTTTTAGACAGAATGACAGAAAAACATATTTTTTCCTTTCATAATGGTCTTGTTTTTACTCTGTAAAAACTTCGACTAAAATGACATATTTTGCCATTCGGCATTTGTTTTTCTCCCACAAATTACACAAATTTTACAAATTCTATCCAGATTTATTTTTTTTAGACAGAATGACAGAAAAACATATTTTTCCCTTTCATAATGGTCTTGTTTTTACCCCGTAAAAACTTCGACTAAAATGACATATTTTGCCATTCGGCATTTGTTTTTCTCCCACAAATTACACAAATTTTACAAATCTATTTTTTGTGATAATTCGTGAGATTTGTGGGCAAAAAAAACGTGAGAAAATATATACATCCGAGAGAGTAAAAAAAAAAAATCAACAATATGAAAAAAATAGGCATCACTGGCGGTATTGGTTCTGGCAAGAGCGTGGTATCACGCATATTAACCACTATGGGCTACCCTGTCTATGACTCTGACTCATGGGCAAAACGCCTCATGAACAGCCACCCCGACATTCGTCAAGCACTAACCTACCGATTCGGACCCGACACCTACATCTCCAATGCTCTCAACCGAGCCTATTTAGCACAACAAATCTTCAATGACAAAGATGCCCTCGCCTTTGTCAATTCCATAGTCCACCCTATCGTGTGCAACCATTTCGTGCAATGGGCAACTGCGCAACACTCCGAAATAGTGTTCATCGAGAGTGCAATCCTTTTCAGTAGTGGGCTCGACAAAATCGTCGACAAAGTAATATATGTAGATGCACCGCACGAACTACGCCTACAACGCGCCATGAATCGCGACCACGCCTCAGCCGAAGCCATCACAGCCCGCATCAACAACCAATCGCACGACAACCAGCACGCACACGCCCACTCCGATTTCATAATCCAAAACGACAATAAAGCTCTTATTTCCTTGCAAATATTATCAATATTAAAGAAAATAAATGAAGAAAAATAAAAAGCAAAAAAATAAAATATCATTAGGACGACGAATATGGCAATACACATATCGAACTATTTTGATTTTGTGGCTATTATCAATAGCATCTGTTGTCATTCTAAAATATACACCGATATATTTCACTCCATTGATGGCATTACGCTCGTGCCAATCAATTTTAAATGGAGAAAAACCTCGCAACAATAAAACTTGGGTCCCAATAGATCAAATATCCCACAACTTAACAAGAGCCTGTATTGCAAGCGAAGACAACCTTTTTTTAAAACACAATGGTTTCTCAGAACGAGCAATAAAACAAGCTCTAATAGAACGACTTGAAGGGAAAAGAATACGCGGAGGTAGCACAATATCACAACAAACAGCAAAAAATGTATTCACTTTCGGTACTCGTACGTGGTTTAGAAAAGGTATTGAAACATACTACACCTTTTTAATTGAACTAATCTGGGGCAAAGAACGAATAATGGAAGTTTATTTAAACATTGTCGAATTAGGCAATGGAATCTACGGAGCAGAAGCTGCAGCACAATACTATTGGAAGATTTCAGCCAACAAACTAACTAAATCTCAATCTGCCCTAATGGCTGCGGCACTACCAAGTCCACGACACTATAGCATAACTCACCCTGGTCCTTACATGCAAAAACGCCAAAAACAAATATTAGACTTAATGCCTAAAATGGGTAAAATAGAATTTTAATCCACATTTATTATAGGGGGCATCTTTCATTCCTGCATTTTTTCTCCCACAAATCTCACAAATTTTACAAATTCTATCCGGATTTATTTTTTTAGACAGAATGACATAAGAACATATTTTTCTTTCATAATGGTCTTGTTTTTTACTCCGTAAAAACTTCGACTATAAAGACAGATTTTACCATTCGGCATTTGTTTTTCTCCCACAAATCTCACAAATTTTACAAATTCTATCCGGATTTATTTTTTTAGACAGAATGACATAAGAACATATTTTTCTTTCATAATGGTCTTGTTTTTACCCCGTAAAAACTTCGACTATAAAGACAGATTTTGCCATTCGGCATTTGTTTTTCTCCCACAAATGGCACAAATTTTACAAATTCTATCCGGATTTATTTTTTTAGACAGAATGACGTAAGAACATATTTTTCTTTCATAATGGTCTTGTTTTTACTCTGTAAAAACTTCGACTATAAAGACAGATTTTGCCATTCGGCATTTGTTTTTCTCCCACAAATCTCACAAATTTTACAAATTCTATCCGGATTTATTTTTTTAGACAGAAT
>JAFYSF010000043.1 GCA_017559505.1 Paludibacteraceae bacterium | reverse complement strand
TCACTCTTACCTCTTACCTGAAATTCCGTTCACGAAAACTCTTTAGTGAAGAGCGAATAGTTAATAGTGAATAAGTAAAAAATTCCGTCCACTTTCGTGAACGGAATTTTTTTTGGAGGTACGTCTCACTTTAGAACCATATTAAATTGAATCCGCAATGTTGTCAGTGCCCAATCTTCCGATGTACAAACCTTTGTCCAAGGTTCACGCTTTCCCTTATAAGGTGCTATCATTGTAAGCAAATGTTTAATTGTAACTTTAAATATAGTTTCTTTTGCAAAGTTACGAAAAATTTACAGTTGGTCTTTAGATATGTTTCGCAAATCAATTCTTAACGATATCGCTTCATTGTCAGCAGAATCAAATTCTAAGCATATAGAGACAAGTTTACCGATTGCATTGTAGTTTTACATCAATTTTTACAAACATTTTGATTTTAAAAGTAAAGAACAGAGAACAACCATAGTTCTCTGTTCTTTGTAAGTTATACTATTTTGTAATAACGTGTATCACCGATTATTGTTTCTTGGACTTTCCCATCTTTTTTAAGTATTCGTAAAAAAGTGCCTGCACGAAGAGGGGTCAAGAAATTAATATTTGCACTTGCTAGCGCTACTACCTGCTGTTCAGAATACGCTACTCCATCTTTCAAGACATCAAGCACAGCATTAAGATTTTGATAGTTTAAGATCACACTTGTGTTAGAGTAATCCGGATCATTTGATGAGTAATAAAGATGTTCAATGTTCATACATAATTTCCTTTCGTAATAAAATTAATAGCATAAAGAATAGTATGGTTTGCGCTGAATTTCATTTTTTTGGACTTTGCCATCACGGATGAGCTCACGTAACAACGCTCCAACACGTACACTATTGATGTTTAGAGATTGTTCTGACAAATATTGAACTATTTCTTCATCGGTAAGCTCATCATAGTGCTCAAGCACACCAATGATCGCATTCAAATCGCGTATTCGCATATAATGATTACTAAATTTACCTTCAGCATTTTTTGCTTTTATATTTGTCTTCATCCGAATACGAATTTCCTCGTCAAGATCCATCGGTATTTCATCATCTATGGAATACTGGTAATACAATATGCCTTCAGAGACCTTTGCATAACCCCCTTGATTTAGAGAGTTTTTGCCGGTCTCATTAAATTGATTTAAGTCTTTTGATGTTGCATGATGCATTTCTGTTGATTCAGATGATAACGAATCTATCTGTGTTTTTCCGACAATCGCGCCTACAACTGCGCCAACTGGGCCAGCAACAATTCCACCAAGGGCTGCACTTTTAACAACTGTTTGGACTGCATTTTTTGCGGCTTTTTCTGATTCTATTTGTTGCCATTTTCTTTCGTTATCACGCAAGAGCTCAAATATATGTTTATCCATTTCATTCATAAAATCTTACCGCCATTTTTCTTCTTACTACGCCATAAAATTATATCAGAACAACTAAATTTTTGTCAAGTTAAGACTGTAATTCTATTCGTTGTATTCTGCCTCAAAGTTTTCTATGTTTTTGAAGTTTCTTCATCAATAGAATTATTTGAATATAAAAGTTTTAACCAGCTTTCTGTTACTACACATTCATTTCGAACTATTTTAAATTTAGAAGCATATTTGCTCTACTTTGACCATAATTCGTTTCACGGATATTGGCATAAACACCACTTGAACTTTTACGGATTTGAAATAGTGTATTTGATGGTGCTTTAACATTTTGGCAAAGCAATTCAATATCAGTTGCTAATTGTTCCTAATAAATAAGCAAATAATTCCCGGGCATAAAATCACTTCCTCAATAAGGATTATACTGTAAAGTTTAATAAAAATCAATGCGAAGCCTTGTATATCATCAATTCCGCAGGAATTGCATATCATCAAAAGGTCGTTTTGTATATCATCATTGCGAAAGCCTTTTTGATGCACGCTAAAGCGTGATGATATGCAGTCCTAACGGACTGATGAGATGCAACACGGCTGTGCCGTGTTGATGATATACCATTGCTTTCGCAATGGATAAAAAAATTAAGGACTACCGAAGTAGTCCTTAATTTTTTGGAGGCGACAATCGGATTTGACAACCTTCTGCGGCTACGCCTTGAATGTTGATGGCTCGGCGACCCAATTTCTTGCGAAATTCGGTACCCGCCTTGCCACTTCTCGCTAAAAACAGTTCACCGAACTATTTTCTTAACGCTCGAACCCAAGGGTTCAAATCCGATTTTATAACACAAACTAAAAACAAAAAAGACTTCCGAAGAAGTCTTTTTGTTTTTGGAGGCGACAATCGGATTTGAACCGATGAATCAGGGTTTTGCAGACCCATGCCTTACCACTTGGCTATGTCGCCATATTAAAAATTTTGAAAAAAATAGGACACAAGAAACTGGGAGAATTCTGTGTCCTGTTTTTTATGGAGCGGATGACGAGGCTCGAACTCGCTACCTCCACCTTGGCAAGGTGGCGCTCTACCAGATGAGCTACATCCGCATACAATTGGTGCCTCCGATCGGAATCGAACCAATGACACGAGGATTTTCAGTCCTCTGCTCT
>JAFYSF010000042.1 GCA_017559505.1 Paludibacteraceae bacterium | reverse complement strand
TGCACAATGGTTTGTCTATTGCATCAACAGAAACTCAAGAAGAGGCAGTGGCGGCTTTGGTGGCACTTGGATTCCAACGTGCTGCATCGGTGAAGGTAGTTGAGAAGTTGTTGAAAGAGGATGCTTCGATGCCTGTGGCGAAGATTATCAAACGTGCATTGGCGATGATTTAAGATAGGGAGCAGGGAATAGGGAGCAGGGAGTAAGGAGCAGGGAGCAAGGAATAGGGAGCAAGGAGTAAGGATTTTTAATTATTAATTTTTAATTGTTCATTAGTATATCGTGAATTTTTTTCAGAAGATAGTTGTTTTGATGTTTTGCTCTGGGTTGGTACTTGGAGTAGTTGAGCCGTTGTGGGCAGTGGGGCAGGATGTTGTGACGGATGATGAGGTGCCATATTATAACGTAGAGGCTCATCAAGATTATATGTATGATCCAGTGCCAGCTCCAAATTCGGCAAAGAGAGTGAAAAAATTAGGAGGACAACAGTCAATAGTCAACAGTCAACAGTCTGTTGTTGATGTGTTGCAAGAAGATGCTCCAATGGATTTGAAAGACCCGTCGAATGTTGAGACTAAGATAGAGTATGACCCAGAGACAGGCAATTATATTGTGAGAACGAAGATGGGAGATGAGGAGTTGGTTTCGGCGTTTACGTTGACTCCGGATGAGTATAAGCAGATGTCGTTGAAAAAACAGATGGGGGCGTATTGGGCAGAGAAGAATAAGAAAGCGGCAGAGAATTATGAAGATAAGTTTAATATCACAGATATGAAATTTTCGTTGGGACCAGCAGAAAAATTGTTTGGTCCTGGCGGTGTACAAGTAAAAACGCAAGGGTCGGCCGAGTTGACCTTTGGTATTAAGCACAATAACGTACAAAATTATTCATTAGCAGAGCGTTTGCGTAAAACGACGACTTTTGACTTTGACGAAAATATCCAATTGAGTGTGAATGCATCGGTGGGGGATAAGATTGGTTTTACGATGAACTATAATACCGAGGCTACGTTTGATTTTGACCAACAATTATTGAAACTTAACTATCAAGGCAAAGAGGATGAGATAATTAGAAGTATAGATTTGGGTAATGTGAGTTTGCCGTTGAATTCGTCGTTGATAAAGGGTAATTCGGCTTTGTTTGGGTTGAAGACAGAATTGCAATTTGGGAAATTGAGCGTTACGGCTGTGGCATCGCAACAACAATCAGAAACAAAACACGTTAATTCGAAAGGTGGTTCGCAATTGATGGATTTTGAGGTTAGTATAGACAATTATGATGAGAATAAGCACTTCTTTTTAGCGCACTATTTCCGTGATACATACGACCAAAATATGTCGAAATTGCCTCATATCATGTCGGGAGTTACGATTACGCGATGCGAAGTTTGGGTGACAAATAAGCGTGGAAACTTTGAACAAGCACGTAATATTGTGGCGTTTATGGATTTGGCAGAGGGGGTTAGAGTTGATAATAATCATTGGAATACATACGGTGCAATGCAACCAGACAATGCGGCAAACTCGTTGTATGATGAGGTGAAAGCATTGGAAGGTGTGCGTGATATTCAGTCGTGTAATTCTGTATTAGATGTGGCGTATAATTCTTATGACATATTTGGAGGTCAGGATTATGAGAAGATAGAGAGTGCGCGTAGATTGGAATCGTCGGAATATACACTTAATAGCCAATTAGGTTTTATTTCATTGCGTCAGGCATTGAATAATGATGAGGTGTTGGCAGTAGCATTTGAATATACTTATAATGGTAAGACGTATCAAGTTGGTGAATTTTCGACCGATGGTATAGATGCACCAAAGGCATTGATTGTGAAATTGCTGAAAGGTACGGCTACTTCTCCGCAGACAGCATTGTGGGATTTGATGATGAAAAACGTCTATTATCTTGGTGGTAATCAGGTGCAACGTGAGAAGTTTAAATTGAACATTCAGTATAAGAATGATTCGAGTGGTGTTTATGTGAACTATATCCCTGACGGAGCAATAAAGAATCAGTTGCTTGTGAAGGTGATGAATTTGGACCGTTTGGATTCGCGTAATGAGCCAATGCCAGATGGACAATTTGACTTTGTGGAGGGATATACCATGTACTCTTCAAGTGGTCGTGTGATATTCCCAGTCGTAGAACCTTTTGGCGAGCATTTGCGTAAGATGATTGGTAATGACGCTATTGCGGATAAATATTGCTTCCAAGAGTTGTATGATTCGACTAAGATTGTGGCTCAAGAGTTGACAGAAAAGAATAAATTCCGCTTGTCAGGTAAGTATCAAGCCAGCTCGGGCAGTGTGATACGATTGAATGCGATGAATGTGCCACGAGGTTCGGTGGTGGTTACTGCTGGAGGTCAGACGTTGACCGAAAATGTGGATTATACAGTGGATTATACAATGGGTACTGTGACGATATTGAATCAAGCTATTTTGTCGTCGGGTAATAACATTGATGTGCAGTTGGAGAGTCAAAGCATGTTTAACATGCAGAGAAAAACATTGGTTGGGGCTCATGCCGAGTATGCATTTACGAAAGATTTTTCAGTAGGTGGTACTATTATGCACCTCAGCGAGATGCCATTAGTAGTTAAGACAGAGATGGGTTCAGAGCCAATAGCGAATACATTGTGGGGATTGAATGCTGCTTATAGAGGAGATGTTGCGTGGTTGACAAAAGGAATAGATGCGATACCGGGAATTAATGCAACTGCTCCATCTAACGTAGTGTTTAATGCCGAATTTGCGCACATGATACCTGGGCATAAAAAGGTAGACAATAATCCAGGGTATGCTTATTTAGATGATTTTGAAAGTACCGAGACTACAATAGATTTGCGCTATCCATATTATTGGCATTTAGCATCAACGCCATCAGATCCTACTTCGGGGGCTCTATTCCCAGAAGCAATAAAGACAAACAATACAGAATATGGAATGAATCGTGCGTTGTTCAATTGGTTTACGATTGATAATACGGTGTTTAATCGTTCAAATTCACAAACACCTGAACATATTCGAAGAAATAAAGACTTGCAAAGCAATCATTTAACCCGTGAGGTTAAAGAACAAGAATTGTTCCCTAATCGTGATGCGATATTGGGTCAATCGTCATATTTGCCAGTCTTGAACGTAAGTTTTTATCCCGCAGAGCGTGGGCCATACAATTTGGATTTGAATGTAAATCCATTGACTGGCGCATTGTTGAATCCAGAAAAGAGATGGGGTGGTATGATGCGTAAGATAGAAACATCGGATTTTGAAACAGCCAATATTGAATATCTTGAATTTTGGATGATGGACCCATTCGTTTATGATACAACAGGAGTTCATGAAGGTGGTGATTTGTATTTTAACTTAGGAGATATTAGTGAGGATATATTGAAAGATGGTAAGAAGTTTTTTGAAAATGGATTGCCAGGAAGTGGGGATACTACCGCTACGGATAGAACTATTTGGGGACGAGTACCTCGTATTCAATCAACTGTGTTAGCTTTTGATGGAGATTTGAATGCTCGAGGCTATCAAGATGTTGGTTATGATGGTTTACGAACAAATGATGAGTTTGAATTTGATACATATAAGAAATTTGTGTCGGATTTGAAAGGTGTGTTGTCGCAATCGGCAATAGACGAATTGATGAAGGACAAATTTTCGGCATTAAATGACCCTGCTAGTGATAACTATCACCATTATAGAGGTTCGGATTATGACGATGAAGAGTTGACAATATTGGAGCGTTATAAGAGATACAATGCTCCTGAGGGTAACTCGCCAGCGTCGGATTTAAGCGATGAGAGATATTCTACATCGGCTACAACAGTGCCTAACGCAGAGGATATTAACCAAGATAATACTCTCAATGAGTATGAAAAATATTACCAATATCGAGTGTCTTTGCGCAAGAATGATATGGAAGTTGGTAAGAATAACATTGTGAATAAGATAGAAACTGAGGTTACGTTGGCAAATGGTGCGTTGAGTAAGGTGACTTGGTATCAATTTAAAATTCCAGTGCGTGACTATGAAAAACGCATCGGTTCGATTCGCGATTTCAAGAGCATACGATTCATGCGTATGTTTATGACCAACTTTAAGGATGATATGCATTTGCGTTTCGGTACATTGGAGTTGGTGCGTGGAGAATGGCGTGGATATAACAAAGATTTATTTACAATTGATAATCCTCCAACATCGGTAGCTTCTATAGATGTAACATCGGTGAATATTGAGGAAAATGATAATAAAGAGCCAGTTAACTATGTATTACCTCCTGGCGTAAGTCGTCAAACCGACCCAAGTCAGCCACAGTTGACACAGCAAAACGAGCAGGCGATGTTGATGAAAGTGTTGGATTTGGCACCAGGGGATGCACGCGCGGTGTATAAAAACATTATGTACGACATGCGTATGTATCGTCGTATTCAGATGTTTGTGCATGCAGAGCAGATAATTGGTGATGCTTCAAACCTTCAAGATTACGAAACGACTGTGTTCATTCGTTTGGGTAGCGACCATACACAAAACTACTATGAATATGAAGTGCCATTGAAGTTGACGCCTGCCGGACACTACAATATTACTGAACGAGAAAAGGTGTGGCCAAAAGAGAATATGATTGATTTCCCATTAGAGTTGCTTACTACGGTGAAGACCAATCGCAATAAGCGTATTAAAAATACTAATGGAACTATGTCAACTCCATTCTCAGAATATGACCCTGAAAAACCACAAAACAAAGTAACTATTGTGGGTAACCCAAATTTAGGAGATGTTCAGACTATGTTGATTGGTGTGCGTAACCAGTCGCGTACTTCGAAAAATGTAGAAGTGTGGGTCAACGAATTGCGTTTGACTGATTATGATGAAGATGGCGGTTGGGCAGCGTTGGCTAATTTGGCAGTAAATCTCTCAGATGTTGGGTCTGTAAGCGTGGCAGGACGTTATGAAACTGCTGGTTTTGGTGGTATTGAAGAGACATTGCAAGAGCGTCGTCTTGATGATTATTATTTGGTCAATTTTGCTGCTCAGTTTGATTTTGGACGCTTCTTCCCTGACAAGGCAAATGTGAGAGTTCCAGTGTATTATAGTTATGGAGTGGAGAATAGTAAGCCTAAATATAATCCACTTGACGAGGATATTTTGCTCGAAGATGCATTGGATGCATTAGGTTCAAAAGATGAGCGTGATTCGTTATTGGTGCTCTCTGCCACCAAGAATATCACCGAAAGCTTTAATATCACAAATATGAAAGTTGATATAAAGAGCAAAACCCCTAAGATTTATGACCCTGCAAACTTCTCGGTGTCGGCAGCATATACGCAAACACAAGATCTTGATCCTGAGGTGGAACGTAATAATAATGTGTCATATATAGGTCAGTTTAATTATAATTTTTCAACTTCGCCACGCGCATGGGAGCCATTCAAAAATAATGATAAGTTGAAGAAGTGGAAAATAATTAAAGACTTTAATATCAACTATGAACCATCGCTTATTGCGTTGAATATCAACATGAGCCGTCGTTATTCAGAAACTCAATTGCGAGATCTTACAGGGGCTATGTATGTTGATTATTACGACTCTAAAAACTCATTATTGTCGTTCTCAAAAGATTTTACGTGGAGTCGTAATTTTGATTTTAAGTATGATTTGACTAAGACATTGAAGTTTTCATTGAAAACAGCTACTAATTCACGTTTTGATGAAACGCAATACTCTCCAGTGAATAAGAAGTTCTTCCCTGATGAATATGAAAATTGGCGAGATACAGTGGCTCAAAGTTTGGCTCATGGTGGTCGTCCTTTGGATTATCAACAGGTGTTTACTGCGTCGTGGGATGTGCCAATCAACAAATTCCCAGGTTTGGATTTTATCACTGCTAAGGGGCAATATAGCGCAACTTATAATTGGAACACTGGTGTAGAATATGCCGATGGTATGACTTTGGGTAATACAATTTCCAATCTTGCCATGTGGCAAGCTGATGGTCAGATGAATTTCGAGACGTTGTACAATAAATCGAAATATCTAAAACAGATAAATCAGAAGTTCTCGTCGCGTAAGTCTAATAAGCGACAATCGAAATTTACGCCTAAGAAATTCTCTCAAATCGTGAATTTGACAGATTCTGCGGCTCTCAAAGTTACTCACCGATTGAATAGTGATAATTTTGATGTTATTTTCACCGATGCTTCAGGCAAACCTGTGAAGGTGAAATATAAGATTGTTGATAAGAATAATATTGAGCTTAGTAGCAAAGTAAGCATTAAAAATCTAAAAATCGCTATGGAGACTCGCAATCCAAATATCGAGAAACCAGCGAAGAAGGTTGCAGATTTCACAGTGAGATTTTTGATGTTAGTGCGTCGTTTGCAAGTGTCGTATAAGGAGTCAAGTTCATTGGTATTACCTGGATTTAATTATGGTGGTATGTTCTTTGGACAAACGATGAGTAATGATGTGATGACTCCGGGTCTCGACTTCTCGTTTGGTGTTCCTCGCGAAGGTTATCTCGAAAAAGCAATCGAAAATGGTTGGCTTGTGATGAATGATTCTGTAATCAATCCATCGGCTTACAATTTCTCTACTGATTTTGATGGTAAACTCTCGCTTGAGCCAATTGGAGGATTGAAGATTGAGTTGAATTCTAAACGTGTTACCACCGATCAATCTACCATACAGTACATGTTTGCCGGTATGCCAACTACGTTCAATGGTACTTTCCGCATGACTTATTGTACGCTTGGTTCTGCATTCTGGGGCAAAGGCAAAGCCGAAAACAATTATCATAGTCGAGCCTTCGATCAATTCTTAGCCAATCGTGAGGTAGTTGCCAATACTTTGCAACAACGCTATAATGGCACAATGTATCCAACCTATGGATTTATGGAAGGAACATCGTTGGCTGGCAAACGCTACGATGCCGAAAATGGAGTTTATAATATCAACTCGGCTGATGTGTTGATACCTGCATTCATGGCAGCATATTCCAACCGCGATGTCAACAAACAAACGTTGGATATCTTCCCAAGTCTATTGAGTATGATGCCAAACTGGAGTGTTTCTTATGATGGCTTGGGTAAGATTAAGGGTATGGATAAATACTTCAAGTCTATCACATTAAAGCACGCATATCAATGTACATATAACGTAGGTTCATATTCGTCTTATTCAAATTATGTTGAGAACGAAGACGGTCTTGGCTTTGTGCGCGATGTGGCGTCAGGCAATCCAGTGCCATCGTCGGCGTATGACATTTCAAGTGTTAGCATTACCGAAAATCTCAACCCGCTTATTTCTATCGATATGGCAATGAAGAATTCGATGACTGCCAAGTTAGAGTATAAGCAACAACGCAATCTCACGCTCAACATAGCCTCTAATCAATTGCTCGAAGCCTCTAACAATGAATGGGTTGTTGGTGTAGGCTATATTTTGAAGGATTTCGATATGATGCTCAAACTCAAAGAAACGACTAAGAAAGTGAAGAACGACCTCACACTTCGCCTTGACTTCTCGTTCAAAGACATCTCTACCTTGTTGCGCAAACTCGATTCTATCGAAGACACTCAAGCAACATCAGGTAATAAAACACTCACCATTAAGTTTATGGCAGAGTATGTCTTCAGTTCTAAGCTGAACTTCCGTTTCTTCTGCGACCATCAAACCAACCGTCCATACATTTCAACATCCTACCCAATGTCGAACACCAACGTCGGCGTGAGTGTGAAGTTTATGTTGACAAGATAGTCGCAGCAACCTTCAAGCAACCTTCAAGCAAGAAGACTGCCATTTTCGCAAAAACTAAAATTAATAAACAATTTAAAATAACATAATTATGCAAAAATCAGAATTTCAAAAGTATGCTACCAAACATCTTGGTATGAATAGTTTAGCATTGGAGCAATATATGGCTTCTAATAGTTATATCTCACCTTCAATTCTCGAAGAACGTCAACTTAATGTAACTCAAATGGATGTCTTCTCGCGTTTGATGATGGACCGTATTATCTTCCTTGGCACACCTATTGATGATTATGTAGCCAACGTAATTCAAGCGCAACTTCTCTTCCTCGACACATCAGACCCTGGCAAAGATATTTCTATTTATTTGAACTCTCCAGGTGGTTCTGTTCATGCCGGTTTGGGTATTTATGACACAATGCAATATATCAGTTCTGATGTTTCAACCATCTGTACAGGTATGGCTGCGTCAATGGCTGCTGTCTTGCTCGTGGCTGGCGAAAAAGGCAAACGTTCAGCATTGCCTCACTCTCGCGTTATGATTCATCAACCAATGGGAGGTATGCAAGGTCAAGCATCTGACATGGAGATTAATTACAAACAAATTATGCTCCTTCGCGATGAGTTGTATCAAATCATCTCTGACCACTCAGGTCAATCATTCGAGAAAATCATGAAGGACTCTGATCGCGACTATTGGATGACCTCTGCCGAGGCTCTCGAATATGGTATGATTGACCAAGTCCTCCGTCGCGAAAAGAAATAAATTTTAATAAATAATGGTTGATTGTAGGGGCGCACGGCTCGTGCGTCCGTTCAACCTTAGACATTATACATAATGGCAAAAAAGAATCAAAATGAACCACACTGTGGCTTTTGTGGACGTTCGCAGAGCGAAGTGCCTCTATTGCTCACAGGGCTTGGTTGCAATATATGTAGCGAGTGCGTCGAGTTGGCGCATGGCGTTGTGGCTGATAATGTAAAGCACAATAAAAAACATAAAGGAGGATTCAATCTTGATATCGAAGACCTTCCTCGTCCTCGCGAGATCAAAGAGTTTCTCGATCAATACGTTATTGGGCAAGACGAGGCAAAAAAATATCTTTCAGTAGCAGTTTACAACCACTACAAACGAATATTGCAACCAAAAGATAATAACGACGTAGAAATCGAAAAGTCTAATATCATATTGGTTGGTCGCACAGGTACAGGCAAAACTCTGTTGGCTAAATCAATAGCTAAAAAATTGCATGTCCCTTTTACCATAGTTGATGCCACAGTACTCACCGAGGCTGGTTATGTGGGCGAAGACATCGAGTCCATCCTCACTCGTCTCTTGCAAGCTTGCGACTATGACGTCGAGGCTGCCGAGCGAGGCATTGTCTTTATTGACGAAATAGACAAAATTGCCCGCAAAGGCGACAATCCATCAATCACTCGCGACGTAAGTGGCGAAGGCGTGCAACAAGGACTTTTGAAACTCCTCGAAGGCTCGGTAGTCAATGTCCCACCTCAAGGCGGACGTAAGCACCCTGACCAAAAAATGATACCCGTAAACACTCAAAATATCCTATTTGTTTGTGGCGGTGCATTTGATGGAATAGAGCGTAAAATAGCACAACGTCTCAATACGCACGTTGTTGGATTTGGGTCTGTGAGCCAACAAAATATCATCGACCGCGACAATCTTTTGCAATACATTGCGCCTCAAGATTTGAAATCATTCGGACTTATTCCCGAAATCATTGGTCGTCTCCCAATTCTCACTTACCTCAATCCGCTCGATCGTGATGCCTTATTGCGTATTCTCATTGAGCCTAAAAACTCAATCATCAAGCAATATATCAAGTTATTTGCTATGGATGGCGTAGAGCTCACAATCGAAGACGATGTAAAGGAATTCATTGTAGACAAGGCCATTGAATATAAACTCGGAGCGCGCGGATTGCGTTCTATTGCCGAGTCAATAATGATGGATGCAATGTACGACGTTCCATCGTCTAACGAGAAAAATATTATTATCACTCGCGCTTATGCCGAAGAAAAACTTTCTCGTGCACATCTAAATCTTCACATCGGTGATTGACGATAAAAAAACACATGGAAGAATGCAAAATCACATCCTTTCATGTGTTTTATTTGCATAAAAAGTGTCACTCAAAAATACACACTCTCATTGTGTATTCAACTCTTAAAAATCCTAAATCTAAATATAGGATAGAGCAACCTTCAAGCAACCCTCACCTTACCTGCAAAATACACACTCTCATTGTGTGTTGGGTGGTGTATAATACACAAAAAATTAATGATTATGCCAAAAACCATTCAACTGCTTTTTATAAATCTATTTTTAATTGTCATCTTAAATTCTTGCGAACAACCATCGCTCGATTCGTCTGACGAAGGTGCATTATCCGGACTATTCTCGGTCTCCGAAACTGAGCAGATTCATTTTTCTCAAGGCAATCTTCAATATCAAGCCTCAACAAATACATGGCGATTTGCTGAAAATCAATTCGATATTATTGGTGCCAATAATAGCAATATTTCCGACTCGTATGATGGGTGGATTGATTTATTTGGTTGGGCAACATCAGGTTATAACAATAGCATGCCATATCAAATTTCGGATAATACAACCGATTATGGTCCTACTGATGAATCTATATCCGACACTAACTACGATTGGGGGCGTTTCAATAAAATATCAAACGGAGGCAACAAAGCGGGTTTGTGGCGTTTGCTCACAAAGTACGAGTGGGAATATATCCTCAATAAACGACATAATGCCTCAAAACTATTTGGCGTAGGCTGTGTTAATGGAGTAAACGGACTTATATTATTACCAGATAGTTGTGTTATTCCCGATGGAGTAACTTTCCAAGCCGCCGTAGCAAGCGATTCTGGTGCCGAATTGTATAGCATAGTCAATAATTTCTCTTTGGCAGAATGGACTATTTTAGAAAATGCAGGTGCCGTATTTCTTCCAGCTGCAGGAGCTCGTTTGACTAAAAAGGTGATGTACACTGGCATAGCAGGTTATTATTGGACCGAAACAATTTTTGAATACGATGCTATAAGCATATATTGCATGGGATTTGACTCAAGTCGTGTTGTTTGGGAAGGTCTAAGTAATCGAACAAACGGGCGTTCTGTGAGATTGGTGAAAAATAAATAATTAAATTTCTGATAATTATGGCTAAAGCTATTAGTAAACCAAAATTTGATACTTGTTTCTTTGAGCGTTATGCCCAAATAACGTTAGAAACTATTTTGGGCGAAAAATACTCAAAATTAGTCAATAAAGATCGTCCCGATCTGCAAACCGAAGACGATGCTATAGGCATTGAGGTTACGCGTGCATTAAAGGAGTCGAAGGTCGAGGCTATCAAATTGCTTAATGAGATGGCTGTAGCTCAGGTGAAAGACGAGTCTGGTTTGTCTGAAAAACGCAGTACGGGCTATGTCTATGGTTTGGTCGATGCTGATTCCGTAGGGGTAGAGGAGTATAGATATTGGCTTGAAGCTTCGCCTCTTAAAAGGGTGATTGAAAACAAAGTCAAAAAAGTCATAAATGGTTTTTATGGTGATTTCAAGGATTTTGGATTGTATATATTTACAAAAGATGATATGACCCCCGATGATTTAATTGCTGCAATGAAATTAACAATGGAGTTACAATCGGGTGCAGAACAACAATTCCAAACACTCTATATATCTGAAATCCAAAACCTATATGTTTGTGATATTGCTACGTTGTCCTACAAGCAATATCCTATTTCAGATGAGTTATGCAAGAAATTTTTTATAAACTCAATTTAAGTGAAATATTTTTCTTACCTTTGTGATATATTTATAATTTGCATATTATGAAACGGTTATTTTCTTTTTTGTTATTTGTAGTCGTGGCAGCTACATCTTTTGCCATATCGGTTGCTTCTCCTAATCAGCGTATTAAGTTATTGTTTGATATCACTTCAAAGGATAGTGTGCCATATTATCAAGTCTTTTTTGATGGTAAAGAAGTTATCGCAAAGAGCGAAATGGGATTTTTGCTTGATGGTGATAAAGACTTGAAGCATGGTTTCTCCATCAATAATGTGGATATAAAAGACTTTTCTTCAACTTGGATGCCTATTTTAGGGCAATATGCCGAGATTGAGGATAAATATAATAATTGTGTTGTTTATCTAACTCAAAATTCAACGGGACGTGCTATGCGTATCGTTTTTAGACTTTATAATGAAGGTCTTGCTTTTCGTTATGAGTTTGATAAACAAGACAATTTAGGTTATTTCCGTATAGCTGATGAGGTTACCCAATTTGCGATGACAGATGACCATACGGCATGGTGGATTCCTGGGGCTTACGACTCTAACGAATTTTTCTATACAAAGAGCAAACTATCTGATATAGATGCAACAAAGGTTGAAGGTTCGGGTATTGGCACAAATCAAGTGTTTGATAAAAATGCTGTGCAATCACCAATTATGATGAAAACATCTAAAAAGCTCTATTTGAATATATTTGAAGCAGCATTGGTCGATTATCCAGCCATGCATCTACTCTATAATAGAAAGAAAAAAACTTTTACTGCAGCTTTAGCACCAACTCCAATCGAGGGTGTGAAAGCTTTTATGCAAACACCATGTAATACTCCTTGGCGTACTATTTTTGTTACAGATGATGCTCGTGAAATCTTGGCTTCAAGCATGATTTTGAATCTAAACGAGCCTTGTAAAATTGAGAATACAACATGGATTAAGCCAATGAAATATGTAGGTATTTGGTGGCAAATGCATGCTCCGGGTCAAGGATCTTGGAATTATGCTGATGTGCCAAATATCAAGTTAGCAGAAACAGATTGGTCTAAGTTGACTCCAAATGGACGTCATGGTGCTACTACCGAAAACACTATGCGCTATATTGATTTTGCTGCAAAGCATGGTTTTGATGGCGTTTTGATTGAGGGATGGAATGTTGGTTGGGAAGATTGGGCAGGACAATGGAAAGAAGAGGTATTTGATTTTGTTACTCCTTATCCTGATTTTGATGTAAAGAAAGTTTCTACTTATGCCAAGTCCAGAGGTGTAGAGCTTATTATGCACCATGAAACCTCAGGGGCAGCAACTAATTACGAACGTCGTATTGACGAAGCTTTTGATTTTATGGAAGAGTATGGCTATCATTCTGTTAAAACGGGTTATGTTGGTCGTATCATCCCTCGTGGTGAATATCATGATGGACAATGGATGGTGAATCATTATAATCGTGTGCTTGAAAAGGCTGCTGACCGTAGAATTATGGTGAATGCTCATGAACCAGTGCGACCTACGGGTTTGAGTCGTACTTATCCTAACCTTTTGGCTTGTGAGGCGGCTCGTGGCAATGAGTTCAATGCTTGGAGTGTGGGCAATCCTCCTTCTCACGAGATTGATTTGGCATTTACTCGACTTCTTGGAGGCGCAATGGATTATACTCCAGGTATTTTTGAAATAAAAATGGATTATTATCAACCGGGCAATCCTTGTCAAATTCACACAACATTGGCTAAGCAATTGGCTTTGTATGTAACAATGTATAGTCCATTACAAATGGCAGCTGATTTGCCTGAAAATTATGAGCGTTATATGGATGCATTCCAATTTATTAAGGATGTGGATGTAGATTGGATTGACACAAAAGTGCTTGAAGCAGAGCCGGGTGAATATATCACAATTGCGCGTAAAGGGAAAAAATATGGACAATGGTTTGTTGGGGCTATCACTGCTGCAAAAGCACGCAAAGCGGTTATTGATTTTTCGTTCTTACAACCAGAAGTTAAATATGTAGCCACTGTATATGCCGATGCAAAAAATGCCGATTGGCAAAAAAATCCAAAAGCCTATACAATAACTAATTATATAGTTACGAGTGAAACTAAAGCTAAAATTCAATTAGCGGCAAGTGGCGGATGTGCAATATCGCTTAAAGTTGCAACTACTGAAGATTTAAAAATGAAATATAAAAAATTATAAGTCAACGGTTGATGGTCTTTTTATTTAAAATAGAGAAATTATGTTGAAAGGAAAGAAAATTATTTTAGGTATATCGGGCGGTATAGCTGCCTATAAATGTGGTGAATTAGTTCGTCAATTCATTCAAGCAGGTGCAGAAGTGCGCTGTGTTACAACACACAATGCGTTGGAGTTTGTTACTCCGGTTACGCTTCAAACGCTTTCTCGTAATAAAGTTTATACCGAAGTATTTGAACCTGTTGGAGTATGGAATCCTGAGCATGTGAGCCATGCCGATTGGGCTGATTGTATGGTGGTTGCTCCTGCCACTGCAAATATTATTGGTAAATTTGCAAGCGGTATTGCCGATGATGCTTTGTCAACTACATTCTTGGCGTTCGATAAGCCTGTATTTATTGCTCCTGCAATGAACACTAAGATGTACGATCATCCTATAGTACAACGCAATATGGATATATTGAAGGGTATAGGTGTTGAATTTATCGAACCTACAGAAGGCGAATTGGCTTGTGGCGTGGTTGGTAAAGGTCGTATGGAAGAGCCAGAAAATATTGTTGCGTATCTAAATAATAAATTATGAAAAAAATATTAATCACTGCAGGTCCTACATACGAAAGGATAGACCCTGTGCGCTTTATAGGTAATTATTCTACTGGAAAAATGGGTTTTGCACTTGCCGAAGCATGTGCCGAGGCTGGTTATGATGTTACGTTAATAGCAGGCCCGGTTCAGATAAATGTGTCGGAAGAGTGGCGCGATAAAATTCATCGCATTGATGTTGAGAGTGCAGGGCAGATGTATGAGCAGGTGATGAAGTTTTATCCTGATATGGATGGTGCAATATTGTGTGCTGCTGTGGCTGATTTTACGCCTATAGTAGTAGCCGACCAAAAGATTAAGCGTCTTGGCGACAATATGGTTATCGAACTTAAACCAACTCAAGATATTGCGGCTTCGGTGGGAAAAATCAAGCGAGAAGACCAATTCTTGGTAGGTTTTGCACTTGAAACTAATGATGAAGAGTCGCATGCTTTGGATAAAATGCGCCGTAAGAATTTCGATTTTATTGTACTTAACTCGTTGAATGACAAGAATGCATGTTTCGGTTATGATACCAATAAGATAATGATTTTGAAGAATACAGGCGAGAAATTGGTGTTTGATTTGAAACCTAAAAAAGAGGTGGCACGCGACATAGTCAAAGAATTAACAATTAAGAATTAAGAATTGAGAATTTTTGCGACAAGCGAAAGCAGAGCCAAGCTTGCTTGTGCTATGCTGAGCGAAGCAAAAATCACGACTGAAAGGAGTAATTAAGAATGAAAAGATTTGTAGTTTTATTGATTTGTACATTGTGCGTTGTGCATTGTGCATTATCGCAAGAGTTGAATTGCAATCTTACAATCAGTACACCCCAAATCGAAGGTACGAATAAACAAGTGTTTGAAACGCTAAAAAACGATTTGGAGTCGTTTATGAATTCATATCGTTGGACCGATTTGATTTATGCTGACAATGAGAAAATAGATTGTAACATAATGATTGTGGTGGCCAGTGTTGAGGCAGATAAATTTACTTGCGAATTGCAAGTTCAAGCATCGCGACCTGTGTATGGCTCGTCTTACACAACTAATTTGTTGAATATTCGCGATCAAGAGTTTGTTTTTACATACAAAGAATTTGATCCGATAGATATAAATAGAAGCACATTTGAATCAAATCTTACCGCCGTGATGGCATATTACGCCTATTTGATTATAGGTTTTGATTTAGATTCTTATAGTCGTTTAGGAGGTCAGTCAGCATTTGCTACTGCCGAGCAGATTGTGAATATGTGTCAGTCGCGTAGCGATGATTCCGAATCAAAAGGTTGGAAAATGGAGTTAGGCTCACAGCGTAATCGTTATTCTATCATTAGCAATATTATGGACGACAGATTCAAGCAGTTGCGAGAATTTTATTATGAGTATCATCGTCTTGCACTTGATAATATGGCAACAAATGTGGATAATGCACGTGCTAAGATAGCTGAAAAAATAAGTCTGTTGCGAGATTTGAATCGTCAAAATCCAAGTGCTCCATTTATCATTACATTCCTCGATGCAAAGAACGATGAGCTAATTAATATTTTTGCCAAACGAGGTCTTCCCGATGAGAAAAAGTTGGTACATGAAGTCTTAACCGCAGTAAACCCAACATTGTCGAATCGCTATGATGAAATTTTGAAATAGGGAATTAAATATAAAAAAAGAAGAGGGTGTATCAAAATAGGTACACCCTCTTTTTTGTTGCTATTGAGGGGGGACTCGATGTCTGATGCTTTGTTGTATTTCGAGTGCAAAGTTACGACATTCGGGAGGGGTGCTGACTGTTTCTGACTGTTTACGGTGGAAATGACGGTTTAAGATTGTTTATTTTGTGTTTTGGGTATAAAAAAGCCACCTCACAACTTGTGTGAGATGGCGATTTGTATAAAAAATATGTACCCAAAAATATGGCGTTTTTGGGTACATATTTAGTGTTTAATACTTTCTAAATTCAAAAAAAATCGTAACTTTGCAGAAATTTTAAAATTTATATTATTATGAAAAGAACAAACAAATTTTATTGGGTAGAATGTACTCACGAAGAGATTGCTCGTGAAAAGGCAAAGTATACTAAAATAATAGACAGTGTTAGTGAAATACCTTTAGATACAGAACCTGGTAAATATCTTTTTAATAATAAGATTGTTTATGTTCTTGATACAGAGCGAGTATATACTGGTAATACTGCAAAACCAGAAGTAAGAATATCTTTTTTGTTGGAAAACGACAATACAAATAAATATAGTGGATTTACATGTCATATACGTAAATTAACAGGTACAAAGAGAGGTTCTCATTCTAAACTAAATAAATAAAAAGAGAGGGTGTGTCTTTATTTTGACACACCCTCTTTATTAGTCTATAATTATTTATTTAGTAATTCAATATCATTAAATAATCTTATTAAAGAACGTCCGATTGCATAAGCAAGATTAACAGGGACTGCATTTCCAATTTGTTTATATTGTGCATCCATTTTTCCCATAAATTGCCATTCATCTGGGAATGTTTGAATACGCGCATACTCTCTAATATTGAGAGGTCGAGTTTCTAATGGATGACATCTTTCTGTTTGTTTCATTGCTGGAGAGCAGGTAAGAGTTAGAGATGGTTCATCAAGAGATAGACGACGAGCAATACCTGTTTTTCCTCCTTCTAATCCAAAACTGCCTTTTAAATATTCTTTTTGTATTTCTAGCGGTAAATTAGTCCAATTACCTCCCATAGGCACCATATCCATAATTTCTTTTTTTCGTTGAGGATAGTTTTGTCCTATTGAATCGGGAACATCAGAATTATAAAGAATTCCTTTATAAAAAGCATCTCGTAAATTTAGTATACGATTATAAGGTGCGGGCCAGTTGAATGTTACTTTGTCGGCAATATCATTGCGAATAGCAATAAGTATAAGTCGTTCTCTTTTTTGTGGAACTTGATACATTATTGCTTTTAGAACTCTAGGTTCGATTAAAGTATAGCCTAAATCTGCAATAACATCTTTTATTACTTGGAGTGTTTTACCATTTTCGTGAGTAAACAGTCCACGTACATTTTCGCCCAAAAAGACTTTAGGTTGTGTTTCTTTTACTGCTCTGGCTAATTCAAAAAATAAAGTGCCACGAGCATCTTCAAATCCTTTTTTTTCTCCAGCATATGAGAATGCTTGACAAGGAAACCCTCCTGAAATAAAATCTACTTGTCCCTTATATGGTGTAAAATCTATATTGTGTATATCTCCTTCGACAATATTCCATTTTGGTCTATTTGTTCTTAATGTTTCGCATGCAGAATGGTCAAATTCATTAAGCATGATATGATGAAATCCAGCTTTTTCCATTCCTAATGCAAGTCCACCGCCTCCAGCAAATAATTCTATTGAGTTATATTGTCGTAGAGGTTTAATTTGCAGTTCTTTGTCCCAATCAGAATTGACCATTTCATCAATTTCTGGTATTCCCATTAATTGAAAATAAGTAAAACCAACACGACCTTTGGTGTCTGTTTCTGCACGTAATTTGCCAGTATCGATCCAACTATTTACGGTTCTAAACGATACGCCTAAAATATCAGCAAGATTTGTTATTGTAAAAAAATTGTTCATTTTTTTGCTTACACTTAGAATTTGTTAAAGCCTTCGTATGATTGGAATGCTAAGAGGTAGAGGCTTTTGAATGTGTTGATTGATAGTTTGTTTAGTTCTCGTTGTACAGTGTTTGTTATTGAGCCTTTGCCTGTTTCGGCTACTACGTCGTCGAGTATGATTGGTAGTATTTTGCATAGGCGCATGAATGCATCTTTTTTGCCAAATGCTATTTCGTAGAATTTGTCGATTGAAACTCGGAATATGCGAGGGTGTGAAAGTTGTTGTCCTTTGAAAGTTCCTTCCCATTTGATATATTGGGAGTGTTTGGCTATGACTTCGACTAACATGCATTTGGCTTTAGGGTCGCTACTAACTTTGTTGAGCATGGAAAGGTATGTATCGCGAGCGGATGCGGCATTCATTGTATTGTGCTTGGTTTTCATTTCAACGTAGATTTTGCGTCGATTGTTGATAATGTCGAATCCTTGTTCGGGTACGTTCCAGTCATTACCTGCAATTTTGAATATGTTTTGATGAAAATAGCCTAATAGGTTGGAATTGGTTTTGTCAAGTTGTCGGATGCACTCATCTTCAATGACTTGATTTATTGTTTTGCCGTAAACTTTAGAGTCAAAAGTAAGTTTTATTGGATCAATTATATTACTATTGAATTTTTTTAGGTCAATAAACGTAGAGTATTGAAGCACAGTTTCTTTAACATATTCATATATTGCTTCATCGGAAATAAAGCCAAGATTATATTTACTTGCCATAATAACAACACTCCGTTAAAAAATCAATTAAACATCTGATTTTTAATAATTTAATTAATAAAATTTAACATAAAAAATTTGGCTAAATGACTGATATTTAGTAACTTTATAGTATCGACCAAAATACTATGAAGATATCAGATTC
>JAFYSF010000041.1 GCA_017559505.1 Paludibacteraceae bacterium | reverse complement strand
TTTGAAATTTGAAATTTGAAATTTGAAAAATTTATGTTTGGGTGGTTTTTTGTGTAATAGGAGGTAGGGTTATAGTATGTTTATAGTATATTTATCCTATATTTATAGTATATTTATAGTATATTTATCCTATGTTGAAGGTAGGGAGGAGTTATGGACGAGAAAAAAAGGAGAAAAAAAGAGAAAAAAAGATTGTGCAATTCGAAAATAATCCCTACCTTTGCACTCGCAAATGGTGCTGATGCGGCGCACTGTCGCTGAGGCTTAAAAGGGAATTCGGTGAGAATCCGAAACAATGCCTGTTGCTGTGAGTCCCCTTAGTTGGATTTTATTGCACTCTCTGCCACTGGTTAACACTGGGAAGGCGCAATAAATGGGATAAGTCAGAAGACCTGCCGTTGCTATTCACATAGATTAAACCTGCAGGATAACGGGACAAATCGAAACTAAATTTCGTTTTTTTCAGCATCAAGTGCCTTATTTCTTGTGTTTCGTGGGTCGCATAGTGTCGGCTGTGAGCAAGAATTATATTAAGGTGTGATAGAAAAATAGTCGTATCCTGCTTGAAGAAGTTGCAGGCTACGACTTTTTTTTATTCACTTAATAATTTTTTATCAACATGAAACATCTATTTTTAGTTGTCGGCTTGTGTTTGATGCTGACAATCCCGATTAGAGCTGAGCAAGCCTTGCGCCTTGAGTATCTCGATGGCACGGATAAGGTGGAACTCCTCTCTAATATTGCCCGTTGGGAAATTGATGGGACTAACGAGCAATTCCGTTTAGTTGCTCTTGATGGAACAATTTTGGCAGAAAAACATCTCTATGACGAGATGCGTCGCATTGTGTTTTTTGAAAAACAAGGTCCTGGACCTGAGGTTAATCTCGATGATGCCGAACGTGTCATTGCCGTTTATCCAAACCCTACATCTTCGCTCCTCTATTTAGAAGGTCTTAATCAAGGCGAAATGATTAGAGTGTTCTCGCTTGATGGTCAGTTGCTTATGTCGCAAATGGCTGGTGCGGTCAATACATCGCTCGACCTCTCGGCATTGCAAACAGGCGTTTATCTTCTTCAAATCAACACAGAATTTGTAAAAATCATTAAACAATAACGAATATGAAAAAAATATTATCTCTCTTATCAATTCTTTTTATAACAGTTTGTGCCTCAGCGCAAATGTATATTTGGCATAATGGTCAAATCATTGGCGAATACGACATTCTTGGTCTCGACAGTGTGTCATTTCGCAAAATTGTTTACCACACAGTCGGTGCTAACGACGTGTCTAATGGCGAAATTGTCGGTCTTGGCAACTATCCTGAAGGTGCCACTCTCAACGTTACAGCCGAACCTGCTCGTGGCTATATATTCAAAGGTTGGTGCGACACAGAAAGCGCCGAAAATCCTCGTGCAATTACTGTAACTAAGGATATTACACTTTGTGCTACTTTCGTGAAAGACACTTTCACTATTGCCACTTCGGTTGCCAACGAAGCAATGGGTAGCGTGACAGAAACAGCACGTATTCCTTTTGGCGAAAATCATACAATCACCGCTACTGCCAATGAAGGTTACCGCTTTGCAAGCTGGAGCGATGGCTACACCGAAAATCCTCGCACTATCGTGGTTGAAGCCGACAAAAATATCACTGCTCTCTTCATTACCGAAATCTTTAATATCACAACAGCAGCGTCTAACGACACATATGGCTATGTAGTAGGTGCTGGTACATACCCTTATGGTTCAACTATTTCGTTGTATGCTTGTACCGAAGAAGGCGGTAAATTCACACAATGGAGCGATGGTAGCACCGAAAACCCACGTCGTGTTGTAGTTGCAACAGATAGCCTTTTTATTGCTGAATTTGTGGAAAAAGAAATTGAACAACCAAATGAACCAGAACTCAATTACGAACTTCGTATTCTTACATTCGAAGATGCAGATGCTAAATTCGCTGAATACGAACTCGAATATTGCTCTGAAACAATCAAGACATGGAGCGACCTCGTTGCAACTCCTGAATATATGGCTGACATGCTTTATGCCATGTTCACTCAATCAGAAGACGACCGCTATGCGTGGTACGACGAAGGCAATACATTCCTTGCCTCTGAATTGCCATACAACTTCTACGACTATGTATATTGGGGTGGTGGTCATGCTATTTCTAACTATGCATCAAGTGATTATACTACACATGGCACATACGAAAATCAATTGACGGTGTATGGTGCAAATCAAACTTATGGCGAAACTCTTACTGGTGGTCATAATGGTTCTAAAAACTTCTGTATGCACTTTGGCTACAAAGATGGTTCGCCATATAATGGCACAGAAAATCTCCCATACATCTATTTCAAAGACGAAACACCTCGTGTAATCGACCACATGTATGTCAACAACTCAACTTATGCTCTTTCTTGTTACATGGATGGCAATGGTTTGACAGCTAAAATAGGTCCTGAAGATTGGGTGAAAGCTGTGGCTATTGGCTATGACGCAGACGGCAATGAAACAGGTCGTGCAGAAATTTACCTCTGCAATGGTCCTGAAAATATCGTAACTGAATGGACTAAATGGGACCTCACATCTCTTGGCAAAGTTGCAAAAGTTGATTTCAATATCATAGGTTCAAGCGACAATGGCTATGGTTTCAGCCAACCAGCCTACTTCGCATACGACGACGTGGCAGTACGCTTTGACAAAAAATAATATCTAAAAAAATAAGCAGGAGTGCATATTTTGCACTTCTGCCTTTCTACTCAAAAATTATATAAACACTCCAATAAATATGTTTTCATTGCTCAAAAAACTTTCAATTTTCAACTTTCAACTTTCAACTTTTTTCTTGTTGTTTCTTGCTTCATGCAATTTCAACAATCCAATCACGGTAGATAATCCACCGCACATTTATTTCGATAGCGAATCGGGTATCTACAGTACAAAAATTGGACGTACTATCACTATTGCGCCAACTTACGACTATGTTACCGATGCCACTTATACATGGAGTATCAATGACTCTATCATCGGCATTAACCCATCGTTAGAGTTTACGGGCGAGGAGTTAGGCTCAGTGTTTATTACATTAAAAGTAGAAAACGAATCTGGTAGCGATGAAGAAGAGATTCGTGTGGATGTAGTAGAGCGCGAAATTCCAACTGTCTCTCTCGTTGGTGCGGATAAAGGCTATACTGTATCAATGGGCGAAGAACTCACATTGCGTGCTTCGGTGCGTCAGACGTCGTTGGAGACAACATATAGTTGGATATTTGCTGACAGCATAGTTAGCGACTCGTTACAATATACATTCGTAGCCGATTCCATTGGTGTATTCAATCTTATGTTCCGTGCTGAAAATGAAGACGGAGCAGATAGCATCAGCACAACTGTCGAGGTAGTAGCTTTGCCTCCAATCTCTTGGACTTTCACACAAACCGAATATCAACTCATCGCAGGTCGTTCTATCGAAATAGGTCCTGTGCAAACCGAAAATCTCGATGGTGCAACCTTCCGTTTTGCTATTGGAGATTCTATTGTGCAAGAGGGCGAAAGTTCTACTTGGTTCTGTTCGCTTGCGCAAGAAGGCGAATACTTGATTGATATTACTGCAACACTCGTTCGTGGCAATCAAGTAGATTCACTCTATCAACAAGTTTCGCTTAAAGTGATTTCGACCGAAACTCTTTATTATCGCCCAAAAACTGCCTCATCACAATTTAAATTTAATCGCGTTTATGAATATACACCTGCACCGGGTCAATTCATCAACGAAAAGAAAACAGGTGGTTTCGATGACACACAAACAACCCCAGAAGCAGCTTGCGCCTATGCCGAAAATCGTTTGAATACTTCGAATTGGGTGTCGCTTGGTGGCTTTGGTGGCTACATCGTAGTAGGTTTTGACCATAGTATCGATAACACGGGCGACTACGACTTTGGCGTGCTTGGCAATTCGTTCTCTGGTTCATCCGAACCGGGTATTGTATGGGTAATGCAAGACGAAAATGGCGATGGTCTTCCTAACGATAACTGGTACGAACTTCGTGGTTCGGAAACGGGTAAAGACTCTACTATTCAAAATTATGCTGTTACATATTATCGCCCATCAGCACCACAAATGCCTGTGCAATGGACCGACAATCAAGGTAACAGTGGCGAAATTGACTATCTCATTGCTTATCACCAACAAGACTACTACTATCCACTTTGGATTGAAGAAGATACCTATACACTTCGTGGTACTTGCCTTGCCCCTCGCACTTACGACAAATCGGGCAAAGGCACATATTGGGTTAATGGCGAATTCGACTGGGGATATGTCGATAATTTCAGCCCTACCGACCGACTCACTAACGACATGAACAACTATTTCAAAATCTCTGATGCTATGGATGCGCAAGGCAATCCAGTTGACCTTAAATATATTGACTTTGTCAAAGTGCAAACAGGTGTAAATGTGAAAGCAGGTTGGCTCGGCGAAAACTCTACTGAAGTGGTTGGTTTCTTCGACTATAATATGACTAAATGAAAATTATGATAAAGACATTATTCAAACATTTTGCATTATGCATTGTGCTTTGTGCATTATTATGTGGTTGTATGAAGTGGGAATATGGCTTGGAGGAGGACTTCAATGCCTCAGGCGAAGGTCTTTTCATCACCAACGAAGGCAACTTCCAATATGGCAATGCTACATTGTCCTACTACAATCCCGATACTAAAAAGGTAGAAAACGAAATATTCTATCGTGCTAATGGCATGAAACTCGGCGATGTGGCGCAGTCGATGATTATTCGCGATGGCATAGGCTGGGTGATAGTCAACAATTCGCATGTGATATTTGCCATCGACATCAATACCTTCAAAGAGATTGGACGTATTACCAATCTTACTTCGCCTCGTTATATGCACTTCATCAATGACGAAAAGGCGTATGTAACTCAAATTTGGGACAATCGTATTTTTATTGTCAACCCAAAACGTTACGAAATAACAGGTTATATCGACTGCCCTAATATGACAATGGAGTCGGGTTCGACTGAGCAAATGGTGCAATATGGCAAATATGTGTATGTCAACTGCTGGTCGTATCAAAACCGAATTCTTAAAATTGACACAGAAACCGACCAAGTCATTGATGAACTCACAGTTGGCATACAGCCTACATCGCTCGTACTCGACAAAAACAACAAGATGTGGACTATCACCGATGGTGGCTATTCTGGTTCGCCTTATGGACACGAAGCCCCATCGCTCTATAAAATTGATGCCGAAACATTCACGATTGAACAAGAATTCCGCTTTAATTTTGGAGATTGGCCATCCGAAGTTCAACTCAATGGCGCAGGCGATATGCTCTATTGGATCAACAACGACATTTGGGCTATGTCGGTCGATGATACTCGCGTGCCTGTGCGCCCATTCCTCCCATATCAAGGCACGATATATTATGGGTTGACCGTAAATCCCAAAAATGGTGATGTATATGTGGCTGATGCTATTGACTATCAACAACAAGGTATGATTTATCGCTATTCAAAAACAGGCGAACTCATCGACCAATTCTATGTAGGCATCATCCCTGGCGCCTTCTGTTGGAAATAAAATTAAAGACAGGAAGATAAGAATACATGAATAACTTTTATAAATAAAAGTCAAGATATGCCGTAGGCATAGCGAGGCGTATGTAAAACAAGAAGAATTTGTCCTTATGTTATTCTGTCTAAAAAAACTATCAAATATGAAGCAAATAATAACCACAATATTATTGTGCATATCTCTCTGCTCTTATGCAAATGACTCCACTATTATGATGCGAGGCTCACGTCGTATTCCTGAAATCGAACTCTTTGGCAAACGACCTCTCAAAGAGATAGGCACGACACAAACCAAAATGGACTCTATAACATTGAAAGAGAATATCGCCCTCTCTATTGCCGATGTCCTTACTTTCAATAGTCCAATTTTTGTAAAAAGTTATGGTCGCGCCACTCTCTCAACTGTCTCGTTTCGTGGCACATCTGCTTCTCATACGCAGGTAACATGGAATGATATGAAAATCAACAATCCTATGCTTGGTATGACCGACTTCTCTACTATTCCTTCCTATTTCATTGATGATGCTTCTCTTTTACATGGTACTTCCTCTGTCAACGAAACGGGTGGCGGTCTTGGTGGTGCAGTTAAACTCTCGACCAAACCTGCTAATGCCGAGGGCTTTGGCTTGCAATACATACAGGGTGTAGGCTCTTTCTATTCTTTCGATGAGTTTCTTCGCCTCACCTATGGCAACGACCATTGGCAAACTTCTACTCGTGTTGTATTGTCCACTTCGCCTAACAATTATAAATATCGCAATCACGATAAAAAAGAGAATGTCTATGATGACGAAATGAACATCATAGACCAATATTATCCTGTAGAGCGCAACAAAAGTGGCTCATACAAAGACCTTCATCTCTTGCAAGAGGCGTATTACAGCAATAATCGTGGCGACCGTTTTGGGCTTAATGCGTGGTATGTCTATTCCAACCGCGAACTTGCCATGCTTACCACCGATTATGGCGAAGATACCGACTTTGAGAATCGCCAACGCGAGCATACCTTCCGTGGTGTTTTCACCTATGATCATCTTGGCGAAGGTTGGAAGGTAGGTGCAAAAGCTGGTTATATCTACACGTGGATGGCGTATGATTATAAGCGTGACCTTGGCAATGGCGTCATGGCGCACATGACTCGTTCGCGCAGTCGTATCAATACAATTTATGGGCAAGCTAATGTCGAATACTACATTGGTTCGCAATGGCTTTTTACAGCCAATCTCTCTGCACATCAACACATTGTGCGTAGTGAGGACAAAAATATCATTCTCCAATCTGGCGACAAAGGCATTGTGGGTTACCATGTTGGCCGTCTCGAACTCTCTGGGGCTCTCTCTGCCAAATGGCAACCAACCGACCGCATAGGTCTCTCGGCTGTAGTGCGCGAAGAAATGTTTGGTGCCGAATGGTCGCCAATCATACCAGCTCTCTTCTTCGAGGGGGTATTATCACGTCCGGGCAATCTAACGTTCAAATTATCAGGCTCACGCAACTATCGTTTCCCTACGCTCAACGACCTCTACTTCCTTCCGGGTGGCAATCCTGATTTGCGTCATGAACGTGGTTGGACCTACGATGCAGGGCTCAACTTTGCTGTTGGCAAAAAAGAGGTCTATACTCTCACTGGGTCTCTTACTTGGTTCGATTCTTACATTGATGACTGGATTATTTGGTTGCCAACTACCAAAGGCTTCTTCTCGCCTCGCAATCTCAAAAAGGTGCATGCCTATGGTCTCGAACTCCAAGCTGACCTTAATCTCCAATTCTCAAAAGATTGGGCTCTCTCGCTCAATTCTACTTTCTCATGGTCGCCATCCATAAATATAGGCGAACCACTCACTGCAGCCGACCAATCTGTAGGCAAGCAGTTGCCTTATGTGCCTGAAATTTCGGCAAATATCGTAGGTCGCCTTTCTTGGCGCACATGGGCATTTACTTATAAATGGTGTCATTATAGCGAACGCTACACCATGTCGAGCAACGACATCACCTTCACTGGTCGTCTTCCAAAATATTACATGAGCAACGTATCTCTCGAAAAATCTCTCCATTGTTCATGGGCTGATTGGTCGCTCAAAGGCGTAATTAACAACCTCTTCAACGAAGAATACCTCTCTGTCCTCGCTCGCCCAATGCCTCGTATCAATTTCCAATTTTTCGTAGGCATCACACCCCTTTGGAAAAAATAACTTTCATCCTATCTTGTAGCATCCTTCTTCATAGGATAACCATACCTTCACCTTACCTTCTACGAAGGATATACGAAGGATATACGAAGGATAACCATACCTTTACTTTACCTTCACCGAAGAAGACTGCCAAATATTAGATTATAAAAAACGCATACAAATTTCAGCTTCATAAGATAATAAATTTCTTTTTTTTCTGCCTCGTTGTGAAATGAGGCAGTTTTTTGTATATGGATTTTTTTTTGTAACTTTGCAAAAATTTTTTGTATTATGAAAATAGTGATAATCAATGGTCCTAACTTGAATTTGTTGGGTATTCGTGAGCCTGAAAAGTATGGAATTATGCGATTTGAGGATTATTTGGAGGCGTTGAAGTCGCAATATCCCGATTGTGTGATAGAATATTTTCAGTCGAATGTCGAGGGCGAGATAATCAACAAGTTGCACGAAGTGGGCTTTTCTGTTGATGGCATTGTGTTGAATGCAGGTGGATATACCCATACTTCTGTGGCGATAGCCGATGCTGTGGCGGCGATCGAAGTGCCTGTTGTTGAAGTGCATATCACTAATATCTATGCGAGAGAGGAGGAGCGACGTGTGTCGTTGTTGTCAAGGGCTTGTGCGGGTGTGATTTCGGGTTTTGGCTTGAGGTCGTATGACTTGGCAATGGAGTTTTTTTGTGCTGAGAAAAAATATTAAAAAAAATTTTTTTGCGATTAAACCTTTTGGTAGACTATTAGTCTACATATGTGGATCAGAGTCCAATCAATCAGCGTGGGTTGGCAGAAACACTCTCTGGTGTTGCGAGCTTGGGGAGTGTTTCATTTTTGTGAATGTATTAAAAAACTGAAAAATAATTATTTAATGAAAAAGATTTTGTTTTTTATAGTGGCTATGTTTGCTGTGATGGCAATGGAGGCTGCTGTGGTAAAAGGAAAAATCGTGGATGCAGGTGGCTCTGCATTGGATTTTGTGAATGTTGTAGTTATCTCTAAGTCTGATAATGGTGCTGTTTATGGTGCTATTTCTGACGAGAAAGGGCATTTTGCAGTCGAAGGCGTGCCTGCTGGCGATTATTTGCTCGAAATTAAGTTTGTTGGTTATCAATCTATTAAGAGAGATGTAACTATCAAATCGTTGAGTGAAGAGGTGAAAGTTGGGCAAATCGTATTGAAAGAAGATTCAAAACTATTAGGCGAAGTGGAAGTGGTAGGTCAGGCTTCGCAAATGCGTTTTGATATAGATAAAAAAGTGTTCAATGTCGACCAAAACTTGGCGGCATCGGGTGCTTCGGCATCGGAGATGCTGCAAGGTATTCCGTCGGTAGATGTTGATAATGAGGGTAATGTCTCGTTGAGAAATTCATCGAGCGTTGAGGTGTGGATCAATGGTAAACCAAGTGGTTTGACTGAGGAGAACCGTGCGCAAATCCTCGAACAAATGCCTGCTGGTAGCATTGAGGCTGTGGAGATTATCACTAATCCGTCGGCGAAATTTAATCCTGAAGGAACGGCTGGTATCATTAACTTGGTGATGAAAAAAGACCGCAAAGCAGGATATTATGGTTCGGTGTCGGCTGGTGGTATGTACAATATTGGTTCGCCTGCGCCGGGTGCTAATGTTGGTGCTAACTTCAATTATAATAGCAGTTTAGTCGATTTCTATGTGAATCTTGGCGTACGTTATATGAGTCACGAATCAGGCAATGTGTCTGACCGCTATTCGTTTGAACGTTTGCCAATGGATTCGTACACCGATGTGCGTGAGCAGTGGGGTGATACACTCATGTATTTGAATACATTGTCAGAAAATCGTCGTCAGTTTTTGGGCTTGTTTGGTCGTATGGGTGCCGACTTCCATATTACTAAAAAAAGCACCATTGGCGTATCGCTGATGGGCCATGGCGGCACTAATGGATCATCTAATAGTACCCTTTATACTGAGGTTGATTGGGCTATGATGGATACTGCAATGTATTTAAGGAAAAATCTTCAAGAAGGGAATAATCCATCGTATAGCATGTCGTTGGATTATGCGTATGAGATAGACAAGAAAGGCTCGGAGATAAGAACAAGTGTTGAATATTCGGGTCATCAACGTTCGGGAGATTATATTTATGACCAATCACGTGTTCATCTTGGACCATTAGAATTGGGTTCGAGTCCTGAATATAAGCATGAGTATACCCAAGCTCAACGCCAAGATGGTAAAAATCAAAGTGTAAGATATAAATTGGATTATACACAAAAAATAGGTCAAACTCAGAAAGTAGAAGCTGGGCTTTATGGTTCATGGCAAGAGAGATTGTCTCCATCGAGAGCTTGGGATATTGATATACATTCATGTCCGCCTGTAATTGATAGTGTTTTGATTCAGTTCAATGATTTCAACTACGAAGAGTGGATTGCTGCTATGTATGCTACTTATGGTGCTAAATTTGGTCCATTCAGTATGTCGCTCGGTTTGCGTGGTGAATATACTAATACTTATGTACGTACGCGCGATGTAGAGGAGGAATCGGCATGGGAGGCAACTCGACGTGGTTATTTTGAAGTCTATCCAACTGCATTCTTGTCGTATGCATTCCCTAATAATCATGAGTTACAAGCCAACTATACTCGCCGTATCAATCGTCCACGCGGTCGTCAAATCAACGCCTTCCGCGATATGAGCGACTCTACAAATATCTCGTTCGGTAACCCATTGTTGAATCCTGAGATTTCGAGTGCAGTAGAGTTGAACTACTTGAAAACTTGGGACAATCATGCAATTACGGCTGGCTTATATTATAGATTCTCGGATAATGCGATAGAGAGAGTTAGATATTTGGATAACAATGTGATGTTTACTACGTTTGAAAATGTGTCACGTCGTCAGAGTGCAGGTCTTGAGATTGTAGCTAAAAATAAAGTAACTAAGTGGTTGAACCTCACTACAACAGTGAACTGCTACTATGCAGCAATGGATAGTGTCTTCTATGATACTGATTTAGATGGAGAATTGGATTTGCTCTATCCATTCCAACAAAGCTTTTCTTGGAATGCACGTTTGATGGCTAACTTCTTGATACCAATGGGTTGGTCGGCTCAGTTGACAGGTATGTATCGTTCTGCTGATGTGGTGGCACAAGGAAAAATGAATTCGCAATATGTAGTTGACCTCGGAGTGCGTAAAAGCTTCTTGGATCGTAAGTTGAACTTGGCATTGTCAGTTCGCGACTTGTTGAATTCGCGCCGTTGGGCAAGTACTACATGGGGTGATAACTTCTGGCAATACTCTTCGCACGAGCCTCATGGTACAATGTTCTCCCTTACTTTGACTTACAACTTCGGTAACATGCGTGCGAAGAAACAACGTCCACAAGGCGGTATGGATATGGGCGGAGAAGGCATGGATGAAGGTATGGATTTTTAAGCTATTGAATACTCGTGTCGCCTTTTTTATGGCGACAGGTTATAATTTGATAAAATAAAAGAGAGTGTGTCACACAGACACACTCTCTTTTTTATTGTTTTAATTGAAAGAAATGATTATTTTTTTGCTCTTTCAGTTGCCATTTTAGCTAATTCTTTTGTGTATGTTTTAGCTGCAGTGGCTTTGTCGATGCGAGTTACAGGACCGCTGATACAACCGTTTTCGCAAGCCATAACTTCGATGAATTGGTTAGGGCATTTGCCTGATTTAGCGTATGCGCGGAGAAGACCGATGTTCTTTTTGTTGAGGTTGCTGAGAAGAAGTGCGTTGACTTCAGGACCGCCAAGGTGGTCAACTACAGCTTTAGTCACACCGCCTGTAGAACCGTAACCGTGAGAAGTAAGGTAAGCTTCTTTGTCGATTTGGAATGGAGCAACTTGTTCGAGGTTGATTTCCATACCGTCGAGGATAGAGCCGAGTTCTTCGAATGTCATTACGAAATCTACATTGTCGCTATATTCAGCTTCTTTGCGTTTAGCGATACATGGGCCAATGAATACTGTTTTGCAATCAGGGTATTTTTCTTTTGCAATTTCGGCAGTATAACGCATTGGTGAGAGTGTTGTAGAAACATATTTTTCCATTTCAGGGATATGTTTCTTAACGAGTTGGATGTAAGAAGGACAGCATGAAGTAGTCATGAATGGTTGACCTTCTTCGAGTTTTTCGAGGAGCTCGTGGCTTTCGCGACGAGTAGTTTCGTCAGCACCAAGAGCAACTTCGATAACGTCATCGAAACCAATTTCTTTGAGAGCACCATAGAGGTGGTCGAGAGTAGTATTGAATTGTGAAAGGATAGCTGGAGCTACCATTGCCACGATTTTTTGGTTAGGATTTTTGATAGTTTCGAGGATGTCGAATACTTGAGATATTTCGAAGATAGCACCGAAAGGACAAGCGTTGATACATTTGCCACAATAGATACATTTGCTTTCGTCGATATGTTCTACGCCATGTTCGTCTTTAGTGATAGCTTTAACTGGACAAGCTTCTTCGCAAGGTACAGGTACGTAGATGATTGCGTGATAAGGACAGCTTTGGTGGCAGATACCACAAGAGATACATACGTCGTGATCGATTTCTGCTTGACCGTTAGATTTGAAATGAATAGCGTTTTTAGGGCAGTTCATGTAACAGCTACGAGCAACGCAACCACGGCAAAGGTTAGAGATTTCGTAGTTAGTTTGAACGCAAGAAGAACAAGCTTCGTCCATTACGCACATGATATTCTTTTTAGTGCGTTCTTGGCGTGCAAGAGCTTCTTTAGCATAGTGAGAAAGAGGAGTGTTTTCGCTCACTTCGTCCGACATATCGAAACCGAGGAGAGGGAAAGTTTTGTATTTCCACACTGCGCGTTCTTTGTGAATACAGCAACGACCGCGAGCTTTAGATTGACGTGGAGAGAGTTTAATTGGGAGTTCGTCAATTTCCTCAACCAATTTGTCTTCTTTCCAAAGTTTTACGAGTTTCGCCAAAAGACCGTGGCGAACAATCATTACGTTGTTAGTAAAAGCCATACTTTATATAGTGATAAGTGATTAATGTATAGTGATTAGTGTGTTGTGATATGCTAAAGCATATTTGGGTGCAAAGTTAGTGAATTTTTCTTAATTTACAATGCTTTACCTATACTTTTTTTTAATAATACAAATTTGTTTTTATTTGGTGTTTTTTTTGTATCTTTGCGATATATTTGATATTAGAATAAAAGAATTATGAAAAGATTGTTTTTGCTTGATGCTTATGCTTTGATTTATAGAGCTTACTATGCGTTTATGCGTATGCCGAGAATAAATTCGAAAGGGATGAATACTTCGGCTATATTTGGGTTTGTGAATACATTGGATGATGTGTTGACAAGGGAGAAACCTACGCATTTGGCAGTGGTATTTGATCCATCGGGTCCAACTTTTAGGCATGAGGCATTTGAGTCATATAAGGCTAATCGTGAGGCTACGCCTGAGGATATTCGTAAGGCAGTGCCTATTATTAAGCAGATAGTGGAGGCACGTAGGATACCTGTGATTGAGGTGGCAGGATATGAGGCAGATGATGTGATTGGTACGTTGGCAGGTATGGCAGCGCAGAGGGACTTTGAGGTGTTGATGATGACGCCAGACAAGGATTATGGGCAGTTAGTGACTGATAAGATAAAGATTTATAAACCTCGCTTTGGAGGTTCGGGATTTGATACGCTTGGTGTGACGGAAGTATTAGAGAAGTGGGGGTTGGAGACAACGGCACAAGTGATTGACTTATTGGCATTGATGGGCGATGCTTCGGATAATATACCCGGCTGTCCGGGCGTAGGTGAGAAAACTGCAGTGAAGTTGTTGCAGCAGTTTGGCTCTGTGGAGAATATGCTTGAGCATACGGAAAGTATAAGGGGATCATTGAGACTTAAGGTTGAGGAGAATGCTGAGCAGATTAGATTTTCAAAATTTTTGGCTGCTATTAAGACCGATGTGCCTGTGGAGTTTGAAGAAGAAAGATTTGTGATTGAAGAGCCTGATGTAAAGACATTGGTGGATATCTATACAGAGTTGGAGTTTAGAAGTCATATAAAGAAACTCAATGCACAATTCTCAATGCACAATTCACAATTGAGTGTTCAATCTGATAATTCGGGGATGGGGTCGCTTTTTGACAATTCACAATTCACAATTATTGGAACAGTCGGACATATCGGAGCAATTAGGTAACTCTCAACTCTCAACTTATGATCCTCAACTTGTAAATTATGTATGTGTGGATAGTGTTGAGGCGCAGATGGAGTTGGTGAAGGAGTTGAAGCAAGTTAAGATGTTTGCGTTTGACACAGAGACTACGTCGTTGGACGCATTAGATGCTGAGTTGGTGGGATTTTCTTTTTCAATGCACAATGCACAATGTACAATGCACAATAATTCTCAACTCCCTACGGCATATTATGTGCCGGTGTCGGCAGATAGGGCTGAGGCGCAGGCGACTGTGGAGTTGTTTAGAGCGGTGTTTGAGGATGAGGAGATTGAGAAAACGGGGCATAATATTAAGTATGACATGATGGTGTTGGGTAACTATGGTGTTGAGTTGAAAGGCAGATTGTTTGATACGATGATAGCACACTATTTGTTGCAGCCAGAGTTGCGTCATAGTATGGATTATTTGGCAGAGATATTGCTGAAATATAAGACTATACATATAGATGAATTGATTGGTGCAAAGGGAAAGAATCAGGGTTCGATGAGGGATGTGCCATTGGACAAAATAGTGATATATGCAGCAGAGGATGCGGATATTACGTTGAGATTGAGAGATGTGTTGGAGCAGCAAATAGAGGAGAAGGGATTGCATGAATTATTTTATGATGTAGAGATGCCACTTGTGATAGTATTGGCAGATATGGAACGCATAGGGGTGTTGATTGATGATTTTGCATTGGCTCAGTCGTCGAGTATGATGACAGCAGAAATGCAACGTATAGAGCGACATATCAGAGAGTTGTCGGGTGCGAATATAAATATTAGTTCGCCTAAACAGGTGGGAGAATTGCTGTTTGATGTATTGAAAATCAGTGAAAAGGCTAAAAAGACAAAAAGTGGGCAATATGTTACAGATGAGGAGACCTTGGAGGCTTTGCGCTCGAAACATCCAGTGGTGAGTGAGATATTAGAATACAGAGGAGTGAAGAAGTTGTTGGGAACATATATAGACGCATTGCCAAAATTGATAAACGAAAAGACCGGGCGTGTGCATACATCGTTTAATCAGACAGTGACGGCAACAGGACGATTGTCTTCGTCAAACCCTAATTTGCAGAATATTCCTATTAGAGATGAGAAAGGAAAAGAGATACGCAAGGCATTTATAGCGTCGGAAGGTAGGGCGTTTATGTCGGCGGACTATTCGCAAGTGGAGTTGAGATTGATGGCGCACTTGTCGCAAGACAAGAATATGATGGATGCCTTTAACGCAGACCAAGATATACATGCGGCAACAGCAGCAAATATATATAAGGTGCCGATTGAGGAGGTTACGAGCGATATGCGCAGAAAGGCAAAGACTGCGAATTTTGGTATTATATATGGAATCTCGGTTTTTGGATTGTCGGAGAGATTGGGAGTGTCGCGCGCAGAGGCTAAGGAGTTGATAGATGGATACTTTATGAGTTTTCCGGGAGTTAAGGATTATATAGATAGTTCGATAGAGAATGCGAGGAGAGATGGGTATGTGGAGACTTTGTTGCGCCGTAGAAGATATTTGCCAGATATAAATTCGCGAAATGCTAATGTGCGTGGGTATGCGGAGCGTAATGCTGTGAATGCTCCTATACAAGGTACGGCAGCAGATATTATAAAAATAGCGATGGTGAAGATTGCAGATAGATTGAAACGAGAGGGACTAAAGACCGAGATGCTATTGCAAGTGCATGACGAATTGAATTTTAATGTTCCGCTTGATGAGGTGGATAGAGTGAAGGAGTTGGTGCGCGAGGAGATGGAGGAGGCGTTTAGTTTGTCAGTGCCATTGAGAGTGGATATTGGAGTAGGGGCTAATTGGCTTGAAGCGCATTAACAATGCACAATTCACAATTCACAATGCACAATGCATAATGCATAATTCATAATTCACAATGCACAATTATTCGCCTAAAGGTTCATAATGCATAATTATTTGTGTTGGTTGTGGTTGGGAAAATAAAGAAGGACAATCCGATTGGATTGTCCTTCTTTATTTCTTTGTGCTTTAGAATTAGCGGCGGAGGCCCAATTCTTTAACGATAGCACGGTAGCGTTCGATGTCAACTTGTTTCAAGTAGTCGAGCATACGACGACGTTTACCTACCAACATACGCAAAGCACGTTCAGTGCTATAATCTTTACGATTTGATTGAAGGTGTTCTGTCAAACGTGAGATACGGTATGAGAACAATGCGATTTGAGATTCAGGAGAACCTGTGTCAGTTGTTGATTTACCGTATTTACCAAAAATTTCTTGTTTTTTTTCTGCGTCTAAGTACATACAGATAAAGTTTTATTGGTTAATAATTAGTTACTTAAGAGCTTTCACTCCGTGAAGCACTTTCGGATTGCAAAGTTATAATAAATATTTTAATTATGCAATAGTTTGCGTAAAAAAAAGTTTAGTGTATAGAGTATAGAGTATAGAGACCCCCTCCCCCTTCGGGTACTCCCCCTAAGACAGGGGGAGAATATGAGGATTATTTTTTGAGGGCTACAGCTTCGGCGTTGTGGACGCGGCAGTTGAGGTTGCTGGTAGCGTCGTAGTCGGCAATGAAGGCAATGATTTCTATGTCTTCGAGGACTACGTCGAAGTCGCCAATCTTTTCAGGGAGTTGGTAGCGGAAAGTCATCTCGTATTTGTTTTCAGGAGTGAGGACGAGTTCTTGTCCCCAAGTGCCTGTGAGAGTAGCACGGATGGCGTGGTCGTGTTTGTAATCATCGCCACCTTTGACTTGGTAGGCTTTGATGTTAGATTGAGTGAGCCATACGTTTACGCGTGCGTTAGGGAGAGCTTGAATGGCTTCGCCACTAACAGTTACAGAGAGTTGACGGTTTGCGTCGTTGTATGTGTGAGCGATGTTTACGTTGAGTGGAGCGATAGATTCGAGAGCTTTGCTCAATAACGCTTCGGTGAATAGAGGTGTTGCATTGTCGGTCACTGGGCATGCAACAGCTTTTGCGTTAGTAGAGTTAGCAATATTGCGGTCGATCATTACAGCTGGAGAGTATTTAGCATTTGGATTTTCGTAGAAATAGTTGGCATACTCTACGCTTTCGTCGATAGTGAAAGCATCTTTACCAAAACCTTCGTGGTGAGCTACTTCGATTGTGCGGCCTTCGAATGCAGCGCGTGCAGCTTTGATAACTTCGGCACCATTAGGGCAAGCAGAGCATGCTTGTCCTGTGAATTTTTCTACAAGGACTTTGCGTTGGAAACCAGAAGCATAGATTTCTTGTTCGACAGAGAAAGTGTTGTCGTTAGAAACCTCGTCAGCGATGTCGCGAGCAGAGACTTGTACGGAAAATGGATATTTGCCTTCGGTGGCTGGTGTTGTGAGATTTGACAATGTCACGGTGTAGCCCATGCCATTCCACAAATTGAGGTTGTTGAGATAGATGGTTTCTTTTTTGTCATTGTAGTTGTATTCAACGAGGACTTGGTTTACGGTGCGGATGCCATAGTTGAATATGTCGAATTTTACGTTGTTGGCAGTGTTGATAGGGAGTTTTTCGTCGATTTTGACATTCGCAATTTTGAGATCGGCTTGAATGTCGTTGCTATAGTCGCCACCAGAAACTACGGCTTGAATGCCGAGTTTGCCTTTGTAGCCGTAGCCGCCTACTTTTGTGAAGAATTGCCATTTGTCGTCTTCGGTGCTATCGTAGTAGATGTCCATGCCCATGTTGCCTGAATTGTATTGGAATTCACCGCTTTCCATGCCGAGCATAGCACCGTCGGACATACCGATGTAGCCGATGTAGACACCAGCGAGGTCGTCGGTAAGTTCGAAAGGAGTGGTGAATTTGACGTAGTTCCAAGCATTAGGGATAACCTCGAAAGCTTGTTCGTAGAGATTGGTTTGGAGGTCGGCAGAGATGAATATTTTGGTGTCAGTAGCCTCAGCACCAATATAAACACGTGCGCCAACGATGTATTTAGAGTCGCCAAACATAGCCTTAGGGAGAGTTGTGCCACCACCGAGGCGCGCCATTTGTCCGGCAGCGATGTTGACGTCGATGTTGTTGCCACAATAACCTATTAATTTAGTGGAAGATGTGTTGCTGTTGTCGTCTCCTTCCCAAGGACCAGTAGGGTTTTGGGTTGTGTCGCACGCAGAGAAGATGAACATTACGCTTGCGAGGAGAAGTAATAGGGTGTTTTTTAAGAATTTAGTTTTCATAAATATGGTTTTAATTGTTAAATATTCAAGTTGATATTCAAACTGCAAAGTTACGAAAAAAATGGGAGATTTGGGGTATGTGTGGCTGATTTTTTTCTGAGCATTGCTGTATAGTATATTTATAGTATGTTTATAGTATATTTATCCTATATTTATCCTATATTTATGGTATATTTATAGTATGTTGAAGGTAAGGAGAACTTAGGGAGCAAGGGGCAAGGAGCAAGGAGCAGGGAGTAGGGAGCAAGGAGTAGGGAGCAGGGAATAGGGAGTAGGGGATAGGGAGTAGGGAGGGGTGGGTTTTTGCGCTGAAATGTGATGTTGATTTGGGGGTATTTTTAGCGTTTTTTGGTGGAATTATAGATTTGCCTTAAAAGTGGGTTGTTTTGTTATATATAATTTTGGTATGTTAGATTTATGTTATATGCTTTGAAAATCAAAGAGATAATTTTAGGGTAATATATTACTTTTAGGGCGAAAAATTTTTTCTTGAAAAATGTACGATTTATATATGGGAAATTTGGAGAGGTGAAAATAAAGCTGTAATTTTGCTGACGGAATTCCAAAACGAACAAAATTATTAATCTAAAAAACTAATTTATTATGAAAAAGACATTGTATTTTATTTTTACTTTTTGTGCATTGATATTAACATCGTGCAGTGGTTATCCATTTAGAGATACAACGGCATATCATTATGTTGCAGCATATTATCCTGTAGATTCGTTTTATGTTGTTGAATATCGTAATAGCTTTGATTATGTAACAAAAGAAACATCTATATATCTCGGTATGATAGGAGATTTTGATGGAGGAGTTGATTATATGCACCAGAAAGAAGTGTATTCGGATTATTACGAAAATTCAGGATATACTCCAACACAAGAGCAGTATGATAAATATGTGGAATTGTGTGAAAAACATCATGATTATGGCTATAAACATAAAGTAGAAATTTTATCTAGCAGAAAAATCCATGGTCAGAATGGGCCTGGCTATGTGAAAGGATATACATATTGGGATATAACTCCAGTTTCAATAGATGTTGTCAGCAATGCTGATTTTGATGAAAATCATTTTGCAGGTACAAGTTTGAATGATATTATCTTATTTACAACATTTTCTCCTTACTCGTTTATAAAAAATGGATATAAAGGGAAAGAATTTGTGAAAAATAAAAAGACTCTTGACAGATATACTCAAGATGATTTTAAATTGATTTTTTGCGTAGAAAATGCGCCTATTTATAGTGATCTTGATGAAGATAATTACGGGTATTTAACATTTACAACAGAACCTACAAAAAGCAAAGAACATACTTTGACTATAACGATAAAAGACGATTATGGTAGAATTTTTACGGATAGTTTGACTGTAGTGTTTAAATGATTTATTAACCTCTTAAATATTGAAAAGCTATGAAAAGATTGTTATTATTAGTGCTATTATGCGCAGTTGCAATGTTTGGCTATGCGGAGACTAAAGAGCATAGACAAGAGAATCCGCATGAGGTTCGTTTGGGTATTGCAGATAGTTATTTTGAAGCATCTCTTGAAAGGCCTAATGTTCGTTATTGTCATCCTCCAATGTATGGAGAGGGTCCGTTAAATCATACTGGGCATATTTTTGCTGAATATCAGTATAGAGTGAATGGTTGGTTTAGTGCGGGGGTGAATATCGACTGTCTGTATTCGTGGTATTATCTTTATCCTAGTAAATATTATCTTGATCTTGGGGGAGTCGATTTTGGTAGAGGCTTGTATTCGAACCTGAGATTTTCGGTCATTCCAACTTTGCGATTTACTTATTTTCATAATGAATTGGTAGATTTGTATTCGGCTTTTGGTGTTGGTATTAATTATTCTGATTATAGCGAGGAGACGGATTGTTATTCGGCATATCGCACTTTAGGTGCTGCATTTGATGTTTGTGCTTTGGGGGTATCGGTTGGTAAGAAACATTGGTTTGGAGCATTTGAATTGGGTGGTACGACAGCGTTTGGTTATCGAATCGGTGATGATAAGCCAAGATTGGAATTGCCTATTCCATTTGCTCGGTTGTTGAGAGTGTCGGTTGGTTATAGATTTTGAGATTTATTATTGATAAATAGTGCCATAATTGTTGATTATGGCGCTATTTTGTTTTTTGGGGGAGAGTGGAAAAATTTATGTTTGATTTTTTGGGAGAAAATATTGTGAATTTGCAGAAAAATATGTATCTTTGCGAGTTGTAAAAAATGAAACAGAAAATAAAACTTAAATACTAGTATCTTATGACACTTGAAGAATTTAGAAAAGACATTGCGGCAGGTATTCCTGACGTATTGCCACAACCAAAAGCTTATGAGCCAGAGATTAACCATGCTCCTAAGCGTAAAGAGATTTTGACAGCAGAGGAAAAAGAGTTGGCATTGCGTAATGCGTTGCGCTATTTTCCAAAGAAACATCATGCAGAGTTGGCACCTGAATTTGCTGAGGAGTTGCGCACTTATGGACGTATTTATATGTATCGTTTGCGCCCAGACTATGAAATGAAGGCGCGCAATATCAATGACTATCCAGCACGTTCGAAACAAGCGGCTGCGATTATGTTGATGATCAATAATAACCTCGACTATGCAGTGGCTCAACACCCACACGAGTTGATTACTTACGGCGGTAATGGTGCAGTGTTCCAAAACTGGGCACAATATCGTTTGACAATGAAATATTTGTGCGAAATGACAGACGAGCAAACATTGGTGATGTATTCAGGTCATCCAATGGGATTGTTCCCATCGCATAAAGATGCTCCACGCGTGGTGGTGACAAACGGTATGGTTATTCCTAACTATTCGAAACCAGACCACTGGGAAAAATTCAATGCACTTGGTGTGAGCCAATACGGTCAGATGACAGCGGGTTCGTATATGTATATCGGCCCACAAGGTATTGTACACGGTACGACTATCACAGTGTTGAATGCTGCACGTAAACAAATACAAAAAGGTTTGGCTAAGGAAATACCTGGTCAAATATTCATTTCGGCTGGTCTTGGCGGTATGTCGGGAGCTCAACCAAAAGCTGGTGTTATCTCTGGTGTAGTAGCAGTTATCGCAGAGGTTAACCCTAAAGCTGTGCATGTTCGTCATTCACAAGGTTGGGTAGATGAAGTTTATACAGACTTGGATCAATTGATTCCTCGTATGCTTGAGGCATCTAAAAATAAAGAGGCAGTTTCGTTGGCATACCAAGGTAACGTGGTTGACTTGTGGGAAAGATTGGCAGCTGATAATATTAAAGTTAATCTTGGTTCGGACCAAACATCATTGCACAATCCATGGGCAGGTGGTTACTATCCAGTAGGTTATTCGTATGAAGAAAGTAACCGCATGATGGCAGAAGAGCCAGAAAAATTCAAAGAAGCAGTGCAAGAGTCATTGCGTCGTCATGCAGCAGCAATCAATAAATTGACTGCTAACGATATGTACTTCTTCGACTATGGTAATGCATTCTTGCTTGAAGCATCACGCGCAGGTGCAGATGTAATGGGCGAAAATGGACGTTTCCGTTATCCATCATACGTGCAAGATATTATGGGTCCTATGTTCTTTGACTATGGCTTCGGTCCATTCCGTTGGGTATGTACAAGCTGTGACCCTAAAGACTTGGCAATCACAGACCGCATTGCAACTGAAGTGCAAGAAGAGATACTTCGTACAGCTCCAGAAGAAATACGTGGTCAATTGGAAGACAATATACACTGGATTAAAGAGGCACAAAAGAATAAATTGGTGGTTGGCTCGCAAGCTCGTATCCTCTATGCAGACGCAGAAGGTCGTGCTAAGATAGCAAAAGCATTCAACGATGCAATTGCTTCAGGCGAATTGTCGGCACCAGTGGTTCTTGGTCGTGACCACCACGACGTGTCGGGTACAGACTCTCCATTCCGTGAAACATCTAATATCTACGACGGATCGTCGTTCACAGCAGATATGGCTGTACATAACTGCATTGGTGACGCATTCCGTGGCGCGACATGGGTATCTATCCACAACGGCGGTGGTGTAGGTTGGGGCGAAGTTATCAACGGCGGTTTCGGTATGATGATTGATGGCTCGGCAGACTCAGAACGTCGTTTGAAATCAATGCTCCTTTGGGACGTAAATAATGGTATTGCTCGTCGTAGCTGGGCTCGTAACGAGGGCGCAATGTTCGCAATCAAACGCGAAATGGAACGTACACCAAACTTGGTGGTTACAATTCCAAATATCGTAGAAGACGATTCAATTATTAAAAATGCTTTAAAATAGTCAAAAGTCAAAAGTCAACAGCGAATAGATTGTCGACTGTTGACTGTTGACCGTCGACAAATAATCTTAAAGATATGAAAATACACGAAATTTCTCCTGCAAAAATTACTATTGATGATGTAAAACGCATCATTACAGAAGATTATAAACTAAAACTTTCGGACGAATCAATCCGTCGTATCAACCTTTGTCGTGAATATCTCGACAATAAGATGAAAACACAAAAAGAGCCAATTTATGGTGTAACAACTGGATTTGGTTCGTTGTGTAATATCAGTGTAGGCGCAGAGGAGCTCTCGCAACTACAAAAAAACCTCGTTATGAGCCACTCGTGCGGTACGGGCGATGAAGTTGACCAAGAGATTGTGAAATTGATTGTATTCTTGAAAATCCAATCATTGCAATATGGCGTTTCGGGTGTGCAATTGGTGACAGTGCAACGCTTGGTGGATATGTATAACGCAGGCGTATTCCCTGCAGTGTATCAACAAGGTTCGCTTGGTGCATCAGGCGACTTGGCTCCATTGGCGCATATGTCATTGCCATTGCTTGGTCTTGGTGAAGTTTACTACGAAGGCAAAAAACAACCAGCTGCAGAGGTGAATGCTAAATTCGGTTGGGAGCCTATCACTTTGAAATCGAAAGAAGGCTTGGCATTGTTGAATGGAACACAATTCATGGCAGCTCATGCAACATGGGCATTGATTAAAGCAGATGAATTGAGTGCTGCGGCAGATATGGTTGGTTGCGTTTCATTGGATGCATTTGATGGACGTATTGAGCCATTTACACATGAAGTACACGCAGTGCGTCCACACAACGGACAATTGACTACAGCGGCTCGTATTCGTGAAATTATGGAAGGTAGCGAATTGATTCGTCGTCCAAAAGTACACGTACAAGACCCATATTCGTTCCGTTGTATGCCACAAGTGCATGGTGCTTCAAAAGATGCTATTGCATACGTGCGTTCGGTAGTAGAAACAGAAATTAACTCGGCGACAGATAACCCAACAGTTATTCCAGAAAAAGATATGGTGATCTCGGCAGGTAACTTCCATGGTCAACCATTGGCTATCACAATGGACTTTTTGGCTATTGCACTTGCAGAGCTTGGTTCTATCTCTGGTCAACGTGTAACACAATTGATTGGTGGTAAACGCGGATTGCCTAACTTCCTTGTGGCTAACCCTGGTTTGAACTCAGGTTTCATGATTCCACAATATACTGCTGCTTCTATCGTGAGCCAAAGCAAAGGTTTGTGTATGCCTGCATCAGTTGATTCTATCGAATCGAGCCAAGGTCAAGAAGACCACGTATCTATGGGTGCAAATGCGGCTACTAAGCTTATTCGCGTGGCATTGAATACAGAGCGCGTATTGGCTATTGAGTTGTTTAATGCAGCACAAGCATTGGAATTCCGCCGTCCTGCTAAGTCTTCTCCAGCTATTGAGGCTCTTGTAGAAGAATATCGTAAGGTGGTGCCATTTATCCAAGATGATGAGGTGATGTATCCACATATCGAAAGTTCAATTCAATTCTTGCGTAGAAATTTCTAATTTAGGATTGTATATATATAAGAGGTGCATACGTGGTATGCACCTCTTTTTTTGTGAGTTGTATAAAAAAGAAATCTCTTGCCATGTGGCAAGAGATTCTTTTTATTGTAAGTTTTTAGTTTAATTACAATTTTGGACCAGCAGCTACGAGAGCTTTACCAGCTTCGTTGCCAGTGAATTTCTCGAAGTTTTTGATGAAGCGGCCAGCAAGGTCTTTAGCTTTTTCTCCCCATTGGCAAGCGCATTCGTAAGTGTCGCGTGGGTCGAGGATTTTTGGATCTACGTTAGGCAATTCTGTTGGAACAACGAAGTCGAACATAGGGATTGTTTTAGTTGGAGCTTTGTCGATTGAGCCGTCGAGGATTGCGTCGATGATACCACGAGTATCTTTGATAGAGATACGTTTGCCTGTACCGTTCCAGCCAGTGTTTACGAGGTAAGCAGTTGCGCCTGAAGCTTGCATTTTCTTAACGAGTTCTTCACCGTATTTAGTTGGGTGGAGAGAAAGGAATGCAGCACCGAAGCAAGCTGAGAATGTAGGAGTTGGTTCAGTGATACCGCGTTCAGTACCAGCCAATTTAGCTGTGAAACCAGAAAGGAAGTAATATTGAGTTTGTTCTGGTGAAAGGATAGATACTGGAGGTAATACACCGAATGCGTCAGCTGAAAGGAAGATAACTTTCTTAGCAGCAGGAGCTTTAGAGCCTGGTTGGATGTTGTTGATGTGGTGGATTGGGTAAGAAACGCGAGTGTTTTCAGTCACGCTCTTGTCAGCGAAGTTGATTTTGCCTTCAGCGTCAACAGTAACGTTTTCGAGAAGAGCGTCGCGACGGATAGCGTTGTAGATGTCTGGTTCGCTTTCTTTGTCGAGGTTGATAACTTTAGCGTAGCAACCGCCTTCGAAGTTGAAGATACCTTCGTCGTCCCAACCGTGTTCGTCGTCGCCGATGAGTTGGCGTTTAGGGTCAGTTGAGAGAGTAGTTTTACCTGTACCTGAAAGACCGAAGAAGATAGCTGTTTCGCCTTTTTCGTTAGTGTTAGCAGAGCAGTGCATAGAAGCCATGCCACGAAGTGGGAGGAGATAGTTCATGATAGAGAACATACCTTTTTTCATTTCACCACCGTACCATGTGTTGATGATAACTTGTTCGCGGCTAGTGAGGTTGAATACTACAGCTGTTTCAGAGTTGAGGCCGAGTTCTTTGTAGTTTTCAACTTTAGCTTTAGAAGCGTTGAATACGACGAAGTCAGGTTCGCCGTAGTTAGCGAGTTCTTCAGCAGTTGGGCGGATGAACATGTTAGTCACGAAGTGAGCTTGCCATGCAACTTCCATGATGAAACGTACTTTGAGACGAGAGTTAGCGTTAGCACCACAGAATGTGTCAACTACATATAATTTTTTGCCTGAAAGTTCTTTAACTGCGAGTTCTTTGAGAGATTTCCAAGTTTCTTCAGTAACAGGTTTGTTGTCGTTTTTGTATTCGTCAGAAGTCCACCATACAGTGTTTTTGCTGACTTCGTCCATTACGAAGAATTTGTCTTTAGGAGAGCGACCTGTGTAAACGCCAGTCATTACGTTAACAGCGCCGAGTTCAGTTACTTGACCTTTGTCAAAACCTTCGAGACCTGGTTTTGTTTCTTCAGCGAAGAGTACATCGTATGATGGGTTGTGAAGGATTTCTACCGCACCATTGATGCCATACTTAGATAAATCGATGTTTGCCATAGTTTGTATATGTATAAAATGTTAATAATTTGTTTTTTTGTGATGATGTTTGCCTTATGGTGAAGGCACTTGTTTTTCACGTTGCAAATTTACAAAAATAAATTGAAGTAAAAAAATAAAAAATCAAAAAAAAACATAATTCTTGTATTTTATACAAAAAGGGTGTGTGGGAGGGGGTGGTTTTATTTAAGTGCGGATTGCTTTATAGTATGTTTATAGTATATTTATCCTATATTTATAACCCGTTGGCGGAATTAAATTAAAGTATGTTTTATTCTTCCAATAGGTTTTTTATTTATAAAGTTAATATATTGTAAAACTGTTATGGTTGTTATTTTATTACAAATGCGAGT
>JAFYSF010000040.1 GCA_017559505.1 Paludibacteraceae bacterium | reverse complement strand
TCGCTATAAAGTTACTAAAAATCAACGATATATACAACTTTTTTTGTTTTTATTTTTAATCTTTTTTTTCTAATTTTAATGACATAAAGGAAAAAATTAATTCCGCCAACGAGTTATAAATATAGGATAAATATACTATAAATATACTATAAAGCAATCCTCACCATCACCTCAAAACAACCCAACACACCCATAAAAATCACCATATAAAAAAAATACAAAAAAAAATTACCAAAACCCTTGCACACATAAAAAATATTTCGTAATTTTGCACGCTTAAATTGTATATACAGAATGAGACAGCTAAAAATTACTAAATCCATTACCAATCGCGAGAGTGCATCACTCGACAAGTATTTACAAGAGATTGGTCGTGAAGAACTTATCTCAGTAGACGAAGAAGTAAAGTTGGCTCAACGAATCCGTAAAGGCGACCGCGTAGCATTAGAAAAATTGACGCGTTCAAACCTCCGTTTCGTCGTTTCCGTTGCAAAACAGTACCAAAATCAAGGGTTATCACTACCCGATTTGATTAACGAAGGTAATTTAGGCTTGATTAAAGCTGCCGAGAAATTCGACGAAACTCGTGGTTTCAAATTCATCTCCTATGCAGTGTGGTGGATACGTCAATCTATTCTTCAAGCTTTAGCAGAACAATCACGTATCGTGCGTTTGCCTCTAAACCAAGTAGGTGCGTTGGGTAAAATCAACAAAGCATTATCGAAATTCGAACAAGAAAATGAGCGTCGTCCATCAGCAGAGGAATTAGCAGAGGAACTTGACATCCCATTCGAAAAAATCTCTGACACAATTAAAATTTCAGGACGCCACATTTCGGTAGATGCCCCATTCGTTGAAGGCGAAGACAACTCTCTTCTCGACGTATTGGTAAATGACGATTCTCCTGTAGCTGATTCTACTTTGATCAACGAGTCGCTCAACAAAGAAATCGACCGCGCATTAGATTCAATGCTTGCCGAACGCGAACGCGAAATTATCAAAATGTTCTTCGGTATCGGTACTCAAGAGATGACACTCGAAGAAATTGGCGATAAATTCGGACTCACTCGCGAACGCGTACGCCAAATCAAAGAAAAAGCTATTCGCAAATTGAGAAACAACTCAAAAAACAAACTTCTTAAAGTGTATTTAGGTTAAATCCTAAATAAATACACAACAAATAACTGAAAGAGCATGCTGCAAAAGGTGCTCTTTCTTTATATATTTTTCACATATTCTTGCTACGCCTACAGCATCTCTACTAACAAATGATACATTACATAAATGTAACTCAAATCTGTCTTTGCAGTTGAGATTTTTACGGAGTAAAAAGCAAGACCATTGTGTAAAAAAAATATGTTCTTATGTCATTATGTCTAACAAAAACTAACTTCTAACTATCTTGGATCTAGGTAAGAGTTCTATAACAAAATTACTATGGTACTACTCAATACCATCGTTAATAGGCACTTTGGCCAATGCTCTCTATAACATAATAGACCGCATATACATTGGTCAAGGCGTTGGCGCAATAGCCATTTCCGGACTAGCTCTTACTTTCCCTATAATGAATCTATTGGGTGCTTTTGGCATGCTTGTCGGACATGGTGCTGCTGCTCGAGTATCTCTCCTTCTTGGCAACAACAACACTCGCGAAGCAAATGCTATTCTACCCAATACTTTTATCCTCTCACTCTTCTTCTACTTAATAGTCAGCTCGCTTTGCTATATATTTCTCGACCCCATCCTCTATGCTTTCGGAGGCTCCGCACAAACTACACCCTATGCCAAGGAATATCTAAACATCATCATTCCGGGACACATCTTCACCTCTCTCTGCTACGCCTACACCAACATAACACGCGCCTCTGGACACCCAATGCGAGCAATGGGCACTCTCCTACTTGGAGCCATCCTCAACGTACTCCTCGACCCTATTTTCATATTCACATTCAATCTCGGCATCAAAGGTGCTGCCTACGCCACTGTCGCATCCATGTTCATCTCATGCGCATGGATAATGCACTTTTTCTTCCGTAAAGATAACACACTAACATTCAGAATACAAGATACTCATTCATCATTCATCATTCCTCATTCCTCATTAAGCTTAAAATTGATGTCATCAATTTTAAGCATTGGATTGTCCTCTTTCCTTCTTCACACTGCCACATCTCTCGTCAATGTGCTTATGAATCACACACTCCAAACCTACGGAGGCGATTTAGCCATTGGTGCATTCGGCATCATCACCTCTTTCACATCATTAGTAGTAATGTCTATCGTTGGTATGGCTCAAGGCATGCAACCTATCGTAGGCTACAACTACGGAGCAAAACTCTATGGTCGTGTGAAAACCACACTAAAATATTGTATTTCAATCGCAACCGCAATCACAACATTAGGTTGCATTGCATCGCTAATCTTCCCTAACTACATAGCTCGATTGTTCACCACCGACACTCATCTCATCAACATCACGGCAAGCGGACTATCAATATACGCATCCACTTTCTTTGTCGTTGGTTTTCACATCATTACAACAAACTATTTCCAAAGCATCGGTCGTGCTGGAATATCTATTTTCCTCTCTCTTTCGCGCCAAATCTTATTGCTCATTCCATTCATATTACTATTCCCTCCTATTTGGCAACTAAAGGGTGCTTGGCTCGCACAACCTGTATCCAACTTAATATCTACATTGATAGCAATTATAATACTACTAATACACCTCAAAAAAACCTTAAAAAAATAAAGAAATAATTTGCTACTTTACAAAAAAAATAGTACCTTTGCGTGTCAAATACAATATCTACACACAATGACTATCCCTAATCTCGATAATATATACCAAAAAATATTAGAATTACGCGAGAAACACATCAAAGACAAGCAATTCATATTGATACTTGCTTTTATAACTGGTCTTGGCTGTGCCCTCGCTGCATTCTTATTGAAAAGCTCTATTCACTTTGTACAAGACATAGTTAAATCGTTAATGGCTAACGACTCTCTTAACTATTGGTATCTTGCTTTTCCTGCCGTAGGCATCATCATTGCATCGCTTTTCGTCAAATATGTTGTAAAAGACGACATCTCGCATGGTGTAACCAAAATTCTCTACGCAATTTCTCAACACAAGGCTATAATAAAGCTCCACAACTGCTGGTCTTCAATAGTTGCATCAAGTATTACCATCGGTTTTGGTGGTTCTGTCGGTGCCGAAGCTCCTATTGTCTTAACAGGTTCTGCCATAGGCTCCAATCTCGGACAATTCTTCAAACTCGACCAACGCACACTTATGCTTCTCGTTGGTTGTGGCGCAGCTGGTGCTGTTGGTGGCATCTTCAAAGCCCCTATTGCTGGCGTTGCTTTTGTTATGGAAGTGTTACTTATGGATCTCACAATGACATCTATCGTACCTCTTCTCATTGCATCTGTTACTGCCACTGCATTCTCTTATCTATTTATGGGCAATGAGGTTATGTTCCGTTTCGACAATTATGCACCATTCACCCTCGACCGTGTTCCATATCTCATCTTGCTTGGTATTGTCTGCGGACTCATCTCTCTCTATTTCACACGAGGAATGAATGCCCTCGAAGGTATTTTCCGCCGACTTAAAATACCATACAAAAAAATATTAGTCGGAGGCTTAATGCTCGGCATTCTCATCTTCCTCTTCCCTCCTCTCTATGGCGAAGGCTACGACACTATCAATGCCCTCCTCACAGGTGAATGTTACAATCTCTTCAATCAATCTCTACTCTACAACTACCGCTTTGATGCTTGGGCTATAATACTTTACCTCTCGTTAATTATTTTCTTCAAAATATTTGCCTCTGCTGCTACTAATGGAGCTGGCGGTACTGGTGGTATTTTTGCTCCTTCTCTCTTTGTTGGTTGTATCACAGGTTTCGTCGTAGCAGAAGGTCTAAATATCGTAGGCTTACCTGTTCCTCACCAAAACTTTGCTTTTGCTGGTATGGCTGGACTTATGTCGGGCGTAATGCATGCCCCTCTCACTGGCACATTCCTTATCGCCGAACTCACAGGTGGTTACGACCTATTCATGACTCTAATGATTACATCAGTAATTGCCTACCTCACTATTATCGTATTCGAACGCCACTCGCTATATGCTATGCGACTTGCTCAAAAAGGCGAATTGCTCACTCACCACAAAGACCGTGCTGTACTTACTCTTATGAAAATGGATAATGTAATTGAAACTGACCTTTCAATTATTACCCCTGACACTACACTCGGACAATTAGTAAAGGTTATCTCAAAATCAAATCGCAATCTGTTCCCTGTAGTTAATCCTAAAAACCAACGCTTTGTGGGCATTGTTTCTCTCGATGAAGTGCGCAATATCATGTTCCGCCCTGAGTTGTACGACCGCTATAAAGTACAAGAACTCATGAATATGCCTCCTGCTCGCATCGTGGTCAATATGTCAATGGACAAAGTTATGGACACCTTCGAATCTACTGGCGCATGGAACCTACCTGTAGTTGATGAAGAAAACAAATATATCGGTTTCGTATCTAAATCTAAGATATTCAACACCTACCGCAAAGTGCTTGTCCACTTCTCGGAAGAATAATTATTAACCTGTTGAAAGTTGAAATTTAAAATTTGAAAATTAATTAGTGCCGAACTAATTATCTTGAATAAAAGAAAAAATGGTAAATTTCACATTTCAACTTTCACATTTCAAATTATAAAAGTTATGGCTAATCGTAGAACTCTCAAAAAACAAATCCGTGCTATTCTCGGTCAATTGATGGACGAATGTATTATCTGCAACCTCGTTCTCCCTAAATTCGACAACACAACTCTCGACTCATTTGCTGCACGCATCATCGAAATCAACGACGAATTCATCGCTCGCGCAAATCACCCAGAGGGAACTAAAGACCCTAAACGCACTAAACAATACTACTCTGCTCTTATTCAAGACTTCAACAAAGCTACTCTTGAGCTTATCGAAGACATGAATAAAGTCAGCGAATAATATATGGCTAAAATAGCAAAAACAAATGCTGCTCGCCTACTTGACCAAAAGAAGATAAAGTATCAACTTATCCCTTACGAAGTAGACGAACAGCATCTCGACGTGAAACATGTTGCCGACAGCCTAAACGAGCCTATTGAACAAGTATTCAAAACTTTAGTTCTTAAAGGCGACAAATCTGGCTATTTTGTGTGTGTCGTTCCTGGCGACTATGAAGTCGACCTAAAAAAAGCTGCCAAGGTAAGTAGTAACAAGAATTGTGAACTCATTCCTATGAAGGACCTCCTATCCACAACTGGATACATACGTGGAGGTTGTTCTCCTATTGGCATGAAAAAACAATTCCCAACCTACTTGCACCAAACTGCTATGGATTTTCCATACATATATATAAGTGCAGGCGTACGTGGGCTACAAATCCAAATCGCTCCAACCGACCTAATCTCCGTTAGCAACGCAACCCCTAGCGACATTATTTTAATATGAAAGAAAAAACTTGCCCTCGTTGTAGTGCAAAATTCATCTGCCGACACGACGACGATATCACCAAATGCCAATGTGCTTCAGTACAACTAACACCCGAGGCTCGCAAATATATCGCAGAGAATTATACCGATTGCCTTTGTGTAAACTGTCTTCGCAACATTCTCACTAATAAACCTTGGCTTAATTTTTGAAATTCACAACTATAACTAATTAAACTAACATAAAAACCTACCACTATGAAAGCAAAAATCATCGGTATCATATCACTCATCATCATCCTCGCAGTGGCTGGTGTAATCTACTTCCAATACTTTTTCGTATTTGGCGAAGGTGTGAAAGCAGGTGAACTTAACTATATGGTACACAAAGGTTATATTTTCAAAACCTATGAAGGCAAACTTATTCAGTCTGGCTTCAAAGGTCAATCTGCTAATGGTGTTGCTACAGGCATACAAAGCTACGAATTCCAATTCTCTGTAACCGACAAAGCCGTTGCCGACTCTCTCATGCGCTGTTCTGGTAAACAAGTCGAGCTCCACTACAAAGAGTACATCAACCCTCTCGTATGGCGAGGCGTAAGCGAATTTGTTGTCGATAGCATCATTGCCGTTAAATAAATCACTAATAACTAATAACTAAACACTATACATTAACTTATGGAATTAGCAAGTAAATACAATCCACAAGACGTAGAACAAAAATGGTATCAATATTGGCTCGACCATGCTCTCTTTTCAAGCAAACCTGACGGTCGTAAGCCTTATACAATAGTTATCCCACCACCTAACGTAACAGGTGTGCTTCACATGGGACACATGCTCAACAACACAATCCAAGACATCCTTGTGCGTCGCGCTCGTATGATGGGATTCAACGCATGCTGGGTGCCTGGTACCGACCACGCATCTATCGCTACTGAAGCTAAAGTTGTTAACCGCCTCGCTGCTCAAGGCATCAAAAAAACTGACCTCTCTCGCGACGAATTCCTAAAACATGCTTGGGATTGGACTCACGAACATGGTGGCATCATCCTTAAACAACTCCGCAAACTTGGTGCTTCTTGCGATTGGGATCGTACTTCGTTCACTATGGACGACATCCGTTCTGAATCTGTACTCAAAGTATTCTGCGACCTCTACAACAAAGGCCTCATCTATCGTGGTGTACGTATGGTCAACTGGGACCCTAAAGCCCTCACTGCACTATCTGACGAAGAGGTTATTTTCAAAGAACAACAAAGCAAACTCTACTACCTTCGTTATAAAGTCGTTGGCGAAGACACTTATGCTATCGTTGCCACTACTCGTCCTGAAACTATTATGGGCGACACTGCTATGTGTATCAACCCTAACGACCCTAAAAACACTCACCTCAAAGGCAAACGCGTCATTGTTCCTATCGTAGGTCGCGAAATACCTGTTATCGAGGACGAATACGTTGATGTTGAATTTGGTACTGGTTGCCTCAAAGTAACTCCTGCTCACGATGTCAACGACTATATGCTTGGCGAAAAACACAATCTCCAAAGCATTGATATCTTCAACGATAATGGCACAATCAGCGAGGCTGCAGGCATGTACGTTGGCATGGACCGCTTCGATGTACGCAAACAAATTGTTATCGACCTCGAAACTGCTGGTCTCCTCGAAAAAGTTGAGGACTACACTAACAAAGTTGGTTGCTCTGAGCGTACTAATGTGCCTATCGAACCAAAACTCTCTATGCAATGGTTCCTCAAAATGGAGCACCTTGCCGAAATCGCTCTCGCTCCAGTGATGAACGACGACATCAAATTCTACCCTGCTAAATATAAAAACACATATCGCCACTGGCTCGAAAATATCAAGGACTGGTGTATCAGCCGCCAACTCTGGTGGGGTCATCGCATCCCTGCCTACTACCTCCCTGAAGGTGGCTATGTAGTTGCCGAAACTGCCGAACTTGCCCTCGAAGCTGCTAAGGCTAAAACTGGCAACAATGCCCTCACGCTCAACGACCTTCGTCAAGATGAAGACTGCCTCGACACTTGGTTCTCTTCATGGTTGTGGCCTATATCATTGTTCGATGGCATCAACAATCCTAACAACGACGAAATCAACTACTACTACCCAACTGCCGACCTCGTTACTGGTCCCGACATCATCTTCTTCTGGGTAGCTCGTATGATTATGGCAGGCTACGAATACAAAGGCAACATGCCTTTCCGCAACGTATACTTCACAGGTATCGTACGTGATAAAATCGGCCGTAAAATGTCCAAATCGCTCGGCAACTCGCCTGACCCACTCGAACTCATCGATAAATATGGTGCCGATGGTGTGCGTATGGGTATGATGCTCGCTGCGCCTGCTGGCAATGACATCCTCTTCGACGAAGCTCTCTGCGAACAAGGTCGTAACTTCAACAACAAAATTTGGAATGCCCTCCGCCTCATCAAAGGCTGGGAAGTGGCTGACATCGAACAACCAGAAAGCTCGCGTCTCGCAATCGAATGGTTCGACAGCAAACTCTCTAAAACAATCGAAGAAATCAACGACGATTTCACTAAATATCGCCTCAGCGAAGCATTGATGACAGTCTATAAACTCTTCTGGGACGAATTCTCTTCTTGGTATCTCGAAATGGTAAAACCCGCTTATCAACAGCCAATCGACCGTGCTACCTACAACGCAACTATCTCGTTCTTCGAACGCCTCACACTTCTTCTTCACCCATTCATGCCATTCATCACCGAAGAAATTTGGCAAGTGCTTGACGAACGCCGCGATGGCGAAAGTGTGATGGTAGCAGCTATGCCAGAAGCCAACACAATCAACACTGCTCTACTCTCTGATTTCGAATTTGTTAAAGAAATCATCGCAGGTGTGCGCACAGTGCGTCTCGACAAAAACATACCTAACAAAGAGGCTCTCAACCTTGTAGTTACAGGCGAAGGACACAACGATGCCTACAACTCTGTAATCTGCAAAATGTGTAACCTCGAATCAGTTACTCATGGCGAAAAAGACGCAACTGCCGCAACCTATATGGTAGGCGTAACCGAGTACGCAGTACCACTCGGCAGCAACATCAACATCGAAGAAGAGATTAAGAAAATGGAGGCAGAAATCGAGTACCTCAAAGGCTTCTTAAATTCAGTAATGAAAAAACTCAGCAACGAAAAATTCGTAGCCAACGCAAAACCAGAAATCGTTGAAAACGAACGCAAAAAACAAGCCGATGCCGAATCCAAAATCAAATCCCTCCAAGAAAGCATCAACAACCTCCGCAAAGCGTAAATAAGTAAAACAAAAAAATACTAATATAAAAAAGGTTGACTTCTCATTCCGAAGTCAACCTTTTTTTAATCCAACATTACAAATCCAGCCCAATATACTGGCTCTTCATATTCTTCTCGAACTGCATTTTGCGCATTCTTAAATGCTTCGCGTTTTGGTTGTTTTTTCACAATCCAATTATTATAGAATTCAGTCATCAACATTTGTGTTGCAGAATCATTAACGGGCCAAAGTGACATAATAATAGTTTGCACTCCTGCTTGCTTAAAAGCACGTTGTAATCCTATTGTGCCATCTTGAGAATATTCGCCTTGACCTGTTTCACATGCCGACAAAACAACTAAATTACAATTAGACAGATCCATTGTAGATATTTCTCTTGCGGTTAAAACCCCATCAGCAACACCATCTCCTAATTGGTTTGCCTGACCACTCAAAGAAAGATTTGCACCTGCAAATAACAATCCACAACGAGAAAGAGGATCTATATAATCATTATTTTTTTGTTTAAAAATATCTTGTTGTACAGCTTCTTCATTATACCAAAAGAATCCATGCGTAGCCAAGTGTATAATATCATAGTTCTTATTAGAAATATTTACAAACGACTCCTCATTAGCCTGTACTCCTATATACAAATCAACATTGCAATCTTGCTCAATTAAATATTGCTTAATTTTTTCTACCTCTTTTTTGGTTCCAGGCAAATAAGATACAGAACCCCTAGTCATTGATAAATGTTCTGTACTACGATCAATATTAACATAACGCATACTCTCTTGCTCCATTTCATCAGTAGATACATCATATACCACTCCGCCATATAAAACCGCATTTCCACTATTATTTTTTTTATTTCCTCGTTGTAATATTTCTCTAGTTGATGTAACTCTCCTAAGATCATAATAATCCCCAAAAACACTATCTTCTGTAATAGGTAAAGCTTCAAGTGCAAGTTGGGACAACATATGTGTCGGTGCAAAATAAATAATTCTATGAAGATTCAAGTAAGGTTCTAATTTTTCCCAAATAAGATTATAACCTTTATTCTTAAATTTATTATAATCATATATGCTAATTAGAGATTTACCAAAATTAAATTGGTGCATTTCTGTTGCTTCAAATAATGGTACCATAATTGGATGCTCATAATCTTTTGCTAAAAGTAAAGCACAATACATAATACTATCATTTATTTCATCAAATTGCCCCCAATGATTCACATCTGTAACGATAAACTCAATAGCAAGTTCATCTTCTTTGAGTGCTTTCTGTATATCTTGCCAATGAACGATAAAATTATCTTGAACTATAGAGAACTCATCTGACAAAAGCATCATTTCTTGTTCTAGTTGCTCTTTCTGTTGCTCCAACTGAGATTTTACCTCTGGAGTAAACTCAGTTGATGAATTTAGTTTCATTTTAAGACTTACTATTTGTTCCCATTTCTTTTTCAATATAGTATCCGAAGATTGTTCTATAATTCTATTAATTGAATTATTACTATTAAGAATCAATCCCCGTTTTAATAATACATTATCATATAAATCTCCCCACGCATTAGAATCTATATGTGTTGCATAATCTATTAAAAATGATGGTATAGTGGTAGAATAATACGCACTAAAATGTTGTTCCCAGAAAGCTTCTCTTTGCTGTTCTGTAAGTACCCCAAACACATTTTGCAAATAATCACGAATAGACGCATCTGTTTCTTTTAAATAAATATATGCACTATCTCGTTTAGATGGTATACCTGCATAATAATTGAAAATATTAAATCCATTAATAAGTGTATTTAAATTATCATCTCCATATAATTCTTTTGATAAAGTATAAGCATTCTCTATATATTTAAGAGCATCTTCTTTTTTTCCATAATCAAGGTGGAAAACCCCTAATTTATTATTCTGTGTAATAAAAGAAAGAGATTTTTCACCATATATATTGCGAGTAAGATTATATGCATATTCAAGTGCCCATAACGCAGATGTATCTTCTAACAATAAGGTAGTTAAATCTTCCCAAGTAGAAACAATTGTAGACTCTATACCTAATGATTGCGTTTTTCGTTTAATTATTAAATCCATTGCCTGGGTTATATTCTCATACGCAACATCATATTTATCTTGCTCAAGAGCTATTTTACTTGCTAAATTCAAAGCTACAATATAATCATCATGTTCTTCTCCTAATAATAAAAGAGTTCTCTCTTTTAACTCTTCAGTTTCTATTGCTGCTTGTTCTAAATAGCCAAAATCTTTATAATAAAGACATAAATTTTGTTTTAGTCTTATATAAGTTTGGTCATATAAATCATTCTCTTCCATAAAAGGAAGAATTTCCATTGCTATTTTTGCAAATTTTTTTATCGACATAGGTGTATTTTGATGTAAATAAAACACTGCAATATTACACCATGAAATACAATATGTCTGTTTTTTAATATAGTCTGGAAGGTATTGCAAACATTTTATTGCATTATTAAAATCAACTTCTGCTAATTCATACTCTCCCATTATAGTATAGATAGATGCTCTATTGTCATATAATTGCCATTTTACTTGTGCATCATTAATCTTATTAGTATCAGCAATACATTCATTATATATTTTCAAAGCATCTGCATAACGCCCCATTTCTTTATACAAAAAAGCTATAGTTGTATATTTGTAATAATACACATCAGAATATGGATTATATTTCCTAACATGATTCATTGCTTTCAACAAGGCTTTTTCTGCTTCATCATAACGCTCCAATTTAATATATATCATACCTTCATCTGATAAACCTCTTGTATAGTATCCTGAATTTGGCATCCACTCTTTCTTTGCTTGTTTTTGTTCTTGTTTAGCATATTGAATAGCTTTATCCCACTCTCCTTTTTGTTCTGCTTCTTGACCTAAAAAAAACAATTCAGTTGTCGTTGGCTCATCCGAATAAGAATTAATATTTTTTATAAGTCTTTCCATTCGCAAAAAACCAGTTTGCTTAGCCAAAATAATAGCATCTTGATTATGTTCATTAATAATGTTCTTATCTGCTCCATACTTCAACAATAAATATGCTATACGATAATTCCCATATACGACAGCATACATCAATGGAGTACTTCCTTCGAAGTCTCGCACATCAATATCTGCCCCATGTTGCAATATCCATAAAATAATATTTTCATTTCTAGTTTGTGCCACGCGATGCATTAAAGCAAGACCTGATTCATCTAAAGCATTAATATCAGCTCCAAGGTGCAAATATGCAAGAGCAACATCTTCTTTGCCATCCAGAATTGCCTGTCTTAAATTCTCGTCATAACCATTAGCAAAAAGTTGGCACGAAAATATTACAAATACAACTAATAAAATATTTCTTTTCATCACTATCTATTTTTATTGAACCATTCTTTATATTCAAGATTCTTTTGTCTTAATTCATCTTCATCAACTTTAGTATCAATTTCTTCTAAAACTTCCACTGCAGGAGAATATCCGTTTTGAGCCGATTGATAATACCAAAACATTGCAAGTTTTCTATCTTGCTTTGTTCCTCTTCCATATCTATAACATTCAGCAAGTTCATATTGCCCCCAACTATCTCCTGATTCTGCAGCAACCTTAAATAATTCAAAAGCCTTTTTTTTATCCAATTCAACAATTCGTCCAATTTGATATTGTTTGCCTAAAGATGTTGAAGCCCCTTGCTCTGCTGCTTTAGTTAACCAAAACAAAGCTTTTGAATCATCAGGATATACACCCTTACCTTCTATGTAAAACTGTCCTACTAATTCTTGTCCTAATACATTTCCCGCCTCTGCCGATTCTAAAGCCCATTCAAACATAGCTTTTTCATTAACTTCAGTTCCAAATCCATATGCATATAACAAACTCAGTTTATATTGAGCATCCGAACTTCCTAATTTTGCAGCTCTTTCGCACCAATAAAAACAAGAATCAAAGTTTTGTTCAACACCTATACCATTTTGATATATTTGACTGAGCAATTCTATTGAAAGAATTAAATCTTTATTTGCTGCTTGTTGAAAATAATTTATTGCTACAATAGTATCTGGCTGAACACCACAACCATGCATATAACATAGTCCTAAATTATGCATTGAGCGTTCATAACCTAAATCTGCAGCTTTTTTATACCACTGAATTGCTTTAGCATAATTCCGATTTATATTATTTCCTAAATGATATGCTCGCCCCAACAAATGCATTGATTCAACATCCCCTTGTTTCGCTTTTTGTTCTAATTCAACAAATGTTTGAGAAAACGAAGTGAATGTACTAACAAACATAAAATATAAGCAAATTAGTTGTTTCTTTCTATATTTTTTTATTGATAATTTCATAGTTTTTTCAATTTACAAATTACACGTGAAATATAATGCTCATATAAATTATACAAAAGTGTACATTTTATAATACATGGATTTTCAATATGAACAGAATAATTTTCTTTAAACATATCTTTTTTATTAACAATAGAATGATAATCCCTTATCGATATACCAAATGTTTTTTGCCATTCACTATTTAATGGATAAAAACTACAGATTCGTATAATGTTTGAATGTATGTCGTCCATTTTAAATTCTATGCCATATAATACATTTTGATAATAAACAATTGCAGGACTATACAAAGGATTTTCATGATTAACTAAAATTTGTAATAAAGAATCAAGTGTTGATAAAATTTGCGATACATCATCTCTTAATATATCTAGCTTTTCTACTTTCAATAATCTTTCTTCATAACTTGACTTAAATATACCATCACTACTAATAACTTTTATTCCTCTATTAAATTGAATAGCAGTAATATTTACATCATTACCTAATCCATTTTTTATTTTTTTTTTATATAAAGGATTTGAATGATTTTTATAGTATATTTTAGTTTGTGGATAATGTCTTAATAAAACATGCAAAATAAAATAAGGGTCATATTCTATTTGATATTGTCCTACATCTTTAGGCACTAACAACACTTTAAAATCATTCATTAATTGATATGCATAAATAAACTTATAGAAATAATCAACTATAATCTTGTTAGATATACCAATTCCTGAAGATAAATAAGATTTTGAATAATCATCAAATTCATAATCTACATTAGCTACTTTTAAATAGAAATTATATATAAACTCACCTAATCCTTTTCTATCTTTATCTCCTGTATCTAAAATCCCTTTATTTCGTAATCCTTTCTTGATACATGATTTAACCTTATCATAGCTATCTTTTAAGTTACTTATATCACCATCAACAACAAATGATTTAAACAAACTATAGGCTTTTTGAAATTTTTCTTGCTCACAAGATACTATTATATCAAACATCGTTAACCTTCCATCATACTCATACATATACTGCCAATCTACGCAATACATTATATAATAAAAAGCATTTTCTATACCATGATGCTCTATATGAGTCAATAAATATTCATATTGCTCATCGTTCATTATTCTATTTTCTTCTATTGATTGTATAATATCCTTACACGACATTTCAATTAAAAATTAATCTTTTACCATATCTTCAAAATTGAATTTTGTTCTTACATAAGAAAAACTAGCAAGAGTTTCTCATACGGAGAAACTCCGCTAGTAAAATATGAGTGCATGTCACTCTAAGGCATAAATACCTTTCTACATTTCTTCATCTGTTACATCTAAATATGAGCCTAACAAATTAGTATAATACTCAATTCTTTTAGATGGAATAGACTACTTAAAACCAATAAAGTCCATTGTTATAGTATGAAGACTTAAACATAATACCATGCAGTACAACCACTTTTTCAATGAAATTGATTTGATCCATGCAGATTGAGCTTCATCGCTAAGCTCAATCTACTAAAAAAATTTCTTTTTCATATATATTTTTTTAGATGAATTTATATCTGCAATTTTATGGGACTTTTAAAATTAACAGACAACTCAAATTTATTTTCGCCCAATCGGCAGCTACCTACTTTCCCGCATAAGCAGTATCATCAGCGTTACTAAGTTTAATGACCCTGTTCGGAATGGGAAGGGATGGATCCTTAGCACTATAACCACCTTATATTTCTATTTTATCAACACAGCCTACCTCAATAGCCTTTGCTATCAGAGGTAGGCTGTAATATAAAATTTAGCAACCGATTATTTTTAATTTGTCAAAATAACATAATTATTATAAACGCCACCGCGGTTTACAATTTTAATGCGGAATGCACCTGTCCATGCTGGACAAAAACGTACATAACAATCATCGGTATAATCTGTGTCTGATGTAATAAGATTACCATTTTCATCATATACATAAAGGTCAAGGTCTGTATCGCCATCACCTGATACTAAAATTTCAGCAATTTCATTTGCCCAAAATTTTTGAGTGTAATAAGTGTAATCTTTGGCATAAACAGTTCCTCTAGCTCTTTTAGGACCTCCAATAGCACCACGTGTTCCTTCTGCCATTGCTGTCATTTTGTTTTCTACACGGGCAATCATACCTAACAAAAGTTCATCTTCAAATGCAAATTCTCTTGCTTTTGCCAACAAATCTTTAGGTTCAAGTGATTTGTCTTGTTTTGCAGTTTCGTTTTCGTTTTTAGAGCCGATTTCCATTTCTGCTTCAAGTTCTTGAGTCTGAATACTAACAAAAATTTGAGCAGCTTCAATCAATGCAGATGCCGATTCTACTTCATAGCCATATTTAGCCAACTCAGTAGCAGTGCGAATAGCACCAATTTCTTGTGATGCAACTTGTGCAATCTCTGCTTTTTCTTCTGTTGGTTGAGCTGTTTCTTGTTTACAGTTACAAGATACCATTACTACAGACATTGCAATAATAGCAAAGAAATTAAATTTTCTCATAATGTTTAGATTTAAAAAGTTATAAATAGTGTTAATTGTTAGAATAAACTTTGTTGCTTACCATTTTCTGTAACTTCAATTACTGGGGTTTGTGTAAATGGGATAATATTAGATATTGTGGAACGAATTGCTCTATGAACTTGTTGAGATGCTTCTGTTGAAAGTTTTTCTTTTTGCGTGTAAAGAGAATATGTCAAAGAACCGGTTCCTTTATATTCATAGTTACATTGATATGATTTACATGCTGAAATAAATATCCAATCAATAGATGCACCTGTTTCTCCTTTATAAGATTTATGTTCTCCTGGAATAACAAATGTATCTGATGTGCCTCTTACAACATATTCGTCATCACCATCCTCATCGCCACGAGATCCTCCGCCACTATGACATGCATCAGCGACTACAGTAACTTTTCCTGAAGCACCTACCTTTGCTCGTAACTTACTTAACCATTGATTTAATTGATCATCTAAAATATGATTTTCTCCTTCATATTTGCCCTTCGCAAAAGAAAATTGTGCGTCAACAGGAATCCATGCTTCATCAAATCCATCTTCTTCATCTCCATTCAAGTCGGTAACTTGTTGCCCATGACCAGAAAAATGAATGTAAATTACATCTCCAATCTGTGCTTTCAAAATAAGATTTTCTACCTGCTTTATTATCACATCGTGTGTCGCATCTTCATTTACAAGTTCAACTATATTTTGCGTAGAAAAACCATTAGCAAGTAATATTTCCCTTACTAATGGAATATCTTTATCTCCATTAATTTTAGCCCAACCACTTCCTGTTGGATAATTACCAACTCCTATTACTAATGCTCGTTTTGTAGCATTTGCAACCAACAGCGATAAAATCAATCCCAATAAAATAAATAACCTCCTTTTCATTATCACAGATTTTTTTTAATTAATACTCTTTTAATGATATTCCATAAAATTGCCAATTGCTAGTTTCATTAAGCTCAATCAAGTTTAAAGATGTAATAGATTTTGGTATTGCAGGGAAAACAAGTTTAAAATATTTAGTTTCACCAGGTTTTGAATAATTTGTTCGATTTGGAGAGATTGCAATACCTTCTGCCCTTATCATTTTATATTTTTGTCCTTGAACTTCGATATATGTATCTTTATTGATTTGAATCCATTCAAAATATCCGTCTCGTGTCAAATTATTACAAGAAAACTCTATTATGGTTTCTTTATCAGTTATTATTATTTTTTTTATTCGTGCATTCTCAGTTCTACAATAATCAACATAAGGCATTTCAATCACTTTTTCACCTTGAGGAATAATTGTTACACCATATTTTGGATTACTTGATTTGGGAGTTTCTCCTCGACTTGAACAACTAATAAAACATACATAGTTTTTCACTTTTTTTACTTTACCTGGCAAAGTTTCATTTGAAATAGAATTTGAAGTAGGTACAACTCCACTTGAATTTGAGAGTTGGTTAATAAGAGTTTGTAAATACGACGCTTTAATTGCATAACTAACATTCTCTGCTCCTGTATGTTTTGCATTTACAATACCGATTATATTACCTTTATCATCAAACAATGGTCCGCCACTATTTCCAGGTTGAACTGGAGCCGAAATCTGATATTGAACAGAAGACCCTTGAAATCCCGAATGAGAACTAATTATCCCTATTGTCAATTTAATTTCATCACCCATTGAGGTTGTCATTGGATAACCTAATACAAATACCGATTCTCCAACATCTGCCAATGACGTCTTCACTGCGTATGGTAATTGTCCAAACCCATTAAAATTAGAATCATTTATTTTCAAAATAGCTAAATCATTTTCTTCATCAGTCAATACAACTTCTGCAGAATATTCTTTAAAACTATCACCCTCCACAAATTTCAATTTTATTGTACGTGCATTATCAACAACGTGGAAATTTGTAACTACATAACCTTTATTCAACGCCCATCCTGTACCAGACCAATCCGTTGGTTGTTGCGTAACGTATGGATTATATGGACTTTGTCCATATTTTTGACATATTACTATTGTTGAGATGCAAAAAATAAAAACTGAAAGCAAAATTTTTTTTATCATAATTTTATTTCTATTAAATATTAATCAGATTGTAATTCAAATCCTATTTCTTCTAAACAACAAGACACAAAAAAAGCGTGAGGATTCCGTACTTGTTACTTATCCTACGCCTCAAGGCCTTCGCATTGCCCGTCCAAACAAGATAAGCAACGCAGAAAGCTCACGCCGAATATGTATATCTGCCGAAGTAGATTGCATCATATACGACACAACCTACGCAGAAATTATAACATATCCACGTAGCATTCTACACTGCTTTGATCTGAATTTGGACGAATTAAGAAGTTGCGAAGTTCTGAGACGTCAACCAAAAATCAAAGCGTCATGTAAACGCTAATATATATAAAAGCACCCACCCCTACCTCCATAATATGAATTATGGCTTCGGCGCGAAACTGCAGTGCAAATATAACAACTTTTCCCAACATATCAAAATAAAAATTTAAATATTTTTTATGTTTTTCAACATAAAAAAAACTTCAAACCCCAAAGCAAAGTACAAGCAAAGAAACAGCCATTTTCACATCCCTCACTTACAAAATTCGCAAAGTATAGCAAGCTATTTCATGCGCAAATCAAATAAAAATAAAGAACTTTGCAATTGCAAAGTTGCAAAGTTCAACATAAAACACTGATTATTAACGATAAAACTACTTTACAGCACAAAATATACAAAACGACATTTTGCAACTAACCCAAAGACTATGTCTTTTCCTAAAAATAGTAGACAGTTTTTTAATTATTTTCCTAAATAAATAGACATATTTCCTAAAAATATAGACATCTTCCTAAATTTATAGTCATATTCCTAAAAATGTAGTCATTGGCCTAAAAAAGTAGACTT
>JAFYSF010000039.1 GCA_017559505.1 Paludibacteraceae bacterium | reverse complement strand
TTCAATACAAATATACAAAAAATAATTGATATACACAAATGTAAATAACTGATATTCAATATATTAAAGTGTTTTTTTTGAGTCTTTTTTTTGCATGTGTGTTTGTTTAATGGAATTAGTGTCAAGTAATGGGGAAGTACCTCCTCAATTATAACAAAAACAATAAAAAAACAATTTTTCAACTCTCAACTTTCACATTTCAACTATTATTAGTACCTTTGCATTTAGAAATGTCCCAATAATGCGAGTAGAGATAATTGATAATATCGCCAACATTCCAGAGTTTGAACCACAAAATGTCTTTCAAACAAAGGAGTTTATGCATCTTTTCGAGCAAGAAAAAGATGCTAATGTTGTGTTCTTTGCCGTGTATGGGGATTGTGGATTGATGATGGTTCAGCCTGTTGTGATACAGAGATTTGTGAAGTGGTTGCCTTGGCGATTTGGTGCATACGCAGTGGCGTGGCGCGAGCCTTGGAGGGCAGAGAATATTGCTGATGAAGAGGCTGTTGAGGCGTTTAATTTGATGCATAAAGAGATAGTGAAGTATTGTAGAAAAAGAGCATTGTATATAGAATATCGTCATTTTTCTGAAAAAAATATATATGCCTTTACTTTCAAACTTCAACTTCCTTGGTGGAATATTTATCGAGAGTTTGGGTCGGGAGAAGATGTTGCTGATAAGATGAAACGAGATAAGAAACGGCAGTTAAAACAGTCGTTTGAGGCTGGGGTTGAGGTTGTTTTACATCCTACCGATGAGCAGATTGTGGAGTGGTACGCACTCTTGCGCCGACTCTATCGTCGTATCCATCGTCCACTGCCATCGCTCCAACTATTCTTGCGCCTCAATCAATCTTCAATAGGCAAAATCATTCTCATCACCTATCAAGGGCGAGTCATCTCTGGCAGTGCAATGTTTCACTCCTCACTCCTCACTCCTCATTCCTCATTCTTTTATGATTGGTATCGAGCTTCAATCGCTGAAGACATCGAAGGTGTGTATCCATCGGTAGTATCAACTTGGAGCGCACTGCAATACGCCTCCGACAATGGTGGCGGTCTCTTTGATTTTATGGGTGCCGGTCCTCAAAACAAACCCTACGGAGTTCGCGACTTCAAACTCAAATTTGGTGGTACTCTCACAAATGAATATAGATATCGCAAGTATTTATTATAACACAAAAAAAGCCTCGAGAATTCAATTCCCGAGGCTTTTTTATATTTAATAGCATAACAAAAAACTGTTATCTGTACTCTGTACACTGTTATCTGTAATCTGTTATCTGTACTCTATTTAACTGCCTTAAAACTCATATCAAGACTCTTAACTGAGTGAGTAAGAGCACCAACAGAGATAACGTCCACTCCACATTCAGCATATTCGCGGAGAGTGTCGTAAGTAATACCGCCCGAAGATTCCACCTCTACGCGACCACCTATGATTTCCACTGCTTTACGAGTGTCGGCAGGCGAGAAGTTATCAAGCATAATACGGTCGATACCTCCTGTTTCAAGTGCTTCTTGCAATTCGGCAAACGAGCGCACTTCTATCTCAATTTTAAGGTTTTTACCTTTCTCTTTGAGGTATTCTTGAGCGCGACGAATAGCATTAGCAATGCCACCAGCGAAGTCTACGTGGTTGTCTTTCAACAAAATCATATCGAAAAGACCGATACGGTGATTGCATCCACCACCAATGCGCACAGCCTCTTTCTCCAACATGCGAAGTCCTGGCGTAGTTTTGCGAGTGTCAAGCACTCGACATTTAGTTCCTTCTACTAATTTCACATATTCTGCAGTGCGAGTAGCCACACCACTCATACGTTGCATGATATTCAACATGAGGCGTTCTGTTTGCAACAACGATTGAGTGCGACCTTCCACTACGAATGCCACATCGCCCGGTTTCACGCGATCGCCATCTTTGAGATATTGTGTCATTTTTAGTTCAGGGTCGAATGCAGCAAACACTCTCTTTGCCACTTCGATACCTGCCACGATACCTTCTTCTTTGATAATCAATTGTTGTTTACCCATTGCATCTGCTGGAATTGATGAGAGGGTAGTATGGTCGCCGTCACCGATATCTTCAGCAAACCAAAGTTTAATTAGTTCGTCAAGATTGTCAAACATAATATTTAGTTACTAGTTATTAGTTATTAATGTAGGTCGGAGTTCTTCACAATCGACCTATAATTGCAAAATCTTTGCAAAGTTACAAAAAAAAGTGATATAATGATTGTTTTTACTGAAAAATGTTTAACTTTGCATTCATAAAAGTCAATAGTCAACGGTCAACAGTCAACAGTTTGCCATCCGGCTTAAACCTCAAACTACTAACTACTAATTACTAATTACTAATTACTCTTTACTCTTTACTAATTCCTCATTCTATTATGAAACTAGCAATCTTATGGGTAGGTAAAACATCTACCGACTATATCAATAAGGCAATTGATACCTATGTTCAACGTATCGGACATTATATGCCTATCGAAATTATTGAAATTCCTGACGTGAAAAATGCTAAAAATATGGATACAGCGCAATTACGTCAAAAAGAAGGTGAATTGATAATTAAGCAATTACGCCCTGATGATTATGTTGTTTTTCTGGATGATAAGGGAAAACAGATGTCTAGCACGGAATTTGCAAACTGGATTGATAAGACTAATATGAACTCATCAATCAAACGATTGGTGTTTGTGATAGGTGGGGCTTATGGTTTTTCTCTTGAAGCTTATAAGCAGGCTAAGTCGTTTCTTTCTATATCAAAAATGACTTTTTCGCATCAGATTATTCGTCCAATATTAGTGGAGCAAATATATAGAGCTATGACAATATTGAGGGGAGAACCATATCATCATGAGGAGTCTTTGTTCTCTAAGGGGCTTCTATAAATTACTTTATAACTAACGAACTAACTAACTATGATTAAGTTTTCCTTAATTTTGTTTAATCAAGTACGAACTTTATTTTGGTTCGTAGTTTTTCTTGCGCTTATTTATTTCCCAAATTTGAATGATGAGATAAATTTATTACCATTTCAAATTGATTATATCTTTTGGAGAGATGCATGGTATTATTTTGTTATTTTTATTTTTGTGTGGCTTTTTATATTTAGCCGTGTATATTTGTGTAAGAAATCGTTTGATAGTGTATCGTTAAAGGAGTTTGTAATTTCTGATTTGTATGTAGCTTTATTAGGAATCCCTTTCTTTTTTATTCCTTTTTATGGTAAAATAGGCTTATTGATGATATTTTTGTCTTTATTGCTTGTGTCCATAGATATGTTGACTTTCAAATTAAAACAAAATTATGTTCACTTTATTTATGTTGTTTTAGTTCTATTTTTATCTTCTAATATTATACTTTTGCTCGTTTGTTGGCAAAATGATCATAAAATGTTGGATTTAAGCCATACTTTGGTGGATAGTTATCGTATTGATGATAATTGGCAGGATATTATTGATGCAGGATGGAGTGTTGCTAAGTATTCAAATTCTGAACTTATTGCTAAAGAAGGTAATTTTAACTATCCTTTGTATTGCAATTTCATAATAGACAGAGAGGGACTAAATAATGTTCGTATTAGAGAAAAAATCGAGCATTTTGTTTATAATTACGATGGTTGCGTCTATTTAGCAAGTGTATCTACATGGAGTCCATTTTTTCTTTATGTGGTAAATTTGACATATCTGTTTGCGTTATACATTTTAATCTCTTTTTTGTGTTATTATGTTTTTTATCTAAAAAATATTCGTAGTGTATCATCGTTTTTTTCTCGTTTTCAACGAGTGTTAACACTATTTTTAGTGGTTTTTATGTTTGTTGTATTTCTGCTTATATCGTTTTTGATAAAAGCAAGATACGAGCGTGCAGCATGTTATAACCAACGATATAGAATGCAATTTTTGGTTGAATATTTAGTTTCAAATATTTCATTATCTTTAGATTCGGCTTCTGTATTAAGTGTAGATGTACCTAAATTAGCAAGTATGTTGGAGGCTAATATTTCGCTTTATGACAAACATGGTGATTTATTAATTTCGTCAGGAGATAAGATTGGTGTGCCTGCTAATATTGCTGATTTGAAAGAAAATCCATTTCGTGATATGCCTTCTGCATCTTATGCGCGAATAGTAAATGTTAATAAAGTTTTAGTTGTTCGGTCTTATGCTATGTTCAGAGATGTTCAAGGTAGCCAAGTTTATGTTATTATGTCGTCTAAGACCGAAATGACAAAATTAAAACGTAATTTAACTTTGCTTTTTGTATTGATTTTTAATCTGTTCTTTCTGACAATACTTGTTACTTCATTCATTAGCTATATTATTTCGCGTTGGTTGTCGGCTCCATTGTCATTGTTGGAAAAGAAGATGAGTGCTATTGAGTTGGGTGGTAATAATGATAAAATTGATTATCCTGTAGCAGAAGGGGATGTGTTATCAAAATTAGTTACGCAATATAATTTGATGATTGATAAGTTAGCGGTCTCTGTTGAGGAGTTGGCTAAGTCAGAGCGTGAAGCGTCTTGGCGTCAAATGGCACGTCAAATGGCACATGAGATTAAAAATCCATTAACTCCAATGCAGTTGCTCGTACAACGATTATTGATGCAAAGCAGCGATAATTTACAAGAATATAAAGAAACTGTACATTCTTCAGCTCAAGCATTGTTGCGAGGAATTGAAAGTATTACTACTACTACAAATGCTTTGTCAAATTTCGCTAAAACGTCTATTTCTCCATTAGAACCAATGAATATTGTGGAAAGTGTACGTTATACAGTAAATTTGTTCCGTAATAACGATGCTAATGTGGATATTGATTTTTCAACAACTGTAGAAGATGCTATAGTCATGGTTGATAAAGAGATGATTGGCAATGTGTTTAATAATTTGTTGAAAAATGCTATTCAGGCAATACCAGCCGATAGAAAAGGTGAGATTTATGTTAAAGTTTATCATAATGTAACAGATGTTATTGTTAGTGTGGCAGATAATGGAGTAGGTATTCCTGAAGAAAATAATGATAAATTGTTTACAGTGAATTTTACAACCAAGACAAAGGGTATGGGGCTTGGCTTGATGGTTGTGAAAAATGTAGTTGAGCAAGCTAATGGGAAAATTGAATTTCACTCAGAATTGGGAGAAGGAACAACATTTTTAGTTTCATTCCCATTGATTAAAAGTTAATAATCTATTTTTTTAGGGCTTTGTCAAGAGGTCTTAGGGGATTTTTTGAAAATTTTCATGTGGTAAAGCCTATAATTTTGTGATTAGAAAAAAATATTGTAACTTTGTGGTCGATATAAAGATTTGTTTATGGATGAAATAAGAAAAATATCAAAAGAACAGATTGTGATGGCGTTTGTGGCAACATGTATTGAAACTATGGCACGACATTTGGGCGTTAGTTATCAAGAGGTGTATAAGCGTATGGAACGAGTGGGAATGATTGATAATTATATTGTGCCTAATTACGAGCCATTGCATAGTGAGAGTCGTGAGGTGTTGGCTGAACGTATGGTGGAATGTTTAATGAATTGGGAGAAGGAATTATGAAAAATGAAGTTCGCGAGATATTTGAACATGGAGGATATGATAATCCTGCAAATTTTATATTCGGCAAAACGAAAAGTGCACTCCTTGCAAAACGAAAGGTACAATAAAACAAAAAAGCAGTAAACTTGCAACCACGAAAGTTTACTGCTTTTTTTGTTTTTTGAATACTATTCAAACGCCATTCAAAATTACGTAATCCAGTGTAGGTTTGTTGTTCCTGAATGGCCTTTTTCAAATACGAACCAAGCATAGTTTACTGCCGAACCTGTCATACTGGCAAAATCTCCATTTTTAGCGCATTGCACACGTTTTGGAAATACATACACCTCTTTCAGTGTGCCGTGTGAATATAGGCGTTCGTAACGTGCTTTACCTGCCAGTGCATTTATATTCAAAAGGAATATTGCTTCACCGCCTTCAGGCAACAACTCCAACGAATGTTCTATGAACTCCATTGTGTACTTGTATGGTGGATTGGTTAGAATACAAGCGCAATCGTCTGGCAATGTATCCACTTTTAAGAAGTCCACGCCACTAACACCATAGCCACGTGGCACAAGGTCAGTAGCAACAACACTATGTCCCTGCTTCACCAACACCTCTGCCAAATGTCCTGCACCACACGCACATTCATAGACCACACGAGGAAGTTGCTTTTGCTTCAATAAGCTCGCTAAAGCATTTGGGTCTGTTGCGTAATAATCGTGCTCTTCACGAACACTTTGCGCACCTACGAAAGAACCAATCATGGCGTGTGCGCTCCGTTTGTTTCCAGTCCAATCTCTCATGTATTCAATTCAAATTTGACCCCTTGAGCACCATTCAAAAGCTCATAGGTTCGTAATAAATTGGATTCATAGATATGCACATTGCCCAAAAACAACGTGATAGACTTAAGTGGGATATCAATTTGACGAGCCATTAGATACAGGTGATAAATATCCGCAGGGAGTCCCAAATTTGCGTCAGAACTACGCTGGTATGCCGATACAATCAATTCACCATCTTCAATCTGGAATTGCACTAATGACAAACATGGAGCTTGATTCGTGTCCACTTCTGTTTCACCCAAGAACAACACATAATTCTTACTATTTCGCTTTTCTCGGTTAATACGTTCAACCAAGGCGGGCAACTTCTCAAGATATGTCGGATAACTATTTTTAAGTCGTTCTCCGCAATAGTCCCACCAAGTAATGTCTTCAGCACGATATTGCTCGGTAGAAGTAATGCCCGCTTGAAACATATTCAACTCCGTTTTGAGTTTCTTTCGAGCGATACCATGCGTCTCGAATATATCAAGCAAATCGGCTGGTGTGAGGTGTAGCACCTCATTGGTTAGGTACTTAATACCGCCTTTTTTGTTGGTCTGTGTTTTTCCTTTCGCCATGACAAGCGAAAGCATTTGGTAATACTTGTTCATGCTGCTTTTCTTTTGTTTACATTGTTGTACAACATAATATCGTTATAAGTTGAATTATAGTTCAAACGCGATTTGATTGTTACTTGTGTTGCATGACGAAATGGATTGATAAATCGCTCTTCTTGATCCAACCAATCACACAACTCAATAATAGTGCTTTTCTCCGATGTGAAATAAAAATAGTTTGTTCCTTTGAGAGTATGAAGCACATCCAAATAATCGCGTAATTTCCAATAACTACTATATGAGGTCGCTTGTGTCGAAAGATACGGTGGGTCAATTAAGAAACACACGCCAGGCGTATCTTTATATTGTGCAAAAAGGTCTCGGTAGTCCTCACGTACAATGGTGAGACCATCCAGATATTGGTCTGCATTAAAATCTGCTGCACGCACAGTGTTATAGAGTGTGCTCGCTTTCATTTCATCTAAATTGACTGCGTAATTACCTGAGAATAATACCGACGCAGACAATGTGATATAATCGACATATCCCAACTTGTCGTATCTTTCAAATACTTCCAGCACTTGTGCACGTTGTTGTCCAGTGATTCGTTTTGTACGTGGCACATCTTTGACTATCTCGCGAATCTCTGCAAGTATTGCGTTCGTCGTTGGAATTACTTCAATCCGATGCACATACCCATCAAAATCGTTGTATATAACTTTTGCATCTGGTCGTACAGTCTTAGCAAAGTGAGATAATAATCCACTACCACCGAATAAATCTACAAAGACGTTACAATCAGCGAACTCATTTTTAAGTGCCGTTTTGAAGTCGTTATTCCAACGACGTTTCTGCCCCATGAACGGCAACGGGGCTTGTGTGTAAATTTTTGTCATGTTTTTTGTTGTTTTTTTGGTCAATTCAAAAAATTGTTGTACTTTTGTGCGCTCTTACCGCCTACAGGTATTTTTGTGGGGACATACTGACCAATCATTGTGCGTGATGAATTGATTAGATACGACAAAGCGAGTACACCGCTTCTAATGGTTTATAGCCATCGGTAGCGGTGTACTCGCTTGTAAATGTGAACTGATAAGAAAGGTAAGAGCGTTTTATCAGTCACAGCCGAGGGCTTTTTTTATGCCCTCGCATATAGCAATGTGTTTATTCTTTTACTTCATCTTTTTTCTTTGTTTTCTCCTTTTCTTTTAGTTCTTGTTTCTCCTTATTCTTGTTAGAAAGTGCTTCTTGCATTTTAGCAATAGCCTTTTGAGCTGTTGCCTTGTCGGTAATAATCTTCAGCATAGTTGTTTATTTTTTTTGATGTTTGTAGTGTGAGTTTAGTTATTTCTCTTTTTCCATTGTAGTTCAATGGTATAATTTTTAGCATAGCATATAGCTGATAAGAAAATATCATACGCTGTGAATATGTCTCCACTAAAATTACAAACATCAAAATATTCGCTAACTTTTTTTTCTGCTTCCATGAGATCCTCTTCAGTAAACTGGTTAAAATATTCTTCATGATTCTCGCAGTGTTCTGAGCATTCTTGAATATACCAACTTAATGGGGCATAGTCCTCGTAATATTCAACTCCACCATACCCAATATATTCTGGTTCTTTTTTTTCTTTAGGTGTATGCAAAATTATATCGCTATCATCTCTTTGATAATCGGGTTGAGACTTTTTAATATTGTTCTTAGAAAAGGCTTGTTTATTTGCAAGTTGTTCTTCTACCATTGCAACAATCTCTTGTACTTGTTCTTTGTTAACATCAAGTTTTAGCATAATCGTCTTATTTTTTACGTTTTTTTAAGTCGTTTGTTATAGCTTTTCGGTCAACTTCGCTATAGATTTGTGTCGTCTGTAGTTTCTGATGACCGAGTAACTTTTGTATTGTGGTCAGTTGTACACCACTTTGACCAAGGTGAGTGGCAAACGTATGACGCGAGGAGTGAAAGGTTATTTTTGGATCTACCTTTATGCGGTCTAATATCCCTCGTAGCGTTTTGTTTACGCTTGCATTACTCCCAAGCGATTTGGTAACTCTTTCAATGTTCCCATTGTATTTTTCCAATAGCAACATCATTTTCCCACTAAAGAGTTCTGCTACTGGTATCTCAACGACATATCCTGTCTTTGCCATTTTCTTAGTCAGCCATCCTTTATTGAAATGCTCATTTCTGAGTGTTACAATATCAGAGAATCGCAATCCTGTGTAGCAGCCAATCAAGAACGCATCTCTTACTTTCCCCTCATAACCTTTGAGCACCATTTTCTCCAATTTGTGCAATTGCTCAACTGTGAGAAATCCTTTTTTCGACACCATTTGTTGGATGCGGAATCTATCAAATGGGTTGACGTGGATAATATCACGTTTTCGCGCTTCATTCAATAGTGCTCTGAGTAGTCGCAAGCGACTGATGCGTGTATTATGAGCAATACCACTATCTCGAAGCCATTTGTCATAACTGACTAAAAATTGATAGTCAATGTCTGTGATGAGCGTACCCTTCCGAAATCGCTCGATATTATTGAGCAATGTTTGGTAGTTCATTTTGGTGAGGTTCTTACGCTCACTTTGCCCGACTACTTGACTTCCAAAGTCCGTCAATTTAGCTGCTGGCGATATATGCGATCTAACAGCTTCTTTGAGCATTGGCAACTGAACTTCTACACCACGCTTGATATACTCCAGTTCGACCTGTTCTACCTCTTGAACCATCTTATATAGTACATAGTTCAAACTGTCGGCATTCGGGGTCCCAACGATTGCCCCATGAGCAAAATTCTCTGGTTTGAGATAAACATGAGTGCTGAAATAGATACGTCGTTTTTGTTGTGTGCACTCAATTTCAATGAGGCCTTCACCTCGCTTGTTCAATCGATAGCTACGATTGTACACCAATTTGTAACGAATTTTTCTAAGCATAGGATTTTGTATTTTAGTTGGTTAATTATTAACTATGCGGAATTATTATTAAGAATAATTCGGGAACAATTAACCACAAAAATACTGAAAAAATCCTATAGCATTCTAATTAAGAGTTATTTATATCAATTTATTACTTGTTATTTTCTATTTTTATTGGCGTATTGGTGCGATATTTGTGCATAAATACGGAAATGTTATGCTGCAGGAACCATGTCAGCAGGCACCCAAATTTTAAGTTGTCCGCTACTATTTTTGCCTGCAACTTGGGTATAATTTTTACCTGTTGCGAAGTCAATTTGAAGCATGTTTGAAGAGCTTGAACCACACGTGCCATTAAGCACTTGAGCATATTGTACAGTGCCGCTGGTGCTACCAATAGACACATATCGAACACCTTCAAATGCAGTGATGTATTGAACGTTATCCAATATATTATTATATTGGCAACCGTTCCCGAATGAATTACCATTACAATCGTTCCCGAATGAGTTCTCGAAGCAACTGTTCCCGAATGAATTGTTATCACAACTGTTCCCGAATGAGTTGTAGCGGCAGTTGTTCCCGAATGAGTTGCCGTCACAACTGTTCCCGAATGAGTTATAATAGCAACTGTTCCCGAATGAGTT
>JAFYSF010000038.1 GCA_017559505.1 Paludibacteraceae bacterium | reverse complement strand
TACATAAAATCCCATCACGTTTTGCGGATTTGTAGGCATTTTCGATGCCGAACTCACAGGCTTAAACGTCCCCTTATGCGTCTGTTTTGGCACTGGTGTCTTGATTATCTCCGCCTTCTTAAACAACCCTTCCCCTCTATCCGACTGACGAGAAGAAAAAGATTGTGCATTGTGCATTGTGCATTGCACATTATCAAACATCGAATATGGATCCACAATTCCTCCCCTACCGAATGCCGAATCTTGAGGCAATCGCAAGTAACGCTTATCTATATCATGAATAAACCGACTCGGATTCGAGAATTGTGTCTGCCCATTACGGAAACGACTCTTTGCGTATGTTATCATACAACGCTCTTTTGCTCGAGTTATTGCCACATAAAACAATCTTCGCTCTTCTTCAAGGTCTCTTTCCGACTCTACCATCATGCTCGGAAACAAATTCTCTTCCATTCCCACAATGTATATGTACGCAAATTCCAACCCCTTCGCTGCATGCACGGTCATCAGCGTAACGCTATTCCTATCTTCCTCTTTCTCTGTATCTTGGTCTGTTATGAGCGACACTTCGTTCAAGAAATTCACCAATCGTATATCATTGTCTCCATTGTTCACCTTTTGGTCGCAAAACTCATGCACTGCATTCAAAAACTCTTGTATATTCTCCTTGCGTGCAAGATTTTCAACCGACGTATCTACCGACACATCTGCCATAATTCCCGACGCAAACACCACTCTCTCTGCCACATGATATGCATCTTGTTGCTCATTTTCATCAAGGAATGAGCGTATCAACTCCGCAAATTTCTGCAATTTACCCACTGCCGCGCCTTTCACATCTACCCCATATTTCAATGGGTCGGCAATAATATCCATCGCTGGCACTCGTGGATTTTCATGCACCACTCTCAACAATTTCTGTTGTGTCGTATCGCCAATTCCCCTCGCCGGATAATTTATCACTCTCTTCAATGCCTCCTCGTCCGAAGGGTTTATTATCAATCGCAAATAGGCTATAACATCCTTTATCTCTTTACGTTGATAGAACGACAACCCACCGTATATTTTATACGGAATACCGCTCTTTCTCAATGCCTCCTCCAACACACGGCTCTGCGCATTTGTTCTATACAACACCGCAATATCCTCATATCCTGCATACTTATTCTTCACCACATGCTGAACATCTTTCGCCACAGCATATCCCTCCTCAAAGTCGCTATACGTACACACTACCTCTATCGGCTCACCTACCGCCAATTTGCTATACACCGACTTCGGTATCTGATTTCTATTCTTAGCAATCAACGAGTTAGCCGCATTCACAATCGTCTGTGTCGACCTATAATTCTGCTCTAACTTAAACAATCTGCAATTCTCAAACGACCTCTGAAAGCCCAATATATTATCAATCTCAGCACCACGAAACGAATAAATACTCTGTGCATCATCCCCCACCACACACACTCTGCCATACTTCGCCGCCAACTGCATCACTATCGCATGTTGCACCGTATTAGTATCCTGATACTCATCCACCAATATATACTGAAATCTCTCTTGATACCTCGCCAACACATCAGGTCTCTGCTTGAACAAAAATGCCGTATAAACCAACAAATCATCAAAATCCATCGCATTCGCCTCTCTACATCTACGGCAATAAGTCTCATAAATCTTACCAAAATCAGGCGTATTATGACGCTTATCATCAGCATAATTAGCCGCATTAGCATTATACGCCGCAGGCAACACCAAATGATTCTTCGCATTCGAAATCCTCGACTGCACTGCCCCCGACTTATACACCTTATCATCCAAACCCATCTCCTTAATAATACTCTTCACCAACGCCTTCGAATCTGCCGTATCATAAATCGTAAACTGTGGAGTAAACCCAATCACCTCTGCCTCAGCTCTCAATATTCTCGAAAATATCGAGTGAAACGTACCCATCCACAACCCACGCGATGCCGACGGACCAACCACCTTCATAATCCTCTCCCTCATCTCTCTCGCCGCCTTATTCGTAAACGTCAAAGCCAGAATATTATACGCCATCATCCCCCCATCAAGCAAATACGCAATCTTATAGGTCAAGACCCTCGTCTTGCCCGAACCCGCACCAGCCACTATCACCGATGCCCCATCATTATACTCCACCGCCGCCTTTTGCGACGCATTCAACAATTCATCAAGATTCATAAATAATTCCTTTCTTCATCTATAATACCATCTCAAATAACCCACAAAGTTACACTTTTTTCCGCAAATACACAACACCCCCACCAACCCAAACATCCCAAATCTCACTCCAACCCCAGCAATTTATCTACCTCAACTAATCCTACTACTCTATCTATTCCTGCTATTTCCACTAGTTCTTCTATTTTTACTAGTTCATCTATCTTATCTAGTGCTACTAGTTCATCTAGTTATACTAATATATCTCTACTACTTTGGCGAAGAGGATTAAGGTTATCGACTATAAAAAAAACAGACACCCAAAAAACGAGTATCTGCTAATTTTTTAATTTTATATGCCTAATCTATTTCAACACAATCCAATTAATATTAAAAATAAAAATTGTATATAGCAATTTTATTTTTCAAACTTATTTTTTAATGGAACAAAAACAAACTTCAACTCAAATGTTTTACGATTTTCTCTATAAATAGGATTTTTCACATTAAAGCCCATAGTTAATTCCCATTTTTTCAATTCGTTTTTAATTTTAGGAATTAAATAATCTAAAGAAATATTTTCTATTTCATGCAATTGTGATGTATCTATTACAACATCGACAATCTCATAATTTATTTTCATAAGATCATTCCCTTTGCGCATTTTATGATATGTCGTATCATATTGCAAAGTTATTTGAGAAAAAATAGATATTGTATCCCTAAGATTTTTATCTTCTAATATTATTTCATCAGTTTCTTTATAGAAATAATGATTTCTTTTTATTTTCTTATAATTTTTAGGGTTTCTATAATAAAAATAGGCATCATCTATAAACTTTGTTTGGTTATAGTTAAGGGGACTTCTATAAATTACTTTGTCAATAAAATTTGAATTTTTAACGAGCAGATTATTAGATTTGATAATTCGACTAATAGCGGGCTATTTGGCGAAATATCAAACTAATAAGATGCCGATAAAAAACAAATTTTATACAAAAGTTTCTTAAGTCCAAATAATAATTATTAAAACGGGGAATTTATAGAAGTTCCCTTAATATTTTCATCAATAGGATTAATTGCTTTAAAATATTTTTCACCTAGATTCCTAAGTTTATCAAAAATAATAGGTGATATATTATTTTTTTCTTTAGTTTCAGATATATCAAAAGCCAAATTTTCCTTTGTTACACAGAATGTCCATACATCTGGATCATAAAATATAAAATCCGTTTCTTTTGTTCCTTTACATTTTTTCTTTTTTATTTCTTTTTGAGGAATAACAAAAATAGAATTTATATCTCCATAATAATTGAAAGCATACACTTTGCGTTTATTATACTTTTCATAACCAAGAAATTTTGTACCCAAAACGGAATCATTACAATCATCACAAATAAGAGAACGAACTAATTTTTCATCATCAGGCTCATTTGATTCTATTGTTAAATAATAAAATAAACTGTCGCTATTAACCCATAATCTTATATATCGATTTTTTTCATATCCATTTGAAGATATGAATAAATCAATAAACTCTTTTGTAAAATCAGTTAGAAAAACTTCACTGTTTTGAGATTGAATTTTTCCTATTAACAAAAAACTCAAAATAAAAAACACTACAAATTTTTTCATATTATTTTTGGGTGATAAGATTTATATTTTGCTGGACTATATTAATTTGCAGCATTTTAATCACGATGCAAATGTACTGCATTTTTTTAGAAAAAGCAAGTATTTTCCTATTTATTTGTGACGATTTATTTATCAGCGAGATACCCTCCAAGATAGAGACCCATACCTGCACCTTACCTCTAATCAATTTCTAGTGCAGCGCAGCGTCCTAGTGCATCTAGAACATCTAGAATATCCACAAACGCATATATATCCTTATTTCAATGAAACTGCCGAAAAACCAATTCTTAACTCCTCCCTGCTCCTTGCTTCTTGCTCCCTATCATCGGTTCTTCGTCAACTTAGTCGAAAGTATTATAAGAGCATCTTCTCTAAACTAAAAATAAACACTCAAAACTATGATAACCCGATATTGTCCCCCTGTTTTAGGGGGACGAGCCCAACGGGCGGAGGGGGTTATGTAAAGCAACGAATGTATTTCTTTCAACTAAGTTGGCGAAGAACCCTATCATCCCCTTACCTACAAAATACTATAAATATACCATAAATATACTATAAATATAGGATAAACATACTATAAATATACTATAAAGCAATCTGCACAAAAAACACTCCGGAATATCAAGCAAATCCGGAACATCCGCTCAAACAAAACCCCACAAAAAAAAATCCACCCATCCCCTTGCCCATATCAAAAAAATATACTACCTTTGCAACGATGTTTCTGGGCTATGAAGCATCAACAGACAAAATAAAGCGCAATCGCCTCTGAATCACCACCTCATCCGCAGTTGAGCTTTATAATATGTATACCATTGAGTAGTTACGCGGTCTCCGCGCAACTTCTCGTAGGTATACAGGGCTTGTGGTGAGCCTAGAGGCGTATGACGAAGTTGCGCCTTTTTTATACCCAAAACTCAACCAAACACCCATAGTTTGGCTCACATAACAAAAGTTTTATAAAGTTGGCACAACCGAATCACTCCCTCTCGGCAATATTGCAAAACAACTTTATAAAACTTTTTAATTATGAAAAATCACACTAACAACACAGCAGAAGATGTCTTAAACGGAATAGCTGCAATCATTCTTGTAGTAGGAAGTATATTTTCCGCTATTTTTGGAATTTATTTTACATCTGAATTCGGAAGTGCATTAGGTCTACTATATGGAATATTAACATTTCTATCATGTATAACTGTATGGTCTATATTTAAAATTCTCATTAATATTTCTTTGACTTTAAAAGAAATAAATAGATCTAAAGAATTGGAATCAGAAAGCACTGAAAAAAAGGACATTTGATACAATCTCACCACAAACAGATTAAACATATAAATCACTTAAGAATTCCTCTAAGTCACTAAATTATTTTTCAAAAAAACAGGCGCTACCTCACCCGTTGCGCCTATTTTATATCCCCTATCTGCCTAATCCGACCAATTAGACTAATCCCCCCCCAAAAAAAACATTCCCAACTCCTCCCTACTCCTTGCTCCCTACTCCCTACTCCTTGCCCCCTACTCCCTACTCCTCATTCCCTTTTGGCACACCGATTGTTATATATAGAAATAGAGGCTCAAATCACAAAATTAAGCCCCTAAACCACAAAATAGTGTCATATTGTCACAAAAACCTCTCTCTTCATCCAAAAGAGAAAAGAAAAAACCGTGCCACTATGTCACACCAACAACCATCTCGTTAATAACTAATAACTAATCATTACTCATTACAGAAAATATGTTCAATCTATTAGACGACCACAACGATGCTCACACAGAGATGATTCCGCTACTCGACGAAAGCGAAGACTCTCCAATCGAATGCCAAGACAACGACATACTTCCGCTCTTGCCTTTGCGCAATATGATTTTGTTTCCTAAAGTGGTGATGCCTATCACCGTAGGACGCAAAAAGAGCCTACGCCTCGTCCGCGAAGTTTACCAAAAAGAGGGCGAACTCTTTGTCGGCACTCAAATAAATGCCAAAGTCGAAAATCCTGCTTTGCAAGACATCTACCCTATGGGTACGGTAGCTCGCATCGTCCGCATCCTCGAAATGCCCGACGGCACTACTACCGTAATCCTACAAGGCAAAAAACGTGCTACGGCTACCGAATTGGTATCTGAAACACCATTCCACACCGTACGCATCAACATCATGGACGAAACTGAGCCTGCTGCCGACGACCGCGTATTCACCGCCCTTGTCGAAGCTCTCAAAGAGTTGGCTATCCGCATCATCAAGAATTCTAATTCAATTCCTGACGAAGCCACTTTCGCTATCCGCAATATCGAGAAACCTATCAGCCTCATCAATTTCATCTGCTCTAATTTCAGCATCTCGCTCAGCGACAAAGTTAAGCTCCTCGAACTCAACGACCTCACCGAGCGTGGCTACCTACTTCTCGATATTCTCACTAAGGAATCTCAACTCCTTGAAATCAAGGCTTCTATCCAAAATAAAGCTCGCCTCGACATCGACCAACAACAACGCGAATACTACCTCCAACAACAGATGAAAACCATCCAAGAGGAGTTAGGTGGCGACACTGCAAGTCAAGATGTACAAGCACTAAAAGAGAAAGCTAAAAGCAAAAAATGGGATAATAAAGTGCGCGAAACTTTCGAGCGCGAAATTCGCAAACTCGAGCGTATGCACCCTAATTCTCCCGATTTCTCTGTGCAGCTCAACTATGTCGAAACTATCGTGAACCTCCCTTGGAACGAGTTTACTAAAGATAATTTCGACCTCAAAAAAGCTCAAAAAGTCCTTGATCGCGACCACTTTGGCATGGAAAAAGTCAAAGACCGCATCATCGAACACCTCGCTGTACTCAAACTCAAAGGCGACCTCAAATCGCCTATCATCTGCCTCTATGGCCCTCCCGGAGTTGGTAAAACTTCTCTCGGCAAATCTATTGCCGAAACTCTCGGTCGCAAATATGTACGCGTATCGCTTGGTGGTTTGCACGACGAAGCCGAGATTCGTGGTCACCGCCGCACCTATATTGGCGCTATGCCTGGTCGCATCATCCAAAATCTCAACAAATGCGGCTCATCTAACCCAGTATTCGTACTCGACGAAATCGACAAGGTAAATTCCGACTTCAAAGGCGACCCAGCGTCTGCTCTCCTCGAAGTGCTTGACCCTGAGCAAAACAATGCCTTCCACGACAATTTCCTTGATATCGACTACGATTTATCAAACATCCTCTTTATCGCTACTGCCAACGACCTCAATACTATCTCTAAACCGTTGCTCGACCGTATGGAGCTCATCGAGGTAAGCGGCTATATCACTGAGGAAAAAATCGAAATTGCCACTCGCCACTTGATACCAAAACAATTAGAAATCCATGGCATCAAAAAGAACCAACTCAAGTTCACCAAACCAGCAGTAAAAGCAATCGTAGATAACTATACTCGCGAAAGCGGTGTCCGCTCGCTCGACCGCACTATTGCCAAAATTATGCGTAAAGTCGCTAAAAACATCGCTATCGACCCTGAATTTACAGCTACAATCAAACCTCAAGACCTCCAAGAATATCTTGGCGTATCGCATATCGACCACGATATGTACGACATCAGCGAATATTGCGGTGTGGTTACAGGCTTAGCTTGGACACAAGTTGGTGGAGAAATCCTCTATATCGAATCGTCAATTAACACACAAAAAGGAGGCAAACTCTCCCTCACAGGCAACCTTGGCGACGTGATGAAAGAATCAGCTCAATTGGCACTCGAATATATCAAATCACACAACACTCAATTAGGCATCAGCAATGAAGCCCTCGAAAACCACAGTGTGCATATTCACGTTCCAGAAGGAGCTATTCCAAAAGATGGACCATCAGCAGGTATAGCAATCCTCACAGCTTTAGTATCAAGCTTCACAGGCAAAAAGGTTAAAAATCGCCTTGCTATGACTGGCGAAATCACCCTTCGAGGCAAACTCCTCCCTGTTGGAGGCATCAAAGAAAAGATTCTCGCAGCCAAGCGAGCAGGCATCAAAGAGATTATCCTCTGCGTTGACAACCAAAAAGACGTAAATGAAATCCAACAAGAATATCTCGACGGACTCCAATTCCACTTCGTCCGCAACATGGCAGATGCCCTCACAATTGCAATCGAGAAATAAACCACAATAAAACAACAAAAAAGCTGTATCGCAATTAGCGATACAGCTTTTTTATTTATAATATCAAACTAAATTAGTTCAATAATTAGTCTTGGTTAAGAGTTACGCGTTTGAATGCAATTGGAGTAGCGTTGTTAGCTTTAGCGTAAGCACCTACAGTCATTTTGTTGTCTTTGATGAATTCTTGTTCTACGAGTGTAGATTCTTTGAAGAATTTATCCAAACGACCTTGAGCAATTCTATCAAGGATAGCTTCTGGTTTACCTTCTTCGCGAGCTTTTTCACGACCGATTTCCAATTCTTTAGCGATAACGTCAGCAGGAACAGAATCACGGTTAAGAGCAACTGGGTTCATAGCTGCAGCTTGCATAGCGATGTCGCGACCTACTTGGTGATCTACACCAGCTTCAGCGAAAGCAACGATAGTAGCAAGTTTGTTACCTGGGTGGATATATTCAACTACAGTTGCACCTTCAACGAATTCGTAGTAACCGATTTCCATTTTTTCACCTGTAACACCTGAACGATCTATTACGAGTTCAGCGATAGTACGACCTTCGATAGCAAGAGCGTTAAGAGCATCGAGGTTAGCAGGTTTGTTAGCAAGAGTAGTATCGAGGATAAGTTGAGTAAGAGCAATGAAATCTGCGTTTTTAGCAACGAAGTCAGTTTCGCATTTAAGAGCTACGATAGCTGCGAATCCGTCTTTTACGCCAGCAAGAACACAACCTTCAGAAGCTTCACGATCGCTACGTTTTGCTGCGATAGCTTGACCACGTTTACGGATGAGTTCGATAGCTTGTTCCATATCGCCATTAGCTTCAGTGAGGGCATTTTTACAGTCCATCATACCTGCGCCTGTCATAGTGCGGAGTTTAGAGATTTCCGCCATAGTTACTGCCATAGTAGTAAAGTATTTAATTGTTTATAAATAGGTTTATTTTTATAAAAAGCGTTAGAGAATCACGGCATGAAGCAGAGAATCTATAACGCTTTATATTAATTTAGTAGTTAGTAGCAAGATATTAGTAGCAAGACCCGTTCGGTATTAATCGACCGTAGAAACAAAAGCCATACGACTTTCTACTTACGACTTTCTACTTTAAAGAAATATTATTCTTTGTCTTCAGCAGGAGCTTCAGCTTTTTCAGCGCGAGCGCCTTTTTTAGCGCGAGTGCGTTTTTCTTTTACTTCTGGTTGTTCAGCACCTTCTTCTTCAGCGCGTTCGATTTTACGTTCTTGAGCGCCTTCTTTAAGAGCTTTAACCATTTCGCCTACGATAACTTCGATAGCTTTAGTAGCATCGTCGTTAGCTGGGATAACGAAGTCGATTCCGTTAGGATTAGAGTTAGTATCAACGATACCGAACACTGGAATACCAAGACGTTGAGCTTCAGCAACAGCAATGTGTTCTTTCATAACGTCAACTACGAAAATTGCAGCTGGGAGACGGCTAAGGTCAGCGATAGAACCAAGGTTCTTTTCGAGTTTAGCACGTTGACGAGTGATTTGAAGTTTTTCGCGTTTTGAAAGAGCATCGAAAGTACCATCATTAGCCATTTTATCGATAGCACCCATTTTTTTGATAGCTTTACGGATTGTAGGGAAGTTTGTCAACATACCACCAGCCCAACGTTCAGTGATGTAAGGCATACCAGCTTCTGTTGCAAGGTCAGCTACAACTTGTTTAGCTTGTTTTTTAGTAGCTACGAAAAGTACGCGTTTGCCAGATTTTGCAATTTGTTTCATTGCAGCAGCAGCTTCTTCTACTTTAGCTACAGTTTTGTGGAGGTCAATGATGTGGATGTCATTGCGTTCCATGAAGATATATGGAGCCATTGCTGGATTCCATTTACGGCGAAGGTGACCAAAGTGTGCACCTGCATCAAGAAGTTCTTGAAATTGTACAGACATAATTGTTTGTTTTTTTTAAATTGTTTACTTTCTTTTTACTTTTTTTGTTTAAGCAATCATTCAAGTAGTCAATAACCGAGCATTGAGTCTAAATGATTTAGATACTAAACATTTTTTCAGTTGAAAGTTGAAAGTTGAAAGTTGAAATTCTTTCGACTCAACAATACAAACACTATCAAGCCACAACTGAATATATTTCTCGAATAAGATTAACGTTTTGAGAATTGGAAACGTTTACGAGCTTTTGGTTGACCTGGTTTTTTACGTTCAACAACGCGAGCGTCACGAGTAAGGAATCCAGCAGCTTTAAGAGCGTGTTTGTCTTCAGCGTTGATTTTTACAAGAGCGCGAGCGATACCAAGACGAAGAGCCTCAGCTTGACCGTTGAAACCACCACCTTTAAGGTTTACTTTGATATCGTATTTACCAAGTGCGTTAACTGTGTTAAGAGGTTGGTTAACTACGAATTGGAGCATTGAAGAAGGGAAATAATTAGCAAGTTCACGACCGTTGATGATGATGTCGCCTTTACCTTCTTTTACGAAAACGCGTGCAATTGCAGCTTTTCTTCTACCGATAGCGTTGATTACTTCCATGTCTTCTAATTATTTAATAAGGTTTAAATCGATTTGTTTAGGTTGTTGAGCAGCGTGTGGGTGTTCAGAACCTGCATATACATAAAGATTATCAAGCAAAGCACCTGCGAGGATGTTTTTAGGGAGCATACCTTTTACAACTTTTTTGATAAGTTTTTCAGGGCTTTTTGCCATCATTTGAGCAGGAGTTGTTTCACGTTGACCGCCTGGGTAACCAGTGTGTGAAAGATATACACGGTCATTCCATTTGTTACCTGTCAATTTCACTTTTTCTGCGTTGATGATGATTACGTTGTCACCACAATCTACGTGAGGAGTGAAACTTGGTTTGTATTTACCACGAAGAAGTTTCGCAACTTTTGATGCCATACGACCTAATACGAGGTCAGTTGCATCGATAAGGATCCACTCTTTTTGTGCAGTAGCTTTGTTTACTGAGAGTGTTTTAAAGCTTAAAGTATCCACAATTAATTAAGTTTTAAATGTTAATTGAATATTTTCAACATAAATTTAATCAGGATTCGGGCTATGTAGGAGCGGGCTAATTCACTCAAACACAATTAACTTCCTGATATTTTTTCGCCTATAAGGCATGGATAATATTTCGGACTGCAAAGATACGACATTATTTCCAAACAGCCAAATATTTATCACTATTTTTTTTCAAAAAAGTCTATAACGTATATTTAACACTAATAGCTCATAATTCAAGACTTACAAGCCATGGTTAATTCAGCTATACTTTCTCAAAAAAAAAGAACCAACCGAAGTTGATTCTTTTTAGTGACTCCAACAGGATTCAAACCTGTAACCTTCGCATCCGTAGTGCGATGCTCTATTCAGTTGAGCTATGGAGCCGTTGTTTCTCTTTTGCGAGTGCAAAGGTACAACATTTTTCTGAACTACCAAAATATTTTACAACTTTTTTGCAAAGTTTTTTATAACTCACTGAATCTGAATAATAAAAATTTATAAAAAATTCATTTTCTAAGAGAAATAGAAATGTTTTTCATTGCAAAAAGTGGATTTTTACAGCCAAATAGACACTTAATACGCGCTTATTTTTCGCATTTTTGGATTTTTCCTCTGTTTTTCTATATATCTCCCCTTATTTAACGTGAGTTCGATATAACTTTTATGGCTCATGAAACACACGGAATTCTATCGCCTTCGGCCCAAGGACCGTTGGTTCGGATTTAACGATTCGCTCCTTGACTACGTCAAAATCGCTCTACAGATGACACAGATACCATGCGGCGTTTTACACCAAACTGACATTAATCACACATAAATAAAAAAACTGAGCCAAAATTTATATTTTGACTCAGTTTTCTATAGATATACCACAAAATTATTCAGCAGCAGCTTCAGCAACTACGTTCAAAGTGATAGAAGCAGCAACTTCTTTGTGAAGTTTCACTGTAGCAGTGTAAGTACCAACTTCTTTGATAGCATCTTTGATAACGATAGTTTTGCGGTCGATTTCGTGACCAAGTTTAGCCAATTCTTCAGCTACTTGGATGCTGTTAACTGCACCGAAGATAGTACCTGTAGCAGAAGTTTTAGTAACGATAGTGATTTCGAGGCCGTTGATTTTTTCAGCCATAGCTTCAGCATCAGCTTTGATTTGAGCCAATTTGTGAGCACGTTGACGAAGGTTTTCAGCCAACACTTTACGAGCTGATTCAGTAGCGATAACAGCTTTACCTGTAGGAATAAGGTAGTTACGACCGTAACCACGTTTTACGTTTACGATATCGTCTTTGTAGCCCAAGTTAGCTACGTCTTCTTTCAAAATAAGTTCCATATATATTCCTCCAGTTTTATTATTTCAACATATCAGTTACATAAGGGAGCAAAGCGAGGTGGCGAGCACGTTTAACAGCTTGCGCAACTTTGCGTTGGAATTTCAACGAAGTACCAGTGATACGACGTGGAAGGATTTTACCTTGTTCGTTCAAGAATTTTTTCAAGAATTCAGGGTCTTTGTAGTCTACATATTTAATGCCCATTTTTTTGAAACGGCAATATTTTTTCTTTGTGTTATCGACTGCAACAGGAGTCAAATAACGTACTTCTTGATTTGCTGCCATAAATTATTTCTCCTCTTGTTTAGCTTTGTTAATACGTTTGTTAGCATATTCGAGAGCGTATTTGTCGAGACGGAAAGTCAAGAAACGGATAACGCGCTCATCACGACGGAATTGCAATTCGAGTTTAGCAACGATGCTAGGCTCAGCTTTGAATTGAAGAAGTGAATAGAAACCAGTTGATTTCTTTTGGATTGGGTAAGCCAATTTTTTCAAACCCCATAACTCCTCATTTTCGATTTCTGCGCCATTAGCTACCAAGAAACCTTTGAATTTTTCTACAGCTTCCTTCATCTGAACATCAGATAAAACGGGAGTCAAAATGAAAGCTGTTTCATAATGATTCATCATAATGATAGAATTTTTTGTTAATAAATTATTGATTATTTGTTATTTATGCAAGCCACACTCCATCACAGAGCACACCTCGCAAAATCGGGTGCAAAGTTACAATTTTTTCTCGAAACTACCAAATATTTGTATAATAAAATTTTAACGAGCTATAAACTACATCTTACGCAACAAAAAAATCACTTTGCGGACGACACAAATAACCATTCGACATCTTATATCGAGCTGATGTTAACGTGAGTTCGATATAATTTTATCTCTCACGGAACTGAAAGTCTTTGAGCCTTTGGCGATAAAATGCACGGAACACACGAAATTTTATTATTTATCTCCCACAGATGACACAGATTTTTTAGCTTCGCTTAAGATTCTTGCTACGCTCGGCAATTTTAGTAAACTTAATTGCCCTCGCTTATCGCAAGAATTTATAGATTTTTTGCTATCCGGATTTAACGATTCGCTCTTTGACTACGTCAAAATCGCTCTACGGATGACACAGATTACCCTCCGGATTTTTATATCGAACTGACGTGATGTTAGATAGAATGTCACTCTACTAAGGAGCAGTTTGCTTGCACCTTGCTTGTGGGTAAAGATATGGTCAAATGGACATATGGACATTTGGACAAATGGACATTGGGACAAATGGACATTGGGACATTTTCTTTGTTTCGAGAATTAAGCAAATATATTCAATTTGCTAAAAATCAATAAAATACAAAAAAATACCCAATTCCTATATATAAGGTATATATATTATATATATAAATAATAAAAAAATTATGGATAAAAAAAAGATTTCCCCTCGCGCGCGCGTGCGCATAGGCAGAGTGCAGAGTGTAATTTATAGAAGTTTCCATAAAAAAATGGGCAACTAAATTTAGTTACCCATTTTTTATATATTCAAAATTCGCTTAGAAAATCAAGCTAACCAAAACAAACAACCAGTGAGCTACGATACCAGCACAAAGACCACCAATAGTGTGAGCCACGATAGCTTTTGATGTAAGCTGACGATAGCCGAGAGAATCGAGCATAGCTGTGTGAGTAGAAAGGAAACCTGACCAGCACATACCCATGGCTGTAAATACTGCGATTACGTTGTTATCAACGAAACCTTGTTCCAAGAATGTTGGGATAAGACCAAGAGCAGCACCTACAGCACCAAGAGCAGTGATAGGATAAGCCACCAATTCAGGATGCTCGAAACCAAACAACCATTGGAACACGAAATCAATTTTACCAGCCAACCAAGGCAACACTTTCACACCCTCGTAAGCAGCACCAGTATATTCGCCAGTAGCAGAAGCGCCGAAAGTAAGAATCATCACAAAAGTAGAGATAATCAATACACCAGGAATGATAGCAAGACCAAGTTCAACACCAGTTTTACCACCGTCGAGGATAGCGTTCAAACCACGGAGGAAAGCACCTTCATCTGATTTGAAAGAGATAGCTTGTTCATCGCCACCAGCAGCACCCTCGTCTTTGAAGTTAGGATATGCTTTAATGATAGAGCGTTGCATAATACGAGTAGAAACAACACTACCAACAACAGCACCCAAAAGACCAATCAAGGCACCAGAGGCAAAACCCTTACCTGTCATAAAGGCGATAACCACAAGACCCATACCGAACGCTGTACCAAAGTTAGTAAGCGAAATGAGTTGATATTTTTTGAAATATTGACTGAAGTTTTTGTCGTTAGCCAAAGAGATAATCGCAGGATTGTCCGACAAGAAAGTCAACACTGCACCAAGAGCCGCAACCCCAGGAAGGTTATAGAGCGGCTTCATAAAAGGTTTGAGGATGTTTTCGAGAAGGCGAACCACACCAAATTCAGTGAGCAATTTACCCAAAGCACCAGACAAAACAGTGATACCCATAAGATAGAAACAAGTATCAATCAAAAGACGATACGATGTTTGCATAATGGTATTAAGCATATTAGCCATACCCATACGATTTGCGATATATCCAAATATCGCGAAGAAAATCACAAGAAAAATCAAAGCCTCAATTGTGCGCTTTGTTGTGAATTTCATTTCTTTAAATTTTTTCATTTTTATAAATTATTTTAATGTGAATTATTTACGATCAAAAGCAGTTAGGCGGAAACGGCAACCTACACCAATTGTGTGATTATCAAATCGAGTTGCACCAGTAGAAGCATCACAATCAGAATACCAAAATGCGTGAAGACGCACATCTTTGCTACCTTTGATTGGGAAATACTCAACACCAGCACCATAATACTCATAGCGAGTACCAGGAGTAACGAGCAAGTCGATTGCATCAGACTCGCCTGCCTCTTGAGCCATATTGTAGTCGATACCACCTTTAGCAAAAATAGTGAATTGATCACAAATATCATATTTCACTCGACCAATGAAAGAGAAGTCTTTCAAGAAATGAGTACCACGCGCACCATAACGATTCATATAGTCAAGCTCGAGACACACAGGGCCGAAGTTGAATTGGTTACCAAGCGAGATATAGTTGATAAAACGACTTGGTTGATATTCAAGGAAGTTTACAGAATAGAGAGCATTGAACACGCCAAAATTACCATTCCATTGAGCAGAATAGCTATACAAATTTCCTAAATCAAGAGAATTTGCAAATGGCGAATTGTTGATTTGGAAAAGCACGTTGTTGCGACCATCGTTAGAGATATATTTACCCATCACACCAAATTGGAAACAGCCAACATTGCCACCCCAGCTTGACCACATATAAACATCAAGTGGGTTTTTGTCGAACTCATACGAACCGTAGAATACGAGCATTTTACCAGCAGTGATTTCCCAGTTTTTAGTAGGACGATAAACTACGTTAGCCCAGTCGGTAGCATTAAATACACCACGCCAAGAATTTTCGTGATTAGGGTGAATCATACGATAGCGCAAATGGTAAGAGAATTTAGAAGAAATATTACCATCCACCATCAACATAAGGTAACGACCATTGAAATTTGAGCCAAAGTCTTTACCTTGATTTGCTATACTTGATTGCCAGTCGAAACGAGCATCAAATTTCACAGTAATAGGTTGTAATTTCTTTTTAGGTTCTACTACTTCGGCAGTCAACACCGAGTCAGTAGCCACAGTTTTTGCTTCAAGTGCAAAGATTTGAGCTTCAAGACGAGCCACTTTTTCTTCAAGAGTCTCTGCCTTCAAATTAATGCATAATGCACCACATAAAATACACAATGCAAATAGTAATGTTTTTTTCATAAATTATTTAGTTAGATTATTTCTATTTTCTCACAAAAATTATTTGGTTTTTGTTTACTTTTTCTTCCCACAAATTAAATATTATTCTTTTCCCTGCTCACAAATCGCACAAATAAACACAAATATTTTTATTTTAAACAAATTGCACAAATTAAAAATAATGTTTTATCCTTTATATGCCCACAAATTAAAATTATTCTTTTTCCTGCCCACAAATCGCACAAATAGACACAAATATTTTTATTCTAAACAAATTGCACAAATTAAAAATAATGTTTTATCCTTTATATGCCCACAAATTAAATATTATTCTTCTCCCTGCCCACAAATCGCACAAATAAACACAAATATTTTTATTTTAAACAAATTGCACAAATTAAAAAATAATGTTTTATCCTTTTTATGTCCACAAATTAAAATTATTCTTTTTTTCTACCCACAAATCGCACAAATAAACACAAATATTTTTATTTTAAACAAATTGCACAAATATATAAATTGTTTTATTTGTTAAGGCAAAGTAGCTTCGCTATCAAAGCCATTAACTTTTAACCAAATAGAATCATCAATATCAACCGTGTTGAAATTAACAAGAACTCCTCGATGTAATTTAGCCAACTTTAGATAAGTCAAAATCTGTAAATGAAAAACTTCTCGCATTTCAGCAACCGATTTAATTTCGATAATTATTCGACGTTCTACAAGCAAGTCAATTCTCATCTGAGTATTAAGTCGATTTCCCTCTACAATAATAGGAATCTCTACTTGACGTTCTATTTTCAAACCTCGTTTATTAAGAAAATAAACAAGTGTTTCTTCATAAACTGATTCAAGCAATCCTGGACCTAAAGCATTATAAGTATCATAAATAGCCCCACGTATTTGATATATCAATTCATATTCTTTCATCTATCTCATAGTTTTTATTCCCACAAATCGCACAAATAAACACAAATGTATTTTTTATTTGTTTAATTTGTGTTATTTGTGGGCAATATTATAAAACTATTTTTGGAGCTCGTCGGCAGGTACGATTTTGAAGAGTTTGTCGTTACGACGCACTACGTCTTTGGTTTTGATGCTGAAATATGTACCTTTTTCTACAGTTTCTACTGGTTTGAGGTCAACGCGAACTTCTTCTACTACATCTTCGTATGCTCCTGTAGTTTCGCCAGTAACGAGAATTTCGTCGCCTACAGAGAGAGTTTGAGCTTCGAGAAGGAATTCTGCCACACCAATTTTTTGGAAGAAATTGGTACATTTACCAATATAAACTTTCTTATGAGTAGCTTTAGAGCCATAATTGTGGCTCCACTCGCCAAGACGTTGTCCGAGATAGTAACCATCCCAAAAACCACGATTGAATACTTTAGAAAGACGAACATCCCAATCGGCAACTTTCTCATCAGTGAAAGTATTATTAAGGTGAGCCTCAATAGCTTCGTTGTAGCATGACACCACAGCTTTGACATACTCGGCACCACGAGCACGACCTTCTATTTTGAAAACACGCACACCCGAATCCATCATTTTATTCATGAAGTGAATAGTTTTGAGATCCTTAGGCGACATGATGTATTTGTTATCAACAGTGAGTTCGATATCAGAATCCTCATCGTGAACACGATAAGCACGGCGGCACACTTGCATGCAAGCACCACGATTGGCAGAAGCATTGAGTTCGTGCAAAGAGAGATAGCATTTGCCAGACACAGCCATACACAAAGCACCATGACAGAACATTTCGATACGAATAAGTTCGCCATTGCGACCAACGATATTCTCTTCAACAATGCGACGGTGGATTTCAGCCACTTGGTCCATATTGAGTTCGCGCGCCAACACTACTACATCAGCAAACTGAGCATAGAAACGCAACGCCTCAATATTAGAAATATTGAGTTGAGTGCTGAGATGCACCTCTACACCTTGCGAAATAGCATATTGCATCACCGCCACGTCGGCAGCAATGATAGCACTCACACCAGCCTCTTTGGCATTATCCACAATCTCACGCATAAGCTCTAAGTCCTCATCGTAGATAATGGTGTTGATTGTGAGATATGACTTGATACCAGCCTCTTTACAACGCTCCACAATACGGTGAAGGTCCTCAGTAGTGAAATTGCTCGATGAGCGCGAACGCATATTGAGGCGTTCGATACCAAAATATACAGAATCGGCACCAGCTTGAATAGCAGCTTGTAGGCTCTCCCATGAGCCTGCTGGCGCCATTATTTCAAAATCTTTTCTTTGCATAAATAAAATGTCTACAGTCAACTGTCAAAAGTCAACAGTCTTAGTATGCTAATTTTTTTTAATCTCTAAATCGTTTTGTGATATCGCCATAGTTTTCGATACGGCGGTCGCGGAGGAATGGCCACCAACGGCGCACATTCTCGCTACGTTGCATATCTACATCAACCACCTTGCGATCAGTAGAATCAGATGGTGATTGATAGAGGAATTCGCCTTGAGGGCCAGCAACAAAGCTACTACCCCAGAAAAGAATGCCATTAGTTGCACCACTTGGATCAGGCTCGTGGCCTACGCGATTGACACTAACCACAGGTAAACCATTGGCAACGGCATGACCACGCTGAACTGTAATCCAAGCCTCGCGTTGACGAGCTTTTTCCTCTGGAGTATCAGTGCTTTCCCAGCCAATAGCAGTTGGATAAATCAACAAATCGGCACCAGCCAATGCCATGAGGCGAGCAGCTTCAGGATACCATTGATCCCAACAAACCAAAACGCCCAATTTACCAACCGAAGTTTGAATTGGCTCAAAACCAAGGTCGCCTGGTGTGAAATAGAATTTTTCATAATAAGCAGGGTCATCAGGAATGTGCATTTTGCGATATTTACCAGCAATAGAGCCATCTTTTTCGAACACCACAGCAGTATTGTGATAAAGACCAGCAGCACGGCGCTCAAACAATGAAGTTACGAGCACTACGCCACATTCGCGAGCCACTTGCGAATAGAACTCAGTTGAAGGACCCGGAATTGGCTCGGCAAGATTGAACAACTCTGTATTTTCAGTTTGACAAAAATAAGGAGTATTGTGCAATTCTTGAAGCACTACAAGCTCGGCACCTTCGGCAGCAGCAGCTACTATCTCGGCACGAAGCTTCGCTTTATTAGCCTCCACATCAGGAGTTATTGATTGTTGAATTATACCTATTTTCATATTTTTTAGACTATTAGTAACAAGAGCAAGACGAGCAATTTGAGAATAATTCTACTGAAAATGTCAGTCTTCTTGCTTGAAGGTTGCTTGAAGGTTGCTATAGGGTAAGGAATAAGAAGTTTATTTACCCCTCTACCGCTGGGTACTGCATGGTAACACAATGGAGCGAGCCATGTTGACGAATGAGCTCTCGACAATCGACGCCTACAATTTCGTGATTAGGGAATGCCTTTTGCACTTGAGCCAAAGCAAGAGCATCGAGTTCAGTAGCATAGGTAGGCACGAGCACAGCACCATTGATAACTAAATAGTTAGCATAAGTTGCAGGAATGCGTTCATCATCTTCGAAAGCAGGGCGAGCCATAGGCAAAGCAATGAGACGATATGGTTCGCCAGCGAGAGTACGGAAGGTAGTGAGCTGCTCTTCCATACGAAGCAAAGCCTCGTAGTGTTCGTCAGTTTCATCGTCGCATTTTACATATAATATAGTGTTATCAGGACAAAGACGAGCGAGAGTATCAATATGCGAATCTGTATCATCGCCTGCAAGATAACCATGGTCAAGCCAAAGGAGTTGTTTTGCGCCAAATGTATCTAATAGATAAGCCTCTATTTCCTCGCGAGTCATAGTTGCATTGCGATTTGGCGACAAAAGACATTCGGAAGTAGTGAGCAAAGTGCCCTCGCCATCACTCTCGATAGAACCACCCTCGAAGACAAAATTACGGCAGTTGCGCAATTCGCCAAAGAGATGACCACCACGATGTAGGCGTTCAGTGATAAGATTATCTTTATCAGAAGGGAACTTTAAGCCCCAGCCATTGAATTGGAAATCGAGAATTACGGGTTTGCCATCTTCGAAGATAGTGATTCCGCCATGGTCGCGAGCCCAAGTGTCGTTGGATGGAAATTCTACTAATGTAACATTTGTCATATTCACCTCATCGGCAATCTGACGGCGCACATCTTCCACGTCGGGCGCAACAATAAGCAACTGCTGACGCTTAGCCACTTCGCGAGCTATATTCTTGAAACAAGCCTGCACCTCATCGAGCATATATGCCCAATCGGTGTCGGCATGAGGCCATGTGAGTTGCACAAATCTCTGTGGAGCCCACTCTGCTGGGAATATTTTATTTATCATTTTTTTATTTTAAGACAGCAAGATTGTATATTTTCTCCTACAAATTGCAATAATTGATTTTGCATAGTATATAACAATTTAACTTTTTCATAAATATCAATAAATGAGATTTTGCATCATAGAAGATATTATTTTGAGTTTCATAACAATAGAATTATAGTCTATTTTCGAAGTTTCTTGTATATTTCTAAATTTACCCCATTCTTCATGATTTTTATAATAATTTAAAGTTCCTTTAGGTACAACAAGAGAGCAAGTTTCATAATCGGCTAAGATGTTTATAGCGTCAGGAGGAGTAATACTATGACAAGTTATTTCTTTAAGAGCAGAACATGCAGCAAAAGCTCTTGCTCCAATTTTTTGCACTGAATGTGGAATTACAATAGAATTAAGAGCTTGACAATTTTCAAAAGCCCAACCGCCTATTTCTGTTATTGAATTTGGCAGTTTGATAGATTTTAGTGATTTGCAAAAATAAAATGTACCTAACCCTATTTTTGTTATTGAAGACGGAATTTCAATTGACTCAAGAGAGGTGCAAGCAATAAATGCATCTAATCCTATTGTAGTTACTGAATTTGGTATTACAATTGAAACTAAAGAATGGCAATCAATAAAAGCATCATGATCAATACAAGTTACAGAATTTGGAATTATTATTTCTGAAAGGTTTGTACAATAAAAGAATGCGCCTTCAGCAATTTTAGTTACACTATTCGGAATAATAACCTCAGTTTTAGTTGCAGGACAAACAAGTAGTGTAGTTATTTCTTTATCGTATAATATGTTATTTATTGATTTAAAATTAGAATTATTTTCATCTATGATTATCTGCTCAAGTGAAGAGCAGCCATAAAAAACATATTTGTCAATTTTATTGATAGTTTTTGGAAGAGTTACACTTTTAAGTGCTCGAGCATAATAAAATGCAGATTCGCCAATAGTTGTAACTTGATACTCCTTTCCTTTATACAATATTACTTCCGGGATTATAATTTCGGTTTGAGTGTATGAATATGCATCCAAACCATCACCTTCTTCATAAGCAAAGACATCATGACTTACTGTAGCGGTTTGAGCAACATGGTTAAAATTATAATAAATACCATTTATTTGTGCTTCGTATGCAAAAGTCGCAATAGTTAGCGATAATATGATTAGAAGAAATAACACCTTTTTCATAGTCGCTGTGTTTTATTGTTTCTACTTTGTATTCTAAGAATAAGATTCAATGCCGAAGCGGAAGTAACATTCGAAAATGGATAGGGTCAAGTCCAATCATCGTGCTAAATATATAGCCAACTCGTCGTGATTAGGGTTACGGATGATGATTTTGCCTTCGCGGTCGACCAACATAGTCGATGGGATGTAAGGGATTTCGAAGCGTTTCACCATTGGCTCGTCCCAGAACATAAGGTTAGAAAGTTGCACCCAAACAAGTTCTTTGCTCTCAATAGCACCAAGCCATCTTTCACGATTATTATCCAATGAGATACCTATAATTTCGAAGTGTTCGCCAGAATGTTCGGCATACAACTCTTTAAGCCCAGGCATAGAACGCATACATGGTCCACACCATGAAGCCCAAAAGTCAATCAAAGTGTAATCGTGATTAGAAACAATATCCATCCAACGAATAGTGTCGCCAGCAGCATTTGGAGTAGCCTCGTCAGACAAATAACTACCTACTGCCATATAAGGCTGTTCGATAGAACGAGCTTTAGCTGTTGTATCGGCAGGAAGCAAAACAGCCAACTCTTCGTTTGAATAAAGATGCTTAACATCCTTCACAAGCTTTTGAGCAGGTTGAGTTGCGACATACGGCAAAATTAAATTTTTGAGAGTTTCTTTATAATTTTTACGAGCCTCAACTATTACTTCAAATTTTTCGGCAGTAGTTATATCTCTTTCGCTAATTTCGGCACAAATAGAGTCATACGACATAATAACCGAGTCATATTCAGCATATACACGATTGAAATCAGTGCCTTTGGCAGTCATGGCAAAAGCAGTGTCAACGTGCATAGAGATATTGCCATTTTCGAGAATGAAGTATGTACCTACACCATGTTCGGTCATTTGGCGATTCTCGTCAGTGATAACAGCCACAGCCATCAAAGGCTCGGCAGCAACACCTTGCATTTCGAATTTGCCATCAACGATTTGTGCGCTATCAATAGGTTCAGTGGCGAGTTTACGCAAAGTTTCAGCCAAATAGACCCAATTACCATCAAACTCTTCAGTATCAAGAGTACCTGTGATTTTATAACCCTTTGGAGCTTGATTACAAGCCACCAACAAAAGCATTGCTAATGCCGAGAATAATATTTTTTTCATAATTTTTATTTTTTTAGACAGAATGACATAAGAACATATTTTTCTCTTCATAATGGTCTCGCTTTTGCAAAGCAAAATCTCGCCAACAAAGACATATTGAAAAATACCCCCTATGCCTTATTCCTTATTCCCTATTACTTGTTCCTTGAAATTAAGTATTCTGCAATTTGCACAGCATTGAGGGCTGCACCTTTTTTGATTTGGTCGCTTACGCTCCAGAAAGTCAAACCATTAGGATTACTCAAATCCTCACGGATACGACCCACATATACAGGATCTTTGCCAGAAAGGAAGAGAGGCATTGGATATTCTTTTTGAGCAGGATTGTCCATAACCACTACGCCTTCAGCCTTTTCGAAAGCTTCACGAGCCTCAGCTACAGAGATATGACGCTCGGTTTCGACCCAAATAGACTCAGAGTGAGCACGCAACGATGGCACACGCACACACATAGCACTCACTTGAATGTCAGAGTGCATGATTTTGCGAGTTTCGTTGTACATCTTCATCTCCTCTTTTGTGTAGCCATTATCCATAAACACATCGACTTGAGGGATAAGATTGTAAGCCAATTGATAAGCAAATTTATCGACAGTGACAGGCTCGCCAGCTAACACTTCGCGATATTGTTGTTCCAACTCAGCCATAGCAGTGGCACCAGCACCCGATGCAGCTTGATAGGTAGAAACATGCACACGACGGATGTGAGACAAATCCTCGATAGCTTTCAACGCCACAACCATTTGAATTGTAGTGCAATTAGGATTAGCAATGATATTGCGAGGACGATTCAAGGCATCCTCAGCATTGACTTCAGGCACAACCAATGGCACATCTTCGTCCATACGGAAGGCACTCGAATTGTCGATCATAACAGCACCGAAACGAGTAATATCTTCGGCATATTCTTGCGAAATAGATCCACCAGCAGAGGTGAAAACAATATCCAAATCTTTGAAATCATCGCCATGACGCAACTCTTGAACTTTGATTTTTTTGCCACAAAATTCATATTCACGACCTGCACTGCGCGAAGAACCAAACAATTTCAATTCAGAAATAGGGAAATTACGTTCTGCTAACACTCGCAAAAACTCTTGACCTACGGCGCCGCTTGCGCCCACAATTGCCACTCTCATAGTAAGTTATATTAAATTTTGTTAATCAATTATTTTTTTATACTTTTGCATATATTTTTTGCTCGTGGCACAAAACACCACGTTGCAAAATTAAGAAAAAAAATTCACATACAAAAACGTTTATGAAAAAAATCTTAATTATCTGTTTACTACTACTCTCACACTATATGTCCGCTCAATTATACGAGGCATTTTTCGATGACAAAAAAGTGGGAAAAAGCACTGAAATTATTGAACGAGGAGATATAGTTATAACCGAAATTATGGCTAAACCTAATCCATCGGTGGAACTGCCAGAAGTGGAATGGGTGGAGATTTATAACACAACAGATAGGGCTATCGCATTGGAGGGTTGCAAAATAAGTACGCCTTCAAAAACAGGGACATTCAAAGATTACACCCTTGAAGCTCAGGAATATGTAGTTATTTGCTCACAAAGCGCAATGAGCGAACTCATTGCCATAACCGACAAAATATGCGTAGTGGGATCGATGCCAGCACTAAACAACGATGGGAACATGCTAATAATCAAAGACAAAAACGACCAGATAATCTCGTTTGTAGAATACACCTCGGATTGGTATAAGTCAGAGCCATTCAAGGCAGATGGAGGTTGGTCGCTTGAACGCCGAGATGCAACCAACCCACTATCTAACTCTACAACATGGATACCATCCATTGACCCTCGTGGTGGAACTCCTGCTGAAAGAAACAGCACAGCATGCTCGTTGCCCGACGATTTGACTCCGCGCATAATAGGCTTGGGGATTAACGACTCACGCTCTGTTCAAATAGATTTCAACAAACCAATGCAAATAGATATTGCTGATTTACATGAAAATATAGAGATATCTGGCAATGCAATAAAATCACTCGATTGGGTTGAGCCACAACGAGAAACACTCAATTTGCACCTTGCAGAAGCACTTGACTCAATGAACTCAATAGATATTTCATTTTACAATTTCAGTTGCATAAGCGGATGGAGTATGCCAGACACAACAATCAGCCTTGCACTGCCACGCCAAGCGCAGTATATGGATGTAATTTTCAACGAATTGATGCCATATATTAGCGACGGGAATAGTAAATTTATCGAGTTGTACAATAATAGCGATTTCTACATCGACCTTAATAGGCTTATGCTTTCGAATAGAGATGAAAATGGCGACCTCAAAAACTCGAAACTTTTTTGCAATTCAAGCAAAATTATACCGCCACGACAATATGCAGTAATATCGCCCGACACAAGCGCAATAAACTGTCCATTAGGCATTAACCAAGAATCAATCTACATAACATCAACCCTACCATCAATGGCAGCATCAGGTGGCACACTCGTGCTTTCTGATCGAGGAGGTATTGTAATTGATGAGGTGCACTATTCAGACTCGTGGCACCACCCATTGCTGACTGACTTGCACGATATATCACTCGAACGCATAGACCCAATGGGCTTGACACAAGAGGCAAGGAATTGGCATAGTTCGGCATCGCACAACACAGCTGGGTGGATAAATTCGCAAACCATAAACACGAATAACTCGCAGTCGGACAAATACTTCTGGGTGGAGAACACAACATTTTCGCCCGACAATGACGGAGATTGTGATTATCTAACAATCAACCACAACTTGCCCGAAGCAGGATATACCCTAACCATTGACGCCTACACACGGCATGGGGTGCACGTCAGTCGCATAATAGACAACAAACTAATTAGCCCACAAGGTTATACCATTTGGAATGGCACAACAAAGGATAATTCAATAGTTCAGGCTGGACTTTATGTGCTTGTTGTGCAAGCTATACATACGAATGGGGACAAAATTACTCGGAAATTTATTTGTATTAAGATATAAAATAGAAAAAAGGCTACAGATCGCACTGATATGTAGCCTTTTATTTTTTCTGCCCACAAATTACACGAATTTCACAAATTTAATAAACATCAGTTCAATATAAAAATCCGGAGGGTAATCTGTGTTATCTGTGGGCGATATAGTAGGGACGCACGGCTCGTTCGTCCGCACGAGTAAGGGAGTAAAAAATCCGACTGTCGTCTGTTGACCGTTGATACGAGCAAAGCGAGTAAAAACCCTGCATCATTTGTCGCGCATTATAATATACTTTTTCACTAATTGCTCTAATCGTTTTTGACCACCTTTTGTATCTTCGAATTGGAAGCCTAACACTTGCTGTATAATCGAACGCCTATTATAATAATATCTCGTCGAAATGTTCATCAACTTGCACAAATTTTCCTTATCACAATTCATAAACATCAACCAGACAATAGCCAAATCCGTATTTGTCAATTTCGGATAATCGTCTTTCAATGCCGACAAATTCTCTCTCGCATCCGCAAAAACAGTATCTCTATCCAAATTATACCCCTCCTTATATTGTTCAAACAGAGTATTAAATCTCTCTTTCCGCCTCACAATTTCCTCTTCCAACCGACCAATATTCTTCTTATATCTGAAAATAAGAACAATAGCCACCAACAAACACCCAATCACAATCAACAACACCACATTATACACCCCTCTCATTCTCGACTTCTCTTTCTCGTTTTCCAACTCCTCATTCAGCAAATCATATTCTCCATTTATCGCCCCAAGTCGTTGACTGAACATAAATAAAGCTTCCTCTCTCTGCAAATAATATGCCTCTTCCCAACTTTTATTTGCCTCTTCATGTTTGCCTAATTGCGATAATCTACGAGAATTATAGTAATAATAATCGGGCTTAAAAAACTTTCCCCGTGCTACATGTTCTATATATTCCAACGCACTATCAGGCTCACCCTTTCTCAAATACGCCTCTGCCAATATACGTGCATGTCCTGTATAAAATATACTATCATAACATGGTTTGGCGTATGCTATCATTGTGTCGGGATGCAATTCATCTCGATGCCACCATGCATACTTACATTTCACAACATTATCACCCCAATCATCAAAATATTCAAGGCTCTTCTCTAAATAATATCGTGCCGAATCGCCTTTCGATAATAGGCTCAAATCCATATATGAATAAGGTAATCGCCTCAAATTATTATACTCCAAATCTTTTTCTAACGCTTTTTTTGCATAACTAAGAGCAAGTATAGTATCTGTAGTCATTGTATTACTAACTATCATAGAATATACAAATGCAGATATAGAATCATAATATTGCAAATTTGCCTCAGCTTTTTTCAAATATATTAATGATTTATCAAAATTCCCTTCTATAAACAATTTGTACCCAATCAAAGCATCACATAAACACAATTTATTTTTTGCATTTTTTTCATCATACACAATTGCATAATTTTCTAACGCACCAATATCTATACTATCAGATTTTTGTCTTTGTGCAAATTCAAATGTGCGCATCAATATATAATCTTCTTTCGGGTCTAATGGCTCTTTCTTATTGCATCCTGCAACAATAGCCAACAACAGAATAACAATTACCAAATAATTTTTCATACGTATATAGGTATTTACAAACTTAATAATGATTTGTGATAATTTGTGATATTTATGGGTAAATTAAACGCTCCACAATTTTTCCTAACAACATTGATTTTTCCGCCCACAAAAGACACAAATTTTCACAATTTTATATGATTCGTGATAATTTGTGAGATTTGTGGGACAAAATTATTTTTTGTGATAATTTATGAGATTTGTGAGACAAACACTCCGAAGGAGTAAATTCCGTGAGTTCCGTGAGTTCCGTGTATTTTATCGCTACACTCAAAGACCTTCGGTTCCGTGAGAAAAAAAAAATTCCGTGAGAGATAAATATAATTCCGTGAGAGATAAAATTATATCGAACTCACGTTAATTTATGAGAAATAAAATTACCAATGCAAAATTACTAAAATATTCACTAAAAATCAACTTTTTCACACTCCCAAAATCATTTTGTGATATCACACAACTACCCCCCCCTATACAATTTACTGATTTACAACAATATAACCACACAACCAGTAACCCCTAAAAATAGCGTTTTGTGATATCACAATTTTGGTCAGTCCAAATAAAGTCTCTAAATTTGCCCCTGATAAACAAACCCACATTTGTCGAACATTTAAATCAATTAAAACTATGAAAAAGAAAATTCTTTTTACAATCGGAGCAATGTTGCTCTTTTGTAGTTTTGCCATTGCACAAAATGGCGGAATCCCAGTAGAACTTAAACCTTACAATCCACCAACCCAACCTCCGTTTGGCGGTATTTTTAATCCACCTGATAGCGATATAATAATAAGCACACCAAAATCCATTATAATGGAACAAAAAATTTTTAGTTGTTCCCAAAATTCAACAAATCTTACACTACAATGCAATGAAGATGAAAGAGTGGAGATAATTATTTATGAAATGCTTTCAGGCGTAAAATATACCTCTACCCTCAATATGGTAGCTGGTGAGGTTTACACAATCAACACACCATGGGGCGTGGGTCTTTACACAATCCGCTTAACTTTAACAGATGGAACAATCCTCGAGGGTGATTTCCAAATTAAATAAACTTAATTATTAACTGCTTAATTTATTATTATGAAAAATTTTAAATTCATCTCATTAATTTTAATAATTACTTTATTCTTTTCTTGTGAAAATCAAAAAAATGCAGAAATTGAAACACAAACAATTCCCAATAGATATGAAACAAGAAATAATAATTCGATGTTTAAAATTACAGAAAACAAAGCATTGGAATATGCTAATATTGTTTTTGATAAAAACAAAACAAGATCTATTTCAGAAATAACAGTAGATTATGTTGTGGAACAAACCAATGCTAGATCTTTATTATCTGATACATTAGCCTACATATTTAACAAAGGAGAAAATGAAGGTTTTGCTATTATTTCTTCAGATAATAGAATAAATCCACTGTTAGCCTTTTCTGAAAGTGGACATTTTGATTATGACAAAAATTCAATTGTAAATCAAGAATTTATTTTAAAGCTCGGTGATTATATCGACAAAAATGCGAATAATGAACCTATTACATTATCTGAAAACTTCCTTGATGGTTGTTACGCAATACAATCAAACATATCAGGTTCTTGGCACCAACGCGATCCATGGAACTCTATTGTAAATATTTATCATCCAGGTTGCCCTGTTGGTTGTGTTGCTGTTGCAACAGCAATAGTTATGACACATTGTAAACAATCTTTATTATATCATGGCATTAATTTTCCTCTAGCTCGTATAGGTGCAGGTATTGATCAAAATTCCAATTCAAGAATTGTAGGTGGCTCTGGAGGTTCATCAAGTATTGTTCCTTTACCATACGATTCCGCAGTAAATTATGCTGCTCAATTACTATATTACATAGGATTAGATGTCAATATGAACTATGGGGTAAACGGAAGTGGGGCTGCACCAAGTAGTGGCTTAACACTTCTAAACAACAAAAATTTTCCTCTTAGACACACCCAATTAGCAACATATAATTTAATTAATGTAATTAACTACATAAAAAATGGAGACATTATATATATGAGAGGATCTACAGTCAATGGTTCTGGTGGACATGCTTGGATTGCTAATGGCACAATGTTTTGTGTTGATTCAAACAATAACATTACAGATGGTTATATTTATTGTCATTGGGGCTGGGGAGGTACTTGTGATGGTTTTTATAATGGCGAAGTTTTTTACACAACACAATATTCTTTCCAAAATATGCAATATTTTGCAATAGATAAAATTTAAAATAGGAGGAAGTATTATGAAACATACAACACTAATTTTATTTTTCATATTCTTACTATGTATATCATCCTGCTCAACTATACAAACAGACTCCAATAATAACAATTCCTACCAAGAGAATAACACACAAAACGATTCTACCAAGACAAACGAAGATGAAGAAATTTTAGATGGTTATTGGTCTAATCAAATTGGACTTTCCCAAGATTCAATCATATTTAAAGCAAAAGAAGATTCTATAACTATTAATACAAAATATTCAACTTGGTGGTTAGAAGGATTTAATTTTTATAAAACCTCAGATTTATCATCTAAATATGATTATTACACTTGTACTTTAGAAGAAATAGAAAAAAGCCAAACTAATGGAATTGAAATCAAATATAAATGGTTTACTGTGTATTGTTCTTCTAAAGACAAAATAATTAAAATCAAAGTAGATGAAAATAATACAAGTCAAACAAAATATTGGAGCATTATATTACAAGGTGGAGATTATTTTGGACATATATACTGCAAACAAATACCAATTAATCCTAATAACTAAAAATTACTATCACTTTTATTTTAATACACTATGATATTAATTCTGTATAAATATTCTAAAATATAAGAACCATGTCATTCATATTCAATATAAACAAAAAATTAAGATTATTAGGAAAAAACAAATTCCTAATACACATGGGAATTTAGAACTCCCATTAACCTCAAGAGTAAATTTCACAAATAACAATTTAATTTTATATACTATGAAAAATAAAAGTCTATTATTGATCTTAGTGATGCAAATATTACTTGTATTACCTACATCATCACAAGAACTTTTCATCCGTGATGTAGTTACGAAACCATCTAAAATGGTGTCACCTAAAGCAAAAAGTAGCGATACTACAAATGATTATCAACAAGAAAGAGAAATTATTGATAATTATTTGAAACAAATAAATCCTAATTTTTCTGCGAATAATTTAAGAGTTATTACAGATTTAATCAATAAACAACATTTTAGGTTTAATATTTATTACAATAATATTATTATTGATGGACATGAATTGACATTACATCCATTATCAGATAGCACAATGTCAGTAACTGGCATGAATTTATTTAATCATGATATTATTACTACACCATTGATAACAGCAAAACAAGCAATAGAAAAACTTAAATTAGAAAATAATTCTATTACTTATGAAACTATATCATCAAGTCAATTAGTTATTTACAAAGATTTAAAAGGAGTCCCTTGCTTATCTTATAAAATTACAGTTATAATTTCAAATATAGAATGTTATGATTATTATGTTTCGGCTATAAATGGAGATATCTTGAAAAAAAGAACATTAGTTACCAATTATATTTCTACATCGGGAATTGCAGAACTTGAAAATTGGGGAGAGCAAATAATATCAACAGCTTATAATCTAGAAAAATCAAAATATTTTTTATATGATTCAATTGCTAGAATATCTACATATAATCTTAATCGCAGCATAAATATGACCACCCCATATACATATGATACAGATAATTATTGGTCATATTCAGAATACCCTGAAAGTTATATAAATAGTCCTAATGCACCTTTAGTGGCTCATTGGAGCGCTCGACAAACTTATAATTTTTTTAAAACAACATTTAATAGAACCGGTTACGATGGTAACGGAAGTAATCTTCCATTATATGTGAATTTTGGAAATGATAAAAAGGGAAATACTGCAAGTTGGAATTATACTATAAAAAGTATATTTATTGGCAGTGGGTCTAACAATGATTCTACTAGAACAAAACATTTTGCAACCTTAGATGTTATTGCACATGAATACGGACATGCGATTACAAGTAGTACTGCAAATTTAATCTATGAAGGAGAAAGTGGAGCAATAAATGAAAGTTTGTCTGATATATGGGCTGCATGCGTTGAAAATTATTTAGGTGGTTCTTTTTATGAAATTTGGAATGTCGGGAATCATATGGATCATGTATTTAGATGTATGTCAAATCCAAACTCAACAGAACAACCTGACACCTATGGTGGGACTTATTGGGCTGAACCTACGAATTTAGGTTATGATCATGGTGGTGTGCACACAAATTCAGGGATTATGAATTATTGGTTTTATCTTTTGGTTCAAGGAGGTTCAGGTATTAATGACAATAATGAAAGTTATAACATCCAATCTATTGGTTTTCAAAAGGCACAACGTATAGTTTATAATGCCTTAATAAATCATTTATGTAGTAGTTCCGATTTTGAAGATGCAAGATATGCAACATTAACAGCCGCAATAAATATATATGGTGAAAATTCCAATGAACACAAACAAGTAGCTAATGCTTGGCATGCAGTTGGTGTTGGTGCGCCGTATATAGGAAACTTGATAGGAGAACACAATGTTTGTGACGGAGGAGTATATTCTATTAGCTATTTACATCCAGCAGTTTCTATTACTTGGTCGGTTGATAATTTTACTAATGCATTTAATCAACAACGCCCTAAATTAACAATTGCATCAGGACAAAGCACTGGAACTATCACAGTAGAAAGAAATACTACAGGATTGGCAAATACAGATGGAACAATCTATTATTATAATGGAGATGTTACATTAACTGCAACAATTACTTATGGTAATAAAACTTACAAAAAACAAAAAGCTCTATTTGTAAATACTCCATTGCCCGAGATTCAATATACTGCACGTGCGTCTAGTTTAAATCAAATTTATAAATTCTACTTAAATGATGTTGCTTCAAATTACTTAAATTGGAAAGTGGAGGCTAATGGTAATGTGTATACAGCAACAGCACAAAAATATATAGAAGTTAGTTTTCCTACACTGAGAACATACGATATAATAGTTTCTATAACAGACAATGGAGGTTGTTCTACTTCTAATTATAAAACATTAACATTACCAAGTATAATAAGACCAACACTTTCACATGAAAATCCAGTGAATACAAATAGTACATTCTATTTGAAAAAAGAAACAGTTGAACCAAATGATGATGCTATTTATAATATAGAGATTTGGAATGATTACGGACTAATTCGTTCTGAAAAATATGAGGGTGCTACTGAATTTATGGTCTCAACAGATGGTCTTATTCCAGGAGTTTATTTTATGAGAATATATCGAAATGGAGAATTTTTAGAAACTCAAAAATTAATTGTAAAATAGTTTATTTTTTTAATCTTTACAACTGTAATTGAAATATTTTTTGTAACTTTGTCATTGTAAAATAGTCTAATTTTTAAACCTTTACAACTATGAAAAAATTATATTTTTATTTAATGATATTATTATCATTTAGTTTCATTGTTTATTCTTGCGAAAATAAAATAGAGAATGGCAACAATACAAACAACAATAATGAAACAAATTATGCGGATGATGTATATTTAATCAACGAATTAAGTTTTACTCTTGATATAGAGGTGTTTATTGGAGGCAAATCATCAAAATTCACCTTAATTCCTCTTGAAGCGACTTATTTTACTACCATTGAGTATACGTTGTATGAAGGAGATAAAACAAATGAATTTCCTGGTGATGTGGAATATCGTAGTTTCATAAATTCTATTGATAGCGTCAATGTATTTTGCCTTGCTCAAAAACATACATACGTTAAATCAGATAATAAAACATTCCAACTTTTTGGAAATTATGAAGTTAATGAAAAGGGTTGGATAATTAAATTTGACGAAGCAAAAAGAGCGCAATTTGGTTGGGGTGATAATATAGAAGATATACTTAAAGGTGAACGCTATGTTGACTCTGTTTATCTTGTGAATCATTTGGATAAACCTATAAATTTGGAAATGCATCGTAATAGCTTGTATAGCGATGATGAAGAATGGTATTTTGATGCTGGTACTCAAAATTTTACGTTAAAACCTAATGATACAGTATATCTTGACACGGTTGTATATCATATGGCTGAAGGTGCTGAGTATTTTATTTTTCCAGGAGAAAATGCATTTAATGCATTTATTTATTCTTATGATTTTATAAAAGTAGATTATAATGGCAAACAATACGAATATACTAATAAAACTGATATTAAAAACCTTCTTCATGAGGTAAATTATTGGTATATCGAATTTAATGAAAAGAAAAAGAATGCTTTCGGATGGAAATGATATTTATTTCCCTATAGATTTGTAAAATTAAGAAAAATTAGCAGACACCCACTTGTTGGGTGTCTGCTTTTTTATAATCAATAATTTTAACCCCCTCCGGGCTTCGCCCTCGTCCCCCTAAAACAGGGGGACAATATCGGGCTGGCATAATTTTAGCGCATTTTATATTATCCCAACGCTCATTATTAGTATCATTTTCTCTTCCTAACCTTTAGCAAGGCTCAAGCAAACTGCTCCTTAGAAAACAGACATCTTCACACCCTATACTTGCAAAAGTTGCAAAGTGCAATGACTACTTTTTTAGGTATATGTCTATATTTTTAGGAAAAATAGACTAACTTTCGCTATAACTTTGCAACTGCAAAGTTGCAAAGTTCAACTAAACCATTGATTATTAAAAACAACACTCATTTTTACACCCAAAACGAAACAAACGAGATTTTTACATAACTACAACACTATCAACTTCTTATCCCAACTTTGCGAACTTTGCAAGTCCTGATTTCTGCTCTGTCGCACCTACAGTGCTTATTATCTATATAACATATTATCAGGAGCTTACGCCCCTGCCTGTAATATTCCGTCCCTACGGGACTTTTGTTTCACAATCTCAACAAAAAAATATTATCATCTATAAATCAATCAATTAAACCAAAATATTTTCATCACTAATTTGACTAAAAAAACACACTTGCGAAAATCTGCTATTTTTCGGAAAAATGAGGATAGGAATAGGTAAGGAGCAGGTACGGTTCACTATCTTGGAGGGTATCTAACGGATAAAGCGATAAAAAAATTGGCAGACACTCATTTGTTGGGTGTCTGCTTTTGATTTTGATTATAAATGCTTACTAAATCACAACCTTTTGAGTCGCGCCATTGAGGTGGATGATATAGACTCCGCGTGGGAGTGAGAGCGTTGGTGCTGAACCGACATAGACCATACGACCTACGGCATCATAGACAATATAATCAGCGGTGTTGCCTTCGACGATTAATTGTCCATTGTAGGCATATACAATGGCGATGGTGATTGTATTAGTCTCGAAACCAGTAGATTCGCCTATTTGGATGCGATAGGGATTGGGGACTGAGCCAATGATAGCATCGTCTTGATAGATAAGTGTTTGCTTGATATCGTAGATTTCGCCACCAATTCTGACCTTGAAGTGAATGACATCGCCTTGCCCTTCGCCCGGAACAGTGAGACAGACATAGCCTTTGGCATCGGCAAGAATGGTGGCTCGACACTCGTTGTCGACAAAGGCTGCGACTTCGACATCGGAAACCAAATCGTTGCCATCATAGACCATAGCCAATATGGTCATATTGCTTGGGAAAGCACTATGATTGATAGGGCGGAAATATGTGTCGGATTTAGCGATATTGGCTTGCAATTGATTTTTATTATTCAAAGCTACGGACGGATAGGTAAATGTGCGTCCTGCGACAGATGATTTATATTTATAGCCCTTGCTCGACTCCATGAGCTGAAGAGAGCCAATCCAATCGTAGCCATCGTAGATAGCAAAATGAGTTTGAGACTTGACAATGTCGCCCGAAAGAGGAATGAGGTCGGCAAAAGCATCAAGCACTGAGGTGTTGAATGATGGGGTGTAGCCAATCCATGTCCATCCAGAATCGATTGATATTTGATAATCGTTAGGATTGACTTTAGTGCCTACCACGTCGAAATCGACCTCTTTAGTAGTTTTTATAGCATAAGCATCGCCCACGTTGATATCGAAATTCTGCCCTATCATTGAGCCATTTTCGACTACGAGACTAGCGTCTTTACTCTTAATAAGAGATATAAACGAGGTGTAATCGGAAATGATATCTTTGGCTTTTTTGCCTCGCATATCGACATAGAAAGAGGTCCACGACCAATTGCGATTCAAATTAATCCTTTGCACTAAAGAATTTAATGTGTTAAAAATCAATGGCTCGTCGATACTGCCGATGATATGGTCGCTCTCGAACGTAATAGGTTGGGGAACTTCGACTTTTGCATAGACATTGCCCGTGCTGGCATCATAGACACGGAATGTTATCGCACCAAAATCATTGGTAAAGAGGTCGAGCATCACATAATAGGCATCATAGCGAGCAAGATAGACAGGAGATGCCACGCCTACGCATTGCTCACCAATGAATGCGCCAACAATATCGTCTTCGTCCTCAGAAACGAGATTATCGACACGAAGTTGACCAATAATAGACATAGAAAACTTATAGTCGAGCGGATTGATGTGCCAATCAGGTCTTTGACCTACGACCGAAACATTGATCACAAAAGGCTCATAAACATTGTTATTACCAACAAGATAGACAACGGTTTCATAATCGCCAATAGGCAACGATTCGCTAACAGAGAAAGACAACTCTTGCGCTGCAAGTGGACTCAACTCGCCATAATCGACATCAACAGAGAGCCAAGAAGGGAGATTGAGCAACTGCCATTGCTCGATTTTGCCACTATAATTAATTATTCTAACAGTAAAATCGTGAGATGTGGAAACAAGCACTTCGGCCTGGTGTGATTTTTTCAACCATTTGAGATGATTGCGATTGACATAGGCTGTCCAACTGATAGGATTTGCTACATTGCCATTCAAATCCTCGACATCGCGCACGGTGAATTGAATAGTAGCACCCTCGACGATATCGGCATTCTCTTCGAGATTGATAATAATCTTACGCTCAGAGGCGACAAACGAGAAATCGACATTTTGAAGCAATCGGACCTCGCGAAGCGAAGGAGCGACCTCGGATTTTAGAGGAATAAAGGAATTGGGCAATGCTGTTGATGAAACAAAATCCATTGTCAACGAATCGGTTACATAATCAGTAAAATCGAGATTTACAACAGGTTGAGAAAAATCGTCGAGCACAGTGCGTTCGAACGGATAGTATGCCACAAGTCCATTTTCATCGCCATACAAACGAGTACGATATTGATGGCGAATATAATCGGCAGTAAGCGAAGCCTTCCAAAGACGAAGCTCATCAATATCGCCAATAAAGAATTTGCCATAAGACCATTGCGAAATAGAATCACTTGCATGGTAACGCTCAGCCCCAATAATCAACCTATCAGACGCAAGAGGAGGCATTGAGGCAATAGAGATTTGCCCCACCACATTGCCATCGACATAGAATGTCGCCATGCCATTATAGAGATAATTGATTGCCAAATGGTGCCATTGGGAGTTGAGAATTGAAAGTTGAGAGTTAAGAATTTGATTATTGAACATTAAATGCCCTTCAGCATCAAATCCAACTTTGTAACCCAAACCATTCGACAACAAAGTTGTTGCGCTTTCTTGTTTTTCGCCACGGAACCAAAGTTCCAACATATAATCATCGGTAGGCTTAGGCGATGCCATTGAAATATCTAAGCCCATAGCAACTTTACCATCCAATGAAACGGCGATATTTTCGTTCTTAAAATACCAAGCATTCTCACTTGGCAATACGAAATGACGACCACGTGCAATATCCTCACAAATAGAGCCTTCGCCCTCATCCATACGCCAATAACCAACTAAACCAACAGAGCCTACAATTTTAGAATCATACATGCTGGATTGTGCATCTTCCCACGAACGAGGATAATTCCATATAGACAACTCGTGCATGGCAGCAGTAATGCCGCCACCCAAAGTCATAACACCTCGACCAGAATATTGACCCACATTGGCAACATTCAACAACTCGACATTCGATACATCAGAAACATAATTGGCATAGATATGACCACCATCAATAGTATCATACACAACCGACAAGAACAACCATTTATCCTTAGGCAATACAGACGTAGAGGTACAAACATTAGTATCGCTAATTGACATCATGAACTGTTGAGAATCATTGATACCAATCACAAATTTATTCTTAGCAGAACCAAAAGAAAGAATATTGCCAGGCTTAGAATAATTCAACCAAAGATTGATTGCAAACGAATTTTTATTAGTCGAAAAATCCGCCTCGGTCAAAGCAATAGCAGGAGCTATCAGTTGCATAGCGACAGAATGGTCAACCTTATAACCATTCAAACGACCTTCAACAATAAAATTACGAGTATCAGTCAATTGTGAATATTTAATATCTTCGTTGAACGCCACAGAAACCTCATTAGAAACCCCAAGAATGCCATTGGAAGGAAGAGGAGAACCTAATAATGCGGGTGGAGTTACATCCTTGATAACAGACACTACTTCACTCTCGTTATAAATATCGCCCGAGCAAATGGTTACGGCACGAAATTGATAAACACCATCAGGATAGAATGCATTATCTGACATGTCGAAATTATAACTAATTTCGCTTGAATTAAGGAGATTAGCCTCAGGCTTTCCTTCTGGAGAAAGTAACCATTCGCCTAATAGAGTCCAAGCATTGTCGCGCTCGGCTTTATACTGCAAACGAACACCTTTCAAACTTGTATAATTAATATTATAATCTCTGATAACTATCGGCAAAATAGAACCTTTGACCGACGAATTCAGCACATTATCCTCGATTTGCAACGATATATTACTACATGAAGGAATGAATGAAGCATGAACATATATCGTATCAGCAATAATTCGAGAAGCTACCAGATTGCCTTGGCATTGCGACTTGAGAACAACAGCAATACTATCATATTCCAATATACCTCGGTCGGTTTGAAGCAGTTGAAGAGTTTTTTCCATTGTTCCATTTTCGCCCGCTCGAATACGAATAGAATGCTCTTCGAGAATAGACACTCCATCTATAGATAAATAAGCCCCATGAGGATTTGTTTCATCAAGAACACAAAGATTAAAATAACGATCAGCATTTATTTCGGAATTATTAGACAAAAATAATTTATATCTTGCAGCCTCACCTACAGGGACATTTATTGCAGTAGCATTCTCGACACGTATCTGAGGCACTTCAATTTGCATTGTTTTTTCGGCAAGTTTATGTTTTCCCGGTTCGAAATATTTTGTTCTCGCCTCATCTGCATACGGACAAGAAGTTTGACCTGCTCGGGTATAAAATATCGGGCTTCTATCCGTTCTATTCGGCACAATTACATCAACAGTATAAGCATTTTGGAAATCGGTATCGGTAAGTACGAAACCAGTAGTTGTGGTATGACTTTTTGTATCACTCCCGGAGAATGCAACCTTTGCATTAAGCGATATTGAGACAACTGTACCATATTTTTGATTGTTAAGTTGCCCAACAAATTTACGAGTGTACCTATAAGGTATATCTATACCAGCACCACCTCCATTGGTCGTATCATTTGAGACTTGCTTTGAATCACTGATTGAAGTACCAGAATCAAACGAATAATTGAATTTTTCATACTCACCCTCATAATCACCATAACTATTACGTATAGCATGCACTTTTTCTTCTTCATTTAATCTCAAATTATTCACCCAACAATCGATATTTCCATTGATTGCAGAGATTGTATCGCCCATACTCGTACCTTTAGGATAAATTACTTTATAAGTGCCATCTTGACCAAAATTAGGGTCGTCGGTAGTCAACTCTGTTACATAAATCGCCTTATCAGTTGTATTCTCGATAATCAATGCCGTATCTGCCACTGTATTCAACAAGCTATTACGCAATTTTTTCAAATTAGGAATTAAAGAACCCTCGATATATGATTGTGTATATTGAAACGTGGTCGTAAATCTTTCGCCTATACTAATAGCATCACGCACACCGACATTATATCCACCATCTTTCCCTTTTTGGATTACTACCTCACGAGCTTCGCCAAACAAGAGATTGGTAGCACATCCAATAAATACATCGCCACTTGCCCCAATATATCCTATACCCGAAGAAGTAGAAACTTTTTTGTGTTTTACCTCGGTTTCAACATTTGTATACTGATAATTACCCGACAAATTGATTCCAATACTATGCTCTTTATCTACTGATGCTTCATATTCTCTAGTCATTGTTTGCACATAAGTACCACCACCAATACCTGCAAAAGTGCCATTTTTAACCTGATAATATACTCCCTTGTGACGCGTAAAAGAGAGGTTTATTCCACCCGAAATACTTGGACTAACATGAAAAGTCGATACAGCTTTTGTTCCTTCATCGAAATAACTATATGACTGAGAGCCTGGAGGGTCGCGCAAAATCATAGTTACAACATCAGGACCTCCTGTAACAAATTGATTACCACTTTGTATATTACCTAAAATAATAGCCTCTAAAGGTTTTTCTTGCCACTGATACTTCACGCCATCCACACTATAATCGATATTCACCCCATAGGTGTGTGGCGCACTAAGGTTAGGAAATCCTACAATAAAAGTATATTTACCTTTTCCAACAGTATCAAGATACAATTGATTGGATGCCAACTCAGGCCACAACTGATATGTGGCTGTATCTATAGCTTGCTCAACACTAAACTCATTTGTTATAGTTACCAACGCATCTTCTAATGGCACTTTTCTAACAACAGGATTACTAGCAACATCATAATTAACATATTCCTCATAACCCTCGAACTCCAAAGTATATTCCTCTCCTTGCTCAAATATCGGATAATCAAACGCATATACAACTTCGCCAGTAATAGAATCTACAGTATAAAGGTCAATAGAAGCTGTATCTTTCAGGATTTCGTCGATATACTCATACAAAGACTCGCCAAACACACCCACATCGCAATTTAATTGTTTTACATTAAACACTGGCTTAGAGCGATAAACCACATTCAAATCAGCAACATACGACAATGTTTTGATATCAGGCATTGAATCAATCAGATTGACAATGGTGTCAATAGACACGGAGCGCACACTTCGAGCATCAATATCACCTAATATAGATTCATCAAAATTGACATCCTTATTGGAAGGAATAGTAATTGAGCGTACCTTATACTGAATAGGAGGAACTTGCACTGCAAATTCGCCTGTAAAAGTATCAGTATAAATAGTAATTAGATTAGATTTGTCGCCACCACCAATATAAGCTCTCGAATTAATATCGTTGCAAGCATTATCACATTCTATCGAATCTGAATTCACCTCGAAATAAGTCGCTGTTTCTTTAACTACTTTTCTAGAATTAAGACTATACAGCTCAGGTGCTTCTAAAACTATTTCTGCCACACCAATATTATTTTCACTCAATCTGCCTCCATATCGCTTGTTGGACTCAATAGAACCACCCGATACTCGACCTACAATCGTAGCCTTTGTTATATCTGTAAAAGTTAAATTGCTAATCGGTTTCTGAAAATCAAACTTCAAACCCACACCTAATGTATCGGCAGGATAACGACCATTATATTCAAAAATATGACCTTCGCGCACAACCTCAATATAATGTTCTCCAATTGGGACTTGAATTGTAAATTCACCTTCTGCACTTGTAAGAACCGGTTTTTCATTCATCACACACGTAACTCCATCGACCTTAACCTGACAGCCTGCAACAGGATAATCACTATTTTCATAATAAACCTTACCTTTTACTTCAAATGATGATTTATCGACAAAATCGACATTATTAAACACTCGTGACGAAGAAGAAATATATATAGGCTTTTGAGAAGGACTAAACTCATGAACTCCTAATAAAGGAATAACATTGCATTGTACTCCATCCGATGGATAGGAAATTGTATTTATGATATAATTGCCATCGGCATCGGTAACAGTCTTATTCGCTAATTGTTGGGTTGATGGAATGACAACAGCACTATGCGTTACGCCTACGCCTAAATACCCATCCTTATTACTAAATTGATTTTCTTTACTCGAAATATCAAAAACAACATTAATTGACGGCTCATTACAACGATAATAGGCTCGCAAGTTAGACTCTCGACCCGAAATATATCTATTATAAGTTTTTGCTATAGTCGAATAATCCAAAACAGTATTCCACACACGCACTTCATCAATATATCCCTTAAAATTTTTTGTCGTATCAGAATAAGCCCCGATAAAAAACACAGAATCCTGATTATTAACCAAAGAATCCAATCCTAAAACATTCAACAACTGTGTTTTTTTCAAGCACCCATCTCTATAATAATTCGATCGAACAACTTTAGTTATAGAATCAATTTCTATAGCCCATGTTATATGCTGCCAACTACCCTCTTCTAACGTATCAATATAAACTCCGGGTTCTAAGAAATTACTTCTTAATCCAAAAAATCCTTTTACATCAACCAATGGGTCTAACGATATTTCAAAAATATCTTTCAACGAAAAGAGAGCCAATGTTCTATTGCCACTATCAATAGGATGCACATAAGCTTGTAGGGTAATCATATTTGTTTCGCTAAAATCAATCACATCATCAGGCAAACTTAAATAAGCATTTCTACTACCATCAAAACACAAAGAATAGTTTTCATTATAATCATCCGCTCCAACAACAGCAATATCGACACCACCCTCACCTTGATTGGCATCAAAACAAACTCGCCCAGACACAGACGCATAAGATTGTGCAAAACCATAACTCTTTTTAGACGCACCCAACGCATCTACTCCATTCAAATTTTCTTGACACTTAGTATAACCTATAACTGTATAAGAATAAACAACACCTGGATCAACATCAAAATCTTCATAAGAATAAATGGTTATATCAGGATTGAACCCTAATTCATCAACAAAAACATCCTCATCGCTACCAGTGGCTCGTCGCATAAGCTTAAAGGATGTAAAACTATTTCCCTTGGGAACTTCCCACCTCACTTTCACCTTGTTATTATAATAACCCCTTGTTGCATCAAAATTTTTTATTTCATGCCCCATAGCATCAGGAGTAACAAAATGGGTAACAATCGTATCCGCATAATTAATATCCACATCTGAAGCGATTACTAATACGGTATAAGCACTACAATCTTCTAGATTTTTCAACACATAACTACGTGCATTATTACTTAAAGAAACTGTATTTTGCAATTCATTCCCAAGATAATACTGCAAAGATAGTGAAACGGAGTTGCTCCAAATGCCTAAATTAGACAAAGTCCAACTAATTGTAGCAGACTTGTCTGAATTAATAGTTGCATGAATAGAGTTAAATTTCTGATAATACGGATAATATGTTATACTTTTCTCATTTGTACACATATATTCAGCCCAAACACCTTCAGCAAATCGAGTATTGCGCACACGATAAATGTCATTTTTCACTGCGCCATCCAGATTGATTTCTAATTGATACTCGAAGGTATTAGCACCATTTTTACAACGAATGTCATCACCAATAACACACCACCCTAAACCATCCTTCCGCTCTATAACCCAATTATTATATACATCTTCAGAGGATGACGGCAAATATACATTCCACGAAAAAACTAATTGATTATCTTTAGTATGCTCTATCTGCAAATCATTATTTGATAACACGGCTATCTTTTCAGTCCTTTGCGAAATGGTTGCAATTTGCACATAATCACCAGAACCTTTATCGGGGTCGAATGTTTGGTCCAATTTCAAATAAACTCCTTCTGCAAATTTTTTATAACCAACCTCACCATTACTTTTTCCATTAGGATACTTTATATATTCCAAATTTGAAAAAGTATGAGAAAATTCACTTTGATTGGACACCTCATATATACTTTGGGTGTACCAATTTGAATTATCCAACGATGTTTTCAACTCTATTTTTGCATTTGTTTGGCTATACTTATCGCCATTAATAAAATCTTTTAGCAAAACTGAATAGACTCCATTAGATGAATTATATCCATCAAAACTAATAGTTCCAATCTCATACATCAAAGGCGACATCTTCACCGCAAGTTCTGTGTCATCAAAATTATCGCTATTGTCTAAAATCCCACTATCTACAATCTTAGCAGTCAATCTAAGTGCTCGTTTTTTATTTAAACAATCCTCGTTTGGGTACCAATATATTGTAGCTACCCCTTTGTTGTCATCTCCCGTCGAACCATTTGATGCCCAATATATTATTTTCCCTTCTGCACTGATTTCTGTCCATGCAGAGGTAGTACCATCATAACTACCATAACTATTTGCATAAAGTCGCCCTGATGACGCCAACTTCTTGAATTCTAATGCATGACGAGTATAAGATTCGCTTTCTCGAAAACCTTCTACCCTAAAAACCACATCATCACCATACGAAACTTCAATATAATCAACCCAATCATCGTTGAAATTACCATTCCAAATCGTAAATGTAAACTCCATTGCAGCCCTCTCCTCCAACCATTTATAATTTGCATCTTCACCCCAATTAAGGTGAATTTCAGTATTATACGCATACATATTATGCGAAAACACCCATAGCCCAAGAATTACCACAAAAGCAAATCCCCGAGTAACACAAAACAAACGTAAAAATTGTTTCATACCATTGTTTTTTAAAGTTAATAAAAAGATATTTCAACAAAAAACAATTCATAAAATATGCCAAAATGAATATTATCACACCCATACAAAAAAAGAGACGCAAAATATTGCGTCTCTTTTAATATTATTTCAAATTGTAATTCTACAAAACTACCTTTTGAGTTTCTCCACCAAGGTGAACCATATATACTCCACGAGGAAGCGAAATTGCTTTAGCTGAACCTATATAAACAATACGTCCCACCGCATCATAAACCTTATATTCTCCATTCCATCCATCAACAACAAGTAAACCATCATGAGTATAAACATTAGCAGAAGTAATCATTACATCCTCAAGATTAGTTTCTTCACCAATTTGAATAATATATGGCTCTTCAAGCGTACCAAGTGTAGCATCATCTTCAAAAACAATAGTTTTCTTAACTTGATAAATGTCACTACCAATTTTAACCTTAAATGTAAGCACGTCACCATAACCTTCTCCAGCAACAGTAAGGAATACCAATCCATCTGACTCACATACATTTGCTCCGCGACATTCTGCGCCAGCAAATACACCAACCTCTGCTACTGTTTCCATTACATTACCATTCTTAACAACACCTACAATCGTCATGTTACCTGAATATTTATTATTATCATCAACAATAAACTCATTAGCACGAGATTGAATTATACGCATTTGTGCAGGTTGAACAGAAGATTGAGCAGGATAAGTAAATTCTTTTTCCTCACTAGTTGTTGAATAATACATATATCCAAAACCTGGAGCAAGAGTAGTAAGAGTACCTATCCATTCATATGAATGATACATCGCAAAATCTGTTTTACTCTTCACTACATCACCATCTTGTGGATCAAGATCAGCAAATGCATCTGCTATAGACATATTGAATGAAGCTGTATAACCAATCCAGTTCCAACCTGGTTTTACCACTATATTTTCTGCAGCAGGATCAACTTGTTCTCCTACTATGCTAAGAGCGGTTGCATTACGCATTTTTATTTTATACATTTTACCCACATTCATATCGGTCAAATCTCCACGCCAAGCATTATTTCCATACACAGTGTATGATGCTTTAGATTTTGCTATTTCAACAACCGAAGCTACTGAGCCTAAAACATCTTCAACTGCATTGCTTTCAGGTTTTACATAAATTGAATTCCAGTTCCAACCTCGATTCATATTTATTGATTGTTCAAGTAAATCTTTTGCATTCCAAATGAATGGTGAATTCATATTACCAACTAATGCATCTGAAGTAAATACTACTTTACTTGACGTTTCTACAGAAGGATAAACATTACCAGTAGAAGCATCCCAAACTTTAAACGATACAGGTTTGTTATTTTCATCGCTATAGATATTAAGCATTATAAAATAAGCATCATAGCGAGCGTTATAAATAGGAGAAGCAACACCTACACACTGATTATCTATAAATGCAGCCACTTTATCATTAACATCCTCAGAAGTAACGCCAACAATTTGCAATTGACCAATCATAGACATTGAGTGAGCAAAATCATCTGGATTTACATCCCAACTTGGATTTTCACCAACAACATTTACACGAACAACAAAAGGTTCATAAATATTATTGTTACCCACAAGATAAATTACTTCTTCATAACTACCAATTGGCAAAGACTGACTTACAGTAAAATTAAGGTTCAAAGAACTTAATGGATTCAAATTACCACTTTCAGAATCGACAGACAACCAAGAAGGAAGATTGTTCAAATACCAATATTCTGTATTTGCACCCTTGTTTATGATCTCAACCGTAAAAGTACGAGATTCCAAAGATTGTTTTTCAATTTCCACTCTATCTTCACCCCAAACGAGAAGGTTACGTTGAACATAAGCAGTCCAAATAACAGGAACAGAAAGGTTATTGTTCAAATCGTAAACATCACGTACTGTGAATTGAAGTGTAGTACCTTCGATAATATCAGCCTCTTCGTTGATATTTATTACCACTTTACGTTCAGAAGCTACGAAAGAGAATGCAACATTTTGCAATTCAGGAGCCACTTTCAAAGCAGGTGTATTTGTTGTTGAGAGTTGAGAAACGAGAGCTTCAGTTTCAAGGTCTCCCATGTTGTTAGAACTATGGTCTGCAAGATCGAATACCACCTCTGCTTGATTATATTCATTAACCGCAGTTTTCTCAAATGGATAATAAGCAACAAGACCTTCAGCTTCGGCTTTCATACGAGAATACATGTTATCACGAATATAATCGGCAGTAAGAGAAGCATTCCATAGACGAACCTCATCAATATCACCAGTAAAATAGTTAACATATTCCCAACCATTAGCATCATTAGCAGGATGACGACGATCTGCTCCTATAATCAATCGGTCACTTGCAATAGTAGCCATACCTACTGAAGCAACTTGCTTAATAGCTACACCATCAACGTAAAGAATAGTTGCACCATTACGAAGTGAATTAATTGCAAGATGGTGCCATTGATTATCTAAATAATTAACACTATTAGTAATAACATAAGAGTTAAGAGTTGAAAGGTGAAGTTTACCTTCAGCATCGAAAGCGACACCAAAATCTTTGCTATTAGTAAATAACGTAGCACCTTTATTAACGTCACCACCACGGAACCAAAGTTCAAACATAAAATCCTCAGTAGAATAAGGAGCAACAGTAGCAATATTCATAGCTACATATTGAGCTCCATTAAGAGAAAGCGCATTGTTTTCACCTGCAATATACCAAGTATTAGAAGCAGGAAGTGATATATGACGATTACGAACACAATCTTCAGCCACAGAGCCATGACCTTCGTCCATACGCCAATAACCAATAAGATTTGGTGTGCTTGGACGCTTAGCTTCGTACATTTCACTTTGAGCTACGGCAAATTCACGTGCATTGTTCCAAAGAGTAAGTTCGTGAACCTTAGCAGTAAGATTGCCACCAACAGTCAAAGGTCCATTGCCATAGTAATCCGCAACAAGTTTATTCATGAACAACTCAACAGAAGTAGCATCATTTGCATAATGTGCAGTAAGAGCACTTGCACCCGACGCATATCTATAAGATACAGACAAGAACAACCATTTATCAGTAGGGAGTACCGCTGTAGATACATAAGATTTACCGTTGATAGTTACAACAAGATTACCTGCATTATTAACAGAAACTTCAAATGAAGAAGAAGCCAAACCATGTTTAATAATAGTACCTGCAACTGAATAGTTAATCCAAAGATTAAATGCAAAATCGCGAGCAGATAGATCAATATCAGCAGCAGTTGTAGCTGCCATCGTTGTGAGCGACATAGCTACATTGTGGTCAACGCGATAGCCGTTCAAACGACCAGTTACAATGAAGTTATCGACATCACGAAGACTTGAATATTTAATATCTTCATTAAAAGTAACAGAAACCTCACCATCAGCAGTAAGTACGCCATTTGCTGGAGATGGATTGCCAAGCAACATAGGTTTTGCCATATCTTTGATAACATTGATAGTCTCAGACTCGTTGTGGATTTCGCCCGAACCAAAGTCGCACATAGTGATAGCACGGAATTGGTAAGTACCATCAGGGAGCAACGCTGTGTTAGACATATCAAATATATAGTTGATAGAGTTAGACTCGAGCAAGATATTATTATCTGTCTTATCATTAGCATCAACCACATATTCTTGAGCAAGTTTCCAATCAATATCACGTTCTGCTTTATATTGAATGCGAACTCCTTTGAAATTGCGGAATGCACGATCGAAGTCTTTCACTTGCATTTGGAGATTAGCTCCAGTGTAAGAGTTGAGCACACGATTGTTGATTTGTAAAATGACATCAGAGCAAGAAGGCACAAAATTAGCAGAGATAGCCACAGTATCAGCAATAGGCGAGAAACCACCTGTTGGATCACCTTGACATTGCGATTTAAGGACAAGTTGAATATTTTCGAAATCGAGAACACCAAGGTCAGATTGCTTGAGTTGGATAGTTTTCACTAAAGTGCCACCTGCAGGAACCAATACAGCGCGACCAGACTCAGTGAGGTATCCTCCATCCATAGTAATTACTGCACCATTAGGGTTAGTAGCGTCAATAACACCAAGATCGAACCAAACATCAGCATCTGTTTCAGAAAGATTTTCAAGACGAAGAGTATAATTAGCAGCTTTGCCTGTAGGGACTTCTGTTGCAAAAGCATTTACCACAGTCAATTGGGGTATTTCAACCTGCATAGTCGCAGTAGAGATTTCAGTACCAGGCTCATAATATTTAGTCACCTCAGCACCCTCATAAGGACAAGAAGTTTGACCGCCACGAGTCGAGAAAATAGGACCGAAACCATCAGGAGAATTAAACACATCGATAGTAAGAGCGTCATTATTTCCTGACTCTTGAAGTACATATCCTGTAGTAAGACAAGTTTCTTCAGAATTCTCGGTATAACCAAAGTAGCGACCACCAGTAGTAGTTTTACCAGTCACAGCAACACCTGTACCAGCAATGAGACCACCTGTAGAAAGACCTGCAACAACCATAGACTCGAAAGTATGAGCATCATTGTGAGCCTCAGCTTCGCAAGTTTGAATAGACGACTCGATAGTGACACCAGCATCAAACGAATGGTTTTCTTTCAAATAAGTTTCACGTTCTTTAATTGCCTTTACCTTAGCCTCTTCGTTATCTGCAAGAGTTTGCTCCCATTTAGCAATTTGAGAGTTGTACCAGCGGACTTTATCTTCGTACATTTTGTTAGGATCCAAAACTTTAGGAAGCACCATAGTATAACTTGGACCCGAAAGCTTATCTTTACCAACAGCTTTCCCTCCCCAAACATCTTCATTGAAATTGTCGCTACCAAAGCGTTCATCGTCAGTAGAAAGAGTAGTAACGAAAATAGCTTCGTCTGTATTATTTTCGACACCATCGATAGAAGAAACCTGTTGCAACAAAGAATTACGAGTAAGATGAAGATTAGGGATCAATACTGATTCTACATAAGCTTGAGTGTATTTGAAACCTGTAGAAAACTCGGTACCAGTCGTAATCACATCGGTACGTGAAATAACATAAGTACTATCAGCAGGATTACGTTGCAAGCTAATACTACGAGCATTACCGAATAAAATATTTGTTGCTGTACCTACAAATACGTCGCCATTAGAGCCAACATAATCTGGTTCAGCAGAAGTTGCAATAAGTTCGGTAGCAGTAGTAGTTGTTGACCACTCGCCATAGCCAGAATACTCATAGTTGATATTAAGACCTACTTCGAGGTCGAAATTAGATTTAGCTTCAGTAATAACACCAAAACCAATAGGACTTCCAACAAAAGTATTTGCTTCGACACCTAATTTTGTGATAGTAGACACCTCGTTATTAGTAACAAACGAACCTCCATCTTGTTCAACCTCGGTAACAGAAACACCTTTTTCGTAGAACGAATAAGAACTAGAGCCTGCTGGGTCGCGAAGAATCATCAACACTTTATCAGGACCCGAAGTAACAAAATTGGTACCAGAAGGCAATTCGCCAAAAACAATGGCTTTGAATGTAGAATTTTGGTCCCATTCAAGATCTTGACCGTTGGTATTATACTTGATATTCAAACCAAGAGTATAAGGCTCTATAATGTTAGGGAAACCTGCTACAAAACGATACTCTGCAACTCCAGTAGAGTCGAGTTGAATTTGATTTTCCGCCAACTGAGTAGTATCCATCTTACCATCATTTTCCCCTTCAACACAAACGAATTGTCCTGTACCAAATTGGTTTATAAGAGTAACCACAGTGTTTTGTAGAGGCACTTGGTCGTATTGTGGCTCTACACCATCCATATTTACATACTCTTCAAAAGCTCGTAATTTGAATGTATAAGGTGTATTTTGGAAGAACACTGGGTTGCCAAAAACATAGTTAACAGAACCATCTTCAGCAAGAGTGTACAAATCAATATCGACGCCTGTTGGATTTTCAATATCTGTATATTTGAAAGTTTTTTCACCAAAAGATCCATCATTGTTGTGAATTACAGCAAAATCAGGATTTACACGATATGCTAATTTAAGAGCTGCAAGATATTCGAATTTACGAGTATTGCCATTTTCATCAACAATAGAATCGGTCTTAACATACAAAGGATTAGAAGCATCAATCTTAGATATAGTTTCAGTAGAAAAGATAACTTTTGTGTTAGAAGGAATTTTAACACTCTTTACCGCATATTCAACAGGAGGCAACTGGATGGTAAATTCGCCTGTAATAGGGTCTGTTTCAACTACAATCTCTTCAGCCAACACAACATCTCCACCAAGAACATATGCACGGCTGTTGACATCGGAAGTAGAGTTTTCATATACCAAAGTATCTTGCGCCACTTCGTATGAAACAGAAGTACCATCGGTTTTTGTTGTCATATTCATCTTATAGCCCGAAGTAAGCGTAATAATCGCTTGACCAATGTTAGCCTTACTTAAGCCAAGGCCAATTGGTTTTTGTTCTTCAACTTCGCCACCAACAACACGGCCTGCAACTGTCACTTTAGTTATATCAGTGAAAGTGAGGTCTTTCATTGGCTGCTCAAATGTAAAGCGAGCACCAAGTCCATTTGGATCGGCTGGGAAACGGCCATCGTTAGCAAATACATGTCCTTGTTTTTTGACTTGAATAAAATGGTCGCCAATAGGCACACTAATTTTGAATTTACCTTCGACATCGGTAGTAACCATTTCACCATCGCGCGAACAGATGTTTCCATCAATATAGAAAGAGCAACCTTCGACAGGCATAGTAGTATTTTCGTAATAAACTACACCCTCTACCTCAAACGAAGATACATCCTCAAAATCGACATTATTAAATACAACAGAAGAAGGCGATGCAAAAATAGGTTTTTTGTTAGGACGGAATTCGTGCACGCCAAAAAGTGGTACAACATTGTATTGAACACCTTCAGAAGTATAAGGAATAGTGTTAATCAAATAGTTACCATCAGCATCAGTAACAGTTTTGTTTGAAAGTTGGTCAGCCGAAGGCACCATAGTAGAGTGAGAGGCCATTACGCCCAATTCGCCATCACGCTTGTTGAATACACCATTACGACCTGATTGGTCAAATACTTTATCAATACCCACTTCATTGCAACGATAGTAAGCCCAAAGACCTTCTTCTCGACCAGAAATATAGGCATTATAGTTGTTTTTGATAGTTTCAGCATCAAGAATCTTATTCCAAAAACGAATTTCGTCGATATTACCACGATAGCCATTTGACCCTTGTGAATTTGCTGCAACATAGAACGCATCATTAAGATAAGTATCAATATTTTTAGATACATTGAATGTTTTACTTCCAATAAACTCACCATTCAAATAATAAGACATTGTTGATTGTGTCTTATCACTATTTAATTGAGCAACGAAAGTAAGATGCATCCATTCGTTAGGAGTTAGGACTTTACCAGTTTCCCATGTTGAACCTAACACATACAATTTCAACTTATTGCCAGTAGCCAAAATAACATCGAACGTTGAATTTTTAGAAAAGATAAATGCCCCATTTCCATTTACATCAGGGTTAATCCATGCTTGGAAAGTAATAGCCGAATTATTTTTGAAGTCGATTACATCAGCAGGCAATTTAATATGCGAAGTTGGGCTATTGCCATCAAAGTGGATAGAATAGTTTTCTTGACTATTATCTCCACCTGTAACAGCCACAGTAACACCAGGAACTGCTTGATCTCCTTCATAGGCAACACGTCCAGAGATAGTAGCATAAGGTTGACTGAAGCCTATATCAGAAACAGATGCACCTAAAGAAGGAGAACCATCACATTGAGAATAACCCTCAACAGTATAATTGTAGAGTTGACCCGCACTCATAGCCTTGTCTTGATAGCTATAAGATGTCAAACCCGAGTGTTGAATTTGAGCAACTTGAACAGCCTGAGTTGAACCATCGATAGGAGTACGTGTGATGTTGAAGTAGTTGAAATCACTTGCATTAGAAGGGATATCCCACGAAAGCATCACATTATCGCTATAATAACCTTTTGATACTTCGTAATTGGTAATCTCGCGTTTACCTGTGTTTGGCATTAAGAAAGTGAAAGCATCAGTAGTATAGTGAGATTTAGACATTGCTGTTTGCGACATTACGACAGAATAGCGCACACAACCAACTAATCCAGTAACTTTCATCTCTCTTACATCGTACGCAGGAGTAAGATTAATGGCAGAACCTGAAGCAGGTGTAAGAGTAAGAGCATAAGCACCTTTGCTATCCCAAATGCCATTAGCACTCAACTTCCAACTTACAATAGCTTCGTTTTTGCCAGTAACAGGACTAACAGATATAGAAGCTATCGTTTTATAGTCTGTATAAATCTGTTGACTTGTTTCATACGTACTCATAAACTGATACCATAAACTTTGCTTGCTAAACATCTTCTTCCAAACACGGAATTTGTATGTTACAACACCTTTATTACACTCGGCATCAGAAAGAGTATAGGTATAAGAATATTTAGAAGAAGAATATGTATATGGAACAGAATCTATTTGAACCCATTTAGATCCGTCATATTTTTCAACAGCAAAAATAGCTGTATTAAGATTAGTCGAATTTGTTGGGTTGTACACCTCCCAAGTGAGTTTAATATCGCGATTGTTTTGAGTAATAGTCAGCGTACGATCATCGAATGTAGCAGTGCGCCCTGTGTGAATTTCATTAGAATTGACATAACTCATCCTATCAGGAGCAGAACCATTATCGGGCTGAGTTTCTGATTTAATACGTATAGAAACCCCTTCGGCAAATTGTTTTGCAGTGAGCGCAGTTGTACCCCATCGGCCTGAGGTATAACCAACTAGTTCTGTCATCGAAACTGAATAATTTGGAGTTGCAGTATTTGTAGAAGTGTGAATTTGACCACGAAGATTCCAATTGGCACCATAATGTTTTGTCTCTACATAATACCAAGTTTGAGTATGAGAATACTTATTACCATTTGTCAATTCAGTAATCTTAAACTTGTGCTTCCCAGTAGACAAATCCCAATTTTCATTCACAATTTTTGGCTTGTATTCATACGTCGTAGAAGATACTTCGATAGAAGTACCAGGGAAATTATATACATCATCATCAGAATCGACAGTTTTACCTGACAATACAAATTTCAACTTCTTATTCAAATCCGATGCTGGTGGATACCAATAGAATGTTATTTTTCCTCTGTATCCATCATTTTCATTTTGAGAAAACTGTGTATTTGAACTTCCAATAGAGGTCCAACTTGAAGTCGAGACATACAAAGCCCCATAATTGTTTTCTTTTCGAATATTGTATTTTGCAGTAGAGTTTGAACTAGTAAACCAACTATCAACATATACAAAATTCTTACCATTACAACTAATGTATATATTATCGGCCCACTCATCAGCACCATCCCAATCATACACTGTCATTGTAAATTTGAAAGCAGCTCTTTCTTTATCCCAAGTAATGGTTAAATCGTCGTTATTCCAACTACCAAAACCTATATCGTATGCCATTGATTTTTGCGGCACAACAAATAGAAATAGCGCAATAAAGAAAATTGCGTTTCTTAATGTTCGTAAAAAAGTAAAATTTTTCATAAGCTTAATTATTTAGTTTAATATTTATTGTTTTTTTCAAAAAAAAAGTGTATCAAAAATAAATATATCGCACATATTTATATCCAAAGGGACACTATGGCTAGATAATAAATAAAAACATAATTTGCAACTGCAAAGTTAATATTTCGAAACAAAAAATGCAAGTTTTTTTTATATTTTTTAGCAAAAAACACAACAAGCAATTATATCAACCTACAAATCAATTATTTACAAATATCTATTTTTCAATATTTTTTGTTAACTACTTAATATCGACTAAATGGGACTTATTGTATTTTTGGGAGTGTTCTGCAGGTAGGGTGAGGGTTGCTTGAAGGTTGCTGTATACTATATTTAGGGCAAGGAGGGGTTATTGTATTTTAAGCGGGTTTGTTATCGTATTTTGTACAAAAAGAAAAGCAGATTAACTATTAGGTGGTTAATCTGCTTTTTATATTTTAAGAAAATGTTTTTTACTATTGGATATAAAACTCGAGAATACGAATACGAAGGAGATATTCGTATTTAGCTTGAGTGAGTTCGGCTTCGGTGCGATGGAGACGAGTTTGAACCTCGTTGTATTCGTAGGCACTTAGGCTACCTAATTCGTATTTGGTAGTAGCATATTCGAGAGCCTTAGCTCCAGCCTCACGACTCTTCTCAGCTGCTTCATATTTACTTCTTGCAGCAAGAGCATTGTAATATGCTGACTGAATATCTTTGTAAAGACGATCAGTAAGTTCTTGCGCGGAGAGTTTTGCCTCGTCTAAAGCAATCTGCTGACGTTTAACAGCATGGCGCACTTGCATGCGATTGTAGATTGGGAGGCTCAAAGAGAGCCCGACAACTTCGCTACCATTATTGAGAAATTGATTACCAAAAGCAGGATTGTTAGCATTAAACATGTGATAGTAGCCTGTGCCCCAAGATGCATTAAGATTGAGTTGTGGATAGAAGTCGGACTTAGCCTCACGCAGAGCATACTGCTGTGCCTCGATGCGATGTTGTTGTGCTTGGATAGAAGGACGATTGGATAGGGCTTGAGCAAATATCACATCTGGAGTTTGCAATGAAGGTGCAAAAATTGAGAATTGAAAATTCTCCAAATCGGTTGACACAGAAGAGAAATTGGAAACGAAGGCTTCGACATCTTTGTAGTTGATTAATTGACAAAGATCGACAAGGGCAAGACGATAGTTATTTTCAGACTCAGCGAGGAATTGACGATTTTGTGCTACTTGAGCTTCGACCTCATAGAGTTCGCTCTCGCTCTGACGTCCTTCTGCCACTAAGATTTGAGTGCGCTCGAGGAGTTGCTCGGAGAGTTGAAGTTGGCGAAGTTGAACCTGCTGCATTTCGCGATAATACAAAGTCTGAAGATAGTAAGAGACTACATTGAGTTCGACATCATCCTTTGCGCTTTCGACCTCGGCAAGAGAGGCTTGAAGTTCGGCTCCTGTACGCTTGATTTGATTAGTAATACGCAAACCCGTAAATAAAGGCATTGAGACTGAAGCATTAAAAGAAGTTGTTGATTGTGTGCGATTTTCTCGTACATTATTCACCCCTTCAACAAGCCCAAAAGATAGATTTTCACCAATACCAGCATTGATAGATGGAGACATAGAGACACGAGCAGAGCGTTCGGCAATTTCAGCATTCTTAACTGCCATATTTGCCCGAATGACAGAATAACTCTGCTGTTGGGCATAGGTGATACAAGAGTCGAGAGTCCAACCTTGTCCAATGCACAATACACAATGCATAATGCACAATAAAATCATCAATATTTTTTTCATAGCAAAAACAAAACATAATGATAAAATAACACCTACTCCCTATTTAAGGTTTCCTCGAAGTTGGGCATCTGGTTCTAAACCACTGATAATTTCGATATTAAGGCCATCGGACATACCGATAGAGACAGGGATACGATTGAAACATTGCTCCTTGGTTTGAGTAGTATCGAGTTGATAGACAAAGGCAGAGTCGCCAGATAGTTCGACTACACCCTCAGGGATAGCGAGAACATTGTTGCGTTGCATGAGAATAATTTCGGCATTGGCACTATAGCCTGCACGAACCATAACAGAATCGGGGATTTGAGCGGCAGCCTTAATTTCGAACATCACAGCCCCACTTTCCTCTACGCCTTTAGGCGAAACATATTCGAGAACGGCATCGAACTTAATATCTTGCAACGCACCGATAGTGAGTACAATAGGCAATCCTTCGCGAATACGACCAACCTCGCTCTCATCAATTTTCCCCTTAAATATCATATCACTCATATCTGCAATAGTGCAAATAGTTGTGCCATCGTTGAAATTATTGCTCTGTATCACCGAATTGCCCACCTTGACAGGAATGTCGAGAATAAGACCTGTGATAGTGGCACGGATTTGAGTATTGCTATATCCACCAGAACTACGAGCAATGCCATCACGAATGATTTCGAGATTGTCAACTGCATTTTGATACTCCTCCTTAGCCTTGTTATATGCTACACGCTCTTTCTCAAATTCATTGACAGAGAGCACCTTCTTTTCAAAGAGTTTGTCGGCACGGTCGTAATCGATTTTGGCTTGTTCAAAATCGATTTTAGCAATATTTACTCGACTCTCGGCAGCATTGAGAGAGCTCATCTCAGGAATAACCTTAATTAGAGCAATAACATCACCTTCACGAACCATCTCGCCTGCCTCTTTGTAGATTTCACTGATGATACCAGATATTTGAGGTTTGATTTCGACCTCGTTACGAGGTTCGATTTTACCAGTAGCAACTGTCTTCTTTGTGAGAGACTGTACGGATGGAGTGATGATTTGATACTCTTTGACCTCAGGACGAGATTTTTGATAAAGATAGACAAATGTACCAATCACCATAAGTCCTAATAGGACAAATAGGAAAATACGAATTGCTTTTTTCATATTGTAAATTCATTTTAACATTATTCATCTTGAAGAGCTTCGACGGCTTTGATACTAAGAGCACGCTTAGATGGTAGATAACCTGCTACCATACCAAAAACAATGATGATGAGCAGTGCAACTATTGACAGAGAGAAAGATAGTTGCAATGAAGCCATAAAAGGATTGGATTGAGCCGACATGACAGTATCAGCAATAGCAAGTACGACGACAGCCAGAAATAGTCCAGCAAAGCCTGCAATGAAGGTAAGAAGAAGGCTTTCACTCATAATTTGTTTAATAATAGTAAAAGGAGTTGCCCCCAAAGCGCGACGGATACCAATCTCTTGTGTTCGCTCGCGAACAGTGACGAGCATAATATTGCTGACACCTATAACCCCAGAAATCAATGTGCCTATGCCAACAATCCAAACTAAAACGTTCAATCCAATAAACAACATATTAAACATGTCAAATATTTTCTTAAGACTCATACGATACATGGCTGCTTCGTCGGCAGGATCGACAAGATTACGCTCTCTGATTCGTGCAGCCACAGCTTGTTCGACAGTAGTAATATCTACATTATCATACGCCGTAATAGCCAGACAATTAATAACATCTCCACTATTAGTAGTTCGCTGAACAGTGGTATATGGCACAAGAAGCATTTCGTCAATATTTCCAAAAAAATTAACCTGATCTGTTTGTGGCTTGACAACTCCAATAACAGTGTAATATGACCCTCCTGCTCTAACAAGAGAGCCTATAGGATTCTCATGAGGAGAATAAAGGTCATTAAGTACCTTTTCGCCAATAACACAAACCTTACGGGCATCGCGAATATCTATATCGTTAATCCAACGACCTTGTAGGATATACATTGGATAAATGTTAAAATAATTGGCATCATGCCCCATCATACGAAAATCGCCAGCCTTAGAGGCTCGTGTAACTTTACCATCTATACCCCACATGATTGGCGAAATATATTTCAAATCAGGGAATTCACGCTCTATTGCGAACAAATCATCTTCATGAATATTCCATGAGCGACCTTTTTTGAATCCTTTGTATGGCATAGAGGTAGTGGTAGTCCAAAAGAAAGAGCTATTTTGCGCAACACCACCCGTTTGATCAATAATCCCACGACGAACACTATCACCCAAAGCTACCATAACAATCAACATAAACATACCCCAAAAGACACCAAAGGCAGTGAGAAGGCTACGTGTTTTGTTGCGCGTGATAGTATGCCAAATTTCTTGATAATTGTCTAAATCAAAAATGCTCATTTTAGATGTTTTTTATAATAGAACCTAAGGTGAAGGTATGGTTATCCTATGAAGAAGGTAACTTAAACCTAAGGAAAAACTATTTTGCATTCATCGCCTCGATTGGTTTGATTTTAACAGCTCGTCGGGCAGGGAAATAACCTGCCAAAACTCCTGCTACGACAAGAACAAACGTTGCCGAAAAGACTATCGAAAGGTCAACAGTTGGATTCATTAGGAAAGTTGGATTCATACCCGACGACGTAGTAGCAGGGAATATGACGCATAGAATTTCGGAAAGACCAATACCCAACATCATACCAATATAGCCAAACGAAAGAGTTATAATTAAAGATTCGAGAACTACCATGAGAAGAATGCTACTCGGGGTTGCACCTAAAGCTTTGCGAATACCAAATTCGCGAGTGCGCTCCTTGATGGCGATGAGCATAATATTGCTAATACCTACGATTCCAGCAATGAGAGTGCCAATACCAATAATCCAAATAAACAAACTAATACCATCAAATATCATCTTAGATTGTTCATAATTTTCTATACGATTGGCAATCCAAATAGCATTACGATCGGCAGGGTCGAATCGGAAATAGTTTGCCAATTGTGCACGCAAACGTTCGTCATAAGCCGTAGCTTCAGCTAAAGTTTCAACTCCTTCTAATATGTACGACACATCTGAAATATAGCCCGAAGGATTGTAGATGACATTAGCAGTAGAGAGTGGAATATAAACCGATGGTTGCGAATTTTCATAACCAGCTTCGACTACACCTATTAGTTGGAATGTGATACCGTTAGTGAGTTTTACCATTTTACCTATCGATGATTCGGCATCGCCAAAGAGTTTGCGCGCTGATGTCTCGTCAATTACAGCCACTTTGCGTCGTTCACGCATATCTACAAGATTTATAAATCGCCCATATAGAATATCCATCACTCGCAAATCACTATATATCTCATTCACACCTGTTATATTGGCATTGAGTTGCAATGTATTAGAGGCTATCGAGCCACTCCAAAGATTAAATATTGGCGATATTGCAACGCAACCTTCGAGATGCTTACTCATCCACTCGCAATCTGCCATAGAAAATCGGATTTGACGCCCTTTCTTCAACCCCTGATATGGCATAGATGTATAGCCTGAATAAAGCGAAATCGTGTTTTGCGACATATAACTCATATTCGCAAACATAGCATTGCTAAACCCATTGCCCACAGCCAAAAGTGCCACAAGCATGAATATACCCCACGCAATGGCAAAACCAGTAAGGAGTGTACGCATACGATTCTGCCTGAGAACAACTAATATTTCAGAGAAAATATCAAACATCAATAACTCCGTCTTTTATACGAATAATTCGGTCGGTTTGTTCGGCAACCTCTTGAGCATGAGTAACAACAATCATCGTAATACCCTCAGTATGCGACACTTCACGCAAAAGGTCAATAACCTCCTGCGATGTACGAGAGTCTAAAGCTCCTGTTGGTTCATCGGCAAGTATAATGCGAGGTTTGGCTATCAGCGCACGAGCAATAGCCACACGTTGCTTTTGCCCTCCCGAAAGTTGATTAGGCAAATGATCAGCCCACTCTTTTAGCCCCATGCGGTCGAGATACTCAAGGGCAATGGCATTACGTCGCTTACGTGGCACTCCTTGATAATAAAGAGGCAGAGCAACATTCTCCAATGCCGTTTTGAAATTCAACAAATTAAAACTCTGAAACACAAACCCAATAGTGCGATTACGCAAATGGGCCGCCTCACGTTCCGAGAGGTCTTTTATCAGTTGTCCATCAAGCAAATACTCGCCCTCATCGTAAGTATCTAACACCCCAAGAATATTGAGCAAAGTAGACTTACCCGACCCCGAAGCACCCATAATAGAGACAAAATCACCTTGACTGATTTCTAAATCAATACCCTTCAACACGTGCAACGGACTCGCCGAATAGTAGGTTTTATGTATATTTTTCAGTTTAATCATTATACTCCGATGTTAGACACTTAACAAAATTTAGTTTTGAGGGTCAGGCATAACTAATATCAACAAAAGATATACTAAAAGACCAGCAAAAGCAGTAAATAACGTCAAAAACAAATATGCAACACGCACAACTGTTGGGTCCAAACCCAAATATTCAGCGATACCAGAAAGCACGCCCGACAACATTTTGTTACTCGATTTAGTCAATTTCTTTTCCATAATATTCCAAATTAAAAAAACTATAAACCCTACATACTCTCACCCCTAAACAAATAAAATCACCCTACATTTTCCTATACCTCTTCATAGGACAACCATACCTTCAAGCAACCTTCACCGAAGAAGACTGACACCCATCAAAACCATCACGCCGCAAAGTTACAACAAAATTCCCAGACTACAACTACCCCCCCCCATTTAACATTATTTAACTATATTTATGAGATTTTACTCTTAATTCTTCACAAAAGTCAACCTTTCCCACACGCAACGTGGGATTAGCGACCAAAAGAAAGTCAACAGCGCAAATTTCCAATCAATAATCGCTACACGCTTTTTCTGCAATATCGCCCGTGTAGCCAAATAGCCAGCATACTCCTTCGTCATCATCATCGGATAATGTTTATTAGGATTCAAAATATCAGTAGCTGCAAAACCCGGACGAATATCAGTAAACTGAATATCTACAGCATCCATACGTGCTAACTGAGATAAAGCCGTCAAATAGTGTGACTGCATACGTTTCGTAGCCGAATAAGCCGCAGCAGTACCTAATGGTTTAGTGCCTGCAATCGACGAGACAATAGCAATCTGCCCCTTGCGCTTCTTGCCCTTAAAATAATTGTAAGCCCAATCTACCATACGCATAAACCCATACCCGTTCACATCAAAAGTTTTCTTCTCAATAGATGGGTCGAGAGTTGGATTTTGAAAACCTACACCTGATACATTAACAAAAAGGTCAATGTCGCCAAGTTTTGAAACCAAACGTTCTACTGCATCTATTGCATCTGCAGTAGTAACATCTATTCGTTCATACTCTACTCTTCCTTCGAACTCTGAACTGAGGGCTATCTCCTTCAATAAATCCTCACGACGACCAGCGATTCCCACTAGCCAACCAGTGTGAAGCAAATTGAGTGCTATTTCTCGCCCTAAACCAGATGTTGCTCCTATAATAATAGCTCTTTTCATATTACTTAAAAATTAAGGTAAAAACAGTTTGCTTCTCATCACTGCGAGTGAGGCGGATAGATCCATTGTACAAACGCATGATTTGTCGTGAAAGACTAAGACCAATGCCTGTGCCATCTTGCTTGGTAGAGAAAAACGGAATAAAAATCTGAGACTGACTTTCGCGACTTATAGGTGTGCCATTGTTTATAACATCAACACGCACAGCATCGAAAGTTTCGATTTCGCCGACTATATCAACCTTTGTTGCTCCAGCTTGAATTGCATTCCTAATCAAATTGATAAATATTTGTGTGATTTGATTTTCATCGGCATAAAGCAATATATCATCAGATTTTTCAATATAACGACAAACGACATTAGTATCTTCAATTTGCTGACCTACAAGACTTATTACGCGCTCTACTAATTCTTTAAGCATAAAAGCTCGCTTTATAGGAGCCGCCACACGAGTTAGAGTGCGATAATTATCGACAAACCTTATCAATCCTCTCGACGATGATGCGATAGTTTCCAAACCACTCTGTAAATCAGGAGAAGTAATATCGGCAGACAAAGTTTCACTCAAAGAGGCAATAGGCGTTACGGTGTTCATTATTTCGTGAGTCAACACACGAATCAATCTTGACCAAGCCAACTCCTCATTTTCAGCCATATCATTGCTAATATCATTGAAAGCAATGATTTTCATTCGTTTACCATGAATTTCAGTTTCAGACGCAATAACCGCCAAACGCAATTCTCCACGCTCAGTATAAAAACTTACTCTCTGCTCATTATCAGGCAAGACGTCACGAAAAGCATTATATAATTCAACCGATATATTAGATAATTGTCTGATATGACTAATTTTAGAAAATCCGAGCAATAGGGATGCCATTTTATTGCAATATAAAACCATACCATCATCAACCACCATAACCCCCGTCTGCACATGGTCAAGCATCTGCCCATAATATCGCTCTTGTTCACTAATTTCATGTCGTTCTTTATCGAAAATAGTGCGCAACCTATTCAGAGTTTTATTAAAACCACGCCCAACCAACACCTGCTCATTAAATCTGAAATTCAACTCTTTATCTTCGAGCGCATCAAGCATATAATCAACCTTACGTCGCATCTTGCTATACACAACTGCACCAACAACTACCGCCACAATAATTGCTACAATAATGCAAGTAAATATCACGTTTGTTATGCTCATACCACTCTATATATTATATTTTTTCAGTTTAGCATAAAGCGTTGGACGACTGATATTAAGCGACTTTGCTACAAGCGAGAGATTACCCTCGTATTTATCCATTGCAGCACGCACAATTCGCTCCTCTGCCATTTCGAGAGTTTCGAGAGATTCAGAACCCTCATTCTTTATACAAAACGGAGAACAAGCGGTTTGTAATTGAATATCAGATGGTAATAATTCTGCACCCTCAGACAATATAACAGCCTTTTCGATAGAATTTTGTAATTCACGAATATTACCGCTCCAAGTATGCGCTAACAGAACTTTTGCCGCTTCAGAGGAAATTGTAGTAACCGCACGATGATATTTCTCGGCATATAATTTTACAAATCGTTCAGCCAAAGGCACTATTTCATCCGTACGCTGACGGAGAGGAGGAAGTTGAACATGAAGTGTATTTATACGATAAAACAAATCTTCACGGAATATACCCTCTTGCACCATTTGCGGAATATTTTTGTTAGTAGCACAAATAAGACGAATGTCAATTGGTCGCTCTTTTGTATCGCCCACACGAGTTACAGCACGATTTTGCAATACACGCAAAAGTTTAGCTTGCAGGTGCAAAGGAATATTGCCTATCTCATCAAGGAAAAGAGTGCCACCATTGGCTTCTTCAAACTTACCCACTTTGTCGGCATGCGCATCGGTGAAAGCACCTTTGACATGACCGAAAAGTTCGCTTTCGAAAAGAGTTTCAGTAATAGCACCAGCATCAACACAGACCATAGGATGCATGGCACGGTCGGAAAGACGATGAATTTCATTAGCCAAAACATCCTTGCCAGTACCATTCTCGCCAGTTATCAGAATAGTTGCATCGGTTGGGGCAAAACGCTCGACATTGCGACGTATAGAGCACATAGCATCACCCTCACCCCAAAACATTTCGGTTGAAGAAGTTGATTGCTTACGAGGAGTTTCACTCTTTTTACGCTTATAAGCAGATTTTAGAATTTCGATAAGACGCTCATTATCCCAAGGCTTAACCACAAAATCAAACGCACCACGTTTCATACCCTCGACAGCAAGCTGTATATCAGCATAAGCAGTAAAAAGTACCACCTCTACATACGGAGCATAACGCTTTATTTCAGACAAACAGAAAAGCCCCTCGTTGCCAGTGTTGATATCGGTATAGAAATTCATATCAAGCAAAACAACATCAGGCTTGAAAGTCAACACAGTAGAACGCAACTGTTTGGGCGAAGCAATCAACTCCACCTCAGCAAAATGACGTTTCAACAAGACATTCAACGCAGAACGTATACCTGCATTATCATCAACTACTAATATTTTAGCTTTTGTCATAATAAATACCTTTCAATACACGTTTTTGAGATTTACAGTAAATCTACAAAATAAAAAACAATTAATAAAATCCACATTTACTTTCTACTCTTTTTTCATATGCTCTGCAACCCATAGCACCCATTCATCTATATTATCCGTTAAAATTTTAGGTAATGGAATAGATATACGTATATCTGGAGCTATTCCTATTCCATCAATACCATTATTAGGTAAGCGAGAAGAACGTGTCATTGGAACATAAGTTGTAATTCCACATCCTTTCATATCTACCCTACGGATATTTGAATAATCAAGACATCCCAATGTGTTACCCTTTCCATATATAATTGTACGTGAACTGCATCCCTTTATATCTAAAATCATCTGTTCGCCCGAACTAGCAACATTACTATCAATAATTATGGCCGCTTTAATAGGGAAGGTATTAATTGTATCATATTTTATGATATAATCTTCAACTAGAGGAATAAAATCATCATTAGAGTTCTCTGCTTTATCTACAACTTCTTGTAACCATGGCAAACGTTCCACCTGAGTTTTTAGATAGATTATATTATCTTTGGAGTTACGTATCTCAACCCCTTTCAACAAAAATTCCCTATCGTAAAGAAGTTTTTGATAAGGTTTGTAATATGTATCTTGCCCTCCACCATTACCTCGGATATCTATAATCAAATATTTACACTGTGATTCCTTGTATGCCTCTATAGATTTATTTACCCATTCAAATGAAGGATAATAGCCCTCGCAAGAGGGAAAACGTATCAAAAATGTTTCACTATCAACTTTTTGAGCTATAGGCAATGGATTATATTCACGCATTCCTTTAATTGTACTAACATATTCTTTTCGCGTCTTTCTATATTTATCGTGCTCCGCCAATGCTGTTCTTAAATGATAATCGCCAAACCAAGCATAAAGTTCACCAACAGCATCAGCACCTTCTCTTCCATTTAAGATATCTTTATAAAGTTTCTCTTTTAGTTTTATATATTCTTCAAGTTTGACGGGAGAACTCGTTTTTGAGGAAAATCCGGCATAATTATTTTCCACTTCATATACAGCACCCTCATAGTCCTTTAACCCTAATGATATAGTTCTCTCTTTCTTTGATTCTTGCCCATTTACAGTTACCGCAATAGTAAGCAAAATTGAAATTAAAAAGTAAATTTGTTTTTTCATCAGTCTAACAATGATAATCCTTTGTTTATAACTCAGTTGTACTATATTCGTTTATATAATCCCCAAGGAATATGGCGCATAATAAAATGTACGATTCGCCAGCGTTTAGTTATAACACATGTTGCTTGTTTTTTATTTATCGCACGAAGAATTTGCTTTACAACAATACTTGTTGGCATTACCCAAAACAAACCATCCCCTTTTGCCATTGCCGTATCTACTAAGCCAGGACGAATTTCCGTAATCGTAAGAGATGGTAAATTTTTAAAAGCTTTCTTCTTAAGTGCCTCTGCGTAATTCATTTGATATGCCTTAGATGCAGAATATGCAGGTGCTACAGGTTCGCCTCGTAAACCTCCAACTGATGTAATTAAAACTAAATGCCCAAACCCTTGCTTTTGAAAAGCCTTATATAACAAGTCAACACAATTAGTCCAAGCAACAACATTAGTTTGTAACGTATTTAACTCTATCGTATTATCTAAAGTAGGATTCAATTCACCAATACCTGCAGCAACAATAGCAATATCTATCCTCATCTGAGCAAACAATCCACAAATAGTTTGGGTGGTAGAATCAATGTCACAAATATCTAATTGTACTCCTGTAACAGAGGCATTTTGTTTTGATAATTCATTCAAAACATTCTCCCTCCTGCCACATGCAATTACAGAATGTCCATTTACAACATATTGATTCAACAATTCTTTTCCTATGCCAGAAGTAGCACCAATAATTAATATATTCATAACATTTTGTCTTTGAATTTACTTATTTTAAGTATTTAAACATCAACGACCGCATAATAATGAAAGCGGTCGTTGTTTACTCAAAGCAAATAGTATCATTTGAATATTTTATAAATGTATGTGTAAGATTGGTTATCTAAATCACTGTTCAATAATGCAATAACAATATTATTTTCTGCACGTTCAATCGCCAAATCTAATTTCCCATCAGAACAAAGTTTCCGAACCCATAATGAATCCTTTAAATATTTCTCTTGTTTCAAAAGTTTCTTTAGTTTTATTTTAGGATCTGAAAAACAATCTTTAAACTCTTTAGGCAATTTATTTGAGACTTTAGAATACGTTTTGTACAAAGTAGTATCATTTTTAAAGTGTAATAGAAACCAATATTCGATACACGGCATACTCTGACATATCACAACATCTCCATTTGCAATTTCAGTTTTAAATAATCTTTCAAAATCTTCATGTTTTTTTATTTTTGATTTCTCCCCATATATCGTATCCCAATCAAATACACAAAAAACTTTTGCACCTGCATTACTTTTTAAGATTTTACTAATCTTATCAGGAAACTCATCTGTATAGTTTGATCGTATCCAAAATACTTTGGTTCAATATTAAATTTATAATCTGTAATATCATTAATATGAACAAAATACCATCGTTCTGTATTTTTACCTCCACAGATAAGAAAGGGATATAAAGGACCAATATCTCGTTTACCATCATCCTCTTGTCCAGAAGGAATAGACACCTCCTCAAAATATTTTTTAGGTTCACTATTTTCAGCTAAAACTCTCTTTCTCATAATTATTTCATCGTTGCGCCAAAGCGTTTATTACGATAAGCTTCCCTAATTGAAGACAAACGATTAACCCCCCTAAAATCCGTTAATTTATATAAATCTGTAACTCCAGATTTATCCTTTTCAGTAAACCATACAGAATCTTTTCGTATCAAATCATCAATCAAATCTAATAAGCCATCATTATGAGTTGTAACTATAATTTGTGATTTTGATTCGGTTTTTAAATATTCAAAAATAATTTTTTCTAATAATTTAGAATGCAAAGATGACTCTATTTCATCTATAGGTAAAAAAGCATTTTTTTGTAATGCAAAATATAAAGCAGTTTCTATTCCAAAAGTTTGAATTGTACCTCTTGATTCCTCATCGTTATTAGGATCTAAGTGATATTTTTCAACTCCTCTTTCATTTGTAACGGTATGTTCAAAGCGAGTCTCAAATAATTTAATTGATCTTTCTGTTTTAACTTTTTCTTTAATTTCTGTAGGAACCGAACTTACCTGTAATAACATATTCATCAAATCTTCAGGAATAGTTTTTCCTACTATTTCTGTCTTTATATCTGTAATATTAAAATCAGCCTCATGAAGAAAATTAACAATATAACTCACAAGATCCTTATCTTTAGATGCTTTGCTTTGAGCATACCCTAACAGTTCTGTTGATGGTGTTATAATTGGCATTATTTTTTGTCGCATCATATCTTTTGCTTCATCAATCAATGGAAGACTCACATTAACTTGTTTACGTGCTGCAAAAAATGATATATTCTTTAGACAAAGTAAAATAATCCTCTCTTTGGCCACGTTACTTATTTTTACTGCAGAACCAAATTTAATATCAGATTGGTTATTCTCCAACCTTCTTTCAAACAAACAAGTAGGTTGAGTACTCTTGTAATATGAAAGTTTTTCATAATATACTTGCGTTTTATCAAGTTCCAATAAATAATTATATTTGATATTTTCTACAAAGAACGTTAACTCAAAGAAAGAATGATCTTTTGGAGAATGCGCATCCAACTTAAATGGTTCTACTTCTATCTTTTTATCTACATCTCCAGATTCTGCAAACCAAAAATCTGATAAAAAATCAAAAACTTTTAACAAATTCGATTTCCCTGAAGCATTATAACCATAAATAACCGCAAAACGCAATAATCTTGTATTCTCATTTATTTGTACTACTTGACTGCTTTCTGCGAACTTATCATTTGAAGCTTCAAAACTAAAAACAACTTCATCCTTAAACGAACGAAAATTCTTGATTTTAATTTCTTGTATCATAATTAGTATCTCCCTTTAGTAAATTTTCTGCAAAAGTACAAATAAAAAACGATTTAAGCAAATTTCATTTCAAAAAAATGCAACTTTTATGCAATTTTCACAAATAAAACAAATTTCATATGCTCATTATTCAGTTTTTAAAGATTTGATTGGGTTGGTGGATGCGGAATGGAAGCTGGCGATGGTTACGACTATGGCGGTGATGAGAGATACCGCAACAAAGGCAAGGAGGAACACCCACCAATGAATAGGTGCACGATAGGCAAAAGTGCTATAATAGTAGTCGGTAATAAAATAACTAATTGGTGCTGCGATGCAGAAACAGATTAAGACAAGTATAAAGAATTTGTGATTGAACATCAACAATATTTCACCAATAGTAGCACCATTGACACGACGAATGCCAATCTCCTTACGGCGATATTGTGTTTCAAACAACACCAATCCAAGCACGCCCATCAGCGAAATGATAATAGCCAATAGAGTAAATAGAGATATGGTAGTAGTGAGTTTCTGCTCTTTTTGATAGTTTTCGCCCAACTCCTCGTCGAAGAAATTAATCTTCACCTTTTGACCTCCATAATCAGGCAAAATCTTGTCGGTAGTAGAGCGGATTGCATCAAATACGGCTTTAATATCAGCATTATCGATAGTACGCACAGTGATGTGAGGCGTAGTGTAGTATCTATTTTGAAGCTCAACATCATAAATATAGAAAGCAAACGCTTGACTTTCGGATTGCAATGGCAAATAGTGGAAATCACGGCAGAAACCTGTAGTAGGATGAGGTTTACCATTCCAGGCGATTTGCTCATCAAGCGTGAGATTATATTTCTTTTTGGCATATTCGTTAAGAATAATTGCGCCATCACCTTTTTCATCAGAAGGGAGGAAATCGCGACCTTCCACAACCTCTATACCCATCACCTGCAAGAAATTCCATGAAACAGGCAAAACCGTGATAGACATATTCTCGCCATTATGCCAACGTCCCCACTCCATACGAAAATCAGTAACCATAGGACCTTGCGACCAAGCAATAGCCTTGATATTTGGATTATTGAGCAACTCGCTATTGAAAACATCACGCTCATTGATACTATTAAGAGGGATATTGGCAGTAATTAAACACTCTTTGTCAAAGCCCATATCGAAATTCATCATATAAGAATGTTGCAATTTGAGGAAAATGGCGCAAATAATAAATGCTATTGAGACTACAAATTGCAAACCAATCAGAGCATAGCGCAAAGTTTTGCCTTTTTGAGTCATACTGAATGACCCCTTAATTGCAAAAGCAGGAGAGAAAGATGTTGCATACAGAGCAGGATATAAGCCAGCAACCAAGGTCATCAATATAGAAACTACGGCAGTAAGCGTTACGACAATGAAATTTTGTGAGAAATCTAACTTACATGAAATAAAATGGGCATATTCAGAAGATTGGAATAGTTTGACAACGGCAGCAGCTAAGACCAAAGAGATAAGGACCAATACAACAGACTCAAACAAGAACCGTCCGACCAACGCAAAGCGCGAACTACCGAGAATTTTGCGTGTATTCACAGAACGAATACGCATTGGCACTTGAGCAAAGAAGAAGTTGACAAAGTTGATAAGTGAGATTATCACGATAAGTATTGCCACCAAAAGTAGTGTTATTGTAGAAGTTTTGTTCCCTGTTGCTTGCCCTGTTTGAAATTCCAACTTATCAAAATAATATAAATCTCGTATTGACACTAATGGACAATAAAGGTCATCAAGGAAAGCCTCCATTTTTGCTAATTGCGCATTGAGCGTTGAATCGCCATAGTCCATACTGCGATAATGGGCTATTTGTTCGCTCGATGCCTCAATGAAGCGAGCAGTAACCATCTCTTCAAAAAGGGCTTTATCGTCAGAGGAATTTAACTTAACGAAATAGCAATATGACCAATTGCTTGTGCTATAAAGGTCTTGCGTTTCGAGTTGGTTGCAACGAATAATTTCTATATTTTGAAGGTCGCTGGCAACAGGAAGGTCTTCATAGATAGCACATATTGTGAATGAATACATTCCACCCCAACTTTCGATACTAATCACACTATCGACACCAACGCCTAAACGCTTGGCTGCCTGCTCGCTAATAGCAACATAATTGTCGGCTGCTATGTTTGCGACAGAACCAACGAGAATGTTTATGCCAAATACATCGAAGGATTTAGAGGTCATTTGTGTTACATTGGCAGTGTGAGTTAAAGCATTATTGCCCTCGCCCACAACCACATAATTTTTACTTGTATTATCTAATTGAGCTACTGCATACGCCTCGACATAAGGATTTTCTTCCAATAAGAGTTCAGCATGAGGACGATTGAGAAACGACTGCAATTTGTCGCTGCCATATTTTGGTATGGTCATGAGATAGACACGCTCAGAATCTTTGATAGAGCGGTTGTAGGTGAGGTCGTAGTGAACCTGAACGAGTATAATGTAGAGAGCCGCAAAGGCTACGGTCATACCGAGGATATTTAATAATTTTGAGAACTTCATACGAATTAAGTTGAGAATTGAGAGTTGAGAATTAACACTCACACTAAAATAAGTTTTAGAGGTTTATAATTCGTTGCGGACATCGGCTACTATTTCGCCATCGAAGAGGTTGATAATACGTTGCGCAATAGACGCATCTTTTTGTGAGTGAGTTACCATAACGATAGTTGTACCCTCTTTGTTAAGTTCGCAGAGGAGGTCCATCACCTCTTTGCCATTGCGAGAGTCGAGATTACCAGTAGGCTCATCGGCAAGAATGAGTTTAGGATTGGCAACTACGGCGCGGGCAATAGCGACACGTTGTTGTTGACCACCAGAGAGTTGTTGCGGATAGTGTTGCGCACGATGGCTGATATTCATGCGTTTGAGCATTTCGGTTACACGGCGTTTGCGCTCAGAAGCAGAGATATTGAGATATTTCAATGGCAATTCGACATTTTCATACACATTGAGTTCGTCGATAAGGTTGAACGATTGGAAGACAAAGCCAATGTTGCCCTTACGGAACTTAGTACGGTCTTTTTCGCGGAGTTGCGCCATTTCGGTGTCAAGGAGTTGATAACTACCGCCAGTTGGATTATCGAGCAAACCGAGGACATTAAGTAAAGTGGATTTGCCACAACCAGAGGGACCCATAATGGCTACAAATTCGCCTTGATTGATAGTGAATGAGACACTGTTGAGTGCTGTTGTTTCGATTTCTTCGGTACGAAATACTTTGCTGAGATTGTTTACTGTAATCATAGTTGTAATTATTTAATTGTTAATTTAATATCAAATTCCGAATGGTCTGTCATTCTTCTGCCGAGATACACCGTAGGTGTAGCAAGGCGTATACAAAAATGAAAAAAATTATGTCTTTATGTCATTCTGTCTAAAAATTCATCTATTCTTCACTCCTCTTTTATCATATCTATAGGATTAGCCTTAGCCGTGCGCCAAGTGCGAAATACAAGTATTACATACACTACCGCAAGCACTATCACTGCGCCTAATGCAAATATCCACCACCTTAATGGTTCACACAATGTCTCCAATAAATCAATATATTTCATACCTCCCCATATTGCACCCATAACTCCTACTACTATCGCAGGCAAAATCACCCACAAAAGATTAAAACTCAAAAGATTTAATATCTGCATCGTTGTTGCGCCATTTACTTTTCGAATAGCAATTTCTTTTCTACGACGAGCCATTTCATTTCCAAGATAACCTATAAGCCCTATAAGCGAAATAAACAATGTCACGAGCGACACGATAAACACATTATTTCTCATCGTCTCTCTATAAACAAATCTATTTTTTACTCTATCTACGTATGGCACAAGCTGATACTCCCATTTCGAGTGATAGTTCGCCTTTATCACCTCATCCAATTTCGCTATGTTTTCCGCAGTCAACTCTGTCAAGCGCACATTCAATTGCAACGAATTTTCTGTGCTATACTTATACAATGCTGCCATACGATACACTGCCAATGGCAACACAAATCCGCCTGCTTGACTGAAATCTCTCACTACGCCTATAACCTCACGGCTACATCCATTCTGCCAATAAGTCTTTCCAACTGCGGTCTCTACAGTCCAACCATGCTTGCGCACAAACTCCTCATTCACAATCGTATTCGTCAATACATCTTGCTCCGTAAAATTCCGCCCAGCTACAATCTCCATCCCCATTGTTTCAATATATTTTTCATCAAAGTATTCAAATCGGCAAGAAAACAATATCTCTTGTTTTTCTCTATCTACAACAGGATTGCCCCAATACCCCCAAACTGGATATTGCCCCGAATACGCCACGCTCTCCACGAATGGCAATCTGCCAATCTCATCTGCCATTGCCGATTGCTCCGACTCTGTGCCGGGATGGGTCATTGTTACTATTCTATCATACACATACCCCAAATCTGCCTTCATTATGTAGTCCGATTGTTGTGTCGTGGTCAATAGGAAGCACACAACGCCTGTCGTGCATGCCACTTGCACGAATAGCAACACTCTCTTCCACCACGTTCTATTATCGCTTCCGTGTCTGAATGCCCAATTCAAATTCACTTGCGAATACAACACTGCTGGTATCAAACCTGCCACGAGAAACGCCACTACGCACACCAACGCGGGTATCCAAATTCTCTCTATTGCAAACAAATCTGCTACTCTATAGCCCAACCACTCATACAACTCTTGACGCCCACACACGATAATCACCACTGCCACACCTACTGCCGCCACTATCATTATCAATGTCTCTGCCAGTAACATACGGAACACATCCCACCTCGAAGCCCCATTGCAGCGCAACATCGCTATGGTCTTACTCCTCGACACCAACGACGATAGTGTCAACAACACATAGTTGAACGTCGCCACGAGCAATGCCAACACTGCCAATATTCCGTAGATAATCTGCGACTTACGTATCGAATTATCCACGTAATACGCATCCTCTATCGCAACCAAAAACCATTCTGCTTGCCAAACCTCTGCCAAACGACTAAAGAACTCATGACCATCTATAAACGCTCTTATACTCTCCTCAACTTCCTCAGCCGTAACGCCTTCACGCAACTTCACAAACGTCGGATAACTATCATTTCCCTGCCAATTAGCCTTCGCTGGGTCATATCTCAAGTATCTAATCACATCAAACTCACCCAACGGATTATTCACAGGCGGAGTTCTAAACACACCTGCAATCTGATATATTCTTCCGTCTGTCATTGTCAACTCCTTCCCCACACAATCTCCCTCTCCACCAAACAACTTAATTGCCAAACGCTCCGAAATCATCACCTCATTATTCGCAAGCCCCTCATCCGACAACACGCGCTTCACATCACCACTCACTACCCCAAAGTCCAACACATCGAAGAACGCATCGCTCACGCACAGCATCCTACTATCCACAAACCCCTCGCCCAACTTCACTTGTAGCATAACATCGATATAGTTAGTCGTAGCCTCAAAATGAGGAATATTC
>JAFYSF010000037.1 GCA_017559505.1 Paludibacteraceae bacterium | reverse complement strand
TTCTTCACCTGTTAAATTGCTCTCTTCGTATTCTTTAACAATACGAACTCGCATTTCACGATTGAATTTTGTCTTTCTTACCATAATGTAGACTTTTTTAATTGTGATTAAATCTGTCTACTTATTTTAGGATAAGACACTATCAACACATTAATCAACTTTGTAAACTTTGCAACCCCACATATTTTTGTATTTCCTTTGTCTTTTCCTAAAAATACAGCAATCAAAAACCAATTCTCACACGTTTAGTCAATTTTTCTTGACCACACACTTCCTTAATTTGCTCCAAAGTCGTCGCATCATTAAACAACAATTCATTGATAAAACACTTACGTGCAATATTCGATATTTCACCACCACTGAAATCAAATTCCGAAGCAAGCATTTTCGCTTCATCCTTTGTTAATGCCGGCATCAACGAACGCCAAATTTCCCCTTTCGCCTCAATATCAGGTTTTTCAAACTTTATTTTATACAAAAATCTACGTTCAAATGCGGCATCCAAATTATTTGTCAAGTTTGTTGTAGCAATCAATATACCATCAAAAGTCTCCATCTCTTGCAACAAAATATTCTGAATTACATTTTCTGTTTTGCTTATTGATGAACTATCCAACCCCAACTCACTACGCACCGACAATATCGCATCTGCCTCATTAAATAACAATATCGGAGTCTTTTTACTCTGCTTCACTAAATCTTTATAGTCCGCAAATATCTTCTTAATCTGCTTTTCGGTCTCACCATACCACTTATTTCTCGCCGACGAAATATCCACTTGCATAATATCACGACCCGATGCTCTCGCTATTTGCAACACCGATTCTGTTTTACCCGTACCTGGCGCTCCATAAAACAAGCAAGTAAAGCCTAATCCCCAACCCTTATTTTTCAATTGCTCACATATCTCCATCAATTTCTTTTCATCCAACAACTCCTTCAATGTCGCAAGCGAAGCCCTATTCTTCTCACCAAAAAATAATTCTTTCATCTTGATCGAATCTCCTTTCACCACATTATGAAACATCTTATTATTTCGTTTTTGCACAAAATTAAAATCTATTTTCAATAAATCAACCTGAGCCGTTTCAGTCAAAATCAAATTATCCGAAGGACCAAACATTCCTTCATTGGTCTTAACTTCAATCAACCCCTTTTCCACCAATTCATGACTACCTGCCACTATTTCGCGATAAACAAACAATCCGTGCGAATCAAGCAAATTCTTCAAATCATCATCATCTATTTCCATATTATTTTCCCACACCGCTTCTTTACAAAAATACATCAAAATCACTTTCGAATCATTCGACAATGACATACCAAGCACTCTTTGCGAAATATTAAAGTCACTATTTTCGCGCAAAAGAGCCAACAATTCATCCGTCAGCATCTCCTCATCAATATTATCTCGCCTTTTTGCTTCAAACAAACCGTCCAATGTCTTCATAAATGTCATCGGAGTCAACTTTTCTGATTCGACATCTTCCAAACATCTACCTTCACTAATCGCCTCAAGTGCTTTATACGTAAGCTTAAACTCATCATGGCCATGACGAATTGATTTTTCAATATACCTTTTCTTCAACAATGATTTCAAAGCCGATGCATAACGCATTATTCTCATCGTCGAACAATCATAAAAACTTGCAATATCCCCAATATCAAACGACCTATCCGATTTTTTCAAAAATGGACACAACATAAGCACCTCTTGCTCGGTTAATTTAAGCAAGTCACGCACAGCATCAATATACTCACGATATTGAGCCACAAACGAATCCTTCAATTCGCAATCTTCTGCTGCTTCAATCAAATATTCAAGATTATCAACAAAATTTTTAGTCGCATCATACGCAACAAACTCTTCAAATGATTTTTTCATTCGTCTTCCCATAATTAAATAGTTTTTAAGTAAAACATATATATAATATAACAACTTTTATTCAAAAATTAAATACAAATTCACTTCTCTCCATATTTCTCATTTCACGCTGCAAAATTACAACCTAAATTTGACAACTTTTGTCAAAGAAAATCAACAACATCACTTTTAACTAACTTTAACACATCCCTCTCAATAAACAATCTCCCACCCTACCCAACAGTAACCCTCAAGCAAACTGCAAGCAAGAAAACAGCCATTTTCACATCCATCACTTACAAAGTTCGCAAAGTGAAGCAAGCAATTTCACAACCCAAACAAATAAAAAAAAGAACTTTGCAACTTACAAAGTTGCAAAGTTCCAACGCACAACATAAAATGTCTTATCCTAAATAAGTAGACTATTTTTTTATTTTCTATTACTCTCCAATAAAAATTATATAGACAATACTATTACGTGTCTTTTAAAATAACGAAAAGGGTAACAACATTCAAATATATTTGATGTTGCTACCCTTTTACTATTTATTTGCTAAATAGCAAATAATTCAATTCGTGGCATTATATTCCACTCACTTATTACAATTTCTCAATAATTTCACCACCTTTCAACATAGCTGCTTCGTTAGCAGGAAGGAGTTTGTGGTGACGTTCTGGCAATGATTTTTTCAAGCCGAGCATAACTTTGTCAAGTTCTACTACTGGATCTACTTTCAAGAGACCACCGAGTACGAACATATTGAATGTTTTAGCTTGACCAAGAGCAGCAGCTGTATCAGTTGCAGGGATACGATATACATTGATATCTTTACGTTCTGGTTCACGAGTCATACCATTAGGGTCGAAAATCAAGATACCGCCTGGTTTAACGCGTGATTCGAATTTGTCCATTGAAGGTTGGTTGAGAACCACAACAATGTCATATTTTTGCAACAATGGAGATGCGATTGGATCATCAGAAAGGATGACAGTAACGTTGGCAGTACCACCACGTTGTTCTGGACCATAAGCAGGCATCCAAGTTACCTCTTTACCTTGCATAAGACCTGCGTAAGCAAGAATCTTACCCATTGAAAGAACACCTTGTCCACCAAATCCAGCTATGATAATTTCTTTTTTCATACTTTAAGAATTTTTTAGGTCTACAGTCTACAGTCTACAGTATATTACGGTCTACCGACCGTTGACTGTTGTCTGTCGACTGTTGACTTTTTTAGAGATGATTAATTTCGTCGAAACGTTTTTTTGGAGTGTCTTTCAAGTCTCCAAGAGGATATTTAGCAAACATGTGCTCTTCCATCCAAGCATTTGATTGAACTGGAGTCATTTTCCAGTTTGTATTACAGTGAGATACAAATTCTACTACAGAAGTACCTTTACCGTCGATTGAGTTTTGGAATGCTTTACGGATAGCTTTTTTAGCGCGTACGATGCTAGCTGTTTTGTGAACTGATTGACGAGTTACGTAGCAAGTACCATCGATTTCTTTCAAGAGGTCAGAAATACGAAGTGGGAAACCATACATATCTGTGTTACGGCCATAAGGGCAAGTAGCTGTCTTCATACCTTCGAGAGTAGTTGGAGCCATTTGACCACCTGTCATACCGTAGATACCGTTGTTAACGAAGAAGATAACGATATTTTCGCCACGGTTACATGCGTGAATAGTTTCAGCAGTACCGATAGCAGCCAAGTCACCGTCACCTTGGTATGTGAACACCACTTTGTCTGGCATCAAACGTTTAACAGCAGTTGCCAAAGCAGGAGCACGACCGTGAGCAGCTTCTTGCATATCGATGTCGAAATAGTTGTAAGCGAATACCGAGCAACCTACAGGAGCAATACCGATAGTTTTTTCTTGAATGCCCATTTCTTCGATTACTTCGGCAATAAGTTTGTGGATAACACCATGTGAACAACCCGGACAATAGTGCATGATATTGTCAGTCAAGACTTTGGTTTTGCCGTAAACCAAATTTTCGGGTTTAATAATATCTTGTTTTGTCATCTTGATTAGATTATTAAAGTCGAAAGTCTACAGTCGACGGTCTACAGTCGCCATCCGGATTTAACTCCGCTGACTGTTGACTGTTGTCTGTTGACAGTTGACTATTTCTTACTTAATAATTTGTGTTTTAAGGGCTTCAAGAGCTTCTTCTGCTGAAGGGATAATACCACCTTGACGGCCGTAGAAACCTACTGGTTTAGAACCATTAACAGCAAGACGAACGTCTTCTACCATTTGACCTGCACTCATTTCGATTGACATGAAACCTTTCACGCGAGTTGCAAGTTCTTGGATTTTTTTAGTTGGGAATGGGAACAATGTGATTGGACGCAATACACCAACTTTGATACCTTCTGCGCGAGCGTATTCAACAGCTTGTTTACAGATACGAGCAGAAGAACCGAATGCTACGAATACATAGTCTGCATCGTCGAGCATATATTCTTCGAAACGAACTTCGTTTTCTTCGATTTCGCGATATTTAGCTTGGAGGCGGATGTTAGTTGCTTCCATTACTTCTGACTCAAGAGCCAAAGAAGTGATGATGTTGTGGTCGCGACCTACTTTACCAGTTGTAGCCCATGGACATTGTGCGATAACTTCTTCCATAGAACGACGTGGTTTGTAAGGAGGCAATACAACTTTTTCCATCATTTGACCGATAACACCGTCAGACAACATCAAAACAGGGTTACGATATTTGAATGCCAATTCATAGCCGAGGTCTACGAAGTCAGCCATTTCTTGTACTGTAGATGGAGCAAGAACAATCATGTGATAGTCACCGTGACCACCACCTTTAACTGATTGGAAATAGTCAGCTTGTGAAGGTTGGATTGTACCAAGACCAGGACCGCCACGCATTACGTTGAGAATCAAACATGGGAGTTCAGCAGCAGCGATATAAGAGATACCCTCTTGTTTCAAAGATACACCTGGTGAAGATGACGAAGTCATAACTTTTTTACCACATGCAGCACCTGCATAAACCATGTTAATTGCTGATACTTCACTCTCTGCTTGAAGAACCACCATACCAGTTTCTTCCCAAGGTTTGAGTTCTTGTAGGGTTTCCATAACCTCAGATTGAGGGGTAATAGGATAACCAAAATAGCCATCGCAACCGCTACGCACTGCAGCGTGAGCGAAAGCCTCATTACCTTTCATTAATTTAATTTCTTCCATAGCCTTTGGACAACTTTTAGAGGGTTACTTTATAAACAGAAATACAAGCATCAGGACATACATAACCGCAAGAACAACAGCCAACACAGTCTTCAGTGACCATTTCAGCATAGTTGTAACCTTTGGCATTCACCTGAGATGCTAATCCCAAAACTTTAGATGGACATGCTGCTACGCACAAGCCACATCCTTTGCAGCGTTCTGTATCCACAACGACTGCACCTTTGAATTTTGCCATAGTATTATAATTTGAATTAAAAGTGTGTGTTATACATTTTTATTCACGAAATACAGCATGCCTTTACCCATACTACATTTCACGCTACAAATTTACACCTTTTTTTCTGAATAAACAAAAATATTCACAACTTTTTTTCAACTATTTTTTTGCCTATCCATCCCATCAAATATAAACACCACAAATACTATGGTTTCTATCTATAAAATAACCTCTAAAAGAGCTATAGAAAAATTTTAATTGTTTTATCAAGCGTGGAACTATAAGTCTTAAACCGAAGGTGAAAAATTTATAGAAGTCCCCTTAATCTCAACAATTACTCTTCTACTGGCTCAAACTCTTCTTTCGAAACTCCACAAAGCGGACAAGTCCAATCATCTGGAATTTGTTCGAATGGCGTACCCGGCTCAACACCATTATCTGGGTCGCCTACTTGTGGGTCATAAACCCAATGACATACTGTACATTCATACTTTTTCATAACTTGTTTCTCCTTATTCATATAAAGTTAATAATTACAACAACTACATTACAAATACCATGCAAATGAACGCAACAGACAAAAAAAAAAGACTATGCAAATCACTTACATAGTCTTTTTTTCAATTATTTATACAGTAAATTAAAATTCACTCATCATTTCTCTGATTTTATCGTTCACAAGTGTAGCAAACTCGTCTGGTGTCATCACACCTTGGTCGCCTTCGCCTTGTTTACGCACCGAGATTTTGCCTTCGTTCATCTCGTTTTCGCCAACAATCAAGAGATAAGGAATACGTTTCAATTCGTTATCACGAATCTTACGTCCGATTTTCTCGTTGCGGTCGTCAACAATTGCACGAACATCAAATTGAGCCAATTTCTCAGCCACTTCTTTCGCATAATCATTATATTTTTCAGAAATCGGAAGCACTACTGCTTGGTCTGGAGTCAACCACAATGGGAATTTACCACCTGTATGCTCGATAAGCACTGCCACAAAACGTTCCATCGAACCGAATGGCGCACGGTGAATCATCACAGGACGATGTTTTTGGTTGTCTGCACCAGTATATACAAGGTCAAAACGCTCAGGCAAGTTGTAGTCCACTTGGATTGTACCCAATTGCCAACGACGACCGATAGCATCTTTCACCATGAAGTCGAGTTTAGGACCATAGAATGCAGCTTCGCCAAGCTCAACTTTAGCTTTCAAGCCTTTATATTCGCAAGCTTCGATAATAGCAGTCTCTGCTTTTTCCCATACGTCGTCCGAACCGATATATTTTTCTTTATTGTTAGGGTCACGAAGCGAAATTTGAGCCTCGAAGTTTTCGAAATTCAACGCTTTGAAGATAATGAAGATGATGTCCATCACTTTCATGAACTCCTCTTTCAATTGGTCAGGACGACAGAAGATGTGAGCATCGTCTTGTGTAAACGAGCGCACACGTGTCAAACCATGCAACTCACCGCTTTGCTCATAACGATACACAGTACCGAATTCAGCATAACGCAATGGAAGGTCTTTATATGAGTGAGGTGTCACCTTATATATTTCGCAGTGGTGCGGACAGTTCATAGGTTTCAACAAATATTCTTCGCCCTCCTCTGGAGTATGGATTGGTTGGAACGAGTCTTTACCATATTTAGCATAGTGACCCGAAGTCACCCACAACTCTTTTTGACCAATATGTGGAGTCATCACTTGTTGGTAACCAAAACGTTTTTGGATACGTTTCAAGAAGTCTTCCAAGCGCAAACGCAAAGCAGTACCTTTAGGCAACCACAAAGGCAAACCTTTACCTACTGATTCTGAGAATGCGAACAGCTCTAATTCTTTACCAATCTTACGGTGGTCGCGTTTTTTAGCCTCTTCCATCAACACGAGATATTCGTCCAACATTTTCTTTTTAGGGAACGAAATACCATAGATACGTGTCATTTGTGGACGTTTTTCGTCGCCACGCCAGTAAGCACCTGCCACGCTCAACAACTTCACAGCCTTGATTTCAGCCGTATTCACCAAGTGCGGACCACGACAAAGGTCAGTAAACGCACCTTGAGTATAAAGAGTGATAGTACCATCTTCAAGGTCGTTAATCAACTCACATTTGAACGTTTCACCACGTTCTTCAAACATTTTCAAGGCATCAGCTTTCGAGATATCTTGACGCACGATAGGCTCTTTTTTAGCCACAAGTTCTGCCATTTTCTTTTCGATGGCAGCCAAATCCGATTCTTTAATAACAGTGCCAGCGGCAGGCATCACATCATAGTAGAATCCGCTTTCGATAGCAGGACCAATACCAAATTGAATACCTGGATACAACTCTTGCAAAGCTTCAGCCATCAAGTGAGCCGACGTATGCCAGAAGGCATGTTTAGCCTCAGCATCATCCCATTTGTGCAATTTAATGCTACAATCTTCCGTGATAGGACGATTGATTTCAATAATTTCACCATTCACGCTCGCAGCCAAAATATCGTTGGCTAAACGAGGCGAAATCGACTCAGCGATTTGAAAAGCAGTGCTACCAGCGGCGTACTCACGTACTGAACCGTCAGGAAATGTAACTTTAATCATAATTTTTTAATGTGAAATTTGAAATTTGAAACAGAGTTCTTTGAAGCTTTTAGCGATAAAAATTTAAATTCAGTCAACAAACTAAAAAGCGACTTAACAAAAAAAACTTTCAACTTTCAACTTTCAACTTTCAACTCGTTTTAATTAGTGTGTTAAAGGCTGTCCCCGACCCCACCATACAAGCGGCGAAATCTACAAAAAGGACCTCCCACAAAATGAAGTGCAAAAATGGAGCAAACCGAGCGCAGAACGAAAATTTATTTTCGATTATGCCAAGGTGCAGCCCATTTTCGAACGGAGTGCAAAGTTACAAAAAATATTTCGATATTGCAACACAAAAAATCAACTAATTCATCCAGCTCAACATTACGTATATTCAATATCATCCATAAACTTAAAATAGAGACAAAATTATTTCAACGCATAATATCCACCATTTTTTGCAGCACCTCTAAACTCAATCTTTTCTGCTTCAGAAAGTAATTTCAAATATCTCTGTATAGTTCTCAAACTTTTTTGTAGCATTTCAGCAATAGCCGGAGCATTCATGCCCGGATATTTCACTATAACATCTAATATCAACTCTTCCAAATTTACACCGCCATTTTTACCTCTTACACCGCCATTTACACCGCCATTTACACCGCCATCATCCAACAAACGAAGTAAATCTTTCTGAGTTTCAATAATGCGTTCTGCTATAAAATCAACAAATACACTTGGCGTTTTGTGCGACATTTCAAGCGATTGCACATATTCATATCGCACAACAGAAGGGATAAGAGCTATGGTATATTCTCCTCTAATCAAGGCAAGATTAGGTATAAGTCGTGCCACACGACCATTACCATCAATAAAGGGGTGTATAAAAACAAATTTCTGATGTGCAAGAGCAGCAAATTCAGGAGTTGGCAACTTATGTTCATTATCATTAAACCATTTCACAAACTTTTTCATATCGCTCTCTATTCTTGAAGCAGGCGACACAGCGTATTTACTACCACTAATAAACACCGGAACTGTACGATAATGACCAGCTTTTTCAACATCAATCTTCTCATAGAACAAACGATGCAATTCCAATATATCCAATTCCTCCAAAGGTTTACTAGCTATAAGTGTATGAATATAATCATAAGCATGAGCATGACCCACAGCCTCATAAACATCATGTAGAGGTTTACCCTCAATCGTCAATCAATCCTCTATTACAACCTTTGTTTCTGATTCAGTAAGACTATTCCCTTCAAGGGCATTACTCGTATAAGTCAAACCGATACGATAATACTCTCTGAGCGATTTTAAAGTCTCTTCTGGGAAAGGACGTAAAGCAACCACTCTATCACGCAATAACTCTGCTGTTTGCAATAAATCTGGCGAAATATATCTCTTCATTTATAAAATAATTTTTTCACTATGCAAAAACAATAGAAAAAGCCTAAATAATCAACAATTTCAACTAAAAAAGTAAGCCAAACCTTTAGTAAAATTACTTATTTATTTGACTATTTTTCAAAGCAAGCCCCTTTGTTGTAAGACGGTATTTTTGGTTTCGACTATTAGGTTTATCTGGTATAGTCTGTTCTAATATATCAATCTCCAACAATGGATGAATATATTTTCTCCTAAATTTAGTTCTATCAGTAAGCTCCATATGAACCAACATCTCACCAAATGAACGTGCTTCTGCACAGAAAACAATCAGTTTTTCAATGTTTTCAACATTTGGTAATAACTGGGTGCCGACTGGGTGCTATCTGGGTGCCATCTTACACACTTATAGGCAAAATAATACGAATAAAATTATCTTTCATTCAAACAAAGTATTTATTGCAAAGTTACAAAAAATATTCCATTAAAACAACACCCAATTACAATAAATTATTTCAATAACCAAATGTAGGGACGCACGGATCGTGCGTCCGTCCTATCGGTCAACAAACCGAACAAAAAAAAACAAATCAACAAAAAAAATAACAAATACAATAGTATCTCTTATCCACCAAAACACCACTTAACAAATACAACAGTATTCGTTACGCATCTGATCTTTTATAAAAAAAATGTTTCAACCCACAATAAGTCGAAACATTTTATCCATAAACCAACTCTTCCAAATTTACACCGCCATATCATTTTGCTGATTTCCGACGATTACATTCTCTACACAACATCTGACAATTCTCCGCCACAGTTCTACCTCCTTGCGACCAAGGTGTTATATGGTCGGCTTCCATAAACTCAATATCGAAATGTTTACCACACAAAGGACAAATACCCCCTTGCTTTTCATATATCTCACGACGAGTATTATCGTCAAACGCACGTATATTCAAATGGCGTTCGTTATGGTCTAGCACATATTCATAAATACCTTTCTTATTCCCCACATCGCTATCTTGCATCAAACGAGTTATCTCTGCCTCAAGCTCGTTTGTATTCCACACCTCATCCTTAAATTTATAATAAATCGTTCCCCAATCAATTCCTTTCATCTCTTTACGATATTTAGGAAAAGTTGTTTTCACCCAATTAATTATATTACTAAATTCCAACCACAATTTGTTTGCATTCGCATCATGTTGGTGTTTGCTCATATACTCCTCAATCTTACTTCGACTTATCCAATCAATCGCAGTTTCAAGGTAATCCTGACGATTGCACGCACCATTAAGATATTTATTTGCAAGGTTATATGCCGCACAATTCGCTTTACTAAAATGGCGTTTCGCATCCGTAACCCACGACCCACAATACACCGCATTACGCAACTCTTGGTCAGTCAATTTCTCACCGGCAATATTAATTGTCTTAAACCACCCCAACTTCTCACTATCAGTCCCCGAACAAATATAAACCATCAATTTATAATTCAAAAATTCCTCTCGCTTATCCGATGGCAAACTGTGAAAATAGGCAAAATCATACGAAAAATCACCATTAACATACTGACAAATCGAAAGTGTACGTTGTTGACCATCAATCACCTCATACGTACCATCGCCCTTATCAGCCCAATACATCACATTGAGCGGGAAGTTCTTATTTACAGTCGTTATCACTGCATCACGTTGTTTGTCTTTATAAACAAATTCACGTTGATATGGTGGACGTACATCCAATTTTCCACCATATGCCACCACTCCATTTTCTGCATTATCTTTATACCCATCCGTAAGTTCTCGGATTGTAATTTCGTGTAATTCTATCTTCATGGTTATTTTTGTTTTTTGCGGATTAATATACGTGAATATTTTCTTTCCCCATTAAGATAAGGTCTATCATATTTTTTACAATTAGGAATCCAATACTGCTGCAAATTGATGTTATTTTCTGTTATTCCTAATATTTGAAATTGATCTGGATTAAATTTATCTATAAATGTAATAGGCACCCCCATTACTCCTTCATAATCATACGGAATATCTGAAACCTTTTTTACTTCTATTGCATAATAATTATCATAATGCGGATATTCTTCTAATGTATAATTTTTGTACAAAATAAGTTCTTCATGGCGTTTAACATGATCAATATTAGTATACCATGTACAATTCCTAAATTTAACTAACCCAGTACTCTCATCAAACACACCTTCCACATATTCTTTAGTTGAATTATTTGGAATCCTAAAATAAGCATTACCCGCTTGAAATCCATAACCTAACCACATTTTATTATCACGAATCAAAGGAAATATCTCTTTATATGTCAGAGCATTATATGGTCCTATAATCAAAAACAATTTCTCGTATTTAATCAACTGCGCAATATACTCACGAAATAATGAAAAAGGAGGATTTGTTACCACAATATCAGCTTGTTTCAACAATTCAACACACTCATCGCTACGAAAATCACCATTACCCTTTAATATTGAGATTACATTTTTATCATTCTGCATTAAATATTGAATATCGGCAAGATTTATAGCGCCATCGCCATTAACATCCGTAACCTCTGTTATGTCAACTTTATAGGCAATCTTCTTGGGCAAATCTGTAGTTTCACCAAAATCCAATAACAATTCGTTACCCAACACAGGCGACCCGTCATAACAAGTCGCGATTAAGCGTTTTAAGCCCAATCGATTAAAGTTTAATGCAAAATATTTGAAAAAATTACTTTCGTATGGGTCATCACAGTTGCAGAATACTGTTTTATCACGAAAGTGTTCGGTATAATGACGGAGTTCCTTTTCTATATCTGCCAATTGAGTATAGAATTCGTCTTTTTTGGCATCCTTAGCTTGATTAAGATTTTTATTTGCCATAATGATTGATAGTTTTAAGAGCATAACTATCAATCCAAATCGAAAATAAAATAGGCGTGACCTACCATTTCGCATTCTCGGGAAGCCTGAGATGAAACCCGAACATATCACAATGAATAGCTCACACCTAAAACGGTATGAGCATCAACAATTATTTGATATGTTAAAGTTTCTCTGCTAATAGAGAATGCAATTACTATTTTCGATTTATCAAAAAATTAGTTTCTCAGGCTTTTTTCTTGAATGCGAAATAATAGCTAATGCTTAAATAATAAAATATGTAAATGGCATAACCCAGCCATTTGAGTTGCAAAGTTAAGAAAAAAATCCTACACTACAAACTATTTTCAAAAAATCCCCTAAAACCCCTTGACAAAGCCCTAAAAATTTTGTATCTTTGTAACGAGAAATTTCACCCTACTTTCACCCCACTCTCTACAAAGGATATACGAAGGATATACGAAGGATATACGAAACATAAAGCTATCTCCAGACTATCCAGAGTATCCAGAAAAGCAAAGCGTTCCGCAAAAAAAATAAACCTAAATTACAAACCACAAAAAAACTAACAAAAACCATGGCAAAATTAGATCTAAACTCAATCTTCACCGGCATTTCCGGCAAACTCTCTAAAGACAGCAAAATCACAACTCGCACCCGCAATGGCATCTCTCATGCCTACGAAATTCACCACCCATTCCAAGGCGACCCATCTCAATCTCAACTAACCCAACGCTCAACATTCTCCGATGCAGTTGCCGAAGCATCAAAAATCCTACAGAACCCCGAACTACATCAACATTGGCAATCGCTCTACAACTCCTATCGCCAACAAATAGCTCAATCCCCCAACTCCACATCCCTACCACTCAACGCCAAAGGCAAACCCTACTCCACACTCCGTGGTTTTATTATCGCCTCATTATCACAACAATAAACACACCAACCCATCACTACAACACATCCTATTCAACCAATTTACCCAATCCAATCAACCCCCTCAAAAAATAATTTAAAAAATTATTACTCAAACACTTGCACAGTTCAAAAAAAAGTTGTAACTTTGCACCCGATTTTAATAACAATATAATGTCTAACCCATTCATTTGAAAATTAATTACTTAATTAAAATGGATCAATTCAAAAATTTAACTCCACAAGCTGATTTTGACTGGGATGCATATGCAAAAGGCGATGCTTTGTCAAAAGAAGAACGTGAACAACAAACTGCCCTTTATGACGGTACACTCAACCAAGTGAAAGACAAAGAAGTCATGATGGGTACAATCATCTCAATGAACAAACGTGAAGTTGTTGTAAACATCGGTTTCAAATCAGACGGTATCATCCCAATGAGCGAATTCCGTTACAACCCAGACCTCAAAGTAGGTGACGAAGTTGAAGTGTTCATTGAAAACCAAGAAGACAAAAAAGGTCAACTTATCCTTTCTCACAAAGCTGCTCGCGCTACTCGCTCTTGGGACCGCGTGAACGAAGCTCTCGAAAACAACGAAATCGTTAAAGGTTTCGTAAAATGCCGCACAAAAGGTGGTATGATCGTAGATGTATTCGGTATCGAAGCATTCTTGCCAGGTTCACAAATCGACGTGAAACCTATTCGCGACTACGATGTTTTCGTTAACAAAACAATGGAATTCAAAATCGTTAAAATCAACCAAGAATTCAAAAACGTTGTTGTATCGCACAAAGCTCTTATCGAAGCTGAACTCGAACAACAAAAACGTGAAATCATCGGTAAACTCGAAAAAGGTCAAGTACTCGAAGGTGTTGTTAAAAACATCACTTCTTACGGTGTATTCATCGACCTTGGTGGCGTAGATGGTCTTATCCACATCACTGACCTCTCTTGGGGCCGCGTTAACCACCCAGAAGAAATCGTTAAACTTGATCAAAAAATCAACGTTGTTATTCTTGATTTCGATGATGAGAAAAAACGTATCGCTCTCGGCTTGAAACAACTTACTCCTCACCCATGGGATGCTCTCAACGCTGACCTTAAAGTAGGTGACAAAATCTCTGGTAAAGTTGTTGTTATGGCTGACTACGGCGCATTCGTTGAAGTTATCCCTGGCGTAGAAGGTCTTATCCACGTTTCAGAAATGAGCTGGAGCCAACACCTCCGCACAGCTAACGACTTCCTCAAAGTAGGCGACGACGTAGAAGCTGTTATCCTTACTCTCGACCGCGACGAACGCAAAATGTCTCTCGGTATCAAACAACTTAAAGCTGATCCATGGGAAAACATCGATACTAAATACGCTGCTGGCACAAAACACAATGCTCGCGTACGTAACTTCACTAACTTCGGTGTATTCGTAGAAATCGAAGAAGGTATCGATGGTCTTATCCACATTTCTGATCTTAGCTGGACTAAAAAAATCAAACACCCATCTGAATTCACACAAATCGGTTCTGAAATCGAAGTTGTTGTTCTCGAAATCGACAAAGAAAACCGTCGCCTCAGCCTCGGTCACAAACAACTCGAAGAAAACCCATGGGATGTTTTCGAAACTATCTTCACTCCAGATAGCATCCACGAAGGTACTATCATCGAAATGCTCGACAAAGGTGCTGTAGTTGCTCTCCCTTACGGCGTTGAAGGTTTCGCTACTCCTAAACACCTCGTTAAAGAAGACGGTTCTAACGCTAAAGTTGAAGAAAAACTTAGCTTCAAAGTAATCGAATTCAACAAAGAAGGCAAACGTATCATCCTTTCTCACAGCCGTATCCACGAAGACGTAGCTAAAGCTGCTGCTGAAGAAGCTGCTGCTGCTGAGAAAAAAGCTACAAAAGCTGCTAAAGAAGAAATGCCAGCTGTAGAAAAAACTACTCTCGGCGACATCGACGCTCTTTCTGACCTCAAAAATCAAATGATCGAAGATGCTAAAGCTGCTCTCGAAGCTAAAGAAAATAAATAATTTCAAGTTGAAATGTAAAATGTGAAATTTGAAATTTAATACCGAAAGGTAACTTTCAAATTTCAAATCTCAAATTTCAATTTAAAATATATTTCCAACCGATTCACCCACACGGATGAGTCGGTTGTTTTTTTATGTCTACTACTCTATTTGCGCCAAAATCCATAAGTGCAACATGCCAACAACACCCCCAAAATGCCCCTTTTTCTTAACCAAAGAAAAAGGATTTTTTGTATACTCTCATAAACCACTATCACACAACACAATAAAATAGTATGAAATTTAACCAAAGTTTTTAACCAGAGTTTCAAATTTTATTTATACCTTTGCTTTCGCAGTCAACAATCAATAGTCAACAGTCAACAGACAATAGACAATAGACAACAGACCATTGACTGTAGACTGTAGACTTTAGACTTTAATTATTATGGCAAACGAAACTGAACAAAAAATCATAACTGCTGCTATCAAAGTGTTCAAGGAGAAGGGCTTTGATGCTGCTCGTGCACGCGATATCGCGGCTGAGGCTGGTGTAACGCACGCCCTAATCAACTACCACTTTAGCAACAAAGAGAATCTATTCAACATTGTGATGAAGCAGACGCTGGTCAACTTCAGCAATCACATGGTAGACATTCTCAACAACCCCGCGACTACCTACAAAGAGAAAATATCAATTCTTATTGATAATTTCAACCATCTCATTACGCACGACCCTCAATTAGTTGAGTTTTTTCTCACTCAAATTATCAACAACCGAGATGTCTTCGCCAAAGAGGTCAACCCCAAAGAGAAGATATTAGGTTCGCTATTCTTCAAGCAACTCATCGAGGCTGGCTACTCGCCCGAACAATCTATCAACCTATACATCAATTTCATTGGCATGCTACTTGTTACAATCATAGGGCGACCTATGATTCAACAGGCAAACGATATGTCGGACACCGACTACACCGCATTCATCAACCAACGCGCCAAAATGATACCTTCATGGATCGAACAGATGTTTAACCTGAAATAACAAAATATATGAAAAAATTACTCCTTCTGCTATCAGCCTTTCTGCTACTTACGCAGAGCACAATAGCCATCACCCTCGACGAATGCTACCAAAAAGCAAGGGCCAACTACCCTCTCATCCAGCAATATCAGCTCACCGAACGACTAAAAGAGTACTCGTTCACCAATGCTTCGTCGGCATGGATACCGCAACTAATACTCTCGGGACAAGCCACTTACCAAAGTGCGGTGACCGAATTTCCCGACGAGATGACTGCTATGTACGAAAAGGTTGGACTCGACATTCATGGCCTCAGTCGCGACCAATACAAACTCATGCTTGCTCTCACTCAGACTATTTGGGATGGTGGTACTAGCAAAGCGCAAAAGGATATTGCTCGCGCCGATGCCGATATTGCTAATCTACAAGTTGAAAAGGAACTTGATGCCCTCAACTCGCGCATCAACCAAATATATTTTGGTATTCTCGTGCTTACCGAAAATCTGCAAACCAACCTCTACATGGACACTCTGCTCCAAAACAACCTCAAGCAGATGCAGTCGGCCCTCGCAAATGGTGTGGTGATGCAGTCGGACTTCGACCAAATCAAGGTAGAAATTCTCACTCTCCGCCAACAACGCACTCAACTCACTCATGCTATCGCTGCCTACCGACAAGTGCTCGCGCTCTTCATTGGCGAGGCAATTGCCGACACGGAAGCGTTCATTCGCCCTGCTGTGCCTATGATTGACAAAAAGACGAATAATCGTGCCGAACTACGCCTTTTCGATGCTCAAATTGCTAAGAATGAGGCACAACGCCGACAAATCAACTCGCTCGTCATGCCACGGTTCGACCTCTTTGCTCAAGGTTGGTATGGTCGTCCTGGTCTCAATCTCTTCGACGATATGATTAACAACGACTTCTCGTTCAACGCCATAGCAGGCGTGCGTCTCAATTGGAATATCTCGGGACTATACACCCACAAAAACCGTCTCAATCAACTCAAAACTGCCAACGATGCCATCGAGGTGCAACGCAACACCTTCCTCTGGAATCTCAACATACAGCAGTCGCAAATCGAACAAGAAATTGAGAAGATGGCGCAACTCAATGCCGACGACAACGAGATTGTTGCCCTCCGCAAATCTATACGCCAAGCTTCGGAATCGAAATACCAAAATGGCACTATCACCATGTCGGAACTCTTGCGCGACATCACCAACGAAAACAAAGCAATACAAACGCGTACACTCCACGAACTCGATTTACTCAGAAACATATATGACCTTAAATTAACTCTTAATCAATAATTTAATATGAAAAGAATAATTTTTGCACTTGCCACTGTGGCGCTACTTGCTGCTTGCAATTCTAATAAAAGTAAATACGATGCCGAAGGCTTTTTCGAATCGACCGAAGTGACTATCTCGGCACAAGCCTCTGGCAATATCATGGCTCTCGACATCCGCGAGGGCGACAATATCGATGAGGATGTTGTGGTGGGCTATATCGATACTACGCAACTCCACCTCAGCAAATTGCAACTTGCCAAAAATGTGGAGTCAATCAACAGCAATCGTCCTGACATCAAAAAGCAAATTGCTTCGCTCGAATCGCAAATCAAGAAACTGACCAAAGAGCGCTCTCGCATCGAGAATATGTTGCGCGATGGTGCTGCTACCACCAAACAACTCGACGACATCGAATCGCAAATCGAAATTGTCAACAATCAGTTGGAGGCCCAAAAATCGTCGCTCACTAAATCGACTCTCAGCATCGATGCCCAAACTCTCAGCATCGAAACTCAAATCGACATAATTGATGATAAATTGGAGAAGAGCAAAATCAAATCGCCTATCGCTGGCACGGTTTTAACCAAATATGCGCAAGCTGGCGAATTCACTGCTGTGGGCAAACCTCTATTCAAAATTGCCGACCTCGAGAATGTCTATCTTCACGCTTATGTAACTTCGGCTCAACTAAGCAACATCAAACTTGGCGACAAAGTGATGGTATATGCCGACTTCGGTGGCGACAATATTCGCGAGTATAATGGCACTATCGAATGGATTGCTGCGAAGAGCGAATTCACCCCTAAAAATATTCAAACCGACAACGAACGCGAAAATCTCGTTTATGCCATCAAGGTGGCTGTAGCAAATGATGGATATATCAAACTTGGTATGTATGGCGGAATCAAATTTCAATAATCTACCTCACGATGCTATTGTGGTCGAGGGTGTCTCTAAACAGTTTGGCAATATAACTGCTGTCGACAATCTCTCGTTCACCGTGCCTCGTGGCGAATTGTTTGGCATCATTGGTCCCGACGGAGCAGGCAAGACTACCCTTTTTCGCCTACTCACTTCGCTCATGCATCCTACCGAGGGCAATGCCTATGTCGACGGATTACACACGGTGCGCGACTACAAACTGATTCGTCAGCGCGTGGGCTATATGCCTGGCAAGTTTTCGCTCTACCAAGATATGTCGGTGCGCGAGAATCTTGAGTTCTTCGCCTCGGTGTTTGGCACTACTATCGAAGAAAATTACGAACTCATCAAGGATATATATTGCCGACTCGAACCTTTTGCCGACCGCAAGGCTGGCAAACTATCTGGCGGTATGAAGCAGAAATTAGCACTCTGTTGCGCCCTCATCCATGCCCCCTCGGTGCTATTTCTCGACGAACCTACTACGGGTGTCGACCCTTCGTCGCGTCGCGAATTTTGGGATATGCTCACTCGCCTGCGCGAGCACAATATCACTATCATTGTGTCGACTGCCTATATGGACGAGGCTTCGCGTTGCGACCGTGTGGCGATGATGAACAATGGGCGATTTATATCTACTGATACTCCATTTAACATAATTCGCAAGTTCGATAAGACCCTACTCGCCATTCGTGCCGACAACATGTTCCAACTGCTCAACGACATTCGTAGGCTCGATTTTGTCGACTCATGCTACACTTTTGGCGAGTACCATCACGCAACAATCAATCAGCAAACTGACGAAAATACCAAGGAAAAGATGGAACAAATACTCACCTCTCAGTATCACCACACCAACCTACACATCAACGAATGCACCCCAACCCTCGAAGATTGTTTTATTCTCTATAGTAGATAATATTTTTTCAGACAGAATGACAGAAAGACATAATCTTTAATATTTTTTTACACATGCCTCGCTGAAACTAAAGTTTCATCTTGGCAAAATAATGACAAATTTTAAGTTACATTTATAAAATATGTCATTAGTGTCGAGATTTTTACATAGTAAAAAGCAAGACCATTATGTAAGAAAAATATGTTCTTATGTCATTATGTCTAAAAATAAACAACAAATCTAACAATGAACGTCATAGAAGTCAGAAATTTAGTAAAGAAGTTCGGCGATTTCACTGCCGTGAACAACATATCCTTCGATGTGCGCAAGGGCGAAATATTCGGCTTTCTTGGCGCTAATGGTGCTGGCAAAACCACTGCCATGCGCATGCTATGCGGTCTGAGCACTCCTACTGCTGGCGAGGGGCGCGTAGCTGGTTACGACATTTGGACCGAAGCTGAACTCATCAAACGCAATATTGGCTATATGAGTCAACGATTCTCGCTCTACAACGACCTGAGTGTCATTGACAATATCAAGTTCTTTGCAGGCATATATGGTGTGGACAAAACCACCATGCAACGCCGTAGCAATGAACTACTTACCCGCCTCAATCTCGAAAAAGAGCGCAACCTAATGGTCGAATCGTTGCCTCAAGGGTGGAAACAGAAGTTGGCTTTTTCGATTGCCATATTCCACAACCCTCAAATCGTATTTCTCGACGAACCAACAGGCGGTGTCGATCCCGAAACTCGCCGTCAGTTTTGGGAAATGATATACGAAGCAGCCAACCAAGGTATTACCATATTCGTTACAACCCACTACATGGACGAAGCTGAATATTGCAATCGTGTGTCGATGATGGTCGATGGTCGTATCGAGGCTCTTGACTCGCCTGCGATGCTCAAAAGCAGATACAATGCCTCATCGATGTCGGATGTTTTTGATATTATTGCCCGAGGAGAAACCAATTTATAGTCCCCCCCCTATGAAAGAATTCAATGCATTTATAAAGAAGGAGTTTTATCATATCTTTCGCGACACTCGCACGCTGATGATACTCATCCTACTACCGATTATACTGATTATGCTATTCAGTTTTGCCATATCGGTAGAGATTCGCAATGTCAACATTGGTATATTAGCGCCTACGAATGATAACTCTATCAATCAGTTAGCTCACAAAATCGAAACGAGCGAATATTTCAACATAACCCATTGGCTCAATTCGCCCAACGAGATTAATGACCTCATGCGCGCCAACGAGGTGGACCTCGTGCTCGCGTTTGGCGACCATTTCGACCAACGCATGCTATCTGCCGATGGGGCTCAGTTGGGCATCGTGATAGATGGGTCGAACCCCAACAATGCATCGATGGAGATGATGTATCTGATGGGTCTACTGCAATCGTATTTCAGCGAAAAAGCATCGGTGCTACCCTCTTCGGCAGGCTCGCTTACGACCAATGTGCGCATGCTCTACAATCCACAATCGCGCAGTGCCTACAACTTTGCGCCTGGCATTATGGGACTCATTCTCATACTTATATGCGCGCTGATGACCTCCGTATCTATCGTTCGCGAGAAAGAGATGGGCACTATGGAGGTGCTACTCATATCGCCAGTCAAGCCCATCCACATCATCCTTGCCAAGATGATACCTTACCTAATAATTTCGTGCTTTGTGCTTGGCATAATCCTAACCCTTTCGTTCACCGTACTCGGAATACCTATGCTTGGCACTTTGCATTGGATTATACTTGTGTCGCTCGTCTACATCCTACTTGCACTCTCAATCGGATTATTTGTTTCCAATATGGTCGATTCGCAACTCGTAGCTACCCTCATCTGTGCAGTTGTGTTCATGATGCCTATCCTGCTACTCAGCGGAATGCTATTCCCAATCGAAAGTATGCCTCGATTCTTCCAAGTAGTGTCCAACATCATACCTGCACGATGGTATATATCGGCCATCAAAAAACTTATGATTCAAGGCGTTGAGTTCCAGTTCGTACTCAAAGAGTTCACCATCCTCTGCGGCATGACTTTACTGCTCATCACCGCATCACTCAAAAAATTCAAAGAGTTTATATAAACAGTATAAAGTATAAAGTATAAAGTCTAAAGTCAACAGTCTGAAGATTTTTGCGATAAGCAAAAGCAATAGAACGTAGCAAAAAATCTGTAATCTGTTATCTGTAATCTGTTATCCGTAATCTGTAATCTAAAAATGATATTAAAACACCTCCTCATAAAAGAGTTTAAGCAGTTCAGGGTAAATCCGTTTTTCCCTAAACTCATCTTCGCATTCCCTGTAATGATTATGCTCATTGCGCCACTGATTGCCACAATGGATGTGAAAAGAGTCAATCTCACTATTATCAATCACGACAACTCTACCACTGCCGAAAAGCTAATAAAAACGATTGAAGCATCGGAATATTTCGTGCTACAATCTATCGAAACATCGTACCAAAAGGGCATGGAGGCTATCGACTATGGCACCACCGACCTACTACTCCAAATACCCGAAGGTATGGAGCGCAACCTCAATGCGGGCAATCCGGTCGAACTCTATATCGCCACCAATTCGGTCAATAGCACCAAGGGCAGCATGGGTAGTGGCTATTTGGGCAATATCATCTCTAGTTTTGCCAACGACCTCACGCTCAGCGCCTCTACCATAGCGCCACCTATCAACATATCGGTGCAATATCTCTACAATCCACATCTCAACTACCGCCTATTCATGGTGCCTGCTATGATGATTGTGGTGCTCATTCTGCTTTGTGGTTTCCTTCCTGCACTCAACATCGTGACCGAAAAAGAGCGTGGCACTATCGAACAGATCAATGTCACACCCGTAAGCCGACTCCAATTCATAGCCTCGAAACTCATTTTCTATTGCATCCTTGGCATCTTGGTGTTCACCATCACATTCTTACTTGGCAAGTCGATATACAACATTGCACCTTATGGCAATATCCACATAATCTATTTTGCGGCCATACTCTTCATGCTCTTCATTGCTGGGTTCGGACTCCTCATCTCCAACTTCTCATCGTCGCTCCAGCAGGCTATATTCACTATGTTTTTCTTCGTGATGATATTCATGCTCTTGAGCGGACTCTTCACTCCTATCACCTCGATGGTGCCGTGGGCGCAGTCGTTCACCTACATTCTGCCACCGCGCTATTTCGTCAACATTATGCGCTGCGTCTGCCTCAAAGGTAGTGGTCTTGCCGACCTCTGGTTCGACTTCACCATGCTCACCATCATCATGCTCATCACCACCACCATCGCCATCAGCACCTATAAGAAACAAAACTAAAGTTTTGTATTTTCTCACTTTTTAGGTTGTTTTTTTTTATCACAACTATTGCAAAATCAAAATATTTATTCTAACTTTGCAAGCAAATAACCATAAAATATTTACACCATGAAGAAAACACTATTTTTAGTAATATTTACCCTATTCTGCATAGGGAATATACAAGCACTCGAAGTTGTTGAAGACGGGCCTGAATTCCCAGGCGGAATGACAAAATTAATGCCATTTATTCAAGAAAATATGCGATACCCTAAAATAGCAATAAAAAAAGGCATAGAGGGTCGTGTAATTTGCCAATTCACGGTAACAAAAGATGGAAGTATTGAGAATGTATTTGTTGTACGAGGTTTACACAAATCATTAGACAAAGAGGCTGTTCGTATAATAAAGAAGATGCCAAAATGGAAACCAGGCAAAAGAAAAGGAGAAAATGTAGATTACAAATATACAATACCTGTTGAATTCAAATTAAACAAGGAGACAGCAAATCCATAACTCAATAATACAACAACGGCTACCCTATTAGGTAGCCGTTTGTATTTTAACTTTTTCCCAACACAATCTTTTTTATTTCATTCAATTTCAACAGCGCTTCAACTGGGGTGAGATTATCAATATTAAGTCCTAATATCTCGTCGCGCACAGCTGCAAGCACTGGGTCATCTAACTGAAACATACTGAGTTGCACACCTTCGCGCACTGCTGCCTTGGTCATATCTTTACCTTCGAGAATTGATTGTTTGTTCTCGCTCTCCAACATCTCCAACACCTCATTTGCTCTCTCTACCACCGAACGTGGCATACCTGCCATCTTTGCTACATGGATACCGAAACTATGCTCGCTACCTCCACGCACTAATTTACGCAAGAATATCACCTTCTTGTCCACCTCACGCACCGACACATTATAGTTCTTTATGCGGTCGTAAGATTTCTCCATCTCGTTGAGTTCGTGATAGTGAGTTGCAAACAATGTCTTCGCTCTAACACCCTTGCGCTCATGGATATACTCCACTATCGCCCATGCTATTGATATACCATCGTACGTACTTGTTCCGCGACCTAATTCATCAAACAACACAAGACTACGGTCGGTCATATTGTTCAAAATACTTGCTGCTTCGTTCATCTCCACCATGAAAGTCGAATCGCCTACACTGAGGTTGTCGCTCGCACCCACACGGGTAAATATCTTATCTACCACCCCTATTCGCGCCGCTTCGGCTGGCACATAACATCCCATCTGTGCCAATAGCACTATCAATGCCGTTTGTCGCAACAATGCCGACTTACCTGCCATGTTCGGACCGGTAATCATCATCACTTGTTGCTTTTCTGAATCGAGATATACATCGTTTGGCACATAAGCCTCATCTATTGGCAATTGTTTCTCTATCACGGGGTGACGACCTTGGCATATATCTATCACATTTTCATCGGTAATAACTGGGCAATTATATCTGTTTTCGGCACTTACGCGCGCAAAACCTAACAGACAGTCCAATTGTGCCAACTCTACGCAATCCACTTGTATAGCCGAAATATATTCGGTAACGGCTTGCACCAATGCGCCAAACAACTGTGCCTCAAGCACTGCTATCTTCTCCTCTGCGCCCAATATCTTCTCTTCGTATTCTTTCAATTCGGCTGTGATATATCGTTCTGCGCTCACCAATGTCTGCTTGCGTATCCAGTCGGCTGGCACCTTGTCTTTGTGGGTGTTACGCACTTCGATATAGTAGCCAAACACGTTATTATAACTTATCTTCAAACTTGGAATGCCCGTTGCATCGCTCTCGCGTTGTTGTATTTGCATAAGTACATCCTTGCCATGGTAGGCAATGCGACGCAATTCGTCCAATTCGCTATTCACCCCCTCGGCTATCACTCCGCCTTTATTCAACATTGCTGGTGCGTTTTCCGACAATTCTTGCGCTATTCTCATCACCAATCGCTCGCATGGATTCAATCTGTCGGATATTCTCAACATTGGCTCACAATCAGTTGCTTGCGCACATATACTCTTTATCTCTGCCACCGACTGCAAGGCTATTCTGAGTTGCAACAACTCGCGCGGTGTTACTCGCCCTACTGCCACTTTACTCAATATGCGCTCTAAATCACCCACTCTGCCGAGCGACTCTTCCAACATATCTTTCATCTCGCGATTGCGAAACATCTGTGTTACAACGGCTAATCTGTCTTCTATCGGTTTCACCTCTTTTAGAGGGAATATCAACCATCGTTTCAACAATCGTCCGCCCATTGGCGTAACGGTGCGGTCAATCACTTGACACAGACTGCGTCCTGACTGGTGCATACCGCCCAATAGTTCGAGGTTGCGCACCGTGAATCCATCCATCCACACAAATCTATCGCCCTCTATACGAGCGAGCGACGTGATATGCCCCACTTGCTCATGCTTAGTTTGGTCGAGATAATACAACACTGCACCCGCAGCCACCAATCCCATCTCCATATCATCTACACCGAAACCCTTAAGGTTCTTAACCTCAAAGTGTTTCAACAATCTACTGCGTGCCGAATCTATCGTATACACCCAATCTGGCATCGACTGCAAAAAGTATTTTCCTCCCACCAAATCTATCACCTCACTGCGCATATCTGCTTCGTATATAATCTCTTTCGGAGCAAACGAACCTATCAATTTTTCAATATAATCCTCTTTGCCTTCACCCACCAAAAACTCGCCTGTCGATATATCTAACAAACTCAACCCCACGCCTTTTTTAGTCATATACACCGATGCGAGAAAGTTATTCTCTTTCACATCCAATATGTTGTCGTTCACACTCACACCAGGCGTAACCAATTCGGTTATACCTCTCTTCACCAATCCCTTACATGTCTTAGGGTCTTCCAATTGGTCGCAAATTGCCACCCTCAATCCATGGCGCACCAATTTAGGCAAGTATGTGTCCAACGCATGATGAGGGAATCCTGCCAACTCCACATACTGCGCAGCGCCATTGGCTCTACGTGTCAACGTAATGCCCAATATCTCGCTCGTGCGTATCGCATCCTCCGAAAAGGTCTCATAAAAGTCCCCCACACGAAACAAAAGCACCGCATCTGGATACTGTGTCTTTATCTCATTATACTGCCTCATCAACGGCGTCTCAACTACTTTTGCCATATCTTATTCAATTCTTAATTTATAATTCATAATTTCCCCTACTCCCTACTCCCTGCTCCCTATTCCCAGCTCCTTATCTCAAGCAAGGTGCAAGCAACCTTCACCGAAGAAGACTGACACCCCCTCTCTGTATGTATTCACTTTTTCAACAACACCCATTTTACCACATTCTTCACCTTCTGCATCACCAACTCCAACGTCCATTCCCACATATTATCGCTCCACCTCTGCGGATGCACTGTCATCATCACACATGTCGGAAATCGCCCCTCTTTCACTGCCTTTATCACATCATCTGTCGTCTCATACACCCAACCTTTCTCCTTCCATTCCGATGCTCTATCTACCACTTTATCTCGACGACTGACGCCATTCCAACTCCTTCCTGTGTCGGTCAGATACACCATTTCACCCCAATCTACATCCATCTGTGGCTCACCTATCAACCCCAATTTCTTATAATCATATTTTTGCCACATCTCTTTTGAGTCAAACCTACTCATTGGCGACCCGTGCATCGTAATTGTCCGCACATCAACCACTTGACGCATCTCCTCTATATTGCGCACAAATCTTGCATACGCCTTATCCACATCTCCTCTCTCCTTCACCAATTCCTCATAATGATACCCCACCTCATGTCCTCTTTCTGCAAAAAACTTAATCACATGCCTGCCATACAACACCATATCTTCTCGCAGATAATACGACGCCTTCACCTTCATTCTCCTCTCCTCTCGAGCCATATTCATCGCACACAACACTCGTTTATCCACATCATGTCTCATCACCACCAATCTCTCTGCTCTCTTACCTTCGCAATACTCTGCATAAGTCACAAACTCATACCCCGCATCTTTCAATGCCAACACCAACTCACTATATTTTAACGACGTAAAATCCATAATCTTCAGAGTATAAACTACAATTCTACAGACTATTGACTATCGACTATTAAGTTTTTTTTATAAAATTACAAAAAACTTATTATTTAAATTATAAAACAATTAAAATTTTCCACCTCTCAATTGTTTAATTTTATACACCATAATTAATATAAAAAAATATAATACCTCTAAAATCAATATCACAACTGTAATTATAGTTTTATATTCTGACCATAATAAACCTTCATTTTCTTGAATCGAATAATGTATTGTTACTGTTTTTGTAAAAATTGTTTGAGTTCGATTTCCATATGTTCCTGTCTGCCAAACAATAGGACTACTTCCCATTGCAGTAAAGTTATCATCATCTTTTAGTTCAAAATACTTATTAACCCTAAAAAATAAACTAGAGTCACTAGGACAAGACGCTTTCATAACTAAATTTTCAAGCATGTCCAATTTAATGTTCCTTTTTATTCCATTATTATCTCTTGTAATTTCGTTACGTATTGTTATGCCTTTATATTTTTCATCAAATAAAAAATTAATATACGAATCTATCATATCTGACTCAATTTCATACTTATAAGTTACAAAATCTTGAGTGTTTAAAAATTTGAGAAAAGATTCATATGGGGTTTCATAAATTAAATAATCTGGATATGAATATTTTAGCCCTATACCTAATATGTATTCTCCAATAATATCATATCCAAAATTTGTTTTTTTAACAATAATCATGAATGGATATGTTGTTTCACAGTTACTAAAATCAAACCATTTATATTCTCCACTAGTTAGCATTTTTCTTATAACACTACTATGGTCAGAAAGTAACCCCCCAAAAAAAGAAACACAACCTCCATACATCCAAGAAGGTTCATCAAAACTATAATCAGATACTTTTCTTATTTCTATCAAGTTTTTACGCAAAACATTGTCATAATCATAAAAGGCACCTATTGAGTTTTTACGTTCTAAGTATCTATCATTAATTTCATATTCAAGTTGCTGCTTATATTCATTCTTTTTGAACAAATAATATTGCCATCCACAAAAAAACACAACAACAGCTATTGATAATGCTACAAGTAAAATTATTAATTTTCTCATATAACAATATATTTAAATAAAACAAGTAATTAGCAAATAAAAATGTATTTTTCTGTACTCATACCCCGCATCTTTCAATGCCAACACCAACTCACTATATTTTAACGACGTAAAATCCATAATCTTCAGAGTATAAACTACAATTCTACAGACTGTTGACTATAGACTGTAGACTATCGACTAATAAAACGCAAAGTTACAAAAAAAAACTTGTAAATTAAAATCCAAAAATCAAAAATTTATTTGATTTTTATTAACACTCATTTGATTTATTCAATGTTTTTTTGTAACTTTGCAAGTCGTTTGTAAAAATAATAGGACACATTAAATAATATATGAAAAAAATCAGAAACTTTTGCATTATAGCCCATATCGACCATGGGAAAAGTACTTTGGCCGACAGACTATTGGAGTTCACTCAAACTGTTGAAGCTCGAGACCTCCAAGCACAAGTATTAGACGATATGGATTTGGAACGCGAACGCGGTATTACCATCAAATCGCACGCAATCCAAATGAAATATAAACACAACAATGAGGAATATACTCTCAATTTGATTGATACTCCGGGACACGTTGACTTTTCATACGAGGTATCTCGTTCAATTGCTGCTTGCGAAGGGGCGTTATTGATTGTTGATGCTACACAAGGTATTCAAGCGCAAACCATCTCAAACCTTTATATGGCTATTGAGCATGACTTGGAAATTATTCCTATCATGAACAAGATGGATATGGATAACGCTATGCCTGAAGAGGTTGAAGACCAAATTGTTGAGTTATTAGGTTGCAAACGCGAAGAGATTATTCGTGCTTCGGGCAAAACAGGCATGGGTATCGAAGAAATCCTTCACGCAATCATCGAACGCATCCCTGCTCCAGAGGGCGACCCTAATGCTCCTCTCCAATGTTTGATTTTCGACTCGGTTTTCAACTCGTTCCGTGGTATTATCGCTTATTTCAAAATCGTGAATGGTACGATAAAACCTAATGACTTGGTGAAATTCGTAAATACGGGCAAAGAATACGAGGCAAATGAAATTGGTATCCTCAAACTTGATATGATGCCTCAAAAAGAGTTATCGGCTGGTAACGTAGGCTACATCATCTCAGGTATCAAAACATCGAAAGAGGTGAAAGTGGGTGATACTATCACGCATGTAAAACGCCAATGCGATGCTGCTATTGATGGTTTTGAAGAGGTAAAACCTATGGTGTTTGCTGGTGTGTACCCTATCGAAACTGAAGATTTCGAAGACTTGCGTGCTTCTCTCGAGAAATTACAGTTGAATGATGCGTCGTTGACATTCGAGCCTGAATCATCTGCTGCACTTGGCTTTGGTTTCCGTTGCGGTTTCCTTGGTATGTTGCACATGGAAATTGTACAAGAGCGTCTCGACCGCGAATTTGATATGAATGTTATCACTACCGTGCCTAACGTTTCATATAAGGTGTTTACTAACAAAGGTGCTTGCCTCGAAGTACATAACCCATCAGGACTACCTGAAATCACCGAAATCGACCACATCGAAGAACCTTATATTCGCGCTTCTGTCATCACTAAAACTGATTATATCGGTCAAATCATGACCCTTTGTCTTGGTAAACGTGGCGAGCTCGTAAAACAAGAATATGTTTCGGGCAATCGTGTAGAACTTATCTACGACATGCCTCTCGGTGAAATTGTATTCGACTTCTACGACAAATTAAAATCAATATCAAAAGGCTACGCTTCATTTGACTACCACATGAATGGATTCCGTCCATCTAAATTGGTAAAACTAGACATACTCCTCAATGGCGAGTCTGTGGATGCTTTGTCATCATTAATTCACTTTGACAATGCTTATACACTTGGTCGTCGCATGTGCGAAAAATTACAAGAACTTATTCCTCGCCAACAATTTGATATTGCTATTCAAGCAGCTATTGGCGCGAAAATCATTGCCCGTGAAACAGTGAAGGCTGTTCGCAAGGACGTAACCGCAAAATGTTATGGTGGTGACATTTCTCGTAAACGTAAATTGCTCGAAAAGCAAAAGAAAGGTAAGAAACGTATGAAACAAATTGGTAACGTAGAAGTGCCACAAAAAGCTTTCCTTGCTGTATTAAAACTCGACTAAGAAAAACTTTTAACTTTAAACTATAATCTATTAAAAAACAAAAATTATGTTACTATTAAGTGCAACCGAAGCGGTTATGCAAGTACCATTTTGGGCTTCAATTCCGTTCATCATCATGCTTTTGATGATTGCCATTGGTCCGCTAGTAGCGGAAGAATGGTGGGAACACAACAGAAGTAAACTTCTTGTTTCTTGTGTTTTAGGTATTCCAACAGCGTTTTATCTAATTAAAAATGGATTAGTTCACCAACTCGAACACCAAATCTTTGGCGACTATATTCCATTTATCGTTCTTTTAACTGCTTTGTTCGTTATCACTGGTGGTATTCACCTCGACGGCGACATTAAAGCAAAACCTATTATTAACACGCTGTTTATTGCGTTAGGTTGGATTTTAGCTTCGTTTATGGGTACTACAGGTGCTGCTATGTTGCTCATCCGCCCACTCATCGACACAAACTCTCAACGCAAATATAAAGTGCATACTATTTTGTTCTTTATTGCTGCTGTTGCCAACTGTGGTGGTTTGCTCACACCGCTCGGTGATCCACCGTTGTTGCTACTCTACCTTCGTGGTGCTTCTTTCACTTGGTTCTTTAACTTGTTACCAATGTGGGCTTTGACTGGAGTATTACTACTTATCATCTACTTCATTTGGGACTCATATATGTACAAAAAAGAGGACTGGGTGAACCTTTCTGCCTACTCTCGCGAACAACGTCCTATCCAAATCACAGGTAAAATCAATTTCCTTTTCCTTATAGGCGTTGTTTTGTCTGTTGCATTCATCAATGCCGATACGTTGCCTGCTATGGGCGATGCTCACGCTCCATGGTGGTTAGTTTATCTTCGCGAAATAGTGCTTATTTCAATGATTGTATTGTCATTGCTTGAAACTAAAAAAGAAGTACGTGAAGCTAACAAATACTCATGGCGTCCAATTATTGAAGTTGCTGTAGTATTCCTTGGCATCTTTGTTACCATGACACCTACTATCATGTATCTCAACCAAAATGCTGCATCTCTTGGTCTAACTCAACCATGGCAATTCTACTATTTTGCTGGTGGTTTAAGCTCATTCCTCGACAATGCTCCTACTGCAGTTGCATTCCATAGTGTGGCTACTGCCCTACCAATTGAGGGTACTGCTGTGGCTGGTATCTCTGAAATACTTCTCAAAGCTATTGCTCTTGGCTCTGTATTCTTTGGTGCTATGACATACATTGGTAATGGTCCTAACTTCATGGTAAAAGCTATTGCAGAAGAAAATGGCATCAAAATGCCTTCATTCTTTGGCTATATGATTAAATTCTCATTAATCGTGCTTTTACCAATCTATATTATCGTTCAAATAATTTTCTTATAATAGAATAATAATCAAATAGTCGCAAGCAGGAATACCTTTCTGCTTGCGACTTATTTTCTCTGATAACACTAAAATATGACTACTAAACAAACACAATCAAAAAAAACAACTACAACAAAACCAACCTCTAAACCTCGAAAAAAAATCTCAAAAAAGAAACTCCAAGAAGAAGTTTCTAACTCACTCACCCCTCGCAACATACTTTTTGCATCAATCATAGGACTCATTCTTGCTATTGTAGTTATCATTAGTAACCACTGCGAAAGAAACGAAACTCAAAGTAACTGCCATTGCGAAAATGCAACTGCACCAATACAATCAAAATCAAAATTCAAAGATGTCAATTCCGAACAATTAGCTCATGCTCAAACCAATGGCTTAAAAACCGTAATAAAAAACCAAAATCAATTTGAATCACAAATTGATTCACTCGTCGAAAAAGGCATATTAGTGAAAATTAAACCAAACAAATACTACAACATACGCCAACTCACCCACTCATACCCATATCTAACACCCGAAGCCAGAGATCTACTCAACCTCATCGGCAAACGCTTTCAAGCAAATCTACAAGCCGAAGGTCTACCAAAATATAAATTCCAAATATCATCTTTATTAAGAACTATAGAGTTCCAACGCCAACTTACAAAACAAAACGTAAATGCAACATTCGGACTATCTGCCCACTACTATGGAACAACTTTCGATATTGCATACGACAAATACGACCGTCGAGGTAAAAGCCAACAAGACCCTAAAGTTGAAGCTATATTAGAAAAAACTCTCCGCGAACTTCGCGAAGAGTGCCGATTAATGATTATTCGAGAATCATCAAATAAATGTTTTCACATGACAGTTGTAAAAAGAATCAAAGATTAAGCATCAAAAACTGCCCACATCTCCTTATCAAATAGCAAGGCTCTTCATAGGATAACCCTACCTGCAAGCAATCTTACACTACTCTCTGCATATCTTAATCTCTATTTATAAGCACAACACAATAAGCCGCTATACCCTCTTTACGACCAACAAAACCAAGCTTTTCTGTTGTTGTAGCTTTAATACTTACACAATCCTCATCTACTCCCATACATTCAGCAAGAACATGTTGCATTTGGGGTATATGAGGATTTAATTTTGGACGCTCAGCACATACCGTTGCATCAATATTTCCAATAGAATACCCCTTTTCTTTCAATAACGCAACTGTTTTTCTCAAAAGAATCTTACTATCAATATTCTCATACTCTTTTCCTGTATCAGGAAAATGATAACCTATATCACGCATATTAGCAGCCCCAAGCAAAGCATCACATATAGCATGAATAAGCACATCTGCATCAGAATGCCCTAATAAGCCTTTTTCATGCTCAATCTTAATGCCTCCTAACCACAATTCACGATTTTCGACTAATTGATGGACATCATATCCCATTCCTACACGTATCATAAAACAATCAAGTATTTAAGTTAAAAATTTAGATACAAAAAAAGACAGAATAACAAAAGCAAACAAAACTTGTTTCGTTCTTATGTTATTCTGTCTTTTAAAATATATTCAAATTAAATATTATTTATCTGCAAGAGCTTTGATACCATCAATATCAAATGCAAGAGAGAAACGAAGAGTTTGATCAAGTGGATTTGAAGCAGATGTAGCAATTACATAACCAACATCAAGTTTGAATGCAGAAAGTTTGAAACCAGCACCAACTGTAAAGTATTTACGATTACCTTTGTCTTTTGCTTCGTTGTTATAACCGAGACGACCAAAGAATTGTTCGTTGTAAGCATATTCAAGACCAATACCCCAATTGATTTCAGCCATTTCTTCAGCAAAACCACCAGGAGCATCATACCATGACATAATCAAACCTTCCATAGAAGAAATTTTGTTATATTCTTCTGTTGTCATAGCCCAAGTATCCATATTAGAAGCATCAAAATCAGGATTATATTTTGCTATTTTTGAATAACGAGAAGGAACCATCATTTTATTTGCTTCAAGAGAGATGAGCAAGCGATTGTATTGGTCAAATGGAAGTTGGTAACCTACACCAAGACGAAGGTTTGCAGGAATAAAGTTATAGTTATCACCTTTGTCATAAGTAATACGAGTACCAATGTTAGAGATATTGAAACCGAAGTTAAATCTTGAAGTACCTGCAGCCATTTCAATAGGAAGGCTATAAAAACCATTAACGTCAGCACCAAAAGCATATCCAGTATAATAGTTAGGATCTGTTTTAGCAGTAAGGTCAGACGCAACCAAACGCATTACGATACCTAATGAGAAGTTTTCAGTAAGCATACGAGAATAACCAAGGTCAAATGTCATTTCGTATGGATTTGCTGACAAAGGAATTGCATCAGCAGACTCACGCAACAAAACTTCACCTAATTGGAAGAAACGAAGTGATGCACTGATAGTACCAGCCATTTTACTTGGAGTATAATAACCAGCAAGATAGAGCAAATTGATATCATTTACGCCCAATTTACGCAACCATGGAGTATAAGAAAATGCAAATCCTGCACTACTTTCGTTTTGTGCATATTTAGATGAATTCCAATATTGAGAATTCATATCTGAATTAGTAGCAACACCAACATCACCCATACCACCAGCAACAGCATCTGGGCTAATTGACATAGAAGGTACGCCAGAAACTATAGGATTCATGTATCCGTAAGTCTCTTTTGCGTCATTATAACTAACGTTAGTACTCTCTTGTGCAAAAATTGAAACACATGATGCACAAAGCACCATCATTGATAATAAGACTTTTTTCATAGTTTTTTATAGTTATTAAAAATTATTTTTCAAGCATTCTTAAATTGAAACGCAAAGATACAAATTTTATTGCTTACGTACAAATATTTTTGCAGATTTTATTGTTTTTCTTTTTTTATCATCAATTACTACTGCTTTTACATAATACAAACCATCACTAACAAAAGAATTTACACTCCAATTCAAATTGATTTTAGACGAAGCATCGGTAACCAAACTCATATTTTCTTGATGAATTAAATGACCTGATAAATCATAAATATACATATATAAATCAATAGGAGCTAAAGGTTTATCATGTTCTATCACAATATTTGCAATATCTCGCACTGGATTAGGATATATATACATATTATGTATAGACATTTTCAAATCTTCCACAACTTCAAATTCTAACTCCGCCGAAACTGAATTATTTTGCAAATCCCATGCTCTAAAGAATAATTTATGCTTTCCTGGAGCTAAATTTGATAATGGATAAGTTACAACACCTGAAGTATAAGAACCTAAATCTGCTTTATAATAATTATTTAGAACATATTCTTGCTTAATATCATTGTCTAATTTTAAAATTATATCATGACCAATACCAAAACCAATAGTATTAATGCCACTCAAATCTTGTAATTCTGCAATAAACAATGGATTAGAATCTACTTCATCTCCATTTTTGAAATATGGAGTATTCAAATAAATTTTCAATTCAGGTCCATCGGTTTCAATAATTGCATCACTCGCCTCACCACCTATTATTATATTCGACGAGTGTCCATTTGCTTCAAATCCTTGTTGCTCATCAACAGCATACATCACAATGCGTCCTGTTCCAAAATTATATTTAATATCTTTAGGAACAATAAATTCTACCTTAAATCTGCCATCAACAACCTCTACTTGACCTACATATAATGGATTTGTTCGATATGTATATACAAATGGATTATTATTTTTAGTTGGTTCTGATTCCTTAAAATCGTTACAAAGCGTTTTTATTTTCTCTTCTTTATCAAAGATAGTTACATGAGCATATCCATTGAATGTTTCATCAAGAATATTATCATCCAAAGAACGAACCGAGCCGTCTAAAACCACTCGACCCAATGCACCAATCGTATCTGCACCTAATGTTACATCGTGCCCGTTTACAAAATCTATAGATGCAAAATGTGTTTGAGGCACAGCCAATCTAATTGCTGGATCACCTAATAAAACAAATGGCAAACGATTTGAATCATTATTATTTGCTCGCTTATTTTTTGCTAATTGATACGCTTCTCCAATCGTGTTTATTCGTCCTGTTTTCGCATTTTTAGCTAATAACATTTTAGCTAACTCAAGATTCAACAATGTATTAGGCTGAGCATATACCGTACGAGATGCAGAAATAAGAGCTAAAGCACCACCCTTACCATTTAGCATCATTGCTTCGCCTCCTGAGAGCTTAAAATCATCGAATCGAGAAAAACTACATGACATTGTTATAAACAATGGTAATCTTTCGTTATACATCAACTCTATATCTGCAACAGATAGTATCTGCTCGTTGGTCCAGTTGTTATATCCACTATGGCCCATATAATTGACCATTAACACACCATTGTTGATATAGTCAAAGAATTCTTTCTTCAATGTAGGATAAAACTCTCCTACAGCTGTAACCTCCTGTGTATAAGAATCGAGATACAACTTACGAGTTAAGAGATCGGGATTTAAGCGTTCAAAAACACTGCAAACAGAATCTGCGCCTTCTACATGAACATTACCATCCCCATCATCAGCCATAAATATAGCTTGATTCTTCCAAACGCCCAAATCTTCATTTTTTATATAACGCTCTAATTTATCAACTACGCCATTGGCTTGCTCAACTGTATACGTCGGTATACGCCCTACTGCAACATCAAGACTATTGATTAGCAAATTGGCACCATCCGAATCATCCAACAAGCCGAAATAGTCATCTGTTACGTATGAATTGATATCGTTAAATGATTCTCTTGCTTGATAAGTCAGCAATCGATAAATATTGTCTTTTGTATTTGCTGTCAATATTTGTCTATTATCAAACGAGCCATCACCAAATAATAATAGGTACTTCGGAGCATTACCTACCTCTTTTGCTCTATCATAGAACATCTTCACAAAACGACGATAGGCTGTAGCATCTGGCGTACCTGAAGAAAATTCGTTATAAACAATTTCAGGAACAACAACATGAGTTGTCAATCCATCGTATTTCGAATGCAATGCAGCTAAACGATTTGCGGCATCGATAAAGTCGGGATGCGTAATAATAATCATATCAGCCTGACCCAAAGCATGCAAATCTTGATTTGATATTTTACCTATATTTTTTGGTTGCAAAAACTTATCCGACTTAATATCAACCGCCACATACTCTCTCAACTCTGATTTATTATCGCCAAATGTCAAATCGTTACCCGAAAATGTAACAGGCATTTTCACTATATTCTGTTGGTCGGTAATATTCCAAATCTGCACATTTTGAGTAACATTAGACAATCTATATGTGTAACTATCTGATACTCCTAAATCATCCAAAAATCTGAATGCCAAACTTTCTCCTTTTGTTTTTTGCAACTTACGCTTAAAATTCAATGTAAAATAATCTAAATAGGCTGTTGCCGACGCCATAGAATAGGTCAATTTGACATTTATGCTATTACTATCGGTAGGAACGAACTCATATTTTGCATTTATTGCGGTAGCGGCAACTTCGTTAGATGGTTTCTTTGCAAAAAGCGGAGTACCAAGCAATTTATTATCCACAAAAACACTCATATTAGCCTCTGCTACTGCAGTATGTGCGGCAGAAATAGAAAGACAAGATGTTTCGAGTAGGATATTTGGCACTTTAACCGTGTAATTTCTAGTCAATTGCGAACTATTAAATACATCGCCTAAATAGACTCTTCCTGAATTTAAGAGATTTATTTCGTCTTTTTCATAAAAATAGAAATCATTGAAAGAGGTTACTTCGCCCGGTAAAGTCGAAATTGATTTTCTTGCTTCTCCTATTATTTTTTGTGTAGGATAGTCTGATGTGATGAAATAATAGGCATAATTTGAATATGCATTCACTTCATGCTCAAACAATTTTTGTTTTGAATTGTAAGACCATTTAATTGGGCCCTGCGCATAAAATAGTATGTAATCGCCTGAATTAAACACTCCATCACTACCCTTTTCTACGTAGATACTCAACTGAGGAAGGTCGTCTATGTATGGATTTGAAAAAGCCTCTGCCAATTGCGCTCCACCATAACCAAAGACAGAGACATTAGCTGGATTTTTCAATCCCATTTCTACTAATTGTTCGTATGTAATTTTATGAATACCTGATTGTTCTACTTGTATTTTATACCAATCACCACTACTCAATACTGATGTTTCGGCATAACGATTCGATTGTGCTACGAGTTGCAACACAACCAAAACAAATACAAAAAACAACGATATTTTCTTCATACTATTTTACTAAAAAATCAAACATTAGTTTATCTTCGATATATCCAGTCAATCGGTCGTTGATTGCTACAGGCGAAACTCCGGCTGGGGTACCAGTGAAGATTAGGTCGCCTATTTTGAGCGTAAAGAACTGACTGATATATGCTATCAATTCATCAACGGAAAAAAGCATATCTTTAGTATGTCCGTGTTGCTGAATTTGACCATTTTTTTGCAAAGAAAAGTTTATATCTTGTATATCAGAGAGTTCGTCTAACGAAATAAAGTCGCTTACTACTGCCGAATTGTCGAATGCTTTTGAAATTTCCCATGGTGCACCGAGCTGTTTGCATTGGTTTTGCAAATCGCGTGCTGTGAAATCGACCCCAAGGGCAACTTCGGAATAATAGCGATGTGCGAAGCGTGGAGCTATGTTGCGACCGAGGCGATTGATGCGCACAACGAGTTCGACTTCATGCTCGATTTGATTTGAAAATCGGGGTATGAAAAATGGTCGATTCTCGCGCAATAGTGCCGAATCGGGCTTCATAAATATGGTTGGTTGTTGTGGTCGCTCTTCACGATTCATCTCAAGGTTGTGTTTTGGATAGTTCCAACCTACGCAGATTATTTTCATGCTTATTATATTTTTTTTCTTTCAAAATAACCACTCTGAGTGGTTGTTGGAATATGTCAGTCTTCTTGCTTGCAGTTTGCTTGCACCTTGCTTGAGGGTAAGGTGAATTTTGGGTCAATGATACACACTGTGAGTGAGTGTGAATTATCGTCTGCGACGCCAAGGTTTGTCGGAATTTTCGACTACTTCGTTGCGACGATTGTCTCTTCTATCACCCCTATCACGACGGTCGCGACGCTCATCTCTATCATTACGGTCGTTGCGGTCATTGCGACGTTCACGACCTCGGCGGTCGTCATTATCGCGACGACGTTCGCGCTCGCGCTCACGATTGCGTGTTGATTTTTCGCTTTGTGCTTTAGGAGCTTTGCTCACCACTTCGCGTGGCTCGGCTATTGCCAATGGCTCGCCTGCCGCCTCAAAGGCTTGTCGCACTTTATCGGCTTGATCGGCATAAACATCGAAGAATGTGAATTTGTTGGTTATTTCGATATCGCCAATGATGATAGATTTGTCTTGTGTTACGTCGTTTATCACTCCAAGCACCGAACGTGGTGTTGCATTCTGTTTTGTGCCATAGAGCATTTTGAATCTTACTTTTTGTCCGCGTTTCGATTTTCCTTCGCCTTTATCTTTGCCTTTTTTGCCCTCTTTCACATCTACGTTGATGTCTTCGGCGTCTTTGTAATACTCGGCAAAACGATTGAATTCGAGCGATACGAAGCGCGAAATTATCTCTTCTTTGCTAAGATAAGCCAACTTCGCAGAGATTTGTGGCATGAATACATCTATTTCTTCATTGCTCACCTCTACGCGTTCCATCTTGTCGATGAGGTGGAACAGCTGACGCTTGCACACTTCCATGCCGTTTGGCACTGGCATGTGTTTGAATTCTTTCTTAATTATTCTCTCTATCTCACGCAAACGACGACCTTCGCGAGTGTGCACAATTACGCACGACACCCCTTTTTTGCCTGCACGACCTGTACGTCCCGAGCGGTGAGTGTACACCTCTACATCGTCTGGCAAATTATAGTTGATTACGTGAGTCAAATCACTGACATCCAATCCACGAGCCGCTACGTCGGTTGCCACCAACACTTGCAAATTCTTGATACGGAATTTGTTCATCACCGTGTCGCGTTGTGCTTGACTAAGGTCGCCATGCAAAGCATCTGCGTTATAGCCATCTTTCATCAATTTTTCAGCTACATCCTTAGTCTCTTGGCGTGTGCGGCAGAATACGATACCATATATGTCTGGATTCATATCGACTATACGTTTCAATGCAAGATAACGATGGTCGGCACGCACCATATAATATATGTGTTCGACATTGTCAGAACCGGCATTGCGTGTACCTATCGAAATTTCGGCTGCATCGTGCATATATTGACGCGATATTTTGGCTATTTCGTTAGGCATTGTTGCCGAGAATAAGAGTGTACGACGTGTTTCTGGCACATCTTTCAATATGGTTTCTATATCTTCTTGGAAACCCATATTGAGCATCTCGTCGGCTTCGTCGAGAACAAGGAAACGCACCTCCGACAAATCCACTTTTCCGCGATTTATGAGGTCAATCAATCGACCCGGAGTTGCTACAAGCACTTGTGGCTGAACGTCCAACTGCTTGTATTGCACTACGATACTCTCGCCGCCATACACAGCCACCACCTTCACGCCTCGCATCTTCGATGCAAAATTCTTTATGTCATTTGCTATCTGAATACACAATTCGCGTGTAGGAGCAAGCACGAGCAATTGTATTTTTCGTTGCTCTACATTCACCATATTTAATATAGGCAAACCAAATGCTGCGGTTTTGCCCGTACCTGTTTGTGCCAACGCCACGAGGTCGTTCTCGTGGGTCAACATATATGGTATTACTTGCTCTTGCACTGGCATTGGACTAACAAAGCCCAATTCGGCAACAGCATCTAAAATCTCTTGACGTAAGCCTAATTCTTGAAATGTCATTTTTTTTATCAATGCAAAATGCTTAATGCACAACCAACGGTGTTGAGCATTAGCGAAAAATGCACAATTATTCGTTATTAACTCTTATTTTTTTTACTCTGTATAAAAATGATACCTCTCAAACACCTTTCTCACATATTGCACCGTATATCGCCCTCTGAAAAATCCATGCTTACACACTTCGTCGGTATAATATTTACTCTCTTGCAATGCCAACAACCACTTCTCTACATTCCCCACCCACACATGCGGGTCGTAGCCATACTTCTCAGCCAAAGCCATCGCATCACGCACGTGTCCGGGTCCTGCATTATATCCTGCCAACACAAATTTTATTCGCTCATCTCTATCCTCTATCTCATCAAATCGTCGCTCCAAAAATTTCAAATACTCTACTCCTGCTTTTATATTTTTTTTAGGGTCTTTCAATTCTTCTTCTTCCTCTAATCCAAAACGTCGAGCTGTGCGAGGCATAAACTGCATCAACCCTCTCGCCCCTTGCGAAGAGACTGCATGTATATTGAAACGCGACTCATTCCACACTATTGCTGCCATCATTCGCCAATCCCACCCCAAACGTCGTACTCCCTTTTTTATTATTTCATCATACTCCGAAATCGGATTAGCGCAATATTCTTTCAAATAGTCATCAACCGAATCACGCAACACAAACCCGTTATTACTAACCGTCATATTACCACACAGTAATATAACAACAACCGCAAAACGAATCCCTATGCACTTATGTTCTCTTGTCCTCAAAAAAAATATTATAAGCTTTTTCTGTAATATGTGATATACTCATTTTCCCCCTTTTGTCCCATATTTTAGAGGGACAGAGGGAATTAAAATCCATTGATTATAGTCCGTAGTCTGTTGACTATTAACCGTCGTCTATTGACTATTTCACTCTAATCAAGAAATAGTTTTTCTTGCCTTTTTGCACCAACAAATATCTGTCGTTCAACAATGCATCCACGCCAATCACTTGATCAGGTGCAGTCAATTTCTCTTTATTCACGCTCACACCACCAGCTTGAATTGTCTTACGAGCTTCTCCCTTCGATGGGAATACTTGTGTTAATTCAGCCAACAATGTCAATGGTTGCACACCAGCTTCCAATGCCGAGCGTTCGATTTCGAATTGTGGAACACCCTCAAACACAGCCAACAATGTATCTTCATCCAATTTACGCAACGCATCTGCAGTTGCATTACCAAACAAGATTTTCGATGCCTCTACTGCTGCATTATAGTCCTCTTCCGAGTGTACCATGATTGTAACATCCTTAGCCAAACGTTGTTGCAACAAGCGCATGTGTGGAGCTTCGCGGTGTTCTGCAATCAATGCCTCACACTCCTCGCGAGTGATGTTTGTGAAGATTTTGATATATTTCTCTGCGTCATTATCTGCCACATTCAACCAGAATTGGTAGAATTTATAAGATGAAGTATAGCGTTTGTCCAACCAAATGTTGCCACTTTCAGTTTTACCGAATTTGCCACCATCTGCCTTCGTAATCAACGGACAAGTCAATGCAAACGCATCTCCGCCACCCATACGACGAATCAATTCCGTACCGGTAGTGATATTACCCCATTGGTCCGAACCACCCATTTGCAACTTACAATTCTTATTCTTGTTCAAATACACATAGTCGTAGCCTTGCAAAAGTTGATATGTAAACTCAGTGAACGACATACCAGCATTAAACTCACCGTTCAATCTCTTTTTCACCGAGTCTTTCGCCATCATATAGTTCACCGTAATCAATTTACCCACGTTACGAGCAAAATCCAAGAACGTAAACTCCTTCATCCAATCGTAGTTGTTCACCAATTCAGCCGCATTCTCAGCATCCGAGTGGAAATCGAGGAATTTCTCCAACTGAGCCTTAATAGCCTCTTGATTATGACGAAGTGTAGCCTCATCCAACAAATTACGCTCAGCCGATTTACCCGAAGGGTCGCCAATCATACCCGTAGCACCACCCACCAACGCAATAGGCTTATGACCACAACGTTGAAAATGACGCAACATCATCACACCACACAAGTGTCCAATATGCAACGAATCTGCCGTAGGGTCAATACCCAAATACGCAGTTGTCATCTCTTTATTCAATTGTTCCTCAGTGCCAGGCATCATATCCTGCACCATACCTCTCCATGTAAGTTCTTCTACAAAGTTCATATTATATATTCAATTTTAAGATTATTAATTCAACTAATATCGTCTCCTTTACATCAGAAAACAAAACTAATAGACAAAACGACGCATTCCTAATTCCTAATTCCTAATTCCTCATTCCCAATTCCACATTTTAATCTAACTCGCAAAGTTACTAAAAAATTCTCATATATACAACACCCCTGCAAAAATCACACAAAATTATAATTCCACACAAAAAAAAATCGCACCTCAAAACTAAGGTGCGACTATACAAAATCTATTTAACGTCTTCACAATCTATTTCCCCTAATACAAATAATTTCTTAATTTTGCTTTCTAATCGTTGAAAATATTTTTCATCAAAAACATGATAAGAATTTTCCACAAACTCACTATTAGATTTTTTCACCGTTATTGATTGTTTTTCTGGAACATACCAATCTAAAGTCAAAGTTGGTTTATTTTCTCGAAACATCTCTTCCGTATAAATACTATCCCTATATATCATCTCATTCCAAATGCTATCATGTGTAAGACTATCATACGGTATACTTGAACGATACGCAACATTGCCAAAAGTGTATAACTGAGAATCATATGACACTGAAGCACTATCATAACCATCTACATAAAGCAAATAATCTGCTTCAGGAGGTAAAAGACTACTTCTCGTATGCGCAGAACAATAACTAGAATTAATAGTATGCCAATAAATAGTATCATTTGTATTTAATTCATACTTAAACACTTCGCCATCCTTAAACAATTCTAACGTAACACTTTTATCTAACGTATTGCACAAATACAAATATTCAGTAGTATCAACATTTCTATGCTCTATGCTATCGCACCCTACAAATAGTATTAAACTCAAAATTAACAAACAATAAATCTTTTTCATAACAACCTCCTTATTTTTATAAAGTTAATAAATCACACAAAATCCGCAAAACAACCACCCCTCAAATTACACCGCAAATATAACACATTTTCTCCAAACAAACAAACGTTTTTCTATTTTTTTCGCCAATAGAGATGCTTTATTTATTTATTTATTTA
>JAFYSF010000036.1 GCA_017559505.1 Paludibacteraceae bacterium | reverse complement strand
ATAAAACAAAAAAAGAGAGAAGAAGAACAATATATACTTGATTCTCTTGAAAATAAGAGCTGTATTGTAACTTCAATAACAACAAAAAAATAAATTTTAGGATATGTATTTTTTCTAGTGTCAAGTAATGGGGAAGTACCACCGCCAGCAACAATCTCCCTATCAATCAAAACCGCCCCAACATTATTTTTTCGCTTACATATTGTATAAATCAAAAAAAAATTATAACTTTGCATGCTAAATTTCAAAACGATAATAATTAATCATTAATCACTAATAACTAATTAAAAATGAACATTATTAGAACTGACATTGATGCTGTAAACGCAATGCTTACACTTCAAGTTACAGAGGCAGATTATGCTGAAAAAGTAGAGAAAGCCCTCAAATCTTATCGTCAAAAAGCTAATATCCCAGGTTTCCGTCCTGGTATGGCTCCAATGGGTCTTGTTAAAAAGATGTATGGTCGTGGTGTAAAAGCAGATGAACTTAACCGCCTCCTCCAAGAAGAACTTTACAAATATATCGCTGACAACAAACTTGATATTCTTGGCGAGCCTCTTCCTAACAAAGAAGATGAAGAACGCAATATCGACTTTGATGCAGAGAAAGACTTTGAATTCAAATTCGACATCGCTCTTGCTCCTGAATTCGAAGCTACTATGAACAAAAAAGACAGCATCAAATACTACAACATCACTATCTCTGACGAAATGGTAGATGCTCAAGTGAAACAATATGCTGCTCGCTTTGGTTCTTACACTCAAGTTGAAGAGGCTAAAGATGCTAAAGACATGCTCAAAGGTACTATGCTCCAACTCGATGCTGAAGGCAATGTAGTTGAAGGCGGTATCCGTGTTGAAGATGCTGTTCTCTCTTCTGCTTACATGAAAGATGACGAACAAAAAGCTCTTTTCGCTAACGCTAAAGTAAACAGCGTAGTTCGCTTCAACCCACGCAAAGCATTTGAAAACGAAGCAGAAATTTCTTCTATGCTCAAAATCACTAAAGAAGAAGCTGCTAACATCAACTGCGACTTCCAATACGAAATTCTTTCTATCACTCACTACGAAGAATCTGCTATCGACGAATCTTTATTTAATAAGGTATATGGCGAAGGCACTGTGAAAACAGAAGAAGAATTCCGTGCTAAAGTAGCTGAAGGCATCAAAGAATCATACAAAGAAGACTCTGAATACAAATTCGGTATTGATGCAAAAGCTCACTTCATCAAAAAACTCGACAAACTCACATACCCTGAAGCATTCTTGAAACGTTGGGTACTTGCTACTAACCCTAACATGACTGAAGAAACTGTAGAAAAAGACTTCAACCTCATGCTCGAAGACCTCAAATGGTATCTCTTCAAAAACAAAGTAGTGAAAGCTAACGATATCAAAGTTGACCGTGAAGACATCAACCTCTTTGCTCGTCGCATGGCTAAAATCCAATTTGCACAATATGGTATGACTTCAGTGCCAGATGATATCCTCGACAACTATGCTAAAGAAATGTTGGGCAAAAAAGAAGCTGTACAAAATATGGCTGAAAAAGCTCTCGAAGACAAAGTATTTGCAGTTATCCGTGAAAGCGTGAAAGTTGTTGAAACTGACATCACTGTAGAAGACTTCAACAAATTATTTGAATAATTAACACAATAATTATCAAGCATAAAGAGACAAGAGGAGCAATTCTCTTGTCTTTTTTTATGCGAATAATTTTGTGCAAAGAATAAAATTAAGTAACTTTGCAGTGAAATTAATGAGTAGTTATTAACAAAAAAACAACCAATCATTAAACACACTAACAACTAATAACTAATAACTAACAACTAATAACTATTCACTAATAACTAATAACTAATAACTATTCACTACAATAAATGCAACCATTAGCAGAACGACTACGTCCACGCTCACTTGATGACTATATTGGTCAATCTCATTTAGTTGGGCAAGGAGCTATTCTCCGTCAGATGATAGAGAATGGCAATCTGTCGTCGTTCATATTGTGGGGACCTCCGGGTGTAGGCAAAACATCGTTGGCAAAAATCATTGCCAATGTATTGGAACGCCCATTTTTCACACTAAGTGCCGTCACGTCAGGTGTTAAGGACGTGCGTGATGTGATAGAAAAAGCTAAACAATCTACATTTTTCTCACAAGCCAACCCTATCTTGTTTATTGACGAAATCCACCGTTTCAGCAAATCGCAACAAGACTCATTGCTTGGCGCAGTGGAAAATGGAACTGTTACACTGATTGGAGCTACTACCGAAAATCCTTCGTTTGAGGTTATCACTCCCCTGCTCTCACGTTGTCAAGTATATGTATTGAAATCATTGGAAGTGGCTGATTTAGAAAAACTAACACAGCGAGCTTTCGCCAACGACATAGAACTCAGCAAACGAGAGGTTGAACTGCAAGAGACGGAAGCAATGTTTAGATATTCGGGAGGAGATGCACGCAAATTGCTCAATATCATAGAGATTTTGCACAACGCCCAGCCCGAAGGCAAACTTATAATAACCAACGACATAGTAACTGCCCGCCTACAACAAAACCCATTGGCATACGACAAAAATGGCGAGTTGCACTATGACATTATTTCGGCATTTATCAAAAGCATTCGTGGCTCTGACCCCGATGCAGCTATATATTGGTTGGCACGCATGATTGCTGCAGGCGAAGACCCAAAATTCATTGCTCGCCGACTTGTCATTTCTGCATCAGAGGACATAGGGCTTGCCAATCCCAATGCCCTACTGTTAGCCAATGCTTGTTTCGAGACTATACACAAAATAGGCTGGCCCGAAGGCAGAATACCTTTGGCTGAAACTACAATATATTTAGCCACTTCGCCTAAGAGCAATTCGGCATACAATGCCATAAACGATGCTTTGGCGTTGGTGGAGAGAACAGGAAATCTACCCGTACCATTGCATTTGAGAAATGCACCTACAAAACTGATGAAAGAGTTGAATTATGGCAAAGAGTATCTCTATGCGCATGATTTCCCAAATCATTTCGTAGCCCAACAATACATGCCCGATGCGCTACAAGGCACAAAACTATGGGAAGCACAACCCAATGCCGCCGAAGCAAAAATGGACGAATTGATGAAAAAACTATGGGGCGATAATTAACCAACAACACCCACTCACAGTGTGTATTCTTGTCCTTTACCTTCAAGATAGTGACAGCAACCTTCAAGCAACCTTCAAGCAAGAAAACCGACACACACCCTCAGTGTGTATTGTTAAGGTAAGGCGCAGGTATGGTTATCCTATGATGAGCCTATGGTGAAGGTATCTGTTTTATTAGGAATTCAGAAAGAAAAAAATAGTTAATTTTTCAGAAAAACACACACTCACAGTGTGTATTCAACTACCTTAAAATAATTATGGGAAAAACAGAATCTAGAAATACAGTTACAATAGTATCAATTTTTGGATTAGCCATTGCATATATTCTTATAATTGCAATCAACAACATTATATACGAAGATAGAATTACGCTAAAATTCATGCTCTATTGTTCTGCGTATGGAGCCCCATTTATTGTTATGGCAGGAATGTTCAACCAATACTTAGTACGTTGGTGCAATAAACAAAAATGGGCCCTAAAACATGAACATTTAACATCTGTATTTCAATTATTATTTGCAATTATTATTGCTATATTTTTTACGATATTTGCCTTTTTCATGTTCGACCCTACCCCTCACGAAAAATTTAGCAGCACATTCCAAGAAACCTATTTTCAAATATCAATTATAGCAGACACTATGGTAAATTGCTTTATCTTAATGTTAGCTAAATATATAGATCAAGCTGAAGTTGTAAAACGCCAAGAACAACATATTCATGAAATAGAATCAGAAATATTACGCGTAAAATACCAACAACTAAGAGCGCAAGTAAACCCTCATTTTTTATTTAACTCACTGAACATCTTAATATCATTAATTAATTCTAATCCTCAAAAAGCGACTGATTTCACCAAGAAATTAGCATCAATATATAGATATTTATTATCAAACGACAAACAAGATGTTGTGATGCTTTCAGACGAATTGAAATTCGCTCAACAATATGCTAATATATTAAACATCAGATATGGAGATGGCATTAAAATCAATATCCCGAAAATAACAGATGTATCGCTGATGTCGATGAGAATTGTGCCTACTGCACTACAAATCTTAATTGAAAATGCTGTCAAACACAACATTATATCAACCATAAATCCCTTGGTTATAAACATCGTAATTGACAACAACAAAATAATAGTTACAAACAACTTAGCACCTAGACCAATCCCCGCAGATTCAACAGGCATTGGTTTGAAAGGATTGATTGAAAAATATAAAATCATTGTGAGTCAAGATATAGAAATCAAAGGGAACAATGGAATTTTTAGTGTTGCTATACCATTGATAAAAAGACAAGAAATTGAATAATTATGAGATACTTAATCATAGAAGATGAACCGTTGGCACAGGAGGAATTGATACGGATGTTAAAATCACTCGATCCTACTTTCACGCTTTTAGCATCAATTGACTCGGTAAAAGAAACGGTAGAATGGCTTAATAATAATGAACATCCTGACATTGTATTTATGGATATCCATTTGTCGGACAATATTTGTTTTGATATATTCAACAAAACAAAGGTCAATGCGCCTATAATATTCACAACGGCATACGACCAATATGCTATTGAAGCATTCAAAACCAATGGAATTGCGTATTTATTGAAACCTATTGAAGAAGAAGAACTTATTTCTGCACTAAAAAAATTCAAAGCACTTACACAAACAAATATTGAAGTATCAAACATACACTCTAAAATACAACAATTATCGACCTTAAACAGACAACAAATTACACCTAATTCTTACAAAGAGAGAGTGTTGGCAAAAGTAGGCGATAATTATCAACACATTTCAATGAATGATGCTGCATATTTTCATAGCGAAGACCACTACACATTTGTAACAACCAAAGACAAACAGCGTTATATCATAAATTATACTCTTGATTCGCTTGTCGACCTACTCAATCCACAACAATTTTTTCGCATCTCACGACAGTTTATTCTAAACATCAATGCTATTGAAAATATATCAAAACATCTAAATGGACGGCTAAAAGTAAGTATAAATCCCCCCTTTTCAGATGATGTTTATGTGGCTAGAAATAGAGTTCAGACGTTTCTAGCATGGCTAGACGGAGAAAATATTACCATTCAGTAAAACAAAACTACCATTCGTCAAAATATACTTTCACATATAAATATAATGTAGTAAATTTGTAACGTAAAATAAGCACTGCTGTGAAGCAACGCAAAAAAAATAAACAATTTAGGTTTTAGGTAATAATTTAAAAAGTCTTGCGATGAGGTGTCGCGAGACTTTTGTTTTTTTTATCAAAACATAAGTGATATATTAAAATATTTTTGTATCTTTGTATTTCGAAAAAAAACTGTGATATATGATTACTTTCCCTAATGCAAAAATAAATATAGGCCTCAACATAACAGAGAAACGACCTGATGGTTATCACAATTTGGAGACTATATTTTATCCTGTAGAGCTATGTGATACGCTGGAATTTGTAAGAGGAGAAGAGACAAAATTCACTTGCAGCGGTTTGGTCATCGAAGGCGAATCAGATAATAATCTGATAATGAAAGCCTACAGATTATTGAAAGAAGAATTTGATTTGCCCGCAATCAACATACACCTACACAAAGCCATCCCAATGGGAGCAGGCTTGGGAGGAGGCTCGGCAGATGCTGCATTTATGCTAAAAATGTTGAACGAAGAGTTTGAATTAGGACTATCGGCACAAGAATTAGAAAAAAGAGCAGCAAAATTGGGAGCAGATTGTGCCTTTTTCGTCGAAAACAGACCGATTTTAGGCAAAGGAATAGGCAATATATTCGAGCCTACAACAATAAATTTGGTTGGTTATCATATTGTACTGATAAAACCAGAAGTGCATGTTTCTACCGCCGAGGCATACGGAGGATGCAAACCTCAGCGTTGGGACACACCTCTTGAAGAGGCTGTGAAACGCCCAATTGAAGAATGGAAAGATTGTATATTCAACGATTTTGAAAAGACAGTATTTATAGCACACCCCGAATTGGCTGACATCAAAAAGATGCTTTACGACAAAGGAGCTATATATGCAGCAATGTCTGGCTCAGGGTCAACAATTTATGGCATTTTCGACAAAGAGGTCGAACACAACATAACTACAGACATTAAATCAGCAATTCACTACCTGACTTTGAAATAATTATGACAAATATCTTTGATTTCTACGTATATCCACGCGAAACAGATGCTTCAAAACGAATATCATTGCAAAGCATAGGGGCATTTATACTCGATGCTGCAGGTATGGCCGCAAAAGCTCGTGGTTTTGGAATGGATTATATGCACGCTCACGGATTGGCTTGGGTCACTAGTCGCATAGCCATAGAAATGAAAGAATACCCTCGCGAATACGAAACCATCAGCATCGAAACTTGGGTCGAAGATTGCACTTCAATATTCTCTACTCGTAATTTTTTGATTTATAACAGCAAAAAAGAGGTTATCGGTCAGGCATCTACCCTATGGTCAATGATTGACTTTCAAACTCGAAAGATGGTTGATTTGCTAAAAAAGACTGAATTAGCAAACCATGTTTTGACTACACAAAATGAGTTGTTCACAATGACCAAACCCGAACGTGTAGATTGCAAAAGTGGAGAGGAGCCTACATATATACATAAGGTGGTTGTAAGCGACATAGATATGAATCAGCACGTGAACTCGATGAAATATCTACAATGGGCAATAGACACTTTGTCGCTTGACGATATAATGAACACAACAATCAAACGTATTGACATAAATTATCTACGCGAAGCTCTATACGACCAAAATATTGAAGTATATCGCACTGATATCGACAACCAAAAACGCTTTGAATTGCGCAACCAAGAGGGGCAGGCTTGCTGCAAAATACAATTAACAATGCTATAATGAACAACAAGCAAAACGACTTTGGCAGACATTGCGAATTCATGGCCCGCACATATCTCGAACAGCAAGGCTATTTGATATTAGAAACCAATTGGCGCAGCGGACACAGAGAGATTGACATAATAGCAAAAGATGGTGAAACTCTTGTAGTCGTAGAAGTCAAAGCTCGTAAAAACGAAGACTTTGCAAACGCAGAAGATGCTGTTGGAGAAAAGAAAATGCGCAATCTCATCAGAGCAGCACACAATTATATAATGATAAAAGAATTGGATTGCGAAACCAGATTTGACATCGTAACGCTAATTTTAGGCAATAACGGCGAATATGAATTAAATCATATAAAAGATGCTTTTTTGCCAATAGTCAACATATAAAATCATTATAAACTCATATAAATTATCAAAAAACATGAAAAACTTAACTTTATCTATCGCATTAGTTGCACTTTTAGGTTTAGGACTAGCTTCTTGCGACAGAGATGCTCGCAAATGCTACAAATTCACTTATGCAGTGGAAATTGCAGGAAGCAAAACCGAAGTTTCAACTTACGAATGGTGCTCTGCCAATGAAGCAGATGCAAAAAAAGAAAATTTAGAAAAACAACTCAAAGTAAAAGTATCACGTTCTGTAGCATCAGCACACAAAACAGCTGAAGATTGTATTGAAGCAAATATTAACAAATAAATTTTTTAATTAAAAACCGACGGGACGATGGTATATAACAGTCACCTTAAAATCATGAAAAAATTATTATTCTCTCTTGTTGCTCTTGTTGCTATGAGCTTTACTTTCGTTGCTTGTGAAGATAACACAGGTACAGGCACAGGTACCAATCAAACAGTCAAATCTAATTGTAGCCCATACGACGCACAATACTATGTTGACGAATCTGGAGCAATCTATTTATTTGAATTCTTAACAGAAGGTCTTGAAGTGAGTGGTCAAAATATTTTCGGCTCAGGTGATGACGTAATCTTAATGGTATACGCACAACCACAAAAAGATGGTTACCCAACTGCAAAAACTTATGAAGTAATACCTTTTGAAGAAATTACAGAAGAAGATACAGAATGTGTAGTTGGTGGATATGTATATCAAAGCAATGTTATCGGATCATATGCTTATGTTGTAGAAGATGGCGAAGCTGTTGATGGTTTACTTTGCATTGGTGGTTCAATCAAATTCGAAGGTAATGCAACAAATGGAACTATGACTGCAAACTTAGAATTCATGGATACAAAAGGCAATACTGTTGAAAGAGAATACATCTATTCTGGTAAATTAAATATAGAGCAATATGTTGACGAAGCTCCTGCAAGAGCTCCAAAAATGAGATAATTTTTCAACTAAAATATTTTAAAACGACCTCAAAAAAGAGGTCGTTTTTTTTGACTTTTCACAAAAAAATTGAATTTTCTCGCTTTTTCAGAAAAACACAAATAAAAAATCAATATTAAATCTAGTTATTTGTATCTTTTTTTAGCCAAAAACAGCCATAAATCGACAAACAAACTAAATAAACCAAAAATCAACACCACTACAAATCAACCACTTACAAATTATTTGCAATTTTATTAAAAAATTTCTACAAAAATATTTGGTAGATTCAAAAAAAGGTCGTATCTTTGCATCGCTTTTAAAGGAGAGATGGCAGAGTGGTCGATTGCAGCGGTCTTGAAAACCGCCGTACTGAGAGGTACCGGGGGTTCGAATCCCTCTCTCTCCGCAAGGAAAAATAAATCAAGGATTAAACCTTGATTATTTTTTTATTTAGTGCACTTTAAAATTTAAATTAAAAAATGAAAAAAGGAATTCATCCAGAAAGCTATCGTCCCGTAGCATTCAAAGACATGTCAAACGAAGAAGTATTTATCTCTCGCTCAACTGTCGCTACGAAAGAAACTATCGAAATCGATGGGGTAACTTATCCTTTGGTGAAACTTGAAATCTCAAGTTCTTCTCACCCTTTCTACACTGGCAAAACTAAATTGGTTGACACTGCTGGTCGCGTAGATAAGTTCTTGAACCGTTACCAAAACAGAACAAGCCGCAACAAAAAATAATTGCGCAGTTCGGACAAAATAGCACAAGCCTTGAAACTCAAAAGTTTCGAGGCTTTTTTATTGATATATGGAGTTTTTTTTGTAAATTTGCAACATATCAACACATAACAAATTACACACAGCACACAACCATCAAAATATTACAAATCAACACATTACACAAATGAAACTCAAATATACACTTCTTATATTTTTCACAATAACATCCTATTTTATCGCCCCTGCCCAAGAAATAGTGGATTATTCCGACTTTTTCAAACAACGAGAATACCCAAAATCATTGCTTTACATGAAATTAGGATATGAACACACCCAAATCAATGGATCTAATATCAATACCGAAATGGTTGGAATACACACTCCTGCCAAGTGGGTAGATATTTATGGAGGATTTCATATTTCAACACGCAATCTCTATCAAGTAGCTGCACGCGGAGACTTCAAATGGTGGATTAGTGAAACTCGCAACCTTGCACTTCGCAATCAATACACGTATAGCGCATACGCTAACGAAAACCTCCAAAACCTAAATATGTCTTTAATGTTGGTTTACGACCAAGAACACTTATATGCTGCATTTGGTGGATATGCTCAATTCTTTACCAATTTTTTCATCAAAGAAAACACTCAACGCTCTTATGTTTGGGAACCAGGGTTAGCCTACGATTTCCGCACTCGCATATTCAAGAAGGCCCACATTTGGAATCTTGGACTACAAATCACTAACATCCGCCACTTTCTTGTTGAGCGTTCTTATTCGCCTAACTTCATCTTAAATGGCAACTATCGCCTTTGTAGCGAAAACGACGACCACCTAAATCTACTAATCGAAGCAGGTTTCCAACCAAGTGGCATCTTTCACATAGTGGCTAATTATTATTCATTCTTTTTCAACGTAGGTATCACATGCAATATTTAAAATATTTTATTTTCACCACAATCACCCTTCTCGTTGTGAGTTGCGACAAATATGACCTTCAAGGCTTTTTTATGTCGCCAAGCAAAGAACGAGTAAACGAACGATTTGAACAATCTGTAGCTTACAACCTAGAACATCAAGAAGATACTCTAATCACAACTAACTCCGACGAATATCAATTTACCACAGCAGCAGATTTTCATATAAAAACAACTGCCAACAATCTATCTAAATACATAAAATCAACAGCAAACGACCCTTCTATTTTATTCTCCTCTATATTAGGAGATATAACCGACCAAAAAGGAGGACTATCCATTGCTTTCGACTCTATAAATAACAACAAAGCTAATTCTATTGTCCGCATAATAGCAGGCAATCATGATGTTTATTTCGATCAATGGCAAGAATACTGCCAACTATTCGGCAGTAGCACATATTTCTTTATAGTGAAAACCCCTAATACCAGCGACCTATTTATTGCACTCGAAACAACAACTGGTTCGTTAGGCAAACTACAAAAGAAATGGTTAGAAGACATTCTAATGGATAAACGTAATCAACACCGCTATTGCATAGTGTTGACTCATACCAATTTCTTCGACACTGAATTAAGTCAATTCCCATCGGGCAACTTCTCTCTCGAAGAAACGGCTTTCTTAACCAATATATTTTCTAAATACGATGTGAATATGGTCATCAATGGCCACGACCATACTTACGACTACACAGAACTCAATGGGGTAAGATACCTAACCCTCGAAGATGCACAAGATTTAGACCCTGAGCCTACATATTTCACAATAAATGTAACAAACAACGAGATAACATACAAAAAAGAGGCTCTATGAATCACCCACTGAAAACATTATGTTATTGCCCCAGATGCGGATCCAAACAATTTGAAATAAATGGTGAACGTAGCCGGCATTGCTCCAATTGTAATTTGACATACTACGCCAATGCTTCTGCCTCAACCGCGGCAATAATAATTAACTCAAAAGGCGAAGTGCTTCTCACTACCCGAGCCTTCAATCCTGCAAAAGGCATGCTCGATCTTCCTGGTGGATTTGTCGATATGAACGAAACTGCCGAAGATGCCATAATACGAGAAGTTAAAGAGGAACTAAACATCGATATAAAAAATCCACAATATCTATTTTCTTTACCTAACGAATACGAGTTCTCAGGAATAACAGTCCACACTCTCGACCTCTTCTTCTTGGTAAAAATAGACGATGACATAGCAATAACTGCCAACGATGATGTTGCTTCTGCACAATTTTTTGACTTAAAACACGTTAATATAGAAAACATTGGACTTAACTCAATCAAAAAAGCAATAACAAAACTAAAAATATGAAGAAAACACTATTATTGTTAATTGTGCATTGTGCATTCACTCTCAGCACAAGAATCACGTGCTAATGCCAATTCTGATTACGACTTCCAACAAGGCCGATTACTTTTCGATCAAAAGCAGTATGCCGTAAGTTCGCAATATTTCATGAACTATCTCAACCAACAAAATGGCAAAGAAGTCTGCGAACTCTGCCAAGAGGCTGAGTACTACGTTGCTATCAGTGCATACAAACTACGCGACAAAGATGCTACTGATATCCTCGAGGCATATCTCGAAAAATATCCTAATACACCTATGTTCAGCTACATCAATTTCTTGATTGGTCATTCATACTACGACCGAGCAAAATTTGATAATGCTATGAAACATTACAACCTAGTAAACGACCTTCATCTTTCTGACGAAGATGCTGAAGAATACCTATTTACAAAGGGTTATACATTCCTAACTCAAAAAAAATATAAAGAGGCAAGTCGTTGTTTCTATTCTCTAACAGGTTTCAACAAAAAATACAAAGACGAGGCTGAATATTACTATGCTTATTGCGAATTCAGCCAACAAAACTATGCTGATGCCCTCGAAACTTTCATCAATACCGAAGAAAGTAGCAAATTCTACGAAGCATCTCAATTTCACGCACTTCAAATCTACGACCGCTTGCAATATCGCTCTAAGGCTGTAGAACTTGGCAAAAAATTAGTAAAACAATTCCCTAAAAGTCAATATAATAGCGAAGCTTACCGCATCCTTGGCGAAAACTCTTATTTCCAACAAAATTGGAATGATGCAATAGAATTTCTCAAGCTTTATGCAAAAAATCAAAAACAAGTACAACGTGCCGATATGTATATGCTCGGTATCGCTAACTATATGGTAAACAACCACTCTGATGCCATAACTTATCTTGGCAAGGTTACTACCGAACAAGACTCTCTTGCTCAAAACGCGTACATCTTCATCGGACATGCCAATCTCCAACAACATCAAGCCGATAAAGCTCGAATGGCATTCCAAAATGCTTCGCTTATCGAAGCTGACGCTCGTCTAAAAGAAGAGTCGCTCTATAACTATGCTCTTGCCACATATGAAAGCAAGGCTCCTTTTGGCGAAACTATCAAAGCTTTCGACCGCTTCATAAACGAATACCCTAATTCTACTCATCTCAACTCTATCTACGAATTGATGGTCAACGTATTCCTCACTGACAAAAACTATCTCGGTGCTGTCGAAGCTATCAACAACATAAAAAATCCTAACAGCAAAATGCTTCATGCCAAAGAACAAGCTCTCTTCAATCTCGGCATCGAAGCCTTCAAAAAACATCGTTACGACAATGCCATCGAATACTTCACAAAATCAGCCGAACTCTACAATGCTCAATCTTTCTCAGGACAAGTATATCTTTGGTTAGGCGAAACTTATTATGCAAAAGAAAATCTAACTGCTGCCCGCGAAAATATTATTAAATTCATCTCTTCAAAACAAGGTAAAACAGCCGAACAACTTCAAAAAGCATACTATCTACTCGGCTACACCTATTTTGAAGCGAAAGACTATAACAACGCTGCTATCTATTTCAACACATTCACAACTATCGATGGAGCCGACAAATCTCCTGTCTACGACGATGTACTCAATCGTATCGGCGATAGCTACTTCAATAAACGCGAATTCACTCAAGCTCGCAAAACATATAACAGCGTTTCTCCTAAATCACGCTTTGCCGACTATGCTCAATATCAAAGCGCATTCATTCTTGGTCTTCAAAAACAATACGATGCCAAAATCACACAACTCAACACATTGATAACCAAATATCCACATAGCGACTACAACGACGATGCTATGTACGAAATTGGTCGCACCTATGTACTTCAAGACAAATACAACGAAGCCATTACGACATACAAAAAACTTCAAAAAACACATCCGCAAAGCAAACTAACACGCAAAGCTTCTCTCGAAATCGGTATGCAATATGCCAACCTAAATCAAAACGACGAAGCCATCAAAGCGTATAAATATGTAATCGAAAAATACCCTTCAAGCGAAGAAACTCGCATAGCCCTCGAAGGACTACAATCTCTATACATCGATGCTAACAAAGTAGAAGAATATCTTGCCTATCGCGAATCTATCGTAGGCACCACAATCTCAACTGTTGCAAAAAGCCACGAAGACTCTATTTCTTTCATTGCTGCCGAACGCGTATATGCACGTGGCAATTATGAAGAAGCAGTCCCTACACTCAACAATTACATAATAAAATACTGTGATAGCCACACTCTTAACTGCATCACAGCACAATACTATCTTGCCGAATCGCTCTACAAAATAGGCGACCTCGACAAAGCACTCACCCACTACAACCATCTTGCCAACCTCGATGGCAACGAATATGTAGAAGCTTCGCTACTTCGCGCATCTGCAATTACTTACGACAAACAAGACTACGAAACTGCTAAACGCTACTTCGACCAACTCCATGTCGTTGCAAGCAACAAAGGCAACAAAGAAATTGCTCGCCTCGGCATCCTTCGTTGTAGCTATTTCACTAACAAATTCGAGCCAACAATCACAATTTCAACCGAAATACTCGAAGACATAGCTTCTAACGACGAAAACAAATTCGAAGCACACTATTGTCGTGCCAAAGCCTATATTGCTACAGGCCAAGAAACTACAGCCGTTAAAGACCTACTCGCCATCTCTAAAGACATCTCATCCGAAATGGGAGCCGAAGCTAAATACCTCTATGCCGAATACCTCTATCACCAAGGCGAATACAAAAAATCAGAAAATACAATCATGGAGTTCATCAACGAAGGCACAACCCACCAATATTGGCTTGCACGTTGCTTCGTCCTCCTTGCCGACATCTATATTGCTCAAGGCGACGATTTCATGGCAAAACAATACCTACTCAGCCTTCAAGAAAACTACTCGGCCAACGACGACATAACAACACTCATCAACGCTCGTCTCGAAGCCATAACAACCCGCGAAGCTGAAGAAATCCTACAATAATCAATACACACTCTCATTGTGTATTTGCCCTTAAAAAATCCTAAATTTGAATATAGGAAACAGATACCTTCAAGCAACCCTCACCGAAGAAGACTGACACCTACTATTAGTGTATATTCATAAAAAACAGAACAACAATATGAACAAGAAAATCATAATCTCAATAATCGGTCTAATCCTTACCGCAAATATCATTGCCCAAAACAATGACACAACCATCATCGACCGCAACGTCAACATCGAGAAAGAATACATTCCCGAAATAGAACCTGCCGAATCTCAAAAATTCAACATCAAAACACAAGAACCAAACATACCTGAAGCGAAATTCAACTACTCAACATACGCCTCAGACGTACAACCATCTTCCAATTTCTACCCTCTCGACCCTCAAGAGCAAGCTAAACCAAAACGCACAAGCCTCAAAAAAGGCTACGCTGAGTTCGGATTTGGCTATCCAATCAATTGGAGTGCCGAACTCTTCTACCCTCTCTACAACAAAAAGAACACCAATTTCGACTTCCACCTCGACCACACAGGTCTATACACCAACACAATACAACTCATTCAAACTGACCTCGACATCATACTACACCAAAAAATAAACAACAACCACCAGCTCAACTCTGCAATAAGCTACAACAACGACTATTATAACTACTACGGCGACGGAATAAAATTCGACTCCCTACCACAAATCATCCACCGCGCCAATGCCCTAATAGGTATGCAATCCACAAACCGCATCAACGGTTGGGGCTATCGTGCCGACCTAAGCTACAACGGCATGTTCCTCCACTACGCACCAATCAACGAACACCGCATAATCCTCGATGGCGAAGTCAGCAAAATATTAGGCAAAAAACCTCTTAACATCGGTCTCTTTGCCGACATCAACATTCTCAACTCTCAACTATCAACTCCCGACTCTCAGCTTCCAACAACTGCTGTCATTGGGCTCCTCCCTTCATACGACATCGTACTCGACAACCTCAAATTCCACCTCGGAGCAAAAGCCTATTTCTCTATAAATAAAGGTCAAATATTCAACGCAATGCCCGACGTAACAATCAACTACAACGAAGGCAAAACCCTCTCAATCTACGCAGGCATCACTGGCGACTACCAAATCCACACTCTCTCATCTACACTCGAACACTGTCGCTATTTCAACCCATACAGCACAGGCATAGCCCTAAACACCTATACTCCAGCCGACTTCTTCGCAGGTTTCCGCCTCAAACCATTCCTCGAAGGACTTATGGTCGATGCCCACGTCAACTACAAATTCGTTTACAACGACTATTTCATTCGCAACGTAATCGACTCTGTATCTAACAACTACATGAACATATTCACAGCCGACTTCTCAAATACACAAATCCTCTCAACAGGAGCACGTGTCAACTACAACTACCAAAACAAATATGTAGCTCACGCAGGCTTCAAATACAATTATTATACTGTAGCCGACTCTACTCTCACAATGGTCAATCGTCCATCATGGGAAATCGAAGTTGGTACAGAGATGACACCAATCAAAGGTCTCGCCATCAATGCCGACTTCTACACAGGCTTAGGCTACAAAGCAATACTCCCAACTGGAGTAATCGACCTACCTAACCATTTCGATCTCAACATCGGAGCAGCCTACACATTCCACGAACAATGCACCGTATTTGCTCGTTTCAACAACATAATCAATAGCAAATACCAATACTTCTACGGCTACGAAAACATAGGTTTCAACTGCCTATTTGGTGTCAAAATAACATTCTAAACAACACTTATAACTTCATTATAAAAAAGTTACAAAAACCTTTGGCTAATCCAAATAAATTTTGTAACTTTGCACCCGAATTCGCACAGAGGTCATTAAGTAGTTCTACCGACAGGTTGTCGGCACCCTCACCTCCCCGTCTAACTAATTAAAACACATTAAATTAAATGTACGCAATCGTAGAAGTCCTTGGACAACAATTCAAGGTAGAAGCAGGACGTAGAGTATACGTTCATCGTATGGAAACTGCAGAACGCGGTTCACAAATCGAACTTGACAAAGTATTGTTAATCGACAACGAAGGCAACATCACTGTTGGTGCTCCAGTTATCGAAGGTGCAAAAGTAGTAGCAGAAGTTCTTTCACACGTTCGTGGCGAGAAAGTTCTCGTTTTCCACAAAAAACGTCGTAAAGGCTACCGTAAACTTAACGGTCACCGTCAAAACTTTACAGAGTTAATGATTAAAGAAATTAAAGCGTAAAACCTATTAAAATCAGAAGAAAATGGCACACAAGAAAGGAGTCGGTAGTTCAAAGAACGGTCGTGAATCAGAAAGCAAGCGACTTGGCGTAAAAGTTTTTGGTGGACAATTTGCTAAAGCTGGCAATATCATCGTTCGCCAACGTGGTACAGTGCACAATCCTGGTGAAAACGTAGGTATCGGTAAAGACCATACTTTGTTCGCCCTCGTTGATGGCACAGTTGTTTTCCGTAAAAAACGTGATAACAAATCATACGTTTCTGTAGAACCAGTTGCTGCTAACTAATTAGCAACTCTCGTTCAAGAAAATCTAACAAAAGAAACCGTTTAACTTACGAGTTAAACGGTTTCTTTTTGTTTTCTCCTACCCATAAAAATAAAAATATTTTCATTACAATCTTGCAACTTTTTTAGTATCTTTGCAGAAATAAAATTCTTTTTTTCAAATCTAACTACAAAACCACAAACCAATTGTTTATCAATGAATAAAACAATAAAACCTCGCCTTTTCACAAGTAGTTATTGGGCAATATTAGGGGCTAATTTCATGCTTTTCTTTGCATTTTACCTTATTATGCCCATCTTGCCTTTCTATCTCAAAGAGATATTCCATACTCCTAATTCGCTCATTGGAGTAATTTTGGCTTGCTACACAGTTGCAGCTCTCACCATCCGCCCCTTTGCCGGATATCTTCTTGATGCAATGGCGCGTAAACCTCTCTATATAGCCACATTCTTCTTTTTCGTACTCTTCTTTGGTGGCTACATTGTCTCTGTTTCGCTATTTATGGTCATCATAGTTCGCGCCCTACAAGGATTAATGTTTGGCATCGTCACCGTCGCAGGCAACACCGTAGTTATCGACATCATGCCGTCTGAGCGTCGTGGTGAAGGACTTGGCTACTACGGACTTGCCAACAATATCGCTATGGCATTCGGACCTATGGTTGGGCTATTTTTTCACGACTATTTCTCGTTCAACACTATTTTCTTTATCGCCATAATCACTGGCACTATCGGACTTATTCTCGCCTCGCTTGTGAGCACAAAACAAAAAGCACCAGTCAAACGTCCACCTATATCCCTCGACCGCTTTTTGCTCATCAAAGGCATACCTGCAGGCATTGCGCTACTCATGCTATCCGTCCCATACGGCATCACATCGAGCTATATTGCCGTCTATGCTCAAGAGCTAAACCTTTCTATATCAAGCGGACTTTTCTTCACTTTCATGGCAGCAGGCATGATGGCTTCTCGTATATTCTCTGGCAAATTAGTCGATAAAGGCTATGTTTCTCAAGTCATTTCTGTAGGCATCACCATCGTGCTTATCTGCTATTTCGGATTAGCTCTTTGTCTCCATATCAGCCTACACTATCCATCTCTACTAAGTCCAATATTTTGTCTCATCGCCCTCTTCGTAGGCATTGGTTTTGGCACTATATTTCCTGCTTATAACACACTATTTGTCAACCTTGCCGAACACAATCAGCGTGGCACAGCCAATTCCACCTACCTCACGTCTTGGGATATAGGTATCGGTTTCGGACTCGTCATCGGGGGCATCGTCTCTCAACACACCTCATTCGCCTATGCCTATCTCATCGGAGGCACCCTATGCCTAATCTCTGCAATATATTTCACCTTCTATGTAGGTCCGCACTTCAACCGCCACAAACTTAGATAGAATACAAAGTACAGATAATAAATTAAAACGAACTATACCCCAAAACTGTCCCCCTAAGTCAAGGGGACGAACTCGAAGAACGGTGGGGGTCTGCCAATCCTCATTCCTAACTCCTAACTCCTCATTTCTATGAACTTCATAAAAAACTGGACACTTCCTCTCGCTATGCTCATCGGAGCATTAGGCTATAAAGTGATGGGCTACATCTCGTTCGTCACGCCATACCTCATTTTCACAATGTTGCTACTCACATTCAGCAAAATATCTCTCCGCGACCTACGTCCACGCCTCACACACCTTTGGCTTCTGCTCATCGAAATACTCGGAGCCATTGCCATCTACTTCCTCATCGCCCCATTCGACCCTATTGTAGCACAAGGCATTATGGTCTGCATCATCTGCCCTACCGCCACCGCAGCAGCAGTCGTAACAGGCAAACTCGGAGGCAACGTGGCCAGCATCACCACCTACACCCTGCTATGCAACATAGCTGTAGCCTTCGTCATCCCAATCCTCTTCCCCCTTATTACCGAAGGCATAACCAATTTTCAACTCTCAACTTTCAACTCTCAACTCTTAACTATTCTCAGGCGCATCTTCCCCCTACTCATCTGCCCATTCTTGCTTGCGCAACTAATCCGCCTATTACTCCCAAAAATAAACACAAAACTCGCTACTATCAGCGGTTTAGCCTTCTATATGTGGTCAATCGCCCTCACCATAGCTATGGGCATGACCGTACGTTCGCTCATCGAAGAGCCAACCGACATCTCCACCCTCATCTATCTCTCGATCGGTTCACTCATCGCTTGCCTATTCCAATTCTTCACAGGCAAAGCCCTCGGCAAATCGACCAACGACACCATAGCTTGCGGACAATCGCTCGGACAAAAAAATACAATTCTTGCCATCTGGATTTGTTCCGCCTACCTCAATCCCATAACTGCACTTGCACCAGGGCTTTATGTCATTTGGCAAAACATATTCAACTCCACCCAACTCTATTTAGCTCGCAAAAAGCAATAAAAAACAGAAATTCCCATAAATTAGTCATAAATTTGAAAATAATTTACGAATAATTTATGGGAAATTTATATTTATCTAAAAATCAAATCGTAATAATCGAATATCCCTCTACGATCAATCTACGCATACTCGGATGTTTCTTATATTCCGAAATCAACGGAATACCAGCCTCTTTCACATGCAATCCCTGCTTGAATCCCGCAGTACAATACTCACACGCCCCTGTGATATAAGGTTTCACCTCCATATAGATTTTATGCAGCGGATGTTCCTCTTTTTCCAATTCCGCAATCCATTTCGTACCCGCACCCGAAAAGATGAATTTCAAATCATCATCATTCTCCAATGCCTCTTTCGCAATCATAAAAGCATTCGACATACGACCCAAATTCTCAAGTCTATCAGTGTCACACAACACAAATAAAGCAATTTTCATAGTAACATATTTTTAAGATTAATAAAATAAATCATACACTATACCCATCAAATTCCGTGCCAAAAAAAATACAAAAAACTATTGGAGGCTTAAATAAAATTTGTCTTTTCCTAAAAATAGTAGACAGAGGGACTTTGCAACCTGCAAAGTTGCAAAGTTACCTAACATCCTAATTATCTTGCTATTACCAAAACTGCGCATTTTCAACAAACAATAGTATTACACTAACAATCAACAATTTAGATAAACTTTGCAAGTTTGCAATTGCAAAGTAGGTCTTTTTTGGAATAATTTTACTCGCATTAAGTTGGCAATCGAAAATAAATTTTCACTCGCTTTGCAGACTTTGCAAATCATCAGTGTGAAGATGTCTGTTTTCTACGGAGCAGTTTGCTTGAAGCTTACTAAATGTAATGAAAAAAATAGGCACTTGCGAACTCTTCGAAGTTCAATTAAGATACAAGTTTCTAAAACTTAAATATCATCCTATTAGGCATACTTTATGTAATACCTACTTCGAAGACTTCGCAAGTTCGAAAATTAAAATTCAAAGAACTATTTGTTTAAATAATTTCCTCAAAAAAAATCAAAATACACACTTGTTATTTCAATTTTTTATTGTATCTTTGCAAATTATGGCATGGTATATAAATAAAAAAAACAATAAATACAGCAAAAACAATGTTTAACAAAATAAAAATAGAACGATTCAGAGGGATACACTATGCATCCATAGAAGGATTCAAACAAATAAATCTTTTCTTTGGAAAAAATAATTGTGGGAAGTCTTCTTTATTAGAATCGTTGTTTTTAGCCAGCGGATTGTCAAATCCTTTGCTACCAATAAATGTGAACTTTATACGTGATTATGGCAAATCAAATTTCAATGACCTTATTTTAAATTTTTACAATTTAGATTCAAAACAACCCATATCTATTCAGCTGATTGATGGCGAAATCCGCAATCTCAACATCACCCTATTCAAAGAAAATCAAGAAAATATAACTCTTAATACCGACAATGCAAATATTCTTTCTAACGTCGAAGAAGGGAAATATGGACTTAAACTTGATTTTCAAATCAACGACACTCCATTTTATGCTCAATTAGAATTCGACACCAAAGATACAAAAAACGTAAATCGTGTTATTGCTAACAACTATACAGAATCATTACAATGCGTATATTTAAGTCCTAAATTCGATTTCAAAACATCTATTCAAGGATTAAAAAAAATACAAGAAAACAAAGACGAACATTTTATAATAGAAGGTTTAAAACTTATAGAACCTCGCGTCAAAGATTTTGTTTTCACAGATAATGAAATGCTAGTTGATATAGGCTTAGAAAAACGTATCCCTATAAATATGATGGGAGATGGTGCTCGCAAAATAGTATCTCTTTTAACAACAATGTATGATTGCAAAGACGGAATGTTGCTTATAGATGAAATCAGCAATGGTTTTCACTATTCCGTAATGTGTGATTTATGGAAAGTCTTAATTGATGCCGCAATAAAAAACAACACACAACTATTCGTAACAACCCATGACATAGACTCGATAAAAGGACTACGAGACAGTGCACTCAATAAAAAAGAAGACCTTATTGCCACATTCAAACTCTTAAAAACAAATGATGATGAATTAAAGGCTTATCATTATTCTTTAGAAAGTTTAGACTACTCTATTAACCAAGAAATTGAAGTAAGGTAATATGAATAAGATTTTTATTGAAGCAAAAAAGAAAGAGACAACAGAATATCATTTTATCAAAACTATTTTAGATGTCTTTTTTCCTAAAAAAAAGGTTGATTTCATATTTATGGATGGCATAGGTAATTTATATAATGAAACCATTCTTAACCAAATGCGTTTAGCGCAAGATAATGGAGAACAAATTATTCTCCTTACTGATGCTGATACTAAAGAAAAAGGTGTTGGATTCGCCAAACGAAAAGTGGAAATAGACAATGGCATGAATGCTCATTCATTATCATTCCCCTACTTTATCTATCCAAACAATCAAGATGATGGAGATATTGAAAACTTGATGGAAAGTACAGCTCGCCGAAATTTACACCCTACATTTTTCGACTGTTTTGAAGACTATGAAAAATGTATTTCAGGGGCAAAAGATGCAAACGGAAATCCACTATACAACACCCCAAACCTAAAAGGGAAATTACACACATACATTAGCTCTCAACAATTAAGTAAAAACCAACGAGACAAACTTGGCAGTGGAAATTGGCTCTTTAAAAATGAAAATTATTGGAATTTAAATGCTGAAACATTAGAACCCTTGAAAAATTTTTTAAAACAAAACTTAAAATAAATTGTACAAAATGGCAACTAAAAAATCATTTAGCTGCCATTTTTATATTATAAAATAAAAACACCCATCATTTGTACTACTAAAAATAGTAGTACAAACAACATATAGTAGTACATAATACAGATAAATCCCCTAACAGCAAAATTTGTAGAAAGATTATTGAAAAATATTTGCATATATAAAATATATTTTTTAACTTTGTATCGAAATAACAAATAAAAAAGATAGATATACATAATATGGTACAATTAAAAGATATAGCGACAATACAAACTGGGGTATATATTAAACCATCACCCAATTCAGAGACTCTATATCTGCAACTTAGCGATTTCGACAAAGACGGAAACTTCATAGACAGAATAGTGTCATACGTATCAATCCCAGAAAAAAACAACAAACACTTACTTTCGTCAAAAGACCTACTATTTGCGGCAAAGGGAAACAAAAATATATGCATTATAACTCCAGAAACAAACAAAGCATGCGTAGCATCACCATCTTTCATAGTTATAAGAATCAAAAATAAAGAAAAAATATTGCCCGAATATGTAGCATGGTATCTAAATTCACCCATTATACAAAACTTATTTGCGAGTCATGCTTTAGGATCTGCAATTAAATCTATAACAAAAAATGTTTTAGAAGATTTAGAAATTCCAATACCATCAATCGAACGCCAAAAAGCATATATAGAACTTGACCAACTACAAAAACGAGAACAAAACCTCTACAAAGCCATAGCAGAAAAACACAAACAGATATTAGATTACAAAATGATAAAAAACATATAATTATGAGTACAAAAATCACACAAGACGACATCAATAAAATAGTATGGAATGCCTGCGACACCTTCCGTGGAGTTGTTGACCCAAGTCAATACAAAGATTATATATTGACTATGCTCTTCTTAAAATACATAAGTGATGTAAATAAATCAAAATATGCTGAATATTTAAACCGCTACGAAGGAGATACCGAAAGAGCACAGCGAGCTATGCGTCGTGAACGCTTCCAAGTGCCAGAAACAAGTTCATTCTACTACCTATACGACAATCGTAATGCAATAAATATTGGTGAATTAATTGATATTGCCCTTGTTGATTTAGAAAATGCCAATCGCGAAAAACTCAATAGTGAAGACGGTAGTGGCATATTCCGAAACATCAGTTTCAACAGTAGCAATCTCGGCGAAGTTAAAGATCGCAACGTGCGACTAAAACAACTATTAGAAGATTTTGCCGACGACAAATTGCAATTCGATGAATCGCACCTCGAAAATAATGATGTAATTGGCGATGCCTATATGTTCCTTATAGAGCACTTCGCTAGCGATGCAGGCAAAAAAGCGGGAGAATTCTTTACACCAAAAGAAGTATCTACCCTACTTGCCAAATTGACTAAAAGCGCACCTGGTTCTCGCATCTGCGACCCTACTTGTGGTTCAGGCTCATTGCTCATCAAAGCTGGTCGCGAAGTAGGTTCAGACAATTTCTCGCTATATGGTCAAGAACTAAATGGAAGCACTTGGGCATTGGCCATGATGAATATGCTTCTACATGGTTTCGATAGTGCCGTTATTCGCTGGGGCGACACACTTCGCAATCCAAAACTCAAAGATGGAGATGCACTTATGAAATTTGACACCGTTGTAGCTAACCCACCTTTCTCATTAGACAAATGGGGAGCAGACGAAGCAGCCAACGACCAATACAACCGTTTTTGGCGAGGTATTCCACCAAAAAGTAAAGGCGATTGGGCTTTTATCAGTCACATGTTAGAAGTAGCCAACGAACATGGCAAAGTCGGTGTAGTTATTCCTCATGGCGTATTGTTCCGTAGCTCAAGCGAAGGTAAAATTCGTCAACAAACAGTGGAAGAAAATATACTTGAAGCAGTAATTGGTCTGCCAGCCAACCTCTTCTACGGCACTGGTATTCCAGCCGCAATAGCAATATTTAACAAAGCCAAAAAGAGCGAGAATGTACTATTTATTGATGCAAGTCGCGAATTTGAAAATGGTAAAAACCAAAACCGCCTTCGCGACAAAGACATAGAACACATCGTATCTACCTATCGCGCTTTCACCGAAGGCAAATCACAAGCAGGCGTAATCGAAGAAAAATATGCGTACATAGCTACACCCGAAGAAATTAAAGAAAACGACTACAACCTCAATATTCCTCGTTATGTAGATACCTACGAAGAAGAAGCTGAAATCGACATCGTAGCCGTACAAAAAGAGATTGATGCTCTCGAAGCCGAACTTACCGAAGTTCAAACAAAAATGAAAGAATATCTAAAAGAATTAGGAATTTAAAAACATCTATAACATGAATAAAATAGAATCATTATACCAAGAGTGGCAATCACTACAACCAATATCACAAGAAGTGCAAAACAAGATTGACCAAAAATTTATGTTAGAATTTAACTACAATTCTAACCACATCGAAGGTAATACACTGACTTATGGTCAAACAGAAATGCTTTTAATATTTGATAAAGTTGATGGTAACGCCAAAATGCACGATTTAGAAGAGATGAAAGCCTCAAATGTAGGTTTACGAATGATACAAGAAGAAGCAAAAGACACAGATAGGCCTCTTACTGAATATTTTATACGAGAATTACATCGTACACTTTTACGAGAAAATTATATCAAATACAGAAAATTAGAAGATGGTAGTATAACAACATCAACAATTCATGCAGGACAATATAAGGAACAACCAAATACAGTTACAACACAAACTGGCGAACGATTTGAGTACGCATCTCCAGAAGAAACTCCTGCTCTGATGAGAGATTTGATTGAATGGTACAACCAAGAAGAAACAGCAGGCATAATGACACCTATCGAATTAGCCTCTCTATTCCACTATCGCTATATTCGTATTCACCCATTCGATGATGGTAATGGTCGTATTTCACGCTTACTTGTAAACTTCATTTTACTTCGAGCTAATTATCCAATGATTATCGTACGCAGTGATGAGAAAGACAAATATCTTGACACATTAAACACTTGTGATATAGCCGTTGGATTAATTCCATCAGATGGAGCGCATGCTAACTTGGAAGACATTCAACCTTTTGTAGATTATATGACAAAATGTTTAGAACGAGCATTAACGCTTCGCATTAAAGCAGCAAAAGGAGAAGATATAGAAGAAAAAGATGATTGGAAAAAGAAAATCAAACTATTAAAAAAAGAAGCAGAAGCAAAACGAAAAGGCATAATAAGAAAATCAGCAGAAGAAATTATAAAAATTTCAGATAAATTCATTATACCATTTGCACAAAGAATAGGTAAAGCTATGCATGAATTTACCAATTTTTATAATACATGTCTAATAGAAGCAAGACAATCCAATAATAATGGTTATGAAAGAATCCCATTTTCTTCATTTACTGAAAATTTACACAATAATCCATCGAAATATGAAAAATTTTATTTCACTATCTACATGAAAAATCCAACAACTTTAATAAAAGCAGGTGAAATGGAAGAACAATTTGTGTATTTTCAATTTGATGATGAAGAATACACTATTACAGTTAATGACACAAAAAACACTTACCGATATGGTATTATCCCACAAGAAAATGAATTAGAAAAATTTATTAATGAAATTTTGAACAAATTCATTTCAAGCATTCAAAATAAAATCATGAACGAATAAACCCCTAAATATGAATAGCGATATCGAAAATTACAATAATTTAGTAGATCTTATTGGCAACATAATTAAAGCAACAAGCGACCCTAATGACCAAGAAGATATTGACAAGGCATTAAATATTGCACATACTATTGGTGACGTATTAAAACCTATTTCTGATAATGACGACAAAAAATAACATACCAAAAGGATTTAAAGATTCTGCAGTTGGAATAATACCCAAATAATGGAGAGTGAAAACATTAAGTGAATGTTTTTATATATCAGCTGGTAGAGATTTACAAAAAGAATATTTCTCAAAAACATCTACAAACACACATTGTTATCCTATATTTTCAAATTCTTTAGACAATAAAGGACTATATGGTTATACATCTCATCCACGCTATAAAGCAGGAAGTATCACCATCACAGGTCGCGGTATGCTTGGTGTGGCAGAGTATCGAAAAATAGATTTTGATGCAATAGTAAGATTATTAGTGCTATTTCCAAAACTTAATATCACAGGACAATTAATTACAGAATACATAAATTTTAAGAAACCTTTTTATTTTGAATGTACAGGTGTACCTCAGTTAACTGCCCCTCAAATTGCCAATATACAAATTCCTATACCACCACTTGAAGAACAGAAAAAGATTGCGGAAATTTTATCTACTTGGGATGAGGCGATTGAAAAGCAAAGTAAACTAATCGAAAAACTTGAACTTCGTAAACAAGGAATTATGCAACGCCTCTTAACAGGTCGTACCCGCCTCCCTAGCTTCACTACACCATGGCAAAAAGTATCTTATTCTGAAATATTAAAAGAAATCAAAAGAAATATGATATGGAATGATAATGAAGAATATGATTTAATAAGTGTAAAACGTCGTTCAGGAGGTCTATTTCATCGTGATAAATTATTAGGCAAAGATATAAAAACCAAAAATCTTCGTCCGGCACATATTGGAGATTTCTTAATTTCTAAAATGCAAATTGTACATGGAGCTTCTGGTTTAGTCACGAAAGAATTCGATGGTATGAAAATATCTGGGTCATATATTGCTCTTGTTGCAAAAGACAAAAATAAAACAGATATAAATTTTATAAATTGGTATTCTAAAACTCCACATTTTTATCATCAAACTTATGTATCAAGCTATGGTGTACATATAGAAAAAATGACATTTGATTTAAATTCTTTTATGTCAATGAATATGAAAATACCATCTTTTATTGAACAAAAAGCAATAGTAAACTTACTAAATACAATTGATAAAGAAATAAATATCCAAATTAAAAAATTAGAAACCCTCCGCACACAAAAACGCGGACTCATACAACAATTATTAACAGGAAAAACACGAGTAAAATTTTAGAAAACATATATTATGGCATATCCTATTGAAAAAAAACTTGTTATTGCAGTAGCTTCTAGTGCATTATTCAATCTTACCGAATCTGATAGTATATTTAAAGCACAAGGATTAAAAGCATATAAAGAATATCAAAATACAAATGTAAATAAACCTTTTGAAAAGGGAGTTGCGTTTCCTTTTATTAAAAGACTATTATCTTTAAATAATCATTTCCCAGAAGAAAAACCTATAGAAGTTATATTAATGTCTAAAAATAGCCCCGAAACTGGATTAAGAGCATTTAACTCTATTGCACACTATGGATTAGATATTACACGAGCTGGCTTTACTTCTGGATTACCTCACTTTAAATACCTACCATCATTTAATACATCATTATTTCTTTCTGCAAACAAAACCGATGTAGACAATGCAATTGCTCATAGATTAGCGGCTGGAAGAGTTTTAAACACAACTGTCATAGACGATGATAACGATAATGAATTAAGAATTGCTTTTGACTTTGATGGAGTTCTTGCTGATGATGAAGCTGAAAAAATTTATCAAGACCAAGGTCTTCCAATATATCAACAATATGAATCTGAAAGATCTAGTGTACCACTAAATGCCGGACCTGTTATTGATTTATTAAAAAAAATATCATTTTATCAAAAATTAGAAACACGTAAAGCAGAACAAGATCCAGAATATAAACCAATGCTTAAAACTGCAATTGTTACTGCACGAAACGCACCAGTACATGAAAGAATGATTAATACCTTAAATTCTTGGGGTATTGATATCAATGAAGCTTTCTTTTTAGGTGGTATTGACAAAAGTAGAATTTTAAATGTTATGCGACCTCATATTTATTTTGATGATCAAATGGGTCATTTAGATCATTTAGATAAAATCCCTGCTGTCCATATACCATTTGGAATAGTAAACAATAAATAAACATATGACTCTCTCATTTAAAGAAAACAATATAAGTCAGATACCTGCATTAAAAATGCTACGAAAATTAGGCTACAAATATTTGTCGCCTGATGAGGTTATGAGGTTGCGAGGAAATAGTACGAGCAATGTGCTACTCGAACCTATACTGCGCGACCAATTGAAGAAGATAAATACCGTACAAGTAAGTTCATACCGAACTACCATGTTTTCGGAACAAAATATAATTGCTGGTATAGATGCACTGAAAAATCTTCCTATGTCGGAAGGATATATTAGTGCGTCACAAGCAGTTTATGACCTTCTGACAGCAGGCAAAACTCTCGAACAAATAGTAGATGGCGACAAAAAAAGTTATGTTATGCAATATATCGATTGGAATAATATCGAAAATAATGTATTCCACGTGACTGAAGAGTTTGCAGTAAGCCGCACAGGCATGAACGACACCTATCGTCCTGATATTGTTCTCTTTATAAATGGGATTCCACTATGTGTGATTGAATGTAAACGCCCAGATATAAAAGATTCGCTTAACCAGGCTATTTCACAACACTTACGCAATCAAAAAGAGGATGGAATACGCTCTCTATACGTCTATTCTGCCCTATTATTAGCCACTAACGTAAATGAAGTGAGTTATGCCACAACAGGTACACCTAAAAAATTTTGGAACAAATGGACCGAACAATTTGCGGACAAAACCGCTGAAGAACTATACCGCTATAAATTGGCAGAAAAGGTAAACGAAAAAAGTAATAGAATAGATATATCGTGGAATGGATATAACCGAATGAGTGCTGAACCTAGTGAAGAATATGGTGCTCCTCTAATTCCATCAGTACAAGATGCTTATTTATATGACCTTTGCCGCCCTGAAAGATTGCTGAATCTGATGTACAAATACACACTCTATGATGATGGCATAAAGAAAATAGCCCGTTATCAACAATATTTTGCTGTAGAAAAGGTGATGGAGCGTGTTCGTAATATAGAGGGAGGAAGAAGAAAAGGTGGTGTGATTTGGCATACACAAGGTTCAGGAAAATCATTGACAATGGTATTATTGGCACAAGCTATTCTACTCGACAAATCGATAAAGAATCCTCGCGTCATACTCGTAACCGACAGAACCGACCTTGACAGACAAATAACTACAACATTCCGCAAATGTCAAGTACACGTAGAAAATGCCACAACAGGTAGCAATCTTGTGAAATTGTTGGAAAGTAAAAGTTCTACGGTAATAACAACAATTATCAACAAATTTGAAACTGCAGTGAGAGGATTGAAATCACCACTCACAGACCCAAATATTTTTGTACTCATAGACGAAGGGCATCGCAGTCAATATGGCGAAATGGGAATAAAAATGGAAAAAGCATTACAAAATGCCTGCTTTATTGCCATGACAGGAACGCCATTAATGAAAAAAGAGAAAAGTACGGCAGCAAAATTTGGAGGCATAATTCAACCAATATACACCGTAGATCAGGCTGTAAAAGATGGTGCAGTAGTACCTCTATTATATGAAGGACGTATGGTGCCACAAATGGTACATGCAGAATCAATAGACCGATATTTCGACCGAATTTGCGAATGGATGACTGATGCACAACGAGCCGACATGAAAAAGAAATTTAGTCGTGCCGACCAAATCAATCAAACAGAGCAACGAATATACGCCATTGCATGGGATATATCACAACACTTTCAGAAAAACTGGCAGGGCTCTAAATTTAAAGCTCAATTAGTTGCGCCACGCAAACGTGTGGCCATTATGTACAAAAAATTTCTCGATGAAATAAACATTGTTTCATCAGAAGTACTCATAACTTCGCCTGATACTCGAGAAGGAGAAGATGATGCATTTGGCGACACTTCAAATACAGAAGTAGCATTTTGGAAACGCATGATGGACGAGCATGGCACACCCAAAAAATATGAACAAAACATTATCAATCGTTTCAAAAACAGCGAAAAACCAGAAATAATTATCGTAGTTGATAAATTGCTTACAGGATTTGATGAGCCTAAAAATACGGTACTCTATCTTGACCGAAAACTAAAAGACCATACACTATTGCAAGCGATTGCACGAGTTAATAGGGTATGCGATGACAAAGAATTTGGGTATATCGTAGATTATTATGGTGTGTTCAGCAATTTAAATGATGCGTTAGAGATATACACTGATTTTGACGAAGAAGACCTAAATGGCACATATACCAACATTGCAGATGAAGTAGCAAAATTGGCTCAACGACACAGCGATGTGTGGGAAATTCTAAAACCAGTGAAAAATAGTAACGATTTAGAAGCTTATGGGGAAATATTGCGATTAGAAGACAAACGTGCAACTTTCTATGAAAGGCTAACAACGTATGCTCGAACATTGAAAATTGCTCTTTCATCAATAGAATTCCATAAAACAACGCCACAAGAACAGATAGATCGCTACAAAAACGACTTAGCTATGTTCTTAAAACTGAGAAAGACAGTACAAGAACGTTTTTCTGATACCATTGACTATTCGCAATATGAAGGACAAATACAAAAACTAATTGACACTCATATTGAAAGTGGCGATGTTGAAATAATAACTGAATTGATAAATATTTTTGATAAAGAAAAATTTGCAGAAGAAGTTGAGAAAATTGTTGGAAAAGTAGCAAAAGCTGATACTATAGCTTCTCGTACGGCAAAATATATAAATGAAAACATAGAAACAGACCCTGCATTCTTCAAAAAATTCTCTAAAATGCTAGAAGAAGCAATAGAAGAATATAAACTAGGGCGAATAAGTGAAGCGGAATACCTACAACGTGCTGAAAATATTATGCATCAAGTGTTAAGCCACACAGATAGCGAAATACCAGAATCATTGCAAAACAACAATGCTGGCAGAGCTTATTTTGGATTAAGTCTTGAAGTATATAAAGCAGTATGCAAAGATGATAATAAATTTAATATAAACAAATTAGCTCTGATAACAGCAACTAAGATAGATGAAATCATCAAAAAAAATATTTTCACAGACGGAACATTAGTAGTAGATTGGACAACTAAAAGCAATCTTAAAAGTTCAATGAAATTAGAAATAGAAGATTTTTTGATTGATGATATTAAACGAAATTATAATGTTCCTTTAAGTTTTGATGATATGGACTCTATCATTGATCGTTCAGTGGATGTAGCAGAAAAATGGTTTAAATAATGGAAAATAAAATAATATTTGGTTCACACGAAATAATATATAACATAAAAGCATCAAATCGCAAAACGCTTGGCATTAAAGTATATCCATCGGGCAATGTTGAAATATTATCACCTATAGATATTTCAAAAGAAATTATCGAACAACGCATTTTGAAAAAAGCACCTTGGATATTACGCCAACAAAATTATTTCAAGCAATTAGGAGAACAGACACCCCAAAAACAATATATTAGCGGAGAATCACATTACTATCTTGGGCGACAATTTATATTACAAATAGAAGAAGGTAAACCAAATAGTGTAAGATATAAAGGTAGATATTTTGAAATAGTTTGCAGTCCAAAAACTAAGGCTAAAGAGTTGATGAAAGATTGGTATAAGTCACATGCAAAAATTAAATTTGCTGAATATGCCGAACCTATAATAGCTCGATTTTTAAAGTATGGAGTCGAACCATCATCATTATACATTCAAGAAATGGAAAATCGTTGGGGCAGTTGTACACCTAAAGGTAAAATAATACTAAATACTCGACTAATTATGGCTCCTCGTCCATGTATTGAATATGTTATTACACACGAGTTGTGCCACCTGCTACATCCTAATCACACCAAAGCATTTTGGGAACTACTACAAAAAGAAATGCCAGATTGGGAACGCTGGAAAAATAAATTAGAACGATTTATGATTTAAAATCACTCTACCAAAATATAATTCGTACTTCTACCACCTTCGCCCGAATCACGCAATAGACCTTTTGAGACTAAATCTTGAATATCACGTAAAGCTGTGGCTTGGGATATGTGAGTGATTTTTGCCCATTTACTTGTATTGAGTTTTCCTTCAAAACCATCCCACAAAAGATTTAACACCTTTATCTGTCGTTCATTAAGCTGACGCGATATATTACGCTGCCAGAAAAAGCTCTTTCTAACAACTCGCTGAACTTTTTCGTGTGCTACGTCAATAGCCTCCTGCATCGTTTGCAAAAACCATATCAACCACTGCGTAACATCTAATCCATGCATACCAGTATATTCAAGTATCTCATAATATGACTTTTTATTGCGTAGAATAGCCGATGACATACTATAAAATCGTTGAGGCAGTCCATCAGCACGAGCCAACAACATATCGGTAATAATACGAGTAAGACGACCATTGCCATCATCGAATGGATGTATATTAACAAACCAAAGATGTGCAATTGCAGCTTTCAATACTGGGTCTATACCCTCTTCTTGATTGAACCAACGCAAAAACTTATCCATCTCATCAGGAACAACTTCAGACGCTGGTACTTCATAATGCACTTTTTCTTTCCCCATAGCTCCACTTACCACCTGCATTGGTTGAGTGCTTGTGCGCCATGCTGCCACTGTAATTGGCATAATTCCACTACACCCCATAGGAGATAATGCGGCATACCAACTGAACAATCGCTCCGCTGTAAGTGCTTTATCGGCATGTTGCACTGCATCCATCATCACCAGCACTACTCTATTAGTAAGTCATTTCTTAATTAATTGATATTCTGAACGTTTATACATAACTCTACATTTTACTCAGTGCAAAGGTACAAAAAAAACTTCATTCTGCAAATATGCGAATGAAGTTTTTTTATAGCACATCTATTCAATTTCTTATACGCCAAAACTCAGGATACAAGTTATTGCAACGATTACCTATATTTTTCACCCAACCAAGTGGCAATCCGCTATATGTTACAAGCACAAAGCCTCGTGGCGCATCTGCCAAAACAATGGCTTCTTTCCTTAAGAATGAGATAGCTTCTTCATAGGATAACGCTACCTCTGGGTAAGCTCCTCGCTTATATGCTTGCGACATTGCCAATGCTGTTTGCGGTATCAAATCCTTACCCTTTTGCTCGAATATCTGCACTCCAAAAGCAAGCACATTCAACGTCTTTCGACATTCTGCCACCAAATCGGCTCGCAAACTCTGCACTGCATGATATCGCCCCTCACACTCCATCACTACAAAATCACCATCCAACAAGTTGAGAGTTGAGAGTTGAGAATTATTTTCTTTTTTATGCTTTTTCTCTTTTCTATCATTAGCTTTCTTCTCATTATGAATTGTGCATTGTTTTCTCACCGCTGCAAGAAAAAGCCCTTCTCCTCGTGTTTTATGTGGCAAAAATCTATATCCTCGCTCTGTTTCCGTAATCATCCAATCTGTCTCAATCTTAATCGGCAAATACTCCGCTCCCATCTCATCAATCAACCACTGCACTTGCTCCTCATTTTCGTGACTATTGAACGTACAAGTACTATAAATCAACACACCATCGGGTTTCAACACCTCCCATGCCGACTCCAATATTTCGCGCTGACGCTCCACACACATCTCTACATTCGCAGGACTCCACTCCTCTCTTGCTCGCTCATCCTTGCGGAACATTCCCTCGCCCGAACATGGTGCATCCACCAATATTGCGTCAAACTTCATCTTTAATTTCTCAAAATGTCGCGGAGCATTATTCGTAACCACACAATTAGGTGCACCCCATTTAGTAATATTCTCCACCAACACATGCGCTCTTTGTGGCACATACTCATTCGACACCAAGAATCCATCTTTCGATAAATATTGCGCTATAGCCGTAGATTTTCCACCCGGAGCAGCACACATATCTAACACAACAGCGTCTTTCTCAACATATTGCTTCAATGCTTGCCACACAAACATCGATGATGCTTCTTGCACATAATAGCCTCCTGCATGAAACATAGGGTCATACGTAAATTTCGGTCTTTCTGACAAATAACACCCATGCTCACACCACTTTACTGTTGATAACTGAGAATTAAAAATCGACTGTTGACCGTTGACTATTGACCGTTGACTATTAATTCGCACGCTCACCGATGGCTCTGCCGACAACGCCTCAACAAATGCATTCCATTCGCTATCACCTATCACCCCTCGCACCATCTCCTCAAACCCTTGAGGCAATATTATTTTTTCTTTATTTTCCATATATTAAAAAATAGGCGCAAATGCGCCTACGTTTTATTCATACCTAATTAAAATTTATACAATATTGTTAACACTGCATTATGGCGCACTGTTTTAATATTAGCCAAATGCGATTGTGGCTGTGGATTTGCAACGCCATAATATCCATTACCAAGCAGTTCTGCTCCTTGTTGGAATGGCGAAAAAGCTTGATTTTGTTGACTATAAGCATAAGTAATATCTATGCCAAAACCATTATAACGATAGCCAAAACCACCTGAAACATAAAGCATTCCGCGATCAACAAACACCTCCATATCGGTGCGCGTAGTATTATCAAGCAATGTACGTGTTGCATTAGTAGCCAAATTAGGAGTGCGATATGCTGCACCTGCACGGAACGAGAATTGCGATGCTATACGGAACTCAGCTCCAGCCTTAATCGTATGAGTTGAAAGTGAATAGTTCTTTATCTCATTATTTTCATACACAAATTCAGGCTCGGCAAAAAGATAATCCGACGATTCGCCTTTAAGTTTCATACCTGCATTATGAGTATAAAGATAATCAACATTGACAAGAGCCACTTTACCCAACACAAAACCAACCGATGCTTGTGCCTTAAGTGGAGAATTGAATCCATAGCTACTACGCGAAGTTGGCGTTGAATATTCTACAAGTGAATAATCGGCAGATGTGCCTTCGCCTGTAATTTTTGCATAATAACTATCTGAAAGCGAATACCATGTTGGTGATTGGAACGATGCTCCTATGCGCATCCACGACACTGGACGCGCAATGAAACCAATACGGAGATTCCAACCTATACCCGACGAATTAAAAACATTTTTCAGTGTTGCACTTGCTCCATTATCGTACATCTCGCCTGAATAAGAGATTAATTGATAATTAAGCGTTTGCATACCAAGACCGGCACCAATATAAAGATAATGACCTATATTGGCTGCATACGAAAAGTTATATTCCTCAATACGACCACTCTCTTCGCCTTTATAAGCCATGCGATTTACCTCATAAGCATAAGGTGTATAGTACAATGAATCAGGAGTCATTGGATCCATCAAATAACCTTGATAACCAAGAATTGACATATATGGAGCATAAAGATTATCTTCATGAATTTCAGACGGATAAAATCCACTACTAAAATCTGCTATCATATTTGTCATTGACGGGGTGCCAGTTGCTGAAACTGAAGTTTGACGATGAAAATCCTTCAAACGATTGTATGTAAAACTAAAATTACTTGAAACATAACCCTCATCTTTACCTGTTTGCGAAGAGACTACATAACTCAACTGGTTGAAATTAAAAAAGAAATCGTTGGCTTTAGACGCATTGGTTGACGACACCGAGCGGGTAACAGAAGGTGTGGCATTGAGCGTAAAACTCAACTCTGATGAACGATAAATACCAAGGGCTGCAGGATTGTCAAGCACTGCCGACGGATCACCTCCAAGAGCACCCATAGAACCAGCCATTGACATATAGCGAGCTGTACCCATAATATCGGTGTTCGCCATACGAGAAACATCCATCAAACCTTGAGACAATGCATAATGCACAATGCACAATGTACAAATTGATAATATTATTCGTTTCATATCCATAAATTTATTGTTTGTTATCTGCGACGTGTTGTTGATGAACTCGAACTTCCAGATGAACCACCCGAACGACCGCCACTACTACTTCCACCACTAAAACCGCCAGAAGAACGTGTTGATGAAGATGATGGTCGAGCAGTTGAAGTTGAACGTGTAGTAGTTGAAGATGAACTTCTCACATTAGATGAACTACGAGTTGTGGTTGAGGTTGATGTGGTACGCACGTTAGATGTTGTAGCACGTGGTGCTGTTACCGTAGGTGCTACCTCACGAGATGTTGTCGGACGAGCTGGCAATGTAGTAGTCGTCGTTTTACGACTTTGTGTATTTGTGGAAGTAGATGCTCCACGAGAGGTAGACGTACCACGAATTGCCGATGTAGACACACTCTTATCACTAACACGACGAACTGCAAAAGGTGATGATGTCGCCACTCTATTAGATGCTGCTACATTTGTTGCTAAACGAGAAGAACTATTGACATTGCGACGCTCATTTTCATTACCACGAGCTACATAATCACCCCAATCTGGTTTTGGATGATGCGCTCCTCCATTGTAATTAGGATAATAACCATGATGATGGTGGTGGTGATGGTGATGATGTCCCCAATAAGGGTCATAACATCCTGCATATCCCCAATACGGAGTGTAGAAAGGATCGTACCATGGATTATAGAATCCATAGAAATATGGGTCATAAAAACCTACAGACCAACCATAATTGCCATACCAGCCATACATGTTACGATTCCAATAATAGCTTGAAGTATAATATGGTCCATAGTAATAAGGATTGTTCCAATAGGCATTACTCCAATCCATATACGGATAGTTGTAATTTTCAGTTATTTCAATATTATTACCATTAACATCTACAACATATTGCCCATCAGTGAGTACAAATACATTAGTAGTATAATTAGGGTCGGCTATATGCGCCAAGCGTTGTTGTGTCGAATCCTCAACGCGATGGAACATGTTGATACGATCGGTATAAGAGAGTTGAGAGTTGAAAGTTGAGAGTTGAGAATCTTCTACACTCTGTACTCTGTCATCTGTCATCTGTACTCTGTCATCTGTCATCTGTACTCTGTCATCTGTACTCTTTTTGATGTCTTTTTTAGGATTAAAATAGATATCGTCATAATCGTAGCGTTGAGAAAATGTACAATGCACAATGCACAATGCACAAACATATAACATTAATCGTTTCATAATATACCTCCTTTATTATCTATGACTTAGATATATATTTATAGTTTAAAAGAGTTGAAAAATAAAATATATTGCAAATGATATACATATAATCAATTTAATGCCGATACTGAGCATAGTACCAATAAACGTAGCAAAACCACTACGAATTGCCTTATCTCTAGATGCTCCACCAACTAATTCACCTACGATTGCTCCAAGAAGTGTACCAAGTATCATACCAATGGGAGTGAATATAATACCAACAATCATGCCTATTATACTACCATTGATACCCGCTTTTGAACCTCCTATTTTCTTAGTAGTCCATATAGGCAAATAAAAATCAAGTATCGTCACCGCCAAAGTGGCAATGCCCCACCCCACAAGAAACGAGACAGAGAACTGCACCTTATCAGTTAATTGCAACAACAATAGACCCACATAGCCCAATGGCGGACCAGGCAATGCAGGCACTACTGCGCCAATAATCCCCACAATAATCAACAACGCCGAAAGAATGAATAAAAAGATTTCCATAATTAAAATTTAGAAAGTTATCTTCGATACTTTAATAAATACATGAAGACAAGATGACATGTACTCCTGTCTTCATGTCTTATATATATTCTCTACATTTTTTCGTATTTGTACCCGAGGCGATAGAGTTCGCAACTTACACCTATACGGAACATAACTTTAGTGGTACGTGCAAATATATGGAATGCCATTTCACTTTGAGGCTCAATCTCTTCGTGACGAATTTGTGCTAATGCAGTTTGCGAGAGCGAACGCATAAGGTTTTCGAAACCTTGTGCTGTCTTGCTATCAAGCAAATATCCCATCACGCCTTCGATGATATACTCATCCATCTCATCGAAACCACGAGGGTCGCGCAACGAAGCATATACATCTTCTCTGCCGAGCACTTCTGCCCAATCCTTATCCCAAAGATGTGCAAGACCCATACCAATATAACCTGCCCAAGCAATAGCAACAGTTGGATATTGAGCAATCTCTGGCACTGCATCAACCATATATTGAGGAGCTATTTTATGCCACATTTCCTCTAAATCTTCTGTTTGATAGAGTTGTTCCGAACCACAACGCAAGTCGTGCGCCTGACGAAGAAGCTTTTGCGTCAATTCATCTTCGTAGCGTTGTAAATATTCTTTATCTATTTCCATCTTATTTATTTTTTCAGACATGAAGACATAAGAACATGATTTTTTTCTTGTTCTCCTGTCTTCTTGTCGTTTATTTTAGAATTGCATACGAGCAATGTATTTGCCGATGATGTCGAATTCGAGATTTACCACTGTGCCAACTTTGATTTGGCAGAAGTTAGTATGCTCCAATGTATAAGGTATGATAGCCACTTCAAAGCTATTATCTGTTGGTGTACAAACAGTAAGCGATACGCCATTAACTGTTACTGAGCCCTTATCTACAGTGAGATAGCCACGACGACGCATCTCTTCAGTAGTCTCATATTCGAAATGGAAATAATGGCTACCATCAGCTTCGCGCACTTCGGTGCAACGAGCAGTTTGGTCAACATGTCCTTGCACGATATGACCATCAAGACGACCATTCATCAACATCGAGCGTTCAACATTGACCATAGAACCAACTTCGAGAAGCCCTAAATTAGAACGATCTAATGTTTCTTTAATCGCAGTAACTGTGTACTCTTCGCCTTGAATATCTACTACAGTGAGGCACACACCGTTGTGAGCCACAGATTGGTCGATTTTGAGTTCGTTAGTGAACGAACAACGCATTGTGATATGAAGATTTTCTTCTTCTTTACGAAGACCTGTCACAACTGCAGGTTCTTCTACTATACCTGAAAACATAAAGAAAGTTGAAAGCTAAAAGTTGAAAGCTGAAAGTTATCATCTCTCAACTATTTCAATATAAAAAACTAATTACAAATAACAAAGAAATGTGAAACTTGAAATGTAAAAGTCAAATACCGAATGGCAACTTTCACATTTCACATTTCACATTTCAATTTATGAGTTTATTATTTCAAGAAAGAGTAATCGCGTGAATAACGGAGGTGTTGTTCTGCATATCCTTCTGTATAATCTACTGAAAGACCAGTGAATTTGCCGTCTTTATCGAAAGAAGCAGTGAAAACTGGGTTTACGAAACCATTGTAAGGATAGAGGTTAAGTGCTTCGTAACGAGCAAGAATTTGTGCATGAAGTTCTTGGTCGATAGTGATAGCATATTTTTCAACCATTTCTTTAGCAGCTTCGAAGTCGCCAGTAGATTTGATACGTTGGATTTCGCGCAAGAGGTCGCCAAACAAGCCACGGAGAGCTTCGTAATCGTTCACTACTACGAAATATTTACCATCGCGTTCTTTAACTTCAACTACACCATTACCTTTTTCAATCACCCATTTAGAGATCAATTGACGGTTACGCATGTGTGTTTGTTCGATGTTATCACCAAGTTTGATACGAGTAGTTTGAGTCATCAAACCGTTTTGGATATAAGCATAGTATTGAGCTTTGTAAGCGTCCATATTAGGAAGGATACCGAGGTCAACCATTTTTTGGTCAGCCACATAGTAAAGACCGAACAAGTCAGCACGTGTTTCTTCGATTACAGCACCATAAGCACCAAGAGCATCTGGGTCAACGCCAGGAGCCAATTTACCAGAACCGTGACCAAGACATTCGTGAAGGTCAGTGTGGAGGTTGTCAGTCAAGAGTTTATATTTGTTGAGCAATTCAACTTCTGTTGCACTCCAAGCAAATTCTTCAGTGAAACCACTACCTTTAGTAGAAGCAGCACGACCTTCAGAGATATTGTCGATAGTTACAGATTTAGAACCATGAACGGCACGAATCCAGTTTGAGTTAGGCAAGTTGATACCGAGAGGAGGAGTTGGATAGCAGTCGCCACCACACATTGCTGCGATGATAACTTTTGCAGACACACCTTTCACTTCTTCTTTTTTGAATTCGTTGTCGATTGGTGAGTTATCTTCAAACCATTGAGCGTTGTCAGAGATTTTAGTTGTACGTTCAGTAGCTTCAACTGATTTAAAGTTAATCAACGCTTCCCAAGAAGATTTGAAACCAAGAGGGTCGCCATAGCTTTCTGTGAAACAGCAAACGTAGTCAATCAAAGACTCTGTATCTTTCACCCAAAGTTTAGCATATTCGTCGAAATCTTTGAGGTCGCCTGAACGATAGAATTCAATCATTTTTTCCAAAGCAACACGTTGTGCTTCAGTTTCTGTAACAGTAAGAGCTTTTTCCAACCAGTAAACGATTTTTTCCAAAGCTGGGCTATAAAGACCACCGATTTTGTAAACATCTTCATAGATAACACCATCTTCACCTTTCACAAGTTTAGAGTTCATACCAAACATGATAGGCTCAGCATCGTTAGGGTCTTTCATTGCGTTGTAGAAGTCTTCAGCCTCTTTTTGAGATACGCCATCGTAGTAGTTAGACGATGAAGTAGCAAGAAGATCTACACCTGCAGCTTGATTTTTGTGAAGTGGAGCCACTGTTGGGTCAAAGAGGTAGCCATTCATCATAGCGAGAAGTTCAGCAGCCGATTGACCTTCTTTGAGTGGGAGAACTTCAGGAGCCAAAGCACCAAAAGCTTCTTCAAACCAAGGTTGTGAGAATTCAGCAACGAATTTAGCACCAGAATAGTGGTGGTGAATACCATTAGAAACCCATGCACGTTTCAAATAAATTTCAAAAGCTTTGAAATCATCAGTCGTTTTGTCGATATCCGAAGTATAAACAGCCTCTAAAACACGACGGATTTGGAGGTGATCTTTACCATTTTGATCCCACATAATGTCGCGACCACAGAGAGCAGCCTCTGATAGATAATAAAGCAACTCTTGTTGTTGAAGCGTAAGAGTTTCAATACCAGTAACGCGATAACGCATAACTTGCATATCAGCAAAAGCGTCAACCACATAATCAAATGTCTCAGGATCTGGAGTGTAGAGATTTGTGGTTTCTTGTTTTTTACCACAACTTGCAAATACAGCAGCAGTCATAGCAATAAGGAATAATTTTTTCATTTTCTGTTGATTTATAATTAATTATTATTATCCACATTAACTTTGCAAAGATACAACATTTTATTGAAATATCCTAATGTTTTACTACATAATATTTGTTAAAGTCTTTTTCTACAAGAAATGTCACTCTACTTCGGCACTCCTTGCTTGCACCTTGCTTAAGGATTGGAACAAAAAAAGGTAGAGACGCAAATTGCATCTCTACCTTTGTATCATTTGCGTATCGCTATCACGCTTGTTTTTACCACCATTTTCTTGTCTTTTATTTGATTGCGACTAAGCCATTTAAGGAAATCGGCATATGGCAATACCCGCGGTAGTGGTTGATTTTTCCAATTTTTCTTACCTCCAAAATCACGCGCTTTGGTGAATTTGTTAGGCGAAAATACGATATAAAATGCATTATGCTCTACGCTCGTTTCTGTGCTCAAAACATACTCATCAGCCGCATGATCATGCTCTTGCGAGAAGAAAACATATTCGCGATTTGCCTCTACTTGCTGGCATCCTGTTGTCTCGGCGCTATATGGCAACAAACAATAGGCATTCTCCTCTGTATCTATCAGATATACACACAAACTGCCACTCACTGGCGACGAAAATTTCAAATACACATCATCGCCATCATAAAACACATCGCGATTGGATCTATCGTCAACATCATTCACAAAATAGTAGGCTATGTCCACTGGTGCTGACTCAACACTTCGCGCTTTGCCCTCTACCCTAACCTTCACAATCCAAAATCCGTCTTCGAATCTTTTCTCAATTACTTTCTCCTCAATTGTTTCAATCCACTCGCCTCGCACCGACGAGCCTCCAAGAGAAAACATTTCTAACACATCATTGCCCTCGCCTGCCTTATTATTGATGTAGGTAGTATTTATACGATTAACATCTATTCCAAACTGATCCTCAAGGGCTTTTTCTCTAGCTTTTTCGAAAGCCATGCGTTCAGCCTCTTCTGGAGTTTCGTTGGGATTGTCGGATATATACTCATAGGTGGCACTAACTCGTTCTATACCTTTACCATAAGATATAGAACAAGTCAATGCAAGCATTAATATCAAGAATATCTTCTTCATCAGAATCCTAATACTTCATCCAATTGTTCGTGCAATTTTTCGCCTTTCTTTTCCAATTCTGCGCGCACTACATTTTTAGCTGCTTCGCGTGCCATATCGCTATTATAAGCAAGACGCACCAACACCTCTTTGTTACCATTTTTCACTACGCGATAACATTCCATCACAGGCATAACGCGACCTAATGCTTGCGAAATCAAGTTTTTACTTGCCAAAACTGTTTCGGTGATAGTAGCAGCTTCGTTAGCTGCTAATTGTTTGTTGGCTACTGTGTTTTCAATTATGGCAGTAATCTCTGTTTGCACTTGACCAGCCAAATTTTGTTTTGCCAATTCCAAAGCTTGAGTTTTTGCGCCATCATAGTTTTCGCCAATGCTCATAGCCTCAGCCATGATGTATTTAGGATACAAATTTTCATCATATTCATATTGCATAAGATACACTCTATCCAATTGTTTGTCCATTGGCAAAGCACCAGGAGCAACCAACCAACCTTGTTTTTTCAAGCGTTTAGCCTCTTTGCGTGCCGATTTTGTGGCTTTAGAATTCAACTCTTTTGTTGTCATTTTTTCCACTTGACGACGCTCTTTTCTAATCTCTTTTTGTGTTTGTGCGCCTACTGCACCTACCATTGTTACGACCATAGCCATAACTAAAATAGCAATTTTTTTCATAGTAGTATAAATTTTTATAGTTAAACAAATATTATTTCAAAGTCCAAGACTTCCAATCCTCAACCAAAGCAGGAGAAGGGGTTACCGAAGGTGTTTGCGATTTGCCATTCAACACGATACTGCGTTGACTGACCTCTTTTATGATATAATCACTCAATTCGCCATACGACACATTACCATCAGTATCTTGAAGTTTTTTCAACAAATAATAGGTAAACATACCATGTTTCTCCTTATTATTTTGATATGCAGTTTCATCTGATTGAGCAGCCGAGAATACAACCATATTGCCTACAGGAGCATTCTTTTTCACTTTAATAGCAATAGCACGACCAGCCGACATCATATCACCCTCGCGCTTAGCCCCACTAAAGCATGCATCAAGAAATACAGTAACGCCTTGACTCTCCACATCACCTAAAGTAGCATATAAATCATCAAGTTTATACCCTGTTGTCAAATCAGAACCAAATCCATCAATTGGCAATAAATATGCCGACTTATTCGACTCGTTTGGTACACCATGACCAGCATAATAAAATATCGCTTTAGCCTCACCACGATATGATTTCAACACACTATTTAACCAATTTATTTCTCGCTTTAGGTTGTTCAATGAAGCGTCTCTCACGAAATGTATATTTTCAGATGGGATTCCCAATGTTTTTGCGCAATATTCGTTAAAAACATTACCATCATTCAATGCAAACGGTACATTTGCTTCATTCTGATAATTTTCATTAGCAATAATTACGGCAAATGTCTTATCGTTCTTCGCACCCGACACGGGTATATTCTTATCCACATCACTTGTCAAAGATGCTATTTCTATATTCCCGATTCTCTCTTCCTTCGAATCAATCACTATCTTGCTACTTGCCAATGTTTGATTCAGTTTCAACACAACGCGTTTATTTTCGGCATATTTGCCATATTTCTCTTTTATCTCTACATCAATTGGTATCTCATTTTGAGTGTAATTTTGATTAACAATGAAAGAATATTCCAATGATTTGGTTTCGCCTGCGGCTATAGTACTAAATTTTTCTTGTTCGTTGCCACCAAGCAAAAACACCCCTTGCGGATAAGTAATACGCACATCTACATTTTCAGCCAAGCCTGGTTTTACGTTTTGCAACAACAATTGCAAATCGAATGGTTTCTTTTTCTCCAACACACTACCCCCAACACCCGTAATTGTATAATCGACCACTTGCAAAAGAGGCGACACAAACTGACGCGTATTTACAGCCAACTCAAAATCGCCAGTGCCAAATCCCATAGGTTCATCCACCGAAATCATAAAATTCACATTGCCATCTACTGTGTTCATTGAGGCTACAATAGGCAATTCGACATCCATTACAGAACCTTTTCGTATTATCGACAATTTTTTGTCAGCAAAACTTACGCCCGTAGTAGAACCAACACCTTTAATCTTAGCTACACAATTGTAACCATCACCCACACCTGTATTCTTCACCGAAAAGAGAATCCTACACGTTTCATTTGCATCAATAGCATTATTGCCACTCGGATCTACAAAACGAACCGAACCCTCAACAATTTCCAAAATAGCAGGTTTCACCTCTTTTTGTATATTCACCGATATCGTGTTACTTACATTTGATTGCGCAAAGAGCAACGCACCAACAAAACAAAAAACAAATAAATTAAATACTCTTTTCATATTTCTTTAAATTCTTTAATTTTTCTCAAACAATGATTCGAAACCAGGTAAACGCATCGCCATACCCACCGTAATACCAAACTGATATTTATATCTCAAAAATATGTCATACGAAATAACCCCCGAAGAGAAACTTCTTGCTCCTATTTCGGCCTTAAACGAGAGCATCTTATTAGCCACCATATTTATATCGTTATAGCTACTACCTGTGCCAAACATAATAGAAGGAGCAGCACTTGCATATATTGTCCACTTAGATTTCACAGGAATATGAAGTCGCACCGTTGGGTCATACGCAAAACTATACACCTCACTCGAATAATCCTCGCCATACATAGAAAAATTTGCCCAATCCAATTCAAACAACTTATATCTGAATGCCAACACACTCGCCTCTACCCCCCAGTATCCACCTATCTCTGCCGACGCTTTCACCAATTCTAAATCAAAATTGCCATTCATTTCGTAGAAATTCCACAAAAGACCCGAATAGGACGAACTATTATGCGATTTTGCGGTTTGACCAATCTCAGTAGCCTCCACCTTGAAGCAGACATCGCCCACCAAATTGTCGCGCTCTTCGAGCACATTCCACACCACCTCCTTCTTTCCTGGTGCTATGCCATAGCCCACATCGCCACTCACACGGAATATTCTTTTGAAAGTCCGACCACCATCGGTTGAGCAAAACACGTCCACATCGGCTTTCTTCTTCAAGTTGTACGATATCACAATTTTATCCCCATCTTGACGACACGACACATCACGCACTAGATTAGTGCTACTTGCACTAGCAAAAGCACTAAAACCCAGGAGTATAAGTAGAAGTACAAAAAATTGTTTCATATATTGTTTTAATACTATTTCGTTTCATTAAAATCGCATTTCGCCTTGCCCGACGGGTTTGGGTAGCCCGCTACCGTGTGCAACCCGCCCGACAAGGCAAAACAAGTTACACGTAAAAAGGATAAATTCTACTTGCAGACTGGGCGGACAGATTGCCCGTAGTAGCGAATGCCGTAGCTGCCCCAGTCCACGCCGTCCGAATAGAAGTACACGTAGTAGGCGTAGTACGGACAGTCGGTGTAGAGCGAACTAGACCAATAGTTTCCCCAAGAGCCGTCATCGCGAAGATTGCCTTCGTACATATAACCTGCAGCGGGCAAAAATATTGAATTCCCATTTGGTCCTATTACTTTGTAACCGTTTACTCCATTCAATGTAGTCCACACCCATTTGCATTTTGTGCGCAACTCATCTTGCTCTGTTTTTGTTGGCATGCGCCATGCTCCACCCCAATTGACAGTAGCCGCATCATCCTGTGCATCAAGTTTTGTTTTATCATCAACTCTACCATAATAACTCCCATTATTATATTTTGTAAGAGAATTATATGACCCATTGCAATATTTATATGTATCCCAACTATAAAGCTTTTTAGGTTTTCTTCTCCCCACGCAAAATAATCGCCATACTCTTCAGGTTTTGTTGCCCCTACATTACACGACGCCCATTTCACTGACAATCCTAAATCAACGGCTTGTGCGCCCGATATAATTACAAACGAAATATTATCCGACCTCAACCCATCTACATAATCCACCAACACGTCATACTCTATCCGTCTATTTTTGCCTGCCATCACCTCGCGATTCACATCGCCGCTCAAAGTCGCAAGTGGCACCACACGACTCTTTCCATCTACCCTAATCTCTACATCTGTCACATAAGCCGTACTTTCTAAATCATACAACAACACTATCTTCTGCCCCTCTTGCATCGCACGCACATTGCTTATCGGATTCGCAAAAAGCAAACACGAAAACAACATTAAAAAACCAAATAACAATATCTTTCTCATCTTATTTTTACAGAACAACCGTTGTAAAATACACTCACTATGCCTACGGCATATATTAACTTTACTTTCAAGTTACAAAATTACGAAAAAATATTGATATAAATACCCTATTTAGCATCTTTTTAAACATACTTTTACATATAAAAACCTATATCTATACCTCTACTTACCTTTAATATACCATAAATATATGATAAATATACTATACAGCAATCTCCGAATTACTCGAACTACACAAAAAAACACACAATTAAAAACTAAAACACATAAAAAAGCAGTGTCAAATTTATTGTTTTAACACTGCTTCTTTAACCTTAAATCAAAAAAATTAGTCAAAATACTTAAAATTCCCATCTTTATCGAATACCAACTCGATGTCATTATTCAATTCAACCTTGTAACTCGACCATTTTCTCTCGATTTTCACAATAAAATTATCGCCATATTTAGTCGATACATATTCCAAAATCTTATTTGGCACAATAGCATTAGGCACTTCTTTTGGCGAACAATCCACTTCAATCCACTCTCCCTTAGAGTCAAACTCTAATTTCACACCACAACTCAACACCACATCATAACTCACCGCACCAAATTCACGATCTTTATCAATTGCAACTATATTGCAATCAGGAAAATAGTCAGCAATAAACATTGTTGTTTTTGTAGGCAAATCACCCACATCTACCATCTTGTCATGGTAATCACACGATGCCAACATAGTCATAGCTGGCAACAACATTAAAAATAAAAATAACTTTTTCATAGTAAATAAATTTTAGAATTAATAATAGATTTGTTTGTTCTTTTTTAGACACAAACTATATACCAAAGTTTAATTCCTATAAAAAAAATAGATGCTCAACCAACAGCTGAACATCTATTTTTATATTACTTAACAAAACGTTTCAACACCTTTTCTAATTTCTGTGCATAGTAGCGATAACCTAAGTCGGTGTAATGAATACCATCTACAGTGCCTTCGTTGTCATAACCAAACAACCCTTCGGTAGTCACGTAGTAAAGTTGTTTCATACCATCCTTCTTGAGTTTCTTATAGTTACGCAACCACGCCTCATTCTTTTTAGGAAGATAATCTTTGAAGAAAGTATCATATTTTGCGTATGTATAAGTGTGCCCTTCTACCATCACAATTGGCACTTCTGGACGCAAACGACGCAATTCGCTAACAAAAGCGTATGTCAAAGTATCACACATACCCTCTGTGCAATTAGGCACAGGATCAAGCACATAGCATGCTACGTTAGGGATTTGAGCCATAGCACGAGCAATGCACATATCCATCTTGCCCTCACCGCTGAAACCGAGATTAATAACTTCGCAATCTAAATCACGTTGAATGATATTTGTACCTGCCATACCTGTGCGAGTAGCGCAACCACCTTGAAGCACACTTGTTCCGTACATCACGATACGTTTGTCTTTACGAGGGCTATCCACTTGTGGTTGAATCAATGTTGCCGCACTATCCACTGCAACAAACATCTCTGTCACACCATCATACAATGGTAAATAGATTATAAATTCGTGCATCGTGCCGTCAAAATTATCAACAAACACCTTTTCACACTCTTTTGTTTCTTTATCTTTCACCATTGGGCGACAAGTATTTACATACTCCCATTTACCTTTCTCATTACGTATATAAAGGTCAGCACCCTTAGTTCCAGTATCAGCCATGTGATACATGTGGAAATTCTTAAGCAAACGATAGCGCACACCTACATGTTTAGAATCTGTAGCAAAACGAATTGCCACACCAGCACTACATAGCCCACGATCCCAAAGGTCTGGTCGAATCGAGTCTTGCAAATACTTAGGCAAACGAGAATAAGGAGTTTCTGTATCAAAGAAACCTTTGTTTATCATTCTAAACTCCAATGCATCTACATAACGCAAAGATGGCTCTTTTTTCTCTTGAGCTTTCATATCAATGCACAATGCGCAATATACAATGCTCAATATTAAAAGAAATGTTTTTTTCATAACATCTTATTTATTCAATAATACTTTATCAATTGCTTCTTTTAGTTGCTCTTTTGGCAATGCACCTTGTGCTATTTGCGGTTTTCCGACCATTGGACAAAACAACAATGTAGGTATCGAGCGAACACCAAACACAGCAGCCAATTCACGCTCTTTTTCTGTGTCTATCTTATAAATATAAATTTCGCCAGCATACTCTTGCGCCAATTCATCCAACACAGGAGCCAAACGCCTACATGGACCACACCACGAAGCATAGAAGTCTATCAAACAAGGCTTATCGCCGAGATAAATCCACTCTTGAGGGTTTTTCTCATAGTTCATCACCTTTGCCAAGAATTCAGCTTTTGTAAGGTGAGTAACTTTCGCAGTAGTAGTTTGCTCTGCACCTGTAGTTTGAGCCGACACTGCAAATGCCATTAACACTGCAAAAAATAAAGTTAAAATTCTTTGTTTCATATCTGTTATCTTTAATCTATTATCTGTTATCTGTAATCTGTAATCTGTACTCTAATCCTTGATTTCTTCAAAATCGACATACTCACCTTCGTCATCTGATATAATTTTATCACCACGCTGACGGCGTTCATTTATCTCCTCTTTAATCTCCTCTTCTATCGGATTTTCCGATTCATCGTAATCATATTGCGGTTGTGCCTTTCGCGATTTAGGCACAAAAATACCCAACACACGAAACACAACATTCAACACCAACGCCAAAACAAACAACGCTGGTATCAAAAACATCATAAACAAACAACCAAACATTCCCATTTTATCAATTCACAATGCTTAATTCACAATTAAACCCTTACTCCTTTTACTCACTACTCCCTATTCCCTACTCCTTGCTCCCTACTCCCTATTTACGTTCTATCTCACGGAGGTTTTCCATATTCTTTTTACGCAAGAAACCATAAATATCTTCGAGGTGTTCTGTCACTTTACCACCTCCAAATTCATATACTTTTGTCACCAAACCATCGAGGAAATCTCTATCGTGCGACACCACAATAAGCGTACCATCAAAATTCTGTAGGGCTTGTTTCAACACATCCTTAGTCTTAATATCAAGGTGGTTAGTAGGCTCGTCGAGAATCAAGAAATTGAGTGGTTGCAACAAAAGCTTAATCATCGCAAGTCGTTGACGTTCACCACCCGAAAGTACTTTCACCTTCTTCTCCGAGTCCTCTTTATTGAACATAAACGCACCGAGGATATTACGTATTTGCGTGCGAATATCGCCTTCTGCAATCTCGTCAATAGTTTGGAATACGGTCAATTCCTCATCCAATCCTGCCGCTTCGTCTTGAGCAAAATAACCAACTCTGACATTATGGCCTAACAACAGTTCGCCTTCATGCTCAATCTCTTGCATGATACACTTCACCATTGTCGATTTACCCTCGCCATTCTTACCCACAAAAGCCACCTTCTCGCCACGTTCGATAGTAAAATTAGCCCCTGCGAAAACACGATGTTCGCCATACGCCTTACCCACATTGTGCGCAGCCACAGGATAGTTACCACTGCGTGGTGCTGGTGGGAATTTCAATCTCAACGACGATGTATCAATCTCATCAACCTCAATAATCTCAAGTTTTTCAAGCATCTTCACACGGCTCTGCACCTGAAGTGTTTTTGAGTATGTACCTTTGAAGCGTTCGATAAACTCCTTAGTTTCAGCAATCATCTTCTGTTGGTCTTCATACTGACGTTGTTGTTGCTGACGACGCTCCTCTCTCAACTGCAAATAGTGCGAATATGTTGCCTTATAATCATAGATACGACCCATCGTTACCTCGATAGTACGATTAGTGATATTATCCACAAAAGCCTTATCGTGCGAAATCACCACCACTGCCTTACCTTGATTTACAAGCCATTGTTCTAACCATTGGATAGACTCGATATCGAGGTGGTTAGTAGGCTCGTCGAGGAGAATCAAATCAGGTTTGCGCAACAGCATTTTAGCTAACTCTATACGCATACGCCAACCGCCACTGAAGTCAGAAGTCTTACGAGTGAAGTCCTCACGCTCAAATCCAAGACCGAGCAAAGTCTTCTCAATATCAGCATCGTAGTTCACCTCTTCAATGCTATAGAATCGCTCGCTGAGTGCACTCACCTCCTCTATCAGAGCCATATATTCATCGCTCTCATAGTCGGTGCGTGTTTCCAATTCTTTGTTTATCTCGTTGATACGAGCCTCCATACTGTTGATTTCAGAGAATGCAGTCGCTGCCTCTTCGAATACGGTTTTATCGTCCTTCACCATCAAGTGCTGAGGAAGATACGCAATAATCGTACCCTCTGGAGCCGACACCTTGCCTCGTGTAGCCTCGCGCACACCAGCAAGTATCTTCAACAAAGTAGACTTACCCGCCCCGTTCTTACCCATCAAGGCAATACGGTCGTTTTCGTTGATAATAAACGATATATCTTTAAATAATGTTGTTCCGCCAAATTCGACGGTCAATGCATCTGCTGAAATCATTATATTTGAAGTTGAAATGTGAAAGTTGAAATGTGAAAGTTATTAAATTGAACGTTGAAAGTTAATCCCGCATGGCAACTTTCAACTCTCAACTTTCAACTTTTAAATTAATAAAGTACCTCTGCTGTGAGGGCTGGCAATTCTACTGCAAGAGTATTGCCTTTTATTGTGCAATTGTTGCCAAACAATGCTTTATAATTAGTAGCTCCAAGAGCAGTGATGTCAAGTTCGAATGTTTGAGGCTCTGTGCTGTTGTTGATGCACACCACTACACTCTTATCGAAATATTTACGTGCGTATGCCAATGTTTGCTCTGCCACATGGAGTTGGATATAGTCGCCATATACAAGAGCCATATTGCCACGACGAAGGTGATTCAATGCAGCCACTTTCTCGAACAAAGCCTCTTCGCGATTGTTCCAATCGCCGAAACGCATCATACGACGGCAGTCAGGGTCATTACCGCCTGTCATACCAATTTCGTCGCCATAGTAGATAACAGGCACACCCGGAATTGTAAGGTTAAATGCGTGAAGAAGAGCCAATTTGTCGTAAGCTACCGAGTCAGTGATACCCACAGTACGAGTCCAACCTGCAGCTTTAGCATCTTCGCCCACTTTGATGTCGCCCGATGCCAATGCCATGAAACGTGGTTTGTCGTGATTACCCGACACATAACCCATCAAGTTGTGCGCGCCATACACTTTGAGACTTGAATTAAGCACGTTGCTGAGGCGTGTCATAGTACCACCACTCACACCATTGAATGCCGATGTAGCTTCGTCGAACACGTTGAAGTCAAATTGACCATCAAGCATACCGCTATTCACATAACTTGCAATAAGTTCAGGCGAGCCATACGATTCACCAATTTGATAGAAGTTGCCCTCTGGACGAGTAAGTTTCATACGGTGTGTCAATTCACGCCAGTATTCTTCGTTCACGTGTTTACAAGCATCGTGACGGAAACCATCTACGCCAAACTCTTTCAACCAATACACAGCCGAGTCAACCATAATGTCAACAACCTCAGGGTTACCCATGTCGAGTGTAGGCATGAATACATCAAACCAAGTTGTCAAACGGTGTTCGTCCCACAACTCTGTATTCATACGGCCATCAGGCAAATAGAGCGGAGTTGCATACTCAGGATTGCGTTTGAACAATGGATGGTCTTGATGCACGTGGTTAGCCACATAGTCAAGCAAAATATTGATTTCGTGTTCGTGAGCGTCAGCCACGAGTTCTTTCAATTCGTCGTTAGTACCGAAACGGCAATCTACTTGCGATGAAGAGATTGGCCAATAGCCGTGATAACCAGCAAATTTAGTATCAGCCAAAGCATTGTAGCCATAAGGCTCAAATGGGTTTTGGTTGAGCGGAGAGAGCCACAATGTGTTAGCCCCCAATTTATTGAAATACTCATCGTCAATCACTTGTTTGATACCAGCCAAGTCGCCACCATGATAGTCAGCACGTGGATGCACGTCAGGACGATTCATCGGACGGTTGTTGTCAGGGTTGCCATCGCGGAAACGGTCAACAAGCATGAAATAAATGATTTGTGCATATTTGTCGCTACGGTCAAGCTCAGCCGCATCTGTAACGATTTTACCATTGTAGAGAGGCACAAGGATTTCGTTAGAAATACCAAATTCGTTAGAAGCCCACACACGAATCACCGATTTAGCACATGCAGCAGCTTCGGCAGGCACTTTCACTGTGATTTTACCATCAGCAAAAGTAACAAAACGCTCATCAAGAGCCACATTGTTCCAATAAGCCCATACGCGTTCAGTAGCTTCAGCTTTCACCATGAAACGACCACAACCCAATTCGTCAGTCAACAATTTAGGGAATTTATCCTCATTACCATTCACTTGCATGATAGAGTTGAACTTACCAAAACCATTATCCACTTTATTAGGGTTAGTATCATCATGATTTTGATCGCCATCGATAAGCAATTGATAGAGATAAGTACCCGGACTGAGCAACATCGTAACCTCATACAATCCCTCTTCGTTCAAAGTCAAATCAGGAGTCAACGCAGGCACCCAGTTGTTCATTTGACCAGCAATTTGGATACGACCAATCTTGCGACCATTAGGGTTGTAAGTAAAAGTATAGTTGAATTTATCGCTTTTGCGCACAGGCACCGCATAAGCCACACCATCCACCCAAAGCTTGATAGTAGTCATCGGATGCATCTCTTCGCCACAATAAAAATCAAGCGCAAGTTTATCTTCACTCAATGCCACAGCAAGCGCAGGGTCTTCCGACGTAACAGAATCAACACGCGAAGGATCAACAACAAAATCACGAGTCAACACTTTAGTAGGACCAACATTCACCAACGTGAGCGAGTTAGGACCCACACACACCGATTTATCAGGTTGATAACCAACCTCAGGAGCTTTGCAACAGCCAAACAACATCACAGCTGCCACAACCGAAAGAATAAATTTTTTCATTTTTATAGAATTTTATTATTATTTATTTACCTTTTTAGATACCTAAACAGCAGAACAACAAAACCATTCGCTATTGTCCATAATACAATGCAAAGATACAAAAAAAATCTCACATCTGCAATAGTGAAATTTAACTATCAATATCTTGCAGAAATCTCGCCCGATTGACTCATTTTTAGCAAAAGAGGAATACCCTCGTCGAGTCGGTTACACCAACTATCTAATCCATATCATACCCTATATGTTTGCCAACCACACACCTATCCGAATCGCAAAAAACGAAATCCGTCATCTTGCATTAGTCATAGGACTATTTAGAATCGATGAATAGGCGAACTTTGACAACTTTGACAAGATTGACAACTTTGACACGCCTTAGAAAGTGTCAATCTTTGAGATTCAAAGGAAGAAATATATATAAGAAAATATATATACACATTATATATAAATATTATTAATAATGTACGCGTTTTTTTATAATAATACTATTGTCGATTTCTGCTCACTTTGACACAAAAATAGCCCGTGTCAATCTTGTCAAAGTTGACAATCTTGTCAATCTTCAGACAAAAACTCCAAATTTTTGGGCAAAAATACCCACTGTGAGAGGGTATTCAAAATGTAGGTTTTCTTGCTTGCAGGTTGCTTGAGGGTTGCTTGAGGGTAGTACACAATGAGAGTGTGTATTCAGACATAAAAAAATCCAATCCTCCTAACCCCTCTGAAAATTAAACAGTCATTTCTGACTTAAACAATCAGAAACAGTCAGCACCACTCACAGATGTTGTAACTTTGCAAAAAAATTCACTACCGCCCACATGTCAATAGTCAATAAACAAAAGTCCCATTATGCAATTTAACACAACAAAAAAAAGAGTGATAAACTTTTCAGTCTATCACTCTTTTTCGAGCCTCTTGTCGGATTCGAACCAACGACCCCGAGATTACAAATCACGTGCTCTGGCCAACTGAGCTAAAGAGGCAAAGTATATTTTATTTTCAAAAATAATGATAAACCTACGCAGTTTATCACTCTTCCTTTTTGAGCCTCTTGTCGGATTCGAACCAACGACCCCGAGATTACAAATCACGTGCTCTGGCCAACTGAGCTAAAGAGGCAAATTTATATTAAAAAGGTAAGCTACCTACATCGCACCGCTACAACCTCCTACCCTTGCTACGGTCAAGTCCTGGGGGAGTTCAAAGGGAGCTGGTCGTGTAGGACTTACCGAATGCAAAGGTACAACTTTTTTGCAAATTAACAAACAAAAAACTGCATTTTTTCAAAATATTTTCTATTTCGTTATTTTAAATCTAATTATCAACTACTTAAATTTTAATATCATTATGAGCCCAATCAATATTTCACAAAAACAAGCACCAAACCCACCATATATTACACAAAAATCGCCCCTAATTTAGAGGCGATTTTTCGCGATTTCAACATTTTTCAATGCAAAATTGACTTATTTTTTAGTTTTCTTAAGCTTAGATTTTAGCTCTTCGATCTCTTGTCCTTGGTTATAAATTGTCTTCAAAAGAGCATTTAATTCCTCATTTTCGATGCTTGTTGGATATTGAGCATTGACACGTTCAATGAAGTCGCTAAGCACATTCATATAGTTCATGAAGGCTTCGTATGGCGATTCGTAAGGGATATTTTGCGCCAAAACTACACCATTTGAGTAGTGTTTTGTAGTCATAAAGAAGAAGTGTGCTGTGTCTTGCAAACGTTGCCAATCGAGTTTCAACAATGGGTCAGAGCAAAGATGCACACGTTCTGCCAAGTTATACAATTTAGTCAAGGCCTCGTTTTGAAGGTCGTTACCACACCATGCGCTGATATCTTTTTCTTCGTCGGTCCACGACATTGGATAGAGAGCAGAAAGTGAATCTACAGGCTTGAATGTTTCGACTGTCTTGCTTGGAGTTGAGAATGTGATACCTTTTTCGATTGCGTGATAAGGCAATGCTTTGAAGAATTCGAAGATACCAGATTCGCGACTATTCAATTGTCCAATAGCTTCATAACCCAAGAAGATATTAAACACCTCTTCTTCGGCTGGCGATGCGTTCACCCAATTGATGAATTTTTCGGCTGTAAGCGGATATTCGCACCAACCCCATTGCGAGAAACGATAGTTGATATCATCGCTCAATTTGCTATCGCGCACGAGCAATTTTGCTTTAGGATTAGCAATGCTTGAATATACATAGTGTGCACTCTTCCAGCCCATCACGTGTTTTGCATCTTCAATCATGATGGTTTTATAGCCCATACGATAGACTTTGTCGGCAATTTCGTCGCTAAACAACAATCCTGAGTTAGCAAACACGGTTGGACGTTTGCCAAACAACTCTTGGATTTTGTCGGCTTGCATTTTCACTTGCAATTCGAATTCGTCGTCGTTATAAAGAGCTGCCAATGAGTGACCATAAGGAGTAGCCAAGAACTCTACGCTACCTGTTTTTGCCAATTCTTGGAAGCTTTCAATCACCTCTGGGGCATATTGTTGGAATTGTTCAAGTGCAAGACCAGAAATAGAGAACGATACACGGAAACGACCATTAGAACTCTTAATCATATCGAGCAACATACGGTTTGCTTCGAGATACGATTGTTCTACTGCAGCTGCCATAGCCGACTCATTTGCATAGTCGTCGTAATAGTAATGGTCATTGCCTATTTCAAAGAAACGATAACGTTTAAGATTATATCTTTGATGAACACGGAAACAGAGATTTATTGTTTTCATAATATATTAAATTTGAAAGTTGAAATTTGAAAGTTGAAATTTTTACTATCATCGACCTAACACTTTGTCGTAGATAGCACGAACTTTTTGACCTGCATACTCCCAACGTATTTTGTCAATTTCTGCTAATCCATTTTCGCGCAATGACTTATACATTGCTGGATATTTTACAATAGCATGGATATAATCTGCCATTGCATCGATATCCCAATAATCAGTTTTGATTGCGTGGTCGAGAATTTCGGCACAACCCGATTGTTTTGAAATAATACTTGGTGTGCCACATTGCATTGCTTCGAGAGGCGAAATACCGAATGGCTCAGACACCGATGGCATCATATAAACATCGCTCTCTGCCAACATTTCATACACGTTGCGTCCTTTCAAGAAGCCTGTGAAATGGAATTTGTCAGCAATACCTTTTTTAGCTGCAAGGCGCACCATTTTGTCCATCATATCGCCACTACCAGCCATTACGAAACGTACGCCATCAGTAGATGCCAACACGCGAGCCGCCACTTCGACAAAGTATTCAGGACCTTTTTGCATTGTAATACGGCCCAAGAATGTAATCACCTTGTCCTTACGCTCTGACTTATGCAATTCATCTACAAAATCGAGAGGTTCAACAGCATTATGCACTGTTGTAACTTTAGCAGGGTCTTGATGATATTTTTCAATAACTGTTTGACGAGTCAAGTTAGAAACCGTAATGATATGGTCGGCTGCATCCATACCCTCTTTCTCGATGCGATAAACATCAGGGTTGACATTGCCACGGCTACGGTCGTAGTCGGTAGCATGCACGTGAATAACCATAGGTTTGCCACTGATGCGTTTAGCAAATATACCTGCTGGATATGTCAACCAGTCGTGCGAGTGGATGATATCGAAATCGAGCGAATGTGCCAACACACTTGCTACGGCTTCGTAGTTGCCAATCTCTTCGAGAAGGTTGTCAGGATAACGACCTGAGAATTGAATACAACCTAAATCGTTAGTTCCAATACGATTGAAATTATATTTTATACCATTACGGAAATGATAATAAGTATCAGGATGTAAAAATGAGCCTATGCGATTATTAACAAAATCCCAATCTACATCGCGCCATACCACAGGCACCGTGTTAGCACCAATTATACGAAGAAACGATTGGTCCTCGTCGCCCCATGGTTTTGGGATAACAAAAGTGATATCCATATCTGGTTGCATACTCATACCGCGAGTCAGACCATAACTAGCAGTACCCAAGCCCCCTAAAATATGCGGTGGAAATTCCCACCCAAACATTAATGCTTTCATTGTATTAATTCACAATTCACAATGCAAAATGCACAATTTTACGATGTGAATGTTGTTTTTACTATTGTGGTTAATATTTTATTTATCTCTTTACAATCTGCCATTATACTCTCATACTGAGTTTCTGTGAGATAGTCGGTCTGAAAAAGTAACTCTAACCAATATTCTGTTTCACTTGCTTCTTTTAATGCTATATTCATTTTTGTACCAAAGTCAGCTTTTGATTGACCTCGTATTGCTTCACAAACATTAGCACCTATACTTGTTCCAGAACGCAACAATTGCTTCGATAAAACATACTCTTTTTTATTATCAACAAGAAACTTATAGAGATTAACAATTCTAATGGCAAATTTCTTACTTTTATCTACAATTATATTAGACTCCATAAAAGGTTAATAATTTTGCATTGTGCATTGTGCATTATGCATTGTGCATTATGCATTGTGCATTGTACTTAGAGCATTTTGCATTAGCGTATAAGCACGAATAACTTCGGCTACCGACATAGCAAAACTCATGGCTCCATGACCACGGAAAGGTGGGTTTCCGTCGTATAGTTCAGACAATGTACAAAGAGTCAATTCTTTCATTTCAGGCTCAAAACCAGCCATAATACGCATCACGAAAGAGACTCCGCTCATCTTATATACTTTGAGGTAAGCCTCTACGAAAGATGCTGTAGTCCATGGCCAAATAGGTCCATTGTGATAATTACGATCACGCTCTAATTCACCACCAATATACTCAGGGCGATACATACCACTCTTCGGACTAAGACTGCGCAAACCTTTAATAGTCAACAACTCGCGAGTAACTATATCTACCACTGATTTTTGTTGTTTTCTATCTAATGCCGAATATGGCAACGACACAGCAAACAACATATTTGGACGCACCTCTTTATTGCAATAATCGCCATCGACATAGTCATATAGATATGTGCCATTCCAGAATTTAGCCACTAACGAATTGCCCGAAAGCCCTGCTTGATAATCAAACAAATCGGCTTGGTTTTCGTTCTTTTGTGCTGTTGCCAATTCTGCTGCAAATTTCAACGCATTATACCACAACGCATTGATTTCTACCACATAGCCCGTACGAGGCGTGATAGGCCATCCGTTTTCTACGGCATTCATCCATGTAGCAGGCTTTTCAGTTCCATTGACATACAACAAACCATTGTCATGCACTTTCAAATTAGGATGTTGCTGACGACGAATATAGTTGACAATATCAAACACCAATTGGCCATATTTTTCAGCTGCCACTTCAACACCTTTCTTAGATGCATATTGCTGAATAGCCCAAATAGCCCATAACAAAACATCAGGGGCATCGACCTCTTTCAATCGTGTAGTAGCAGGCTCGCCATTCATAAATTCACGCAAAGCCACTGTTGCACGCTCCATTATTTCATCAAAAGCATCCTCTTTATCGGCATAAAGCGTAACACCTGGGAGAGAGATGAATTGGTCGCGAGCACGATAGTCGAACCATGGGCAACCAGCCAAGAGATAAGAACCATCGGATAATTTATTATGGAATTGGTCAGCCGAAGCTTTCAAGCATGCCATAAAATCAGTACGCTCCATTCTTGTTGCCTTTTCGTCCTCGAACAATCGCTTCATCTTGCGAGGAGAAATGGCGTCAGTACCAGCAGAGAATACTACTGTTTCGCCTTTTTTGATAGAAAGCTCGAAATATCCCGGCACGAACAAATCTTCCTTGAATGCATAACCTCGCTCAGCCTCTTTTGAATACTCTATACCATTATACCAATTAGGCTCTGATATCCATTGCATTTGCTTGTTGGTTTGCATCACAAGATTAGGATAGCCTTCATACATGCAGAATGATATGCCATTTTCAGCTTCAGTATAATCAGTGCAAGCTACTGAGTTTTGTTCAGTCAACTTGTTCACACTGCGGAATGCAAGGAATGGGCGTAAACGCAATGTAGTGGCAGAATGCGCTTCGAGCAATGTATATGCCACTAACACACGACTTTCGTTAGAAACCAAAATGCGCTCTTTTTGCAAAATCACACCACCAATGCGATAGATAGTAGTTGCAACTGTGCCCATACGGAACTCGCGAATATATTTATGTCCACGAGGGCTATAATAATCGCCCGCATATTTGTGCAAGCCTATATTGAACTCTGCTCCGTGTTGAATTATTGTTTCATCACAGGAAGACAATAAAACATGGTTGCCACCAAGGTTTTCTACCGGAACAACCAACAATCCGTGATACTTTCGTGTATTACAATCGACGATAGTACCACTTGAATAGGCTCCAGCACGATTAGTGCGTAACATTTCTTTGTCCAACGACTTCTCTAAGTTAGTCATCAGCAGCCTGTCAAATCTCAAATAATCCATTATATTAAATTTATAATTAATTCACAAAAAGAAAATTCAATCTCCACTTACATTATCATACACCACTCCTAAAATGCGCCATAAAGTTACAACTTTTTTTCGATACTACAAACTTTTTTTATATTTTTATGATTATTAATAAAAAAATAGAGCATTAATGGTGTTTTAATGCTCTATTTTATAACAATTTTAATTATTAATTATGTACGTATGTACCGATTTTTTCGCCTGATACTACTTTTACGAGATTGCCTACGGTGTCCATATCGAAAACGATGATTGGGAGATTGTTTTCTTTGCACATTGTAGTGGCTGTGAGGTCCATAACTTTAAGTCCGCGATTGTAGATTTCGTCGTAAGTGATTTCATCGAACTTAGTTGCTGTTGGGTCTTTTTCTGGGTCGGCAGTATAAATGCCATCAACGCGAGTGCCTTTGAGCATTACGTCGGCTTTGATTTCGATGCCACGAAGAGATGAGCCTGTGTCGGTTGTGAAATAAGGATTGCCTGTGCCAGCAGAGAAGATAGCTACTTCGCCACGTTCGAGAGTTTCAACGGCTTTGTCGCGAGTGTAGAATTCGCCAATAGGCTCCATGCGCACAGCTGTGAGAACGCGAGCTTTAACACCTTTGGCTTCAAGAGCTGAGCTGAGGGCAAGAGAGTTGATAACCGTTGCAAGCATACCCATTTGGTCGCCTTTGATACGGTCGAAACCACGACCTGCACCACTTAGTCCACGAAAGATGTTGCCTCCACCGATAACGATTCCGACTTGGATGCCCATACGTGTGATTTCGGCGATTTGTTCGGCATATTCAGATAGACGTTGGTCGTCGATGCCATGTTGTTTGTTTCCCATTAGCGATTCGCCGCTAAGTTTGAGAAGTATTCTTTTAAATTTCATAACTGATATATTTTTTGAGGGTTATTTTTATATTACACAGACCGAGAATGTGTCAGTCTTCTTCGGTGAAGGTTGCTTGAAGGTAGCTACAGGGTAAGGAGCGGGATTTAATGTTTTACAACATGTTTTTTTTGCTGTAAATATTGCTCTGCCTTGAGTAAATCTTCAGGGGTATCGATGCCGATTGTTTCGATATTTGTGATGGCTGTTTGGATTGTTAATCGATTTTCGAGCCAGCGAAGTTGTTCGAGAGATTCGGCAAGTTCGAGCGGTGTTTGTGATAATTGTGTTATTTGTTTTAGGACATGAACACGGTAGGCGTAAATGCCGATGTGCTTATAATATGTGTGGAATGATGTCCAATCTTCGTTTTCTTTTCCTCGAAAATATGGGATTACGCTACGAGAGAAATATACGGCTTGCCCTTGTGGATTGATAATTACTTTTGGGGTGTTAGGATTGGCTATTACGCTGAATGGAGTGCCAGAAGGGAATGGTTTTATGAGTGTTGCGATATCGGTTTGAGGATTGTCGAAACACTGCATTAGCAGTTTTATTTGCTCTTCGGCAATAAAAGGTTCGTCGCCTTGAACATTGATAACTACATCTGCCTCTACGCCAAAATTATTGTATGCTTCGAAACAACGGTCGGTGCCTGTGCGATGCTCGGATGAAGTCATCACTACTCGACCGCCAAAGCCTACGACTACATCAAAAATACGTTGGTCATCAGTGGCTACGACCGCATCTAACAAGCGGGACACTCGCTCATAAACATGCTGAATCATAGGCTTTCCAGCCAATATTGCTAAAGGCTTTGCCGGAAAACGAGTAGAGGCATAGCGAGCAGGTATAATTGCGAGGAATTTCATATTTATCTGTTTCTTTTTGTGCGTTTTTTAGTTTTAGTATGATGCACTTTTATCGGATTTTCTTGAATAATTTGCGGTGTTTCGGGCTGAGAAATATTGTGTTTTGTGCTTTCAACAGCGACACTTTCGAGTCTAAATCTATTCACTGAAGTTACGACAAAGGTTGCTTTATCATGATTGATTGCAGATAGGTCAACTTCTGTTTCTGAAGTTTTTAATAAGATTGATTCGGGGTTGTTGATGTCGATAGGTTGAGAAGCATCGAACATATAGACTACATAATATGCGATTTGATAGCCACCTTCGTCAACAACAGGATCCCATTTTAATTTTCCGTTTTCGACACGGACATTGCGAGGTGCAGCAGATGCATTACCTTTAAGATTGTGATTTTCAGGATTGAGGGCAGGATATTTGTAATAGGTTTGTTGAAGGCTATCGCACAAGCCTTGTGCATTGCGCAACAATCCTTTACATGAAAAATAGACCGCACCGCTTGTAGCAGGATGGAGATTATTCATTGCCAATTGGCGACAAAGCTCGTTTGGTTGCTTCCATGCGTCAGCTTTACCTGTTCCTAACGTTGAAGCAGAAAGGCCTATATAGAGATTACGGCCAAAGCTGTTTTTACTCCACCAATCGACTAACACTTCATAATCAGCCACTTTCTTGCCTATCTCCCAATAGAGTTGTGGAACGATATAATCGATCCAACCCTCTTTGAGCCACAATCGAACATCGGCATAAAGGTCGTCATAATTGGTACAACCAGCTTGAGTTGCACTACCATTAGGATCTTGATCGGCATTACGCCAAACACCAAATGGACTAATACCAAATTCGACCCAAGGTTTTATGGATTTAATAGTTGCATTAAGTTCTTGAATAATAAGATTCACGTTGTTGCGACGCCAATCATCTTTGTTATTAAATCCACGAGAGTGCGATTTGAATGTTGCATCATTAGGAAATTCTTTGCCCGCAATTCTGTATGGATAAAAATAATCATCAAAATGCACAGCATCAACATCATAGCGAGTTACGATGTCGGCTACAACGGTATTTAGAAACTTACGCGTTTCGTCAAGTCCCGGATTAAAATAGTACTGTTTGCCGTATTTCACAAACAATTCAGGCTTACGATGATATAAATGATTAGGAGAGAGAAGTTTCAAATCATCGACATTCAAAACGCGGTAAGGATTGAGCCATACATGCACTTCGATTTGACGCTTGTGGGCTTCGGCAATGGTAAACTCTAATGGATCATAAAAAGGATTAGGAGCAACACCTTGTTTGCCAGTAAGGAACAACGACCAAGGCTCTAAATCAGATTGATAGAGCGCATCAGATGTTGGACGGATTTGAAATACAATGGCATTGAACTTCAACGATTCAAGACTATCAAGAATCTCAATCATTTGCATTTTTTGAGAATCAACATCAAAACAACCACGTTGAGGCCAGTCGATATTAGCCACAGTTGCCACCCAAGCAGCACGCATTTCGTGTTTATGCTGTGCATTTACTTTAATGCACAATGCACAATGCAAGATGCACAATAGAAATAGTATTAATCTTTTCATATTCGTTAAAAATTCAAATTTTATTTACAAGGTAATTTATAGAAGTCCCCTTTATTTTGTATCGTTACCAGAGTAGAAAGTATAACCAATAGTATAATTGAACATAACACCCATTCCAGAAGATTTGCCATATCCAGGGACATACCAAACATAAGATTTATCAGGTGCTGAAGTATGCAAAAATGTTTTCAAACGTATTGACCAGCCAAGCGTAAGCCCTTTGAATAAATCAACTCGTACACCACCAAGAACTTCCATCCAACCTGCATATTTCACATTATTCATAAAATCTTCGACCGCGACAGTACCCCAATATTCATCTTTTATCTCTACGTTGGAAAGATTATAAGTGACTGGAGAAAAAGCATATCGCAAACCCACAAATGGATAACATATTACAGAACGCTCGGTGCCATCATCACGAAATGGCTTCAACAATCCATAATTCAACCCTACACGAAAAAATGGAGCCTTAGTGTCATATACAATCTTCGATAGAGCCTCTTTTCGAGCTGTGGCATATCCAAGTTCGAATATTGGGTACAAACGACGATAGAGATTAACGTCTAATTGAACTTCATAACTACGAGCATAACCACCTAAAAGAGAAATGATTGGAGAGCCAATATCAGCATGAACAGAGAGACCACGAAAGACATCACCTTGAAACTGTTTTACTTTAGGTGCTTGATTATATTCTTCGGTACTATTATGCGACGATGAACTACCACCCATATTAGAAAATTGAGCTTGTAAATCAGAGCACAAAGCACAAAGCACAATAAAAATATCACAACCCTCTTCATCGCTGACTCAAATAGATTTTAATATTGTTTTTTGACTGCAAATCCACCTCTGGCGAAACTACTATGATTGAATCTATGTGATGCGTTGTTTGAGCTACACCTGTAATGACATTAGTGACAATACAACCACATTCGATAGAAATAAACTCCTCAGAATTAGCATGATGAAAATCAATAGTATCTTTTGTTGTAACATAACTTGTATCCACCTGAATGGTAGTAGTCAACACAAAAGAAGAAATTGAATCAAGCTTTTGAAGTGGAATATTCAATGTTGATGTAAAGGTAGAATCATACAACAAAGAATCACGTCCAAGTCCATTCAATGAGATTGGAAGGGAATATTTTTCAGGAACAAATTGTTCAATTGATTGGTCAAACACCATACGATAAATCTCTGCTTTCATTGAAAACTTCAAATCCTGCATACAATTTTCTTCTGATGTACACGACATCAAACCAACCACCAACAATATGTAAATCAACGCTCTTCGCATCAATACTGCTTCATTTCGTTTTTAATATAGTCAATAGCAAAATCTATTGGAGATTTAGCATTTGACGAATAAGCGGCTAATACTAAATTAGCTAACTCCATTGCATCAGCTTGAGGATTCAACTGTGAAGCACAAGTGTTTATCAACTGAGTCAGACTTTCACGTGCATTTACGACCAAAGCCCAAGCTTCACGGCTGATATATATTTGTTGAGATACATTATGGTCATATTCATCGCGCACCGCTTGCAACAACATCTGTTGTAATTGCAAAACATCCATACCTGCAAAATCGAAACGCAACAATAGCGATTTTGGCTCAATGCGCGACAAAAACAACACTATACGTTCGTAAGCTCTCAAACGTATAGGCAACACAATATCATTATTTTGTTTGCGCCATTCATACGCTCTACGTTCAGATTCTTGCTTGAAAAATCTATTCATAAGCATATAAACACCACCAAACACAATAATCCCAGCGAGGAGAAAAGCTATTAAAATTTCGAAATTCATAATTCTTCTGCAATATGATATTTATTACGTTCGGCATTTGAGCGACTTATCAATTCGCCAACAAAGCCAGAGAGGAACATCTGCGTACCCAACAACATCATTGTGAGTGCAATATAAAAATATGGAGTATCAGTTACAAGTGGAGCAGGAATGCCCTTAGCCAAAGCAATCAACTTCATTGCACCAACCGCCACAACCGCCACAAAACCAAGCAAAAACATCACACTACCCCACAATCCGAAGAAGTGCATTGGTTGTTTGCCAAATTTATCAAGGAAATATAGAGAAAATAGGTCGAGATAGCCATTGACAAAACGTTCTAAACCAAATTTAGAAACGCCATATTGACGTTTGCGGTGAATAACAACCTTCTCACCAATATTTGTATAGCCCGCATTTTTAGCCAAATAAGGAATATAACGGTGCATTTCGCCATAGACCTCAATGTTTTTAATCACCTCTTTGCGATATGCCTTCAAACCGCAGTTCATGTCGTGAAGTTTCAAGCCAGTAACCTTACGTGCGGTGGCGTTATAGATTTTTGAAGGAATATTCTTTGTAAAAGTATTATCATAACGTTTTTGTTTCCAACCAGATACAAGATCATATCCATCTTTCATCACCATACGATAGAGTTCAGGTATTTCATCTGGCGAATCTTGCAAATCGGCATCCATTGTGATAACCACATCGCCCTCGGCACGTTCAAAACCACAAAACAGTGCAGGAGATTTGCCATAATTACGACGGAAACGAATAGCACGCACATTATCCGATTTAGCCTTCAAATCTTGGATAACTTTCCAAGAATCATCAGTACTACCATCATTTATAAATATAACTTCATAAGTGAATTTATTCTCATTCATCACTCGTTGAATCCAAGCATAAAGCTCTGGCAACGACTCAGCCTCATTGAAAAGAGGCACTATTACTGATATATCCATAATTTTTCAAGTTGAGAGTTGAAAGTTGAAAGTTGAAAATTTTTCGCTTCGCTCAAGATTTTTGCTTCAGAAAAATTAACAACTTAATTATTAATTTATTCTGCTTTAAAAATATTTTGTTTTTTCACTATTCCGGCTATAACTAAGCCCAACAATAAACCTAAAATGAGATTTAACCATATTGACTGAAGAGCCATATTTAGTGGTGTCATCAATTCCATTGTTTGTTGATAAACATCGCCCGTAACAATCTCAGCCATAGGCGTTCCTTGCAAGGCTTGCATTGTTTCGTTCAACTGATTTTGCAAGAAATCGGGCTTAATATACATGTAGAATATATAACGCACCAAAGCCGAAATCATCGACCCATACATAAAAAGTTGCATCACATACCACAATGCCGAGCCATAAGAGATAGAGCCTTCCATCACATTCTCACGACAATGTATCGCAAATTTATATACTGCATACACGATAATAACAACGAATATATATTGTGCAAAGGCAAGACTTTTAATCGTAGTTATCAAGAAGTTAATCGAAAAGATTACTCCTATTATTGCGCCAAAATTCATGGCATGTTTATTCATATTTGCTCCCATTTTTTCGAAGTTAGGGGACTTCTATAAATTTTTCACCTCCGTTTCAAGACTTATAGTTCCCCGTTTTATTAATTCTTATTTTAAACTTCAAAAACTCTTGCATAAAATTTTTTATCAAGCTTTTTTCTACACTCGGCAATTAAAGTAAACTTTATTGCTCTCGTTAATCGAAAAAAGTGTTTTTTAACGGCACCTTATTAGCTTTTTATTCAGCCGAATAGCTCGCTATTAGTCTAAATAAAAAACTAATAATCTGCTCGTTAAAAATTCAAATTTTATTCGCAAGGCAATTTACAGAAGTCCCCTAATAAATCATACAAAGATAGTATTTTTTTTTGGTATTACAAAGTATAAAACAAATATAATAAGAAAACGTGTTAAATAGATGTTTTTATTGGTGTTTAAAGGGAATAAGGGGTTGCAAAGTTTGCAAAGTATACAAAGTTGGGATAAGAGATTGATTGTGTTGCAGTTATACGGAAGATGGCTTTATTTGGGTTTGGGCATGAAACATGGCGTTATTTTTGATAATCAGATATTTAGTTAAACTTTGCAACTTTGCAGTTGCAAAGTTGGTATTATGAGGGTGTGTCTTTTCCTAAAATAAGTAGACATTTTTTTAATTATTTTCCTAAATAAATAGACATATTTTCTGAAAATATAGACATATTCCTAAATTTATTATCACGTTTCTAAAAATATAGTCATTTAACTTTGCAAACTTTGTAAATGATGGGTGTGAAGATGTCTGTTTTCTAAGGAGCAGTTTGCTTGAGGGTTGCTAAAGGGTAAGACGAAAGCAAAGCCTAAATGAGCTTAAAACAACCATCAACCGTTAGAAAAAAAGCAGACACCCAACAAATAAGTGTCTGCTATTTCTTTTATTTATTCATTTTAATTCTTTTATAGCTTCTAAATTAGGGTTAATTTTCCAATATGCTATGGTATCAATTAACGTATGAGTTTTAAAGAATGTTTCACAAGAATCACAAATTAAGCGTGATGATGAATTTTTGTTAGGAATTTTTTGTGGTTTATCCCAATTGTCATTGGTAAAAGAAAAATACCCTTGATTAATTATTGTTCCATCGCAACGATAAAGTACAATTCCATACCAATTTGGGTTTTCTAAATAGCGACATGTAACAACAAAATCTTCTTGTGTTTTATTATTTCTGTATAAATATATATATTCAGAATAATAATTATAACAATATTCGTAATTGTTATTTAATTCATCAAATGCGGGTTGGAAATCATTTTTAAACCATTCTAAACTATCTATAGTAGCAGTTACTCCACAATATTCGATATTAGGATTTATCCAAATTTTAGATTTATATTTTTCTTCGCATCCTACTAATATTAGTGCGGATAGAGAAATAATAAAAATTAACTTTTTCATAATTTTTAAGTAGTTAGACTATTTTACAATTAATTTTTGAATATCACTAAATTCGCCATTCGATATATTTGCATGATATATACACCATGAATAAGACCATCCGTTGATAACATAAATTCAGGAACATCTTCAAACATTTCAGAACGAATTAAACTATATTAAACATTATTATCTCTAACCTCAACTAATAGCCCCTTGATACCATCTTTCCAACACCTTCCCTGTGAGAGCCGACACATAATAGTCCCAACGGTCAAATATCGAAATATCAACCCTTATTCTATAAGCCAACTGCGGAACATCACCCTCTCCCGATCCTTTAAAAATCAACATTTCTGGTTCCGATTTTATCACCTCATCTTTTATTGCTCTATCACTTCGCTTTAAATATTTCAAAGCTTCTTCTTTAGACAGTTTTGGTTCAACCGAAATATCATTATAAAACAATTCGTTTCCTGATATCAACAGGTTTGTTGTCGACATACAATTATTTTCTGAGTCTCGCCTTTGATGCAGTGATATTTTATGACTTTTATACAAAACACCCTTATAATACACCTGAAAATGATAATGAGCATCAAAAATTAAATTCTCATCAACATCTGGCTCTCCAGTCGAAAAATTAACATTAATTTCGTCCAAGAAACTTTCTACAACTTTTCTTGCTTGCGCCTTATCAGTAACTTCCACTCCCTCTGGAGTAGTAATATACTCATGAATACTAGCAGTTGGCTCGTACGGCTCATCAACATACAAATCTGGTCTTTCGCACGAAACAAAAGTCGCTACAATAAGCGCAAACGATAATAAAAACATTTTTCGCATAAAAACCTCCATTTTAATAAGTCAATAAAACAATGTTACAAAGTTAAAACATTTTTTCCAATATAACAACAGCCCCTCCCAATATGACCCAATCGGCATGAGTTGCAATTGCAAAGGTAAGAATTATTTTCTAAACAACCAAAAGTTTTGGAATGAAAAAAGAGTGCTATTTATTGTGGTTTATATGTATTTTTACCTTGCGATTGAGCGGACGCACGAGCCGTGCGTCGTTACAATATTAACAAGGCGATATTGGCGGACGCACGAGCCGTGCGTCCCTACTTTTTATTTATATCAGGCATCAATAAAAAAGTCCGTTCTCTTTGTTTGAAAACGGACTTTTTATATTATTTGCATTGTTTATTTTCTCCACCATAGAGCGAAGTTGGATATTTACCAGAGAAGCAGGCGGCACAGAGTTCGGTGCGACGACCACTCTTGTAAAGACCTTCAACAGAGAGGAATTGAAGAGAATCGGCACCAATCTTTTCGCACAACTCTTCGACTGACATACGTGCAGAAATCAACTCTTCGTAAGTTGCTGTATCTACACCATAATAGCATGGATGGCAATAAGGTGGAGATGCAATACGAACGTGAACTTCTACGGCTCCTGCCTCTTTCAAGAGATTGACAATGCGACGTGATGTTGTGCCACGAACGATTGAGTCGTCAATCATTACCACACGTTTGCCTTTCACGATAGAACGCACAGCCGAAAGTTTCATACGTACACCTTTTTCACGTAACTCTTGGCTTGGTTGGATGAATGTACGACCAATATATTTATTTTTAATCAATCCCATTTCGTAAGGAATACCACTCTCTTCGGCATAACCAATAGCTGCACTAAGGCTCGAATCAGGCACACCAATTACGATATCAGCCTCAACCGGACATTCGCGATAGAGAATTTTACCTGACTCTTTGCGATAAGCATGCACGTTCACACCGTCAATATCACTATCAGGACGAGCAAAATAGACATACTCCATTGCGCACATATAGTGACGTTTGAATTGTGAATACGTGAATGAATGGAGACCTTCGGCATCAATCACTACAATTTCGCCCGGCTCTACATCGCGAACAAATTCGGCACCTACTACATCCAACGCACATGTCTCGGAACTTACCACATAGCCATCGTTAAGTTTACCGATAGACAATGGGCGCAAACCATATTTGTCGCGAGCGCAATAGAGGCGTTTGTCGCTAAGAATGAGGAATGCAAATGCACCTTCAATCATATTGAGGGCATCGATAATATTGTGAATACGATGTTTGGTATTATTTTCCTTTTTGATAAGGTGAGCCAACAATTCGCTATCTGATGTAGATTGGAAGAGGCTACCTTTATGTTCGAGATAACGCGCTAACTCGCGAGAGTTAACAAGATTACCATTGTGGGCAAGAGCAAAATTACCTGTATGATGACGGAAGAAGAATGGTTGCACATTCTCAATACCAGCCCCACCAGCAGTGGCATAACGCACGTGAGCAATAGCACAATCGCCTTTGAGATTAACAAGATTTTTCTCGTTAAAAACTTCGGTAACTAAACCTTCGCCTTTCACACGGCTAAATTCCTTGTCGGCATCGACGCAGACGATACCACAAGCCTCTTGACCACGATGTTGCAAAGCATGTAGTCCGTAATAGGCAAGATTAGCGGCATCTTTCACACCCCATACACCAAATACACCACATTCTTCGTGAATTTCGTTTTTCATCTTTTATGACTATTAGCAGCGAATAACGAGTAACAAGACTTTACTCGGCTTCGCCTTGTTTTTTTATTTATGTTTTTTAGACAGAATGACAAAACAACATATTTTTTCTTTTTACATACGCCTCGCTATGCCTATGGCATATCTTGGCGAACAAATGACATATAAAAGAATGTAACTAAAAATATGTCATTCTTATGCCGAAAAAAACTTGTTTTTTAGCAAAGCATCTGTAATATAACAATTTGTCTTTATGTCATTATGTCTAATGACAAAAAAATATTATTTTAGATACTCAGTAACATTACGTTCGATGCGAGCGAGAAGGTCTTCGTCTTCGGCTGCAGGAACGAATTTTTCGCCTACGATGTTTTCGTAGAGTTCTTGATAACGAGCAGAAATACCAGCTACTACTTCGTCAGTCATTTCAGGCACTTGTTGGCCTTCTTTGCCTTGGAAGCCATTTTCCATCAACCACTCGCGCACGAATTCTTTACTTAATTGACGTTGTGGTTGACCTGCTGCAAAGTTTTCTTCATAGCCTTCTGAATAGAAGTAACGGCTTGAATCTGGCGTATGGATTTCGTCCATAAGATAGATTTTGCCATCACATTTACCAAATTCGTATTTAGTATCTACGAGAATAAGACCACGTTTAGCTGCAATTTCAGTACCACGTTTGAATAGAGCCAAAGTGTATTGCTCGAGCACACGATATTCTTCTTCAGACACAAGACCTTGAGCGATAATCTCTTCGCGAGAGATATCTTCATCGTGTTCGCCAATTTCGGCTTTTGTTGTAGGAGTGATGATTGGCTCTGGGAAGCGTTCGTTTTCGCGCATACCTTCTGGGAGTTTGACACCACAGATTTCGCGCACACCATTTTTATACGCACGCCATGCACTACCACAGAGGTAGCCACGCACAATCATTTCTACTGGATAGCCTTCGCAAGCCACACCTACAGTAACCATAGGGTCTGGCGTAGCCAATTTCCAGTTAGGACAGATATCTGCAGTTGCATCAAGGAATTGAGCTGCAATTTGATTGAGAATTTGACCTTTGAACGGAATACCTTTTGGAAGTATTACGTCGAAAGCTGAAATACGGTCAGATGCTACCATCACAAGACGATTGCCCGACACGGTGTAAACATCACGCACTTTGCCGTGATAAACCTTGGTTTGACCAGGGAAATTATATTCAGTTGCTGTTAATGCTTTCATATAAGTTGAGAGTTGAAAGTTGAAAGTTGAAAGTTGAAAAGATGTCAGTCTTCTTCGGTGAAGGTTGCTTGAAGGTTGCTGTTGTAGTGGAATAAATTTCCTATTATTACAACTTCATCAAACGATTGAGGATTTCTTGGTATGCTTCGCCTACGCGGCCGAGGTCGCGACGGAAGCGGTCTTTGTCGAGACTATCTTGAGTTTCTACGTCCCAAAGGCGACATGTGTCAGGACTAAGTTCGTCGCTAAGCACAAGGGTACCATCTTCGAGGCGACCAAATTCGGCTTTGAAATCAACCAAAATAACGTCGAGGTCAGCAAATAGTGGAATCAAAAGATTGTTGATTTTCTCAACTATTTTATGCACTTCTGCCATCTCTTCGTAAGTAGAGAGCCCAAGTGCTACGGCATGGTGCTCGTTGATAATTGGGTCGTCGAGTTCTTCATTTTTATAACAGCACTCGAAGATTGTTGTATTGAGTTTTGTACCCTCTTCGATACCCAAACGACGCGCCATAGAGCCTGCTGCATAGTTGTGTACGATAAACTCGATAGGAATTACATCTACCTTATGACACAACTGATTGCGGTCGTCAAGACGTTGAATGAAATGTGTTTTCACGCCTGCATCAGCGAGTTGAGCATAGATGATAGATGATATTTTGTTGTTCCAAATACCTTTATTCTCTATCTGCGCACGCTTAATGCCATTGTATGCCGAAGCATCGTCTTTGTAGTGAACAACCACTACATCAGGGTCTTCGGTTGCGTATATCTGTTTTGCTTTTCCTTCGTAAAGAAGGTTATTTAATTCGAAATCCATTGTATTTATTTTTTTGTTTTTTTAGACAAAATGACATAAAAACATATTTTCTCTCTTTACATATGCCTCGCTACGTCTGTGACGTATCTTGGCGAAAGAATGACATATTAAAAAAGTGTAACTAAAAATCTGTCATTTTTATGCCGAGATAAAAAACTTGTTTTTTAGCAAAGCATTTGTTAAAGGACTATACATAATAACCTCTAATCTAAAATTTGTCTTTTTGTCATTCTGTCAAAAAAATTTCATCTTATTTTTTGCGGAAGTAGCGAACTGCGTTTTCGAAGAGAGGTTGGCGTTTGTTACCTGCAATGTTTTTGAATATGTTTTCTTCGTAACGCTCAGTGTGGCCCATCTTACCAATAATCAAACCATCTTCTGAAATAATACCCTCGATTGCATAGCTTGAACCATTAGGGTTTTCAGGCGATTGCATTGTGATATTGCTATTAGCATCGACATATTGGAACGCCACTTGACCTTTGGCAAACAACTCGCGAGCCAACTCTTCGCTCACTACGAATTTACCTTCGCCGTGACTCATTGCAATGGTGTGCTCATCGCCCACGTTGAATCCTGCCAACCATGGAGATTTCACTGTGCTGATGCGAGTTGTAACCATTTGTGAGATATGGCGATTGATGTTGTTACGGAAGAGTGTTGGGCTATCTGGTGTAACCATACCCAAACGGCCATAAGGAAGAAGACCTGATTTAACCAATGCTTGGAAACCGTTACAAATACCAATAATCAAACCTTTGCGGTCGATGAGTGCATGAATTTCACGGGCTACATCACTATTATTCAATACTGTAGCAATGAATTTAGCAGAGCCATCAGGTTCATCACCAGAAGAGAAACCACCTGCAAGAGCCAAGATATGACAACCACGGATTTCGCGAGCCATCACTTCGATAGAGCGTGCGATGTCGTCGGCAGTAAGGTTACAGAACACCGATGTGCGCACTTCGGCACCTGCTGTGCGGAACGCCTTAGCCATGTCGTAGTCGCAGTTTGTGCCTGGGAATACAGGGATATAAACAACAGGATGCTCAACTGCCTCGCCTGGATAAACGAATTGAGAATTGAGAATTGAGACTTGAGAATTGAGATCT
>JAFYSF010000035.1 GCA_017559505.1 Paludibacteraceae bacterium | reverse complement strand
CCTCTTCCCATTCCGAACAGAGAAGTTAAGCCCACTCGCGCCGATGGTACTGCGTTGCATCGTGGGAGAGTAGGTCGCCGCCGTTTTTCAGAAACCTCGAAGATTAGTGTCTTCGGGGTTTCTTTGTTTTATATAGTCAACAGTCAACGGTCAACAGTCAACGGTCAACAGTCAACGGTTAGCCTTTGGCGTTTTTCCTCACGGAGTTTTTTTCTCTCACGGAATGTACAGATTGCACGGAAATTTATCGCTGCGCGATAGTTTTTCTTCCTCAGAATTATACAGATGTTATTTTGGGGTATATTGCTTTTGGGGTGGAGGATTTGAGAGAGTAGATGGGGGGGAGTTTGATTTGGTTGATGGGACTAATTAGTTGAATTGGTCAAATTAGTCGGATTTGGGTGATTGGGTTATTGTTTGATTTGATTGGTGGAGTGGTTTGAGGTGGATGTGTTGAGAATTTTGTGTTTTTATTTTTTAGATTTAATAAAAATATGTAACTTTGTAATCATAAATTATGTGTAATTATAAATTATGTTTATTATGAAATCGAAATTATTTTTATTTGTAATATTTTTGTTTGGATTTGGTGTTTTTATCTTAACTCAATCTCACTCACAATTATTACCAGAAGAAGAAGGTATTGCTGAGGATGTGGCATTGGTTAAAGTTATGGATGATAGGAAGTCGCAAGTTATTGATCATTTTGCATATTCGTTGAGTTATAATGATGATTGGAAATTGCCTAATTGGGTGGCGTATGAGTTGACTAAGAATGAAACTTTTGGGGATATAGAGCGTTGTAATCGTTTTTCTCCTGACCCAAAAGTTATAGGGGAGGCAGTGGAGCATGGTGATTATACTAATAATCAAGGTAAATATGATAGGGGGCATATGGCTCCAGCTGCGGATATGAAATGGAGTGAGCAAGCGATGAGAGAGTCGTTTTATACTACAAATATTTGTCCGCAAAATGCAAATCTTAATAGAGGGGATTGGAATGATATTGAGGAATTGGTAAGAGATTATGCGCAACAATATGGGGCTGTTTATGTGGTGTGTGGTCCAATAGTTAGTGATTCGCCTCAATATATGGGTAATCATCAAAAAATTGCTATCCCTGATGCTTTTTATAAAGCTATATTACGTAGAAAAGGTGATTCGTGGACTACTATTGGTTTTGTATGTAATAATGAAGCAGGATCAAAACCATTGTTGTATTATGTAAGAACTATTGATGAAATAGAAGAGATGGCTGCAATAGATTTATTTTATGGTTTGCCTGATGATATAGAAAATGCAATAGAAAGTAGTGTTAATACCATGGATTGGACATTGTAAAATTTAAATTTGTGAGTGGCTATTATTGTGTGTTATGATTTTTTATTAAAATAATTTTAATAGATAGTGTGTAATTGAAAAAATATTACTAACTTTGTAAAATGGAATATTTATTTTTAAATAATCTTATAGAATTTATATGTTGTTGAAATATAGTATTTTATTATGCTTGGAGATTATATAAAAAAATTATTTTTAATTGTTATATTCTTCTTTTTATTATTTATACCGCTAAATCTATTTGGTCAGCAGTTGTTTAGAGAGATAGGACAGGTTACTAAATCGAATAGTGAAATGGTAGTTCCATTTTCTATTCAAGCACCTATGGATGTCTATCAATCGCATCAAGTGCATCGACGTTTTAATGTGGTTGGACGTAAGCATAGTGGTTATGTTTGGACACCAAATACCAGTAGGATTGAAATTCTAAATGGATTAGAATTTTATAATCATTCTTATGGAGAGTTTAATGTGGTTCAGAATGAATATTATACAAAAACGCCGAAGTGTATTGATGTTGTAAATGTTGCTACTACTGTAGGTAATAAATATCCTATGATCAAGATTAAGGATAGATCTATGAATTTTTTAGAAGAAGAAGCTGTAATAATAACAGGACCAACTCAGCGTCTTCCTGGGAATTGGGGAGATCCGGAAAGGCCTACTCCTGTAGGAGATTTTTTATTACCTATGCTTCTTTTTGTTGGTATATATATATTTCTTCGTGTGATTAAAGAATTTAAAAATTAAATAAACGGGAGGTTTATTATGAAGACATTGGTAAATAAAATTGCGCTTTTGGTGGTTGTATTTTTGTCGTCATTTGTATGTTTGAGAGCTGCTACACCAGAAAATAATAGTATTGTAAGGTTTCAATCTAAAAATATGAAAAATGAGGATGTTTTTGCTGTTGTTGTAGGTGACAAAGTAGAGGCTTTAACAGCCAGTGATGATAGTTATAATGTAGCTAATAGTTTATGGTTAGTTAAAGTAAATGATTATAATACTTTTACCCTTCAAAATATTGGGACGAAAAAGTTTTTGTCTTTTGAAACGAGAAAAGGAGCAGTAGGTAGAAAAGATTGTGAGATTTATTCTTTATCAGTTGATGATAATTTTCCAGTTAATTTGGTTGTTGATACTGTTGGTTATTGTTTTTTTGAGGCTGATAATATTTACACATATTTGTATATTCAATATGATCCAGCGGAACAAGAGTGGCGTTTTTATAGAAATGATGGAGGAGGGCATAAGAAAGAACCAAAAAAGGAATCGCAGAGCAAAGGAAATGGTTGGTTAGATGAAGATTATCCTCCAATGACCGAAGAGGAGTCAATGGTAGTTGAGGGATCGGAGATTGATAGGGTGATAGGTAGTGGCGATTTTGTATTGGGCGGTCTTGTTGATTCTCTTATAGTTGCAAATTTACCTATAACTCCAATTGTTGTGGGTAATCTTTCTACTTATCCTCAATTTTCTTTTTGGAAAACTTCTACTATTCAACTTAATATTAATAATAAAGATTGGACTCCTGTTTCTTTTCCTTTTGATGTTGAATGTATTACTGCCGATTTGGATGATGTTTATTATCAAGATTATAGTGCAGCTAAACGGTCTAAGGGAAAAACAGGTTGGGAAACAAAAAAGAAATTTGGTCTTTTCAAGAGAGGTATTGCTTATAATTTTGCAACCGATGTAACAGATGAGATTACTCTTGAATTTCAGTTTGCAGAGGAGAATGATACAACTTATCCAATTCGTCTTGAAGATACATTTTCAAGTTCTTTAGATGAAACAGGAGGAAATGAGCAAGACAAAAATTGGTATTATATAGGTAACGCCCTTTTTTGGGAAGCAAAAATGAATAATGCCATTGAGTATGCTTGTGTATATAATGGTAGTGGTTATGAGCCTATTGATTTAGTAGATGGTGATGATTTATCTCCGTTCTCAACATTCTTTGTTCAATATGCTGGTGATTATGCAATGAGTCGTAATCAATTAGAAGGAAGCTCTTCTAAAATGTTAATTCGAGAGAAATTGATAACTAAAAAATATTCGTTAAGAATAGATGGTGAGGGTAGTTGTTATAAAACAGGTATCTATTTAACTGAAGGAGCTGAGGCTGAAGGTTATGTGGCAGGTGAAGATTTTTTGAGTTTTGCAAATAAGAGAGGTACAGGGGTTGAAATTTATACGTATAAAGATGACGTAGAATATTCGTTTAATAAATTGCCTATTGAGAATACGACTGTTAGTGTTGGTATTTATATAGGGAAGGCGGGTAGATATACGATTTCTTTAAATAATATTTCAGGAGGAGCAGAGATATTAGTCTTGTATGATACTTATACTCAGGAAATAGTTTATCTTTCTTCGGGAGAGGAATATGTTTTTGATAGTGAAAAAGGAGTATTTGACGATAGATTTATTATTTCAGTTTCTTGCGTGCCAGATGTTACTACAGATTCGTCTTCTTTGTTGTTGGCAAATATGGTCGTGGTAAATAATGAAATTAGGGGGCTTGTAGAGGGTGATGATTTTTATATTTATGATGTAATGGGGCATCTTGTTTATTTGGATGTTGTAAATACAGATGTGGTTATTTTGCCTAATTTAAATTCGGGTATCTACATTTTGCAAAGTTCAAAAGGTTGTGTTAAATTTATGAAAAAGTAGTGATGTTTTTAATTTTTTTTAGTGGGTATTAATATTTCTAATTGGATATAAAAGAGGCAGATAAGTTATGTTTATCTGCCTCTTTTTTATGTTTGCTTTAGTGTTTTTTTTAGAAGGGGAGATCGTCGCCTGGGTCGCTTGGGAGTGCGTTGTCGAATGGCGATTGTTGCATTGGTGCAGGTTGGCTGAATGGGTCAGCTGCGAAAGGTGGTTCTTGCATCATTGGTTCATTGTTGACAGGCATTGCAGCTGGGCGAGTTACTCGGAATGCGTTGATTGAAGTAAACCAACGACCTTGCCATTCGCGTGCATCAATATCAAATTCAATGATGATTTCTTCACCCATTTGGATGTGAGCTTCATTGATGCGATCAGCACCAAAAATGTTGAAACATATCTTTTTAGGGTATTGTCCAGGAGTTTCGATTACATATTCTTGAGACATCCATTCGCGACCAGCTTTGCTGACACCGCTACGAGCTTCTAAAATTGCGATTACTTTGCCTTGTGCTTCCATAATTAAGTTGAAATTTGAAAGTTGAAAATTAACAGCTCTGCTGTTAATGTGGTTTTAAGAAAAAAAAAGAGAGACGCAAAAATTGCATCTCTACTTGTTGTCGGGATACCAGGATTCGAACCTGGGACCCCCTGCTCCCAAAGCAGGTGCGCTAACCGGACTGCGCTACATCCCGTTTTTATTAATGCATAATGTATAATGCATAATGCATAATCATTTGCCATTCGGCATATTTTTATGTTGTCGGGATACCAGGATTCGAACCTGGGACCCCCTGCTCCCAAAGCAGGTGCGCTAACCGGACTGCGCTACATCCCGTTTATTAATGCACAATTCATAATTCACAATTCATAATTATTAGCCATTCGGCATTAAATTATTTGCTTTTTGTTTTGTGCAATGCTCTTTCTCAAAAGCGATGCAAAGTTACAACTTTTTTGTGAATTGACCAAATGTTTTTGATACTTTTTTGTATTTTATTTATTTTGTGTTGAATGTTAGTGTGTTATGAGTGCGGTTTTGAGGGTGTGGAGTGTTGTATTTTTATTTTTTGTTTATTATTTCGAGTGCTTGAGTGACTTTTTGTTCTATAGTTTGGTCGGCATTTATCCAATTTATTGTGTAACCGCGACGTTCCATGCCACGAAACCATGTCATTTGGCGTTTGGCGAATTGGTGGATTGCAGTTTCAAGACCTTTGAACATTTCATCGAAGGTAAGTTCGCCAATTAGGTGTTGGGTAAGGAATTTGTATTCGAGTCCGTAATATATTAGGTCGTCGGGGTGGATGCCGCTGTTGAGAAGGTTTTGCACTTCATCGAGCATACCTTCGTCGAGGCGAGTTTTGAGGCGGCGAGTGATTTTCTCACGGCGGAGTTCACGGTCGATATCAACACCGATTATTGTGTAGTTGAGAGTTGAGAGTTGAGAGTTGAGACTTGATGTTTCGGTGTGATTAGCATAGTAGTCGGCTATTTCGATGGCACGGATAGCACGTTTTACGGTATCGACATCAGTTTGATTATGGCGGTGGTAGTTGGGGTAGGTGTCGAGTATTGAGCTTAACTCGTCGAGCGATTTGCCTTCGAGAGAGTGGCGTAGAGGTTCGTTGACTGGGACTTCGAGAAGGCGGTAGCCTCCGAGGATAGCTTCGATGTAAAGTCCTGTTCCACCACAGAGGATGGGTTGAGTGCCTCGTTGGAGTATTGTGTCGTAGGCTTTGAGGAAATCGCGTTGGTATTCGTAAAGGTTGTATTTGTAGCCAGCTGGATGAATGTCTATGAGGTGGTATGGGATATTTTTGCCATTGATGGTGTATTCGCAGAGGTCTTTGCCTGTGCCGAGATCCATCCCACGATAGATTTGGCGAGAGTCGGCACTGATAATTTCTCCGTTTAGATGTAGTGCAAGATGTGTGGCAAGAGTGGTTTTGCCACTTGCGGTAGGACCTAAAATAGTTATTAGTGATGAGTTATTAGTTATTAGTGTTGAGTTGTCTTTTGTCATATCAAATTATTTTTTTGCAAAGGTATAAAAAAATGCACAATGGACAATGCATAATGCACAATTTTTTGTAACTTTGCAAAGTATAGGAGAGTGGTTGTTGGGGGTGTCAGTCTTTTAAGGAGCAGTTTGCTTGCACCTATGGAGAGGGTAGGAGAGTGGATAGATGCTGTGAATGGGTATGTTTTTGTAATATGAGATTTTTAAACGTATTTTTATGATATTATTTATTTTGCCACCGTTGACTCAGTTGAATACTCCGTATCCGTCGATTACGCATTTGACGGGTTATATGCGTAGTCGTGGATTTGAGGCTGAGCAGATGGATTTGGGTATTGAGTTGATTAATAAGTTGTTTACGCGAAAGGAGTTGGAGAGTGTGTTTGATGTGGTGGAAGATGGGCGTAAATTGAATAAAACGATGCGTATTATCGTGTCGAATCGTAGATTTTATGAGCGAAATATTGAGGCTGTGATGAAGTTTTTGTCGGGGCGAGATTTGTCGTTGGCTAATAGATTCGCTGATATTCGATTTTGGGAGGATATGTACCGTTTGCCAGATGAAGATGAATTGGAGTGGGCTTTTGGTACGTCGGGCAAAATAGATAGGGCTAAGTATTTGTGCAGTTTGTTTTTGCGTAATGTGGTGGATGTGGTGGCTTTGGTAGATGAGCATTTTCAGTTGATACGTTATGCGGAGAAGTTGTGTACTTATTTGACTACGTTTGAGCCGATAGAGAGGGAGTTGGAGAGATTTAATGCACAATGCATAATGCATAATGCACAATTGGTTGATAGTCATCAGTCAACAGTCGACAGTCAACAGTCGACAGTCAACGGTCAACAGTCAACAGTTAACGGTCAACGGTCAACAGTCAATGGTCAACGGTTAACAGCCAATAGTCAACGGTCAATGGGTTTAACTTTTTCAGAGCAAAGTCTTGATTTGCGGACGCAGCACGCTGCGTCCCTACAGGCAGAGGGTGGTCGAGGTTGTGGTGGAAATGAGAGTATTATAGATGCTATGATGTTGGAGTTGTTGGATAAGAAGATGCAAGAGGTGAAGCCTGATTGGGTGGGGTTGTCGGTGCCATTTCCGGGTAATTTGTTGGCAGGATTGCGTTGTGCGAAATATATAAAGGCGAACTATCCGCAAGTGAAGATAGTGATGGGCGGGGGATATGTGAATACGGAATTGCGACAAATGACTGATACTGGTATATTTAAGTATGTGGATTATATTACATACGATGATGGAGAGTTGCCGGTGAGACGATTGGTAGAGGGTGGAGAGCTGTTGAGAACTGCGTATTTGAAAGACGGGAAGGTGGAGTATGCGCAAATGGATGTGCAAGAGAATGAACGATTTGGGGATTTGCCTGCACCTACGACCGTAGGGTTGGATATGTCGAAATATATTGATTTTGTGGATACTACGAATCCGATGCATAGATTGTGGAGCGATGGGCGTTGGAATAAGATGATGTTGGCGCATGGGTGCTATTGGGCGAAATGTACGTTTTGCGATACGTGTTTGGATTATATCGGGAGGTTTGAAGCGTGCGATGTGAAGATTATAGTTGACAGAATGGAGTCGTTGATAGCCGAGACAGGGAATACGGGATTCCATTTTGTGGATGAGGCAGCACCCCCTGCATTGTTGAGAAAATTGGCAGAGGAGATATTGGCGCGAGGATTAGTGGTAACATATTGGACCAATGTGCGTTTTGATAAGACCTATACAGCGGAGTTGTGCTATTTGTTGGCAAAATCGGGGTGCATTGCTGTGTCGGGCGGTTTGGAGGTGGCATCACCACGTGTGTTGAAATTGATAAACAAGGGAGTGACGATAGAGAGTGCAACGGAATGTATGCGTAATTTGTCGGATAATGGCATTATGGTGCATACTTATTTGATGTATGGATTCCCTACGCAGACGGAAAAAGAGTTGTATGATTCGTTGGGTCGGGTGAGAGATTTGTTTGCAGAGGGGTTGATACAGAGTGCTTTTTGGCATAGGTATGCTATGACGTGTCATAGTCCGTCGGGAAGGAATCCGGAATCGGTGGGGGCGAGACATATTGCAGATTACAGATTACAGATTACAGATTACAGATTTGGGTTTAATTCGTTTGCTAATAATGAGATACCGTTTGAGGTTGATAATGAGCTAGATTGGAGTAGATTTGGAGAGGGGTTGAATGTGGCAACGTATAATTATATGCGACAAACGGGGTTTGATGTGCCGTTGAAAAAATGGTTTAAGTGATTGATATATTGGAATGTATTGAAATATATCGAGGGCTGTGTCAGGATTATTGTCTTGATGCAGTCTTTTTTTTTTGTGAGTAGATTGGCTTTTTTTTGTGTGGGGGGAGTTTGTTTGTAGATTGCTTTATAGTATATTTATCCTATATTTATAACCCGTTGGCGGAATTAAATTAAAGTATGTTTTATTCTTCCAATAGGTTTTTTATTTATAAAGTTAATATATTGTAAAACTGTTATGGTTGTTATTTTATTACAAATGCGAGT
>JAFYSF010000034.1 GCA_017559505.1 Paludibacteraceae bacterium | reverse complement strand
TTCTTCACCTGTTAAATTGCTCTCTTCGTATTCTTTAACAATACGAACTCGCATTTCACGATTGAATTTTGTCTTTCTTACCATAATGTAGACTTTTTTAATTGTGATTAAATCTGTCTACTTATTTTAGGATAAGACACTCCGCTCGCTACGGACACACGAGCCGTGCGTCCCTACAAACAAGGAGAAAATATGAGAGTACCCCATACCACCAAGCAACCGCAAAGGTACAAAAAAAACTTCATTTGCCAAATATACAAATAAAGTTTTTTGAATTTAGTAATTTTTTGGTCTATTTATTGTGTATTACAAGAAAAAGCAGTAACTTTGTTGCCGAAAAGGTGGCTATACAGCCACCATATTACTTATTTTTTAGAAAATATGAGATACTTAACATTAGAAAAAGCTTTACATGCTTGGCAACAAATACAGCCATTGACAGAAGATCAGAATAACAAACTCAGCCGTAGGTTTACAATTGACTTCAATTTTAATAGTAATCACATTGAAGGAAACACTTTAACTTATGGACAAACTGAAATACTTTTACTTTTTGGTAAGATTATTGGAGAAGCAAATGTAAAAGATGTGCATGATATGACCGCAAGCAATGTTGCCCTAAAAATGATGTCGGAAGAAACTTTAATAAAAGAAACACCTCTAACTCAAAACTTTATTCGCACATTGCATCGTACTCTATTGCGCGAAGACTATACGGTATATCGCACTTTGCCAGGAGGTATACAAACAAGTTATACAATACATGCAGGACAGTATAAAACACGCCCAAATAGTGTTATAACTCGCTATGGTGATAGATTTGAATATGCTTCGCCCGAAGAGACTCCTGCATTGATGACTGACCTTGTTGATTGGTACAACGAAGCAGAACAAAATGGTACATACTCTCCTATTGAACTTGCTATATTGTTCCACTATCGCTATATTCGTATTCACCCTTTTGAAGATGGCAATGGACGTATCGCACGACTACTGATGAATTATATTCTTGCTCGACATGGCTATCCAATGATAGTTGTTCGCAGTAGATTGAAAAATCATTACTTAGAAGCCTTACATGAAGCAGACTTAATTGTTGGTGCTACGCCTACGGATGGAGCTAATGCTTCACTAAAAAAAATACGTCCATTTCATAAGTATATGCTCAAACTTATAACCCAAGAAATCGAAAATGACATACTGTTTGTCACTGAAAAAGATGAAAATATATGGTGGTACGATGGAGAAAAAATAGCATTCCGCACCTCTACATATAGCAAAATACTCAGAGCTCTACAAATTGAAAAGAATGCAACATTAGCTTATCTTCAAAAAGAAATAGGCATCAATCGTTCGGCTTTACAAAAAATGCTTGCAAATATGAAAGAAAAGGAATATATATCATACGATGACAAAGGCTCATGGCGAGTGTTTATTACTCCTTCGATTGATTGATACTAACAAAAAACTTCATTCTACAAGAGATAGAATGAAGTTTTTTTTGTATTCAAATATTATCACTTTGATACAATATCAAGTTTATCTGTTTTGAGGCGGACTTTCAGCCAGTCTTGAAGATGCTGATACTCGGCTTCGGTTGGCTGCATAGTCCAATTGATGTTTAATGTAGGAATGGTGTCGGTAGTATTATTTTTAACATCTACTTTCACCGCCTCTGCCATTGATACATCTTTTATATAAGGGTAAAGCACGTGAAGTTCTTGTGCTAATTGCTGTGCTGTGATTTCTGCTTTCTTTTGTTCCAAACGTATTTGCTGACGCAAATCTTGGATTAAAGAATCCTTTTGCAGAATAGTGCGCTCTTTGTCTTCGATGAAATCTTGCAACATTTTGGCTTGTGTTTCAACATCGAGCGATGCGCCTCCTGCTTGTCGGATAGTGAGTTTTGTATTTTTCAATCCCATTTCCTCCATTCGTTTTTGAAGCACTGCAACCTGCTGAGAAGTTAAAGGTTCGCCTATAAGCGAGAGACTTATTTCGTTTCCTTTACTTGAAAATGTGCGTTTTTGTGATATTATCTGCACATTTTGCATCACAGGATTGTTCTGAATATCATTCACATACTTGATTGCATTATTATCAAACGATGTTTCGCGCACAACATTAATTGCAATAAAAATAGATGGCACTACAACTACTACCGTAAAAATAGCAATACTACGATGCACCTTACGTTCGGTGGCAGGGTCGAGAAAACGTTTACGAGGAAATTGCAAATAGCGCACCATCAAGTAATTAGCCAATGCGATGAAGAAGGCATTGATAAAAAAGAGATAAAATGCTCCGAAGAAATAAATCAACTGTCCTGTACCGAGACCATAACCAGCAGTACAAAGTGGAGGCATCAATGCAGTGGCAATTGCCACGCCACTGACGATTGTAACTTTCTCTTGCTTGCGCGACGCTGCCAATATGCCTGCCATGCCACCAAAGAAAGCAATAAACACGTCATAAATAGTAGGTTTGGTACGAGCCAACAATTCGGATTGTGCATCGCTAAGTGGCGAAATCAAGAAATAAAGGCTTGATGCCACAAGCGAAATTGCAATCATTATAAACAAATTTTTCAATGACTTACGCAACAATTCACCATCCGAAATACCAATCGAAAGACCCAATCCCATGATAGGTCCCATGAGTGGCGAAATCAACATTGCACCAATAATTACTGCCGTAGAATTGACATTCAACCCCACCGATGCAATAATAATAGCGAAGAAAAGTACCCACACATTGTCGGCACGAAATTCTACTCCTTTAGTGATATTGGAAATCGTAGTTTCCGAGTCAGTGTCTTCGGCAATACTCGCAAGCGACTTGATATACGCCCATATCTCCTTAATAATCAACAATAATCTCTCTTTCATATCTATTCAAATTCTGCAATAGTGTTTATAATCTCATCAGCACTAAGGCGCATAGCGTATGGCGCAGCAAGTAGATTGTTAAGCGGAATAAGTGCATATTTGCCAAAAGCACTATTGCCTGCAGCATCGAGACGAGGTCCGTATGTAGTGAATGCGCCACGACCCGGGTCAATATTTATAATCAATCCACCCACCCCACTCTTGCACGACAAAGCACGCACACCAGCTGCGAGCAACGAAATCTCGCCCGTGCGCTCGTATAGTCCGTATGAATTCATCGCATTGATAGCACGCACAATGTTGTTTTCGTGGATAACTTGTTCACCATCAATCTTTCCGCCACGAGCAAGCACAACGCAAGCACGAGTGATTTCGGCAGGAGTAACACCAATAGCACAAGCACGAGTGTAATTATCCAACGCACGCATACCATCTTCAATCGTAGCAAAACGCCCCGTTGCCACCAAACGCATAGCAATGGCACGATTATTGGCATTCGTTGCCATCTCCGACGCATATACATCCTCAAGCACAGCAAGTTGAGCATTGCCTGCGAGGCGACGCATAAAGGCAAGAAAATCATCAAAATCATCAATCGCACCAGAACTACTTATCGCCCCAGCATTGTTGAGCGGATGCCCCGGGCGCGACTTATGACTCTCAGGCTGAAGCACCGCATCGGTATTAAAATGCATAGCAGTTGGCTCAATATACGAAATATCGCTCGGAGCCAACCCCTTCTCAAGAGCATATATATAGAGAAACGGCTTCACAACCGACTGTATCGACACCTTGACATCTACGCCATTGCCCACCACTATCTGATTGCCCAACAAGTCGCCTATCACAATCGCCGACTTATTAGCATCAACACGTGCCAATTCAGGAATATAAGATGCCAATTCGCCCTCTTCAGCATGAGGTTTCGCCCATTCATATATCTGATTCACAATCTCTTCAGTTATACCCATATCAGCAAGCGAAAGCGTGTGAGGCACACGTTTCTGATTATCAAGAATCGTTTGCAAAAGTTGCGTATTTAATTCAGAATTCATTATATTAAATATTAAAATATTAGACGGACAATAAAAATACACTATTTTTCAAAACATTGCATCAATTGCAACGTCGGTTATGGTGTTGATGATTTTGCGACCATCGGGGGTGTTGTTTGGATTAGATGAGGCAAAGAGCTGTGCTATAAGCGAATTGCGCTCTTCAGGGGAGATATTGCGCTTGATGCGGATAGTTGCTTCGTTTTGAGAAATTATGTTGGCTATAATGCGATGGATTGAATCGCTAACAACTACTCCACTACTTTTGACCTCCTCAATAATGGTTTCGAGAATCTTGATAGTATCAACCCCTTCAGACAAAAGGGCGGGTATGCCTTCGATACGGTACATAGACTTGCCAAACTCGGCAATCTCGAATCCTACGGCACGCAATTCCATCTCTATTTCGGTGAAAAGGCACTTATCCTCGATAGACAACTCCAAGACCTCTGGAAAAAGAAGTTTCTGACTTACACCCGTAGAGCGTTCGACCTGCGAAAGAAGATTGTCATAACAAATACGGGTGATAGCTCGCTGAACATCAATGAACATTAAGCCCGATTTCATCGGCACACAGAGGTAGCGATTTTTGTAGAGGAAAGAATCTTCAACAGTTGAAAGTTGAGAGTTGAAAGTTGAAAGTTGAGAATTTTGAGACGTGAATTGAATATCTTTATCTGCAAATATATCTTTTGATTGCGTTGTTTCACTCCTAACTTCTAACTCTTCTCTCCTAACTTCAAATAGGTCTTTCCAATTGCGAGGTGTTGAATGGGATTGCGAGGTGTAGTTGCTACTACAGCCACTGCTTTGGAATGGGTTATAGTTAGGATTGAAGGTTACCTTAGGCATTTCGGGAACAGAGCCTACGGCTGTAGTAGCCACAGGAATGTCGATGCTATCGGCAGTATCAAAATCGATTGACGGTGCAACATTGAATTTACCCAATGCCTCTTTGACCGCTATTGAGAGAATACTCCAAATCTCGCGCTCGTTTTCAAACTTAATTTCAGTCTTAGTCGGGTGAATATTGACATCGATTGTAGATGGGTCAACTTCGAGATTTAGAAAGAATTGCGGAGCATCCTCTGCCGAAATCATACGCTCGTAGGCTTGCAACACAGCACGGCGGAAATAGGGATGATTCATATATCGCCCATTAACAAAGAAGAACTGCTGAGGATTGCGACCAGCAGATTGCGGAGTGCCTACATAGCCCGAAATCTTGACAAGCATAGTGTTAACATCGACATCGACAAGCTGTTGAGAGATATTACGCACCTTGCGACCACAAAGAGCAACGATGCGCTGTTTGAAAGAAGCAATAGGCAAATCGTAAATCAAATCCTCGCCACTATAGAGTTGGAAAGCGACATCGGGATGAGCGAGTACGATGCGCGACATCTCTTGCAGAATGTTGCGCATTTCAGTTTCATCGCTTTTGAGAAACTTACGACGAGCAGGCACATTGAAAAAGAGATTCTTAATCAAAAACTGAGTGCCAACAGCACACTGCTCCACCTCTTGACGCACAACTTGCGAGCCTTCGATTTCGATAAAAGTGCCCAATTCATCGCAATTTCGGCGCGTGCGGAGTTCGACTTGTGCCACTGCAGCAATAGATGCCAAAGCCTCGCCACGAAAGCCCATAGTGGTAAGAGCAAATAGGTCGGCAGACTGCTGTATCTTGCTTGTAGCATGACGCTCGAAAGCCAAACGAGCATCAGTAGAACTCATACCCTTACCATCATCGATAACCAAAATAGATGTGCGACCAGCCCCTTTGATAATTACTTTTATCAAAGTTGCACCAGCATCAATAGAGTTTTCGACCAACTCCTTCACGACAGATGCAGGTCGTTGTATGACCTCACCAGCCGCAATTTGATTAGCTACAGAATCGGGTAAAAGATGAATTATATCCATTTATTAGAGTTGAGAGTTGAGAATTTCTATTTTTTATGTGTCAGTCTTCTTCGGTGAAGGTTGCTTGAAGGTATGGTTATCCTATGAAGAGGGTTGCTATAGGGCAAGAAGAATTGAGCAAATTATAGTGCCAAAAAATCGCCTGATGTAGCAATTATGTAAGCTGCAAATAATAGTGAAGCTATGATTATAATAATGCTACGAGCAGTCTTCATACGACGGTCGCGAGCTAGTTCATCGCGAGCAGGCATATCTTCGGTGTCGAACATACCACGACGAAATGAACCACGACGAATAGAGGTTACGAATGGTTTGTCTTCTTGATTTAAGCCTAACTCTTTATTCACACGATTTTCACGCTCTTCGCGTTCCTCTTTTTCAGGATCGTAATAAATATTTTTATGATGAAAACGACGTGGTTTCGGTGTTCTAAAAAATACTATTTTCATATTTTATACATATTTGTTGCCGTATTTTTCTTCGGCATCTTTTACATATTGACGAATTTTTCCCTCTTCATCTTTTTTGCAAATGAGCAATACTCCATTGTCGCGAGCAACAAGATAGTCATTAAGACCCTCAATGACAACCAATTCACCCTCAGGTAATGCAACCATATTGTTTTTAGCATTATAGAACATTGCTTCGCATTTGGCTACTGCATTGCCATTTTCATCTTTATCAGTTAGTTCGTGCAATGAACCCCATGTGCCTAAATCGCTCCAACCAAAATCAGCCAACATAACGTAAACATTAGTTGCTTTTTCCATAATGCCATAGTCGATAGAGATATTAGGACATTGAGGATATATGTAATTGATGAATTCTTGCTCTCTGTCTGTGCCATAAGCCTCTTCGCCTTCGGCAAACTTATCAGCTACCTCAGACAAATGCTTATTGAACTCTTCGATAATCACATCGGCACGCCAAAGGAACATACCTGAATTCCAAGCAAATTCGCCCGATGCAAGAAATACCTTAGCCATTTCAAGATTAGGCTTCTCAGTGAAAGTTTTGACCTTACGCAAATCATCGCCACCTTTGCCTAATTGAATATAACCATAGCCAGTTTCGGGACGAGTTGGTTTCATGCCCAAAGTGAGAAGAGCATCATTATTGGCAACAAAACGAAGACCCTCGGTGATAACACGTTGGAATTCTTTTTCATTAGTTATCAAATGGTCGGACGGCAAAACCACGATGTTAGCCTTTGGATTTTGCTTACGAATACGATATACGGCATAGGCAATACATGGAGCTGTATTACGACGCATAGGCTCGAGCAATACTTGATTTTCTTCTAATTCAGGGAGTTGCTCCAATATTGTTTCCTTATAGATTTTATTCGTAACAACAAAAACATTAGATGCAGGGATTATGCCATCTAAACGCTCGTAGGTCATACGCAAAAGCGAACGCCCTGTACCAAAGAAATCAAGAAACTGTTTTGGTTTTTCATTAGTGCTAAATGGCCAAAAACGACAACCAGCGCCACCTGCCATAATAATACAATAGTTGTTTTTCATATCATAGATTTTTAGTAGTTAATAACATATCAATAATTATTTTCAATTTACAAAGATATAAAAAATTTATGAATCGTGAACTATGAATAATGATTTTTTTGCTACAACAAGAATAAAAAAGTAGGAATTTACCAAACAATACAAAAATATTGAACAAAGCGAAAAATTATGAAATATTTTCAGTATCTTTGCACTTGTATGGCGACTAAATTTGCAGACATAATCATACCATTGCCATTGGCGCAAACTTATACCTATAGCATTCCAGAAGAAATGGAAAGCCAAATTGCTATAGGTATGAGAGTTATTGTGCATTTTGGCGCGAGCAAATTCTATACAGGGATTGTAGCAAATATACATTCCAACCACCCGAATTACGACAAAATCAAACCAATATCGGAAGTAATTGACGAAAAACCTATACTTCTGCCATCGCAATTGCAATTGTGGAACTTTGTTAGTCAATACTACCAATCGGCATTAGGCGATATATACAAAACAGCACTACCCTCAGGGCTAAAAATTGAAAATGAATCAATTATTGACCTTGTGCCTGAGATGTTAGATGCAAAATTATCAAAAAGCGAAGAAAAAATTGTAGAGATACTTAAAGACGAAAAATCGCATTCGATAACAGAATTCAGCACCTCACAATTAAAACACATAAAACGCCTGATAGACATAGGCGTAATTGCAAAAACAGAAAAAACTACGGACAACTATAAGCCAAAATTTGCCGATTTCATCGTAATAAATCCAATATACAAAGAAAACAGCGAGAACGCATTAGAAATAATCGGAAGAGCAAAAAAACAGTGCGAATTGCTTGAACAATATGTTGCTTTAACGAACTATAATGCAATCAGCAAACAGACACTATTGGAACAAACGGGAATATCGTCTGCCGTACTAAAACATCTGATTGACAAGGATATTTTACGCATAGAAAAACGCAGAAGCTACAGAATTGACACAACATCGGCAATATCGGCAGAGGTACACGAACTGACAGAAGCACAAAAAACGGCATACGAAGCGATAAAATCGGGGTTTACGACACATCAAAGCATACTGCTACATGGAATTACGTCGAGCGGAAAAACTGAAATATACATTCAACTAATAAAAGATTGCATTGCACAAGGGAAACAGGTGTTAATGCTTGTGCCTGAGGCAGGATTGACACAACAACTTGCCAACCGCATGAAACAGTTTTTTGGCGGTGAAATGGGGATTTTTCACTCTTTTTGCAGTAGTTATGAGCGCGTAGAGACATATCAGCATCAACTCTCTGAAAATCCGTATAAACTAATTATTGGCGTGCGTTCGTCGGTATTTTTGCCATTCACAAATTTGGGGCTTATCATCATAGATGAGGAGCATGATATGGGCTACAAGCAGATAGAACCAGCACCCCGTTATCACGCACGCGATGTGGCAACACTATTGGCGAGAATACATGGTGCAAAGACATTGCTTGGCACAGCCACTCCATCGGTAGAGACATACGCAAATTGCTATAATGGCAAATACAAATTAGTAGAATTGAATGAACGGTATGGTGGTGTTGCACTACCTCAAATTCAATTGATTGACATAAAAGAGTGCTACCGCAAAAAGCAAATGAAAGGGCATTTTTCGCTTGAAATGATTGAAACGATAAAAGAAAATATCGGCTCAGGCAGGCAAGTGATATTATTTCAAAATCGTCGTGGATTTGCACCCTATATGAAATGCACACAATGCGGATATGTGCCTAAATGCCCAAATTGTGATGTCAGTCTGACCTACCACCGCCATAATAACACGCTAACTTGCCACTATTGCGGACACACTATATCAATGCACAATCACACCCAAACACTGACATCTCACACGCATTATTGTCCACAATGCAAAGAGACACAACTGACTACGCATGGATTTGGCACTGAACAGGTGGAAGATGAAGTGAGAGCGTTGTTTCCTGATTGTAGAGTTGCCCGATTGGATTTAGATACTTCGCGTTCGGCAAAAGCATTTGACTCGATTGTAGAGTCATTCCAGAATGGAGATATTGACATCCTCATAGGCACGCAGATGGTAGCCAAAGGATTAGACTTTGAGAATGTGGGATTAGTGGGAATATTGAATGCCGACAACCTACTCTATCATCCTGATTTTAGAGCATACGAGAGAGCATATCAGTTGCTTGTGCAAGTATCAGGACGCACGGGTCGTCGTGCAGCACAGGGGAAAGTGATTATTCAAACATATCAGCCGGAAAATCCGATTTTCAATCAAATAAAAATGAATGATTATCGTGCGTTTTTCAATCAAGATATGGGAGAACGGCATGCGTTCAACTACCCTCCATACGTGAAATTGATACGCATAATGATAAAACACACAGACCTTAATATATGTAGTCGAGCGGCAGATATGTTGGCGAATAAGCTGAAATTAAGACTGAAAAATAGGATATTAGGTCCTGATGTGCCTTCGATTGCACGGATACAAAATAAACATATCAAACAGATATTGGTGAAGATTGAGATAAGCGCATCAATACAACAAGCAAAACAGATAATACACGATGAAATACAGGGTGTTATGGCGCAACGACCATATAATACTGTTCAATTTCAGTTGGATGTGGATCCTATATAAATCAATATAATAAAAAAACGAGGTGAGCCAAAATAAAAATTTGGACTCGCCTTTTTTTATAACTTATTATAAGAGGTTTTAATATTCTTTGGTTTATTTGCAGATATTATTATAGTATATTTATAGTATGTTTATAGTATATTTATCCTATATTTATAGTATATTTATCATATTTTGTAGGTTGCTGTTAGTATGGTTCTTAGTTGGGTTAGTTGAAAGAATGATATATATGCGTTTGTAGATATTCTAGACATTCTAGATATACTAGGACGCTGCGCTACTCTAGATAATTAAGCGTAAGGAGCAAGTATGGTTCACTATCTTAAAAGTAGCTGATGGATAAAGATATTGTACAAAAAGAAGAAGCTGAGCCAAAATGGAAATTTTGACTCAGCCTCTACAGTTTGAAATATGTAATTATTTACTATTTTTTAGGTTGTTCTTTGCCTTGAGGTTTAGCAATAGTTTCACGCATTTGAGTATCAGCCTCAATGTTTTTCATGCGATAATAGTCCATAATGCCAAGATTGCCATTGCGGAAGGCTTCGGCCATAGCACGTGGCACTTCGGCTTCGGCTTCAATCACCAATGCACGAGCTTCTTGTGCTTTTGCTTTCATCTCTTGTTCAAGGGCAATAGCCATTGCACGACGTTCTTCGGCACGTGCTTGTGCAATGTTTTTATCAGCCTCAGCTTGATCGGTTTGAAGAGCTGCACCAATGTTTTTGCCTACATCAACATCGGCAATATCAATAGACAAGATTTCGAATGCTGTACCAGCATCAAGCCCTTTAGACAATACAAGTTTTGAGATAGAATCGGGATTTTCGAGCACTTGTTTGTGAGTTTCGCAACTACCAATAGAAGAGACAATACCTTCGCCTACGCGAGCGAGAATAGTATCTTCGCCAGCACCACCTACAAGTTGACGAATATTGGCACGTACGGTTACACGCGCTTTGGCAAGCAATTGAATACCATCTTTGGCAACAGAAGAAACCACAGGAGAGTCGATCACCTTAGGATTTACAGACATTTGCACAGCCTCGAATACGTCACGACCAGCGAGATCGATAGCAGTGGCTGTTTTGAACGAAAGTTCAATATTAGCCTTAGCAGCAGAAACCAAAGCATGTACAACTCGAACTACATGACCACCAGCAAGATAGTGGGCTTCGAGGTCGTCGCGAGTAATATCAGACAAACCCGCTTTACGAGCCTCAATCATTGCATTAACAATAATAGATGGCGTAACCTTACGAATACGCATTAGAAACAGCTGGATAAGAGAAATTCTCACACCAGACACTCGGGCTGTAAGCCACAAACCAAATGGTACGTAGTAAAGGAAAATTATCAAAAGGATAAGAACCAATACAATACCAGCAATAGTTAAAATTGTCATAGTTATTAGTATTTAATGATTAATTGTTGATTTTCTGTATTTTATCCCTTATTGGCTACTATAAGAATATTCCCATCAATATCAATTACCTCAACCTCTACACCTCGATCGAGAAAACCTTCACAAAACTTAGCTTCATACTCTTCGCCATTTACAAGCACTTTGCCCATAGGAGCAAGGCGCGAGAGTGTAACTCCAGTATCTCCTACCCCAACCTTAGACATATCGTAGAAATTGTTAGATTCGAGTTCTTTATCTAAAGCCATCTTATCAAGTGGTTTGCCTTTAATGAAATAGATTATTGCAAACAATAAAACGAAACAAGAAAGTGCTACAACAATCCATCCTGCAGTAACTCCTAATTTTGCAAATGCATACCAAATGCCAGCGCCCGTGAACAGAGTACCTACAATACCGCCTATTGATACTCCAGGCAAAAAGAATATTTCGAGAATAAAAAAGGCTATGCCTAAAACAATGAATGTTACAACTAAAATTATATCCATTTTTTAATTAAAAGATTATAGAATTTTCTAAATTCCAGTGTTTTTCAATTTTTTAATCTCCTCTTGACGAGTTTGAAGAATATATTCGTCGACAAGTTTTTTGTGCTTGCGCACTTCCGCTTCAAGTTCTAATATTTCAGAACGAAGCTGATTTTTCTCATCCAATAGTTCGGTAAAGAAAAATTCGCGACGTTTACCCTCTAATAATCTTGATAAAGTCAACAAACGCTTATCAGCTATTTGCGCTTTGAGAAATAACTCCTTTGCCTCTTCACTCTTGAACTGAGCCATACGAGTGTAAACAATGCCATCATTGACAAAGAAATTGAATTCAGCCTCCTTTTCGCCCACCTCAGAAGCTTCATTTTCATCGGCTTCATCGGTCAAATTTGCTCTACGATAAACTTTCATTTGCGACACCAAACGACGATATTCAACATCATCAGTTTTAATCAAAACCCTCTCTTTATTCGGCACAAATTCATATACCACCACAGTGTCAGGGTGCTGAAAACGATCGGTTGCAAACCAGCCAATATGCGCCATTTCATCGAATACATATAGATAATCGTTAGCAGGAGAATTGAATGGCATACCAATATTGACAGGGGCAGAATAATCATTAATTGTGCCATTATAGCGAGTTAAAAATATATCGTATCCCCCTAATGAATTATGCCCCTTTGATGCAAAATAAAGAGTTACACCATCAGGCAATTCAAACGGAAAATTCTCATCTTCAGGAGTATTTAATACTGATGATAAATTTACAGCTTCATTCCACCCTCCAACTAAACGATACGACACATCCAAATCTAACTGCTCGCCATGATTAGCAGCAAACAACATCTTATCGCCTCGACCTGTATAATAAGCCACTTGAGGATGCTCTGTCGGCACATCGTCTGCATCGTGATAGAAATCTAATTTACCTAAATCACGAGGTAAACGATAGGCAGAAAGAAATTGTTGCTTATGCACCTTAATACTATCAATTACGGCTATATCTTCAACTCGCTCGAGCATACCAGCCCCTAAATTAGAGTTAAAAATCTTTGATTGATAAATATTTACCAAACTATCTTGAGTAGAATCTAAAGTTTCGAGATATGAAGAATATGCCTCAACAGCCTCATCAAAACGATATTGACTAAAATATATATCACCTAAATATATATTAGCTTTTTTTATATCTTTTCCTTTTGCAGCCTCAAACAACACCAAAGATTCGTCGTATCGCTCCATTGCAAACAAACAACGAGCTGCTTGATACTTCAATAAAAAATCCTTTGGATAACGATTCATCAACTGTGCGTATATATCATACGCCTCACTATAACGACCCTCATTGAAAAGAATTTCCCCGTCGCGACGTGTTTGTGCACTCAAATTAACACACAATAGAAAATATCCAATTAAAAATAATAATATTTTTTTCATTTATACTTATTTGGTACAATTTTTGCAATTTGAATTATATATTTCATCTTAGTATGAAATATGTTTTTGGTTAACATTTTGTGGATAGATCAAATCGTGAGATTAGGTCTATCCTTTTTTTGAACCAAAACACACCAATAGACACACTAAATGAAACTTAGAACAGTCCTCTAAAACAAATAACTTGCCCCGTCGAACGCAGCATGTGTATTTGGGAATATCGCTCTTGCCTCATCTAAGAAAACTTTAGAATCGGTATATCGAGCTGAATAATGACCAATTATCAATTGTTTAACCTCAGCTTTTTTAGCCAATGTTGCAGCTTGAGATGCACTACTGTGTAATGTCGCCTTTATACGTGCGGCATCTTCGGCAAGGAACGTTGATTCGTGATACAAACAATCGACCCCATGAATTAAATCCAAATGTTTTTCAGTATATGCAGTATCTGACATATAGGCAAATCGTTTTGGAGGCGTAGGATCAGTGGTCAATCTATGATTTGGAACAACCTCACCATCTGACGTAACGAAATCAGCTCCAGCCTTAATGGCCCTATATTGAACCATAGGAACTTCATAGGCATCCAACATTTTCTTTACCAAATGACGTTCGGTGGATTTCTCTTCGAACAAAAAACCACTTGATGGCACTCTATGCTTCAATGGTAAAGTTGTTACAGTTACACTTCTATCATCATATATCACCTCGCTTTTGTAAGGAGAAAATGGCTCAAATTTCACATCAAAAGGAAATTCTGAACAAAAATACTTAACTTGTGGGGCAAGTAAGCCTTCCAAATCAGGATGCGAATGAATAGTAATATCGGCAGTACGTCCAAGCATTCCAAGCGTTGAAATTAAACCTATAAGACCAAAACAATGATCGCCATGCAAATGACTAATAAATATATGATTTAATCGAGCTGTATGCACACAATTCTGACGCATACGTATCTGCGCACCCTCGCCACAATCGATCATAAACTGCTTATTGCGCATCTCTAAGACTTGCGACGTATGAAAAGCATCGCCCCTTGGCAATGCTGAGCCAGAACCTAATATGGTCAATTTTAATTCACTCACCGTTTTTTAGTTTTTCCGTACTTCTTATTGTTTAATCAAAACCCACGCATCAGGGAATTGATCTTTCACTTCAGTTATTTTTGTTTTTGCCTCTTTATACGTATCATACGTCATAAGCAAGACACGATACATACCTTTTTCATTACGCACTATAATTGGCTCATATTGAGGACGCATCTGCGCTTGCAACCTCAGTGCATTATCTTTATTTCCAAACGAACCTATTACAACATGATATTTTTTTAATACCACAACATCTTTTTGTTCTTCGATAACTTCAAATTTCTCTGCACGCGTAACTTCTACCTCTTCAACAACTTCAACAACAGGCTCTGGTTGAGGTTGAGGTGCAACAACAGGCGTTGGTACAAATATAGGCTCTTGAACCATTTCTTGTTTTGATGAGACTACTTTTTCTTCTACCTCACGTACTACAGGTGTTGGCATAGGAGCAACTTCAGGCTTATTCGCTTTCTGTTTCTCTAATTCCTCTACTGTAATACGACCTTTTGCAGGTTGATATGCACCTGGTGTATCTTGTATTTTACAACTTGTAAACATCACTATAACAGATGCTACAACAACTAAAACTATTGACTTTCGTTCCATTTTATATACATTTATCTATTGAACTGCAAAAATACTCATTTTAATTCATAATTCATAATTTTTTTAATATTTTTTATCCAAATGTTGTCAAATGATATTTTTTTTGTAATTTTGTACATTAAAATTTCATCTACAAACAATACAAATACCACACCATAGTAAATATCTTTTAGTTATGTTTATATTCAACACGACATTCTCGATACACGAGTCGATAACAGAAAAATGTTTGAAATATATTCAAACTCAGCACATTCCTAACATGCTTGACGATGGATTCATTAATCCATTATTATTAAAAATACACAGTGAATCAACCGATGGTTATCACAATTATGCTGTTCAATTTATTGCTCCATCATTGCAATTTATCTCTAATTGGAAAGAAGAAATGGAAAGAGATTACACCAATGAAATTCGTTTGCTATTTGGAGAAAAAGCATTGACTTTTAGTAGCATTATGGAAAAAATCTGAAATTATGAAATTACCAAATACAACAGAGAGAATAATATTAGGCATTGACCCAGGTACTACCATTATGGGATATGGCGTAATACGCGTAATAGGACAAAAAGCAGAATTAATAACACTAGGGGCTGTCGATTTACACAAACTAAAAGATCACTATCTTACACTAAAAGAGGTATTTAATTCGGTTACAGCATTGATTGAGAAATATTTACCAGATGAAATGGCTATTGAAGCTCCTTTCTTTGGAAAAAATGTACAATCGATGTTGAAACTTGGCCGAGCACAAGGAGTTGCTATCACAGCTACTCTACTACGAGATATACCTATTACAGAGTATGCCCCATTAAAAATAAAAATGGCTATCACAGGTAATGGTTCAGCAAGTAAAGAGCAAGTGGCTAATATGCTTGAACGCATGCTACATATACCCAAAGAAATGATGCCTAAACACCTGGATGCCACCGATGGATTGGCAGTTGCATATTGCCATTTTTTACAATCGAATCGACCTGAAACAACAAAAAAATATTCAGGGTGGAAGGATTTTATAGCAAAAAACCCAGATAAAATTAGTTAAGAGAGATTTTACAAATTACTTTAAAACCACAAATGCCAAGCACAATAGCTTGGCATTTGTGGTATTTTGGCATAAAAATTGAACTTAACTAAAACAAAAACGATAAATCATACAACTTGTCACTAATTATTTTAAAATATGAAAACCTTAACTTTTATTATTATGATTACATTTTGCTTGCCTCAATTACCATACGATTATGAGGCATTAAAACCAGCTATTAGCGCAGAAACTCTCCGCTATCACCACGACAAACACCATTTAGCGTACATAAATACCCTTAATCGCTTGATTAAAGGTACGGAGTTTGAAGATAGTGAATTGATAGATATTGTACGCCACAGCAAAGGTACAATATTCAATAATGCAGCACAAGTATGGAACCACACATTCTACTTTGAACAATTTGGCGTATATACACCAATTCAAGGTCAACTAGCAGAACAAATTGTACGACAATGGGGTACTGTTGATAAATTCAAAGAAGAATTTGTTGCTGCAGGAGTGTCTCAATTTGGCTCAGGATGGGTTTGGCTCGCTTGCGATAAAGATGGAGAATTAAGTATTTTAACGGAATCAAATGCAGGTAATCCTCTTACAAAAGGTTATATACCTTTGCTTACATTCGATGTATGGGAACATGCTTACTATATTGATTATCGTAATCAAAGAGCTGACTATCTCAATGCTCTGTGGAATATTATTGATTGGCGCATAATTGAAGATCGATATATGTTTTTCTTTGATTATTAAATACAAGCTCAAAAAAAACATAAGGATATATGAATTATATCCTTATGCTTTTTTACGTTAAAACTATTATAAGTCCCTAAAAAATACTAGTTGCATCCAGCATTAGGGTTAAACCAATCTGGGATATCGAATCCTTTAGCCTTATTATAACCTATAGCCGTGTCATTATAGACATTATACATATAATTACCCCATATAGGCAATGCCATTGAAGCACCTTGACCATTGGCCATATCGGTGAAATGGACAGTACGATCTTCCCAACCTACCCATACGCCAGTTACAAGTTCAGGAGTGAAACCAATAAACCAACCATCGGCATTTTCATTAGTAGTACCGGTTTTACCTCCTGCTGGAGAATCAAACTTATAACGCCAACGTATACGTCCACCCGTACCTTCATTAACAACAGCTTGAAGCATATCAAGCATTTTATAAGTAGATTCTTCATTCAACACCTCTTCAGTGGCAGGAGTGAATTGTGCAATAACATTACCAAGATTATCCTCTATATGAGTAACATAAACAGCTTCGGTACGAATACCATGATTAGGGAATACGGTGTAAGCATCAACCATTTCGGCTACAGTAACTTCTGATGCTCCAAGACAAATAGAAATCACAGGATCAAGAAAACCTTTGATACCAAAAGAACGCATAAGATTTACTAACTGCTCAGGTGTTAAAAGACTCATTAGATAAGCAGTAATCCAGTTATTTGAATTTTGCAATCCCCAACGGAGAGTAACAGTTTCGCCTAATTGCTTGTGAGAGTCATTGCGAGGAGAAAATTCTCTACCAAGTTTATCATACAAAGTAATTGGCTGATTCTTAGTTGTGTCGCATGGCCAATAGCCCTCACTCATAGCCAAGGAATAAAGATATGGCTTAATAGTAGAACCTACTTGACGACGTCCTTGTGTCACCATATCATATTGGAAATAAGAGAAATCAGGACCTCCAATATAAGCTTTCACATGACCGGTAATTGGATCCATAGACATCATACCACAACGAGCAAAAGCCTTATGATAACGGATTGAATCCATAGGTGTCATTACTGTATCAATTTGCCCTTGATATGAAAATACGGTCATCTCTACAGGCGTATTGAAAGACTCTTTTATCTCGGCTTCTGTTTTATTTTCTTTTTTAAGCATTCTATATCTATCACATTGACGCATAGCCTGATTCATAGCACGATCGACATCCTCTTGCGCAGTATTATTGGCAAAAGGAGGATTCTTTTTATACTTCAATGTTTTCATAAACTTAGCCTGCATATCAGTAAAATGTTCTTCTACTGCTTTTTCGGCATAACGTTGCATACGAGCATCAATCGTAGTATGTATTTTCAGACCATCGTGATAAATGTCGTATTTAGAACCATCGGCTTTAGGATTTTTTTCAATCCAACCATATAATGGATTGTTTTCCCACTCAAGAGAATCCAAATAATATTGTCCGAAAGGCTTCAATTGCCAAGAAGCATAGTTTTTACGCTTAGGCTCTTTGGCTTGCAACGTTTTACGAAGATATTCACGGAAATAAGGAGCGATACCCAATTTGTGATCGACACGATGATAATCAAGTTCGATAGGCAATTGTTTTAACGAATCGCACTCCTCTTTTGTGATGTATTTAGCTTTTACCATCTGTCCAAGAACCACATTGCGACGCTCTTGACATTTAGGGCGGCGACGCGTAGATGCAGGATTATACAATGATGGGTTTTTACACATTCCGACAAGAGTAGCAGCTTGCTCAATATTGAGTTCAGAAGGTTCTATACCAAAATAAACACGAGAAGCAGTTTCGATACCTACGGCGTTATTTAAGAAGTCGAACTTATTGAGATACATTGTGATAATCTCTTCCTTTGTGTATAACTTCTCAAGTTTGATTGCAATTACCCATTCGATAGGTTTTTGCAAAGCTCGTTCGAATATATTTGAGGCTGTAGGCGAATAAAGTTGCTTAGCTAACTGCTGAGTGATAGTAGAACCTCCACCAGCACCAGATTGTTGAAGAACAACACGTTTGACAAGGACACGCAACAATGCCTCGCCATCAATGCCAGAGTGAGAATAGAAACGAGAATCCTCAGTGGCAATAAGAGCATTGATTACGTTAGGAGAAATATCATTGTATGTTGTGAAAATACGATTGTCTTTGGCAGTGAAGAATGTACCTATACGTTCACCATCAGAAGATATAATCTCCGATGCATATTTATTTTTAGGATTTTGCAACTCTTCAAGTGGAGGTAAATAGCCAATAGCCCCATTGGCAATTAGCACAAAAACAAGTACTATTGACAATATTCCGAGTAGAAATAGTCCCCAAAACGCAAGAAAGAAATTGCGTTTTTGTTTTGCAGTTAAAGGAGCTGCAGTTTTTGTATTTTTAGTTTTAGCACCCATCGGATTGGTTGATTAATTATTAAAAATAGTACTAAGATTTATAAGACTTTTAATTTCTTTGATAAAGGCATTAAAAAAATTATAGAGGCTACACCTATAAGAGAACCTGCTAAGACGTCTTCAAGAAAGTGTTGAGAGAGATAAATTCTTGAGTATCCGCAAAGTATGGCAACAAATAAGCACAACACTTTTTGCCACCATCGTGGACAAAACAATGATACTGCAAAGCAAAATGCAAATGCAGCCGACGTATGACCTGATGGAAATGAAAGAGTTGAATGTAAATCAACTCCCTCAACCGTAGGGAAATTTATGCCTAATTCAGATAATATTGCAGATGGGCGTGATGCTCTAATTATACGTTTTAACGGTGTTGTAATTAAGGTAGCAACTAACTGACCTGCAAGTATCATGGAGGCAATTTTCCATCGTTTAAACATCAGTAATACTACCGCAACAGCACATGGCACCCATGCACCAATATAAGTGAAATACTTAAAAAAAACATCAAGTATGGGAGTATGGAACGCATTGAGGACTAAATGAAAACCGATTTTATCGGTAATAGCCCACAATACTAATCCCAAAGTCCATACTACTGCAAAGGGAATTAGAAAATATTTTTCTGATTTAAGCATTTAAATGAATAATGGCAGTCTTCTTGCTTGAAGGTTGCTTGAAGGTTGCTATTGATTAGAGAAACATTATTATCATCTAATTTGATTGTATGTATCAAGCAATTTATGAGCAGCAGCAAACGATGTCATCTCATTGTTATTCACCATATTTTCATATTGCTTCAACAAGTCTTCGATTGTAGGATTATTGTAGAAACTTGTACGGAGATATTCATCAATAGTTTCGTACATCCAATATTTGCTTTGTTGGTTGCGACGATAATCGAAATAGCCATTTTTATTGGTAAATGCTACATAATCAGTAACCATTTTCCAAACCTCAGGAATATTGATGTGATGGAAAGCAGAACAAGTTGTTACCTGTGGAGCCCAACCAGATTCGGGCATAGGGAACAGGTGAAGTGCATTTTGGAACTGACGCTTAGCTAATTGCGCTTTTTCGATATTATTTCCATCGCATTTATTGATAGTTATACCATCAGCCATCTCCATAATACCACGCTTGATACCTTGAAGTTCGTCACCCGTTCCGGCTAATTGGATTAAGAGAAAGAAGTCAACCATCGAGTGCATAGCAGTTTCGGATTGTCCAACCCCTACTGTTTCGACAAAAATAGTGTCGAAACCTGCTGCTTCGCAAAGAATAATGCTCTCGCGAGTTTTACGCGCTACACCACCAAGCGAACCTGCTGATGGAGAAGGGCGAATAAACGCATTTTCGGCAATAGATAACTCCTCCATACGTGTTTTATCGCCAAGGATTGAGCCTTTTGAGCGCTCAGAACTTGGGTCAATAGCTAATACTGCGAGTTTGTGGTTTTGCTCTTTACAAAGGTATGTACCAAGCGCTTCGATGAATGTACTTTTACCTGCTCCAGGTACACCAGTGATACCCAAACGAATAGATTTACCTGCATGAGGTAAACATTTCTCGATAACTTCTTGTGCTATAGTATGATGCTCTGGTAAAAGACTTTCGACTAATGTTACAGCTTGACTAAGTATAGAGCGATTGCCGGCAAGAATACCTTCAACATAGTCGTTGACAGACAATTGACGACGTTTTACACGACGAGTTATGTATGGATTCACCATTGGAGGTTGTTCTACACCTTGATTTACGGTCAAACCTTTGTATTCTTCGCTATTTTCGATATGTGACATAGTAATTAGGAATGAGGAGTTAGGAATGAGGAATGATAAGTGAAAAAAGGGTCGGACGTGTCTGACTTGTCCGACATGCCCGACCTCTAGTGTCTTTTTATCGTAAATTATTATTGAACAGTAGGAACTGCTACGTTTTCTTCAGCTACTGGAGCTACTTGTTTAGGAGTTACTTTACCTTTGATGAACAATACTTGAGTAAAGTCTTCTGTTCCATTGCTAAGAGTTACGGTTACTGACTTATGGAACGCACCTGGACGACCAGAAGCATTGTAAGTTACAGTGATTTGAGCTTCTGCACCTGGAGCGATAGGTTCGCGACTCCAAGCAGGAGTAGTACAACCGCAAGATGCACGTACATTTTTGATTGTCAATGGACCTTCTGTTACATTTTTGAATGTAAATACGTGAGTTACACGACCATCTTCTTCTTTGATAGTGCCGAAATCATGAGTTTTTTCAGCGATTTCAATAATTTGTTGTTCTTGTGCTGAAACTGTAAATGCCATAACCATGGCGATTGCAAATAATAAAAGCTTTTTCATTTCTATTTGATTTTAAATGTTAATTAATATGTTGTCTTAATTGAGGCACAAAGTTACAAAAAAAAACAATACGTTACACTATAAATCCGAGTATTTTTGCTTTTTGTTTATATAGACTTGCCAAATGAGCCAAAGGTTTAATAAGCCCGAAGGTTTTTTATACTTTGTTAGTGCGAGATTTTGCTTTCGATCAATCTTAAAATCCTTACGCATCTTAATAAATTCAATTTGCGCTTCAATCACCGCATACGCATTTTTAGGCTTATTCTGCAACAACATTTGCAAAGCCGCCACCCAATCGAGCAACAATCTAAATAGATACGTCCACCAGTAGCGATCTGCAGACAAATTTTTGTATAACAAAAGAGCATTGTTGCGAAAATTGAGTTTGGTTTTAAATGGAGATTCATAACCAAGCGAACCGCCTCCTACATGATAAACTACTGACTGAGGGATACATACAATAGAAGAACCACGTGCTTTCAATCGCCAACAAAGATCAATCTCCTCTTGATGTGCAAAAAATCTGCCATCCAAGCCACCAGCATCCCAATACGCCTTACTTCGAATCATAAGACAAGCACCTGTTGCCCAAAATATCTCCTTTATCGTGTCATATTGATTGCTGTCGGTTTCGATATACCCCATCACACGTCCGCGACAAAGAGGATAACCATATATATCCATAAATCCACCTGAAGCACCTGCATATTCAAATTTTTCTGGTTCATGTTCAGAACGAATTTTCGGCTGACAGGCAACGCATTCGGAATGAGTTTCCATATAATCGAATAAAGGAGAAAGCCAACCTTCAGGCGTACGAACATCGGAATTCAACAAGACATAATACTCATTATCAACCAATTTCAGAGCCTGATTATAACCTTCTGCAAAACCATAATTCTTATCAAATGCAATTACACGCAACTCAGGATATGTAGACGTCAACCATTCCACCGAGCCATCAGTCGAACCATTATCTGCCACAACAATTTCTGCTCCACACGAATTAGCTATTACGGTAGGTAAATATTGTTGCATCAACTTTTGCCCGTTATAATTCAATATAACAACAGAAACTTTATTCATTGACTTTCAATCTTTTTATGTTTCCACCTTTTATGCGACCAAAGCCAGTATTCAGGCTTCTCTCGTATATCTCGCTCTAATTTAGCAAAATATGCTTTAATTAAATCTTCTTCTGTAATCAAATTTGGTGATTCTGTTATCACCTCAAAATGCGCAGTATAATACCCCTTGGCAATAGGCTGTATTTTTAAATACAAAACAACAGTATCAAACTTGCGAGCAATAGTAGCCCAACCAGATTGGACTGCAGTGTCTTGATTCAAAAAATCAACCCAATAATGCACATTTCTTCTTGGAGTACTTTGATCAGCAATATAGGCAATAATATTTGGTTTATCTTTTTTGTTCAACTCAATCAACCCCCTAAGAGCTTGCTTCATATCAATGCAATTCACTCCAAAACGACTTCGTATTTTCAAAAAAAGATTATTGAAAAACTTATTATTAATACGCTTATACAAAGTACCAACAATAAACTTATCGCTCCAAAGAGGCACTGATGCCATCCAATCCCAATTGCCATAATGCCCTATTACAGCAGTCATATTACGACCTTGAGCAGCATAATTTTCGAGAAGTTCGATATTATCAAACACAAATTTGCGTTTAATACTCTCAGGAGATATAAACAAGAAATGCAAACTCTCAATGGTTTGGCGAACAAAATGACGATAAAAGTTATCAACAATCAAAGCACGCTCCTTTACACTCATTTCTGGAAAAGAACGTGCTATATTTTCTTTGATAACATTCAGCCTATATCTTACAATATATCTGACAATGAAATACAACATACAAATTGAAAAATGAAGAATAGAGAATTAAACTGCGACATTCTCATCTCTAAAAACCTCACTCCTCAGTATATATACCGATTGTTTTGCCGTATTCAAATTCACCATCAAGAATAACAGCAAGAGTATCTTCATCCATTTCGATGACTTGTTCTTTACGAATAGCAGCAAGAATAAAATTAAACATATCTTCTTCTGCAATAGTAGCTTCCTCAACTAAATCCTCCTCAATCAAATCATTTTCAGCATAGTACTCGCAAATCAAATCAAGCACATACTGAACATCATCATCAGACACTTTACCTTTTAATTCTTCTGGCAAATAATTGAGAATAAATTTGATACATTCAGTATCATCTACTTCGATAAAATCTTTTTCTTCACTCATAGTTTTAGAAATTTAGCACAAATTGGAACTATAAAACTATAGCCTCTCGAATTTGCATTGTTAACATTTACTTTTATAAGCGCAAAGGTAACAATATTTTTTCAAATAGAAAATATTTCAGAAGACTTTTTACACATTTATAATAAAAAAGTCGATATTCATGAAGAATATCGACTTAGCAAAAATGTTCAGCGGAAGCGGGGGGATTCGAACCCCCGGTACGGTTACCCGTACGTCAGTTTAGCAAACTGGTGGTTTCAGCCACTCACCCACACTTCCAATCAGGTCAGCTTTACTGAACGTGCTCTCCTAAAAAAGCGATGCAAAGTTACAATAAATATTTCATTCTACAAAACTTTTTGATTAAAATATTTTGTTTATCTTTGCATTTAATATATAAGAACAACTGATAAAAATTAAATATTTGATTATGAGCAAAAAAAATAATTGGAAAAATTTTTTAATTGCATTTTTCTCCGTTACATTGATTAGTTTACTATCTATTTTTCTTGTTTGGCATAATATTTTCGCCGTAAAAGTACACACTTTAGAGGAAAAAGAGATGCGAATTTATGTAAATAGAGATGAAAATATTGCAAATTTAGTAACGCAATTGGCAACAGATAGCATCGTATTGAAACCAAAAGCATTCTTATGGGTTTCTCGCGCAATGGGCATAAAATCCACTACAATTTTACCTACAGGATGTTATGCCGTGAACCCTAATATGAACTATTTACAATTAATGCAACGCATAAAACGAGGGGAACAAACGCCTGTACGTCTCACTATTAACTATATGCGTTTACCCGAAGAGTTTGCTTCAAAAGTTTCAAAACAATTAATGATGGATTCTACCGAAATAATGAATTTTATAACAGATGAAGCAAAAATGGCAGAATTAGGTTACGAACCAAAACATCTTTTCTCGCTTGTTATTCGTAATACATACGAAGTGTGGTGGACTGTTTCGGTTGAAAAATTGATGCAACGACTAAAAAAAGAAAATGATACTTTTTGGAATACTAATGGTCGCAAAGACAAAGCAGAACGTATAGGACTAACAATTCCAGAGGTTATTACGCTAGCAAGTATAGTAGAAGAAGAAACAAATTATCAACCAGAAAAATCGCGCGTGGCAGGATTATACCTTAACAGATTACATAAAGGTATTCGCTTACAAAGCGATCCGACCGTAAAATATGCTCTTAAAGACTTTACGCTTAATCGTATTCTATTTGAGCATCTTAAGGTTGATGACCCTTACAACACGTATAAATATGCAGGATTGCCTCCTGGTCCAATCCGACTACCAAGTGTAGCAACTATTGATGCTGTGTTAAATGCAGAAAAACACAACTACATATACATGTGTGCACATCCTGATTTTAATGGAACTCATAATTTTGCAGTAACCCTTGCCGAGCATAATAAAAATGCTGCGAAATATCATGTTGCACTTCGCAAATGGCTAGCCGAAAAGAAAAAGAAATAATCACAAATCTGCCCTAAGGCCTTCAACCTCTTCCGACAACAATTCCCATTCATACATCTTAGCATCAAGTGTATGTTTGGTTTGCTCATACTCTTTAAGCAATGACGCTTCGGTAACTCCTTCTGCAAACTGCGCTTCTATCTCAGATATGCGAGTTTCTGCCTTTTCTATCTCTTTTTCAAGGCTTTCTATATCGCGTTCTATCTTGCGTATTTTCTTTGATACTTCTTTACGAAGTTCATAATTTATTCGACCTTCACTTGGAGTTGAAAGTTGAGAGTTGAAAGTTGAAAGTTTTTCACTATCGGTTACCTGCTTTTCGCCTGCTGTTGACTGAAGATATTCTTCAATGCCACCAAGGTGAGTCTTCACCTTACCTCCCCCAAACTCATACACTTTGGTCACCAACCCATCGAGAAAATCACGGTCATGCGACACAAGAATAACCGTACCATCAAACGCCTGAATTGCCTCTTTCAATACATCTTTCGACCTCATATCCAAGTGGTTCGTAGGCTCGTCAAGTATTAATAAATTCACAGGCTCAAGCAACAACTTAATCATAGCTAAACGACTACGCTCACCTCCAGAAAGCACTTTGACCTTTTTATCAGAAGCCTCGCCTCCAAACATGAATGCACCAAGGATATCACGTATTTTAGTTCGAATATCACCCACTGCAACATAGTCGATTGTATCGAATACTGTCAAATTCTCATCCAACAACGATGCTTGATTCTGAGCAAAATACCCTATTTTCACACCATGCCCAAGCTTCATTGTGCCACTATGCTCTATTTCTTGCATAATACACTTTACAAGTGTTGACTTTCCCTCGCCATTCTTACCCACAAATGCCACTTTCTCGCCTCGATGTATCTGCAAATCTATATTATTAAGCACTACATGGTCGCCATACGCCTTTGTAAGATACTCAATATCTACAGGCAACACGCCAGAATGTGGTGCTGGTGGAAATTTCAATCGCAATGCCGAATTATCCTCTAAATCTACCTCTATACGCTCCAATCTATCCAATGCCTTAATACGCGACTGCACCTGTACTGCCTTGGTTGCTTTATAACGGAAACGCTCAATAAACTCCTCGGTATCAGCTATCATCTTTTGCTGATTTTCATACGCTCTAAGTTGTTGTTCTCTACGCTCTTTACGCAATTCTACATATTTGGTATAAGGCACTTTATAATCATAAATCTGCCCAAGCGAAATCTCTATCGTGCGCGATGTTACAGCATCAAGAAAAGCTCTATCGTGCGATACCAATAAAAGCGATGAAGAAGATGTTGCCAAAAACTGCTCTAACCAACGAATTGACTCTATATCAAGATGGTTGGTTGGCTCATCGAGCAACAAAAGGTCAGGACGCGACAACAATATCTTTGCCAATTCAATACGCATACGCCATCCACCTGAAAATTCAGATGTTGGACGGTCGAAATCAGTACGCAAAAATCCCAAACCTATCAATGTGCGCTCTATCTCCGACATCATATTATCCGCACCCATAAGGGTGAGGCGTTCATTTTCTATTGACAATCTTTCGATAAGATCTGTATATTCGGCACTCTCATAATCTGTTCGTTCTGCCAATTCTTGAGTCAATCGCTCTACACGTTTTTGAGTATCAAGCACATCACCAAATGCAGTCTTTGCCTCGTCCATCACTGTTTTATCATCATTCACCAACAAATGCTGTGGCAAATAACCAATCTTGAAATCTTTAGGCATAGATACTCGTCCGCCCGACGACTGCTGTAATCCTGCAAATACCTTAAGCATTGTACTCTTACCTGCTCCATTCTTACCCACAAGTGCAATCTTCTCCTTTGGATTCACCAAAAACGACACCTCCTCAAACAACGGAGTGCCCGTAAAATCTATAGTTAATTTTTCTACACTTATCATTGTTTATTACATATTTTTTGACATAAAAACAGATATCAAAGACATGAAGACACGAGAACATGAATTACTCCTTTCTGTCGTGTCGACAGTCAATAGTCAATTGTTATCTGTACTCTGTTATCTGTTATCTATTTCCTGTCTTCCTGTCTTTTTAAGCCTATAATGTATTCCACAAAAACATAAAATGCGCTACCGTACCGAGCAACACAAACAAGTGCCACACAAAATGGAAATATCTATATTTCTTATGATTAGCATAAAACCATGCTCCTCCCGAATAAGCCAACCCTTCAGCCAACAACCACCAAAGTCCTACCTCTGGCGTAGCATTCCACACTGGTTTCGCAACAAACACAACACTCCACCCCATAGCCAAATAAATTATTAATGACAAACGAGGGAATTTACCAATAGCAAACAGTTTATAAAACAATCCACCAACTGCAACTGCCCACATTACACCAAAACCAATCCAGCCCCCTACTCCTCCAAGTATCGACAACCACACGGGCGTATAACTCGCTGCTATAAGCACATAAATAGACACATGGTCAAATATTCTCAATCGCGCCTTACGTTCAGCATGCGTAGCAAAATGATACAATGTAGATGCCAAATATTGCATCAGCGCACCTACGGCAAATACTACAACACCAACCTTGTACGACCAATCACAACCATCACATTGCGCAAGTAGCAACCATCCTGCCACCACAGCAAACAAACAACCAACGGCATGCGACCACGCATTTAATCTCTCTTCTTTCATTGTTTTTAGATTTTTTTTGTAACGAGTAATTATGAATTATGAATTGATAAAAGTTCGCGTGCTGCACTGATTGCCGCTTCCGAAGGATTCTTACCCGAAAGCATCTCAGCTATTTCCAACTCACGCTCCGATGCCGAAAGCTCCACTACACGCGTAACTGTTGCATCGTCTGTATCATACTTAAACACTTTGAAATGTTGCACTCCACGTGCTGCGATTTGAGGCAAATGACTAATAGTAAGCACTTGTATATCACGTGCCATCTCATCCATCATCTCGGCCATACGACCAGCCACATCACCACTCACCCCTGTGTCAATCTCATCAAAAATTATTGTTGGCAATTCGGCACTTTTGGCAATCAAACACTTAAGTGCCAACATAAGACGTGCAATCTCACCACCCGATGCAATAGAGGCTATTGGGCGCAACTCGGCATTTTTATTGGCTGTGAAAAGAAATTCTACCACATCTACTCCATCAAGTGCATAATCTTTTGCCGACATACGCACTTCGATGCGCGCATTCACTATACCCAACAATTGTAAACGCTCCACTAAATAATCTGCAATCTTCTCACATACACCGCTACGCTTATCTGTCAATCGCTTCGCTTCTGTTGAGAGTTGAGAGCTGAGAGCTGAGAGTTCTTTCTCCAACGAGGCTATCTCATCATCGAATGAGTCAATACGTTGCAATTTAGCTTCATATTCATCACGCAAAGCAATCAATTCTGGCACCGATGCCACTCGATGTTTTTGTTCCAACGAATATATCGCATCCAATCTCTCTTCAATCCAAGCCTTACGTTGTGGGTCAAATTCCATATCACCACACATATCTGCCACCTCTGCCGACACATCTTTCAACTCCACGTATAGCGATTCTAATCTCTCTGTCAAAGCCTCTGCTTGCTTCATATATCTCGCCGTATGAGCCACATTTTGCTTCACTTCGCGCATCTGTAGCACAATGCCATATTGCTCATCGTCCAATCTGCTCAATGCCCCTGACAAATCACCCTTTATTTCCTCCACATGATTCAAGGTTTCTAATTCAGCCTCTAACTCATCTTGCTCGGTCGCAATAAGATTAGCTTCGTTCAATTGTTCAAATTGAAATTGTGCATAATCTCGTTCCGTAGCCCACTTTTCGGCTATTTCTCTCACTTCAGCCAACTTCTGCGTTGTCATGCGCCACTCATCATACACAGCTCTATACGCCTCTTTCTCCACCCTCGATTGAGCTATTATATCTACTATCTTCAACTGAAAATCAGAATTATTAAGCAACAAATTTTCATGTTGCGAATGTATATCAATCAACAAAGATGCAATAGCACGCATCTGTTGCAACGTGACAGGCGTGTCATTTACAAACGCACGCGACTTGCCAGCCGACGTAACCTCACGACGAATCACACATTCCTCCTCAAAATCCAATCCATACTCCTCAAAAAGAGTTGAGAGTTGAGAGTTAAGAGTTGAAAATTGTGCATTATGCATTGTGCATTGTGCATTGACAAACGTCGCTTCAACCACACACTTAGTCGCACCATCGCGCACAGCCTTAGCATCAGCACGAGCACCCATAACCAAAGCGAGCGCACCCATAATGATACTCTTACCAGCTCCCGTCTCGCCCGTAATCACCGAAAAACCATCAGTCAAATCCAACTCCAACGTATCAATCAGAGCATACTGACTTATATATAAATGTTTAAGCATAATAACCCATTATAAAAAAACTAACCACAAAATTACAAAAAATAATCGAAATACACAACCACACAACCACCCCTCCCCCAAAAAAACTATTAGTACCCCTATCAGGCAGACTGAATGTTAGCACCGAAAGGTGATATTCTCGCATGCCGATGCATTCGTGAGGCACGCAATATTCAGTGGGGCAAAGTCTATGTCATCGACTCCGAAGAGGGCACGATGGTAAAACGCCTCAAAACATCCGACGACGAAGAATGTATCCTCTGTTGTAGCGACAATGCTGAATACGATCAATTCAACATCCGCAAAGGCGAAATCCGCCAAATAGCACTCGTGGGACTGCACGGAATAGAAGCGTGAAACGAATAGATAACAACAAAACGACAAAGCGACATAACGACATAACGACATAACGACAAATGCTATTTTTCTGTCGTTTTGAACAAGAGAGAAAGTATATAAAAAAACATATATACATTATTAATAAATATTATTAATAAGGTATGCGTATTTTTTTATATATATATTTTCATTTTGTCATTTCCGATAACGACACAAAAACGGTTCGTGTCGCTTTGTCGTTTTGTCGTTTTGTCGCTAACTCAAAAAAAACGCCCTCACATACTTGAATTTTTACTGAAAAATACACATTGTGAGTGTGTACTACTTTCAAGCAACCCTCAAGCAACCTGCAAGCAACAAAACAGTCATCCCCAACACCCACTCACAATGTGTATTCATGCATAAAAAAAAACACACTCAACATCCAACTTTATTAAATATTTTTTACTAACTTTGCAAAAAATATATAATCCAATTTCTATTATTATCAATAGTTCGTTAAAAAATTAGATTTATATTATGCGGTAATTCCCACAAAATCAAAAAGGTCTTTAATTTGCGTTTTATTTAAATGTTTGTTTGGTTTAAAACCAGATGCGCAAAAAAATCTTTGTATTATATATGCACTGTTCATCAGGGTTTTAAGTTGAGATATAGACATGGAG
>JAFYSF010000033.1 GCA_017559505.1 Paludibacteraceae bacterium | reverse complement strand
TTTTAATCTGTGTAATCTGTGGGAAATAAATAATAAAATTCCGTGTGTTCCGTGCATTCCGTGGGCTAAAAAGACGTTTGAGGGAGAATAAAGGCGTGAAATTTGTGTAATTTGTGGGCGAAAATAATCTCAGTGAAAAAAGATTATGTTCTCTTGTCTTCATGTCTAAAAAAATGCCGTAAGGCAAAAATCTGTGCAAATCCGTAGAGCGATTTTTGCGCAGCAAAAGAGCGAATCGTTGAATCCGAATGGTAAAAATCATTTTAATCTGTGTAATCTGTGGGAAATAAATAATAAAATTCCGTGTGTTCCGTGCATTCCGTGGGCTAAAAAGACGTTTGAGGGAGAATAAAGGAGTGAAATTTGTGCAATCTGTGGGAGAAAAATTATATCGCACACACGTAAAAACTAATATCTCTCCCAATTCTTGAGTAATACCCCTCACGCTCAAAATCAAACTCCCACGACCACAACCCTACATCCCGCGCCAAAATTTGGGTACAATTACCCCTCATTTTTACGTCTTTTGACTAAAATTATAGATTGACCCAAAATCGACCCTCTCCAAAAATCTGTAATTCCCACATGTTAGATTTATGTTATATCGACTGAAAATCAACACTATATTTTTATAAAAATATATAATTTTTTTGCTCAAAAAAATTTTTTCTAAAAACGCACGAATTATATATGCGAAATTTGGAGGCTCAAAAATAAAGCCGTAACTTTGCCATCGGAAAGTCAAAAAGGCGCCAAGACTAACCAAAATTAAACAAAATCATTAATCAAAAAAATCAAAAACATGAAAAAACTTATTTTATCTGTAAAGGAGGTTATTATGAAAAAGACATTGTATTTTATTATTGCTATTTGCGCATTAATATTGGTATCATGTGAAGATACTGGTTTTAGACATTCAACTGCCCAGCACTATGTTGCAGCATATTATCCTGTTGACTCGTTTAGCATTGGTGTATATCGTAATAGTAATCCCACAATAACTAAAGAAGTACCTATATATCTTGAAATGATAGGAGACTTTGATGGAGGGGTAAATTATATGTTCCAAACAAATGTATATTCTGATTCTTACGAAGATTGGGCATATAAACCAAGCGAAGAACAGTATAACAAATACATAGAATTATGCAATAAACACGAAGATTATGGTTATGTTCATGAAATCAAGGTTTTATCTACTAAAAGAACTGAAAATCAAAATGGCATGGGGTATGTAAAAGGATATACATATTGGGATATAACTCCAGTTTCAATAGATGTTGTCAGCAATGCTGATTATGACGAAACACACCCTGCTGGTACAAGTTTGAATGACATTACATTGTTTACAACTTTTTCTCCTTATCCATTTATAAAAAACGGATACACAGGAAATGAGTTTGTGAAAAATAAAAAGACTCTTGATAAATATACTCAAGATGATTTTAAATTGATTTTTTGTGTAGCAGAAGCACCAATTTATAATGATCTTGATAAAGATAATTACGGGTGTCTAACATTCACAACGGAACCTACAAAAAACAAACAACACACTTTGACTGTAACAATAAAAGACGATTACGGTAGAACTTTCACAGACAGTTTAACTATGACGTTTAAATAATCTGTGTAACAAAAATAGTAGAGACGCACATGCGTCTCTACTATAATTTATTAATATCAAAATCTATAAATATGAAAACCATACTAAAAATACTCGTTTTTTCTTTCATCGTAATATCTATGGCATCATGTGAATCTTCAGTTACACCACAAGATGAACATCTTTTTCCTTACGATCCAGAAACTCTACAGAAACTGCATAACAACATTCGCCCTTCTAAGCCAATCAAAATCCCTGATACCTTGAGAATTCTCACTGCCGACCCAGCCCTCTACATCATCACACAAGACTCTGTTCCACAAGACACTACCCCTCAAGACTCAATAAATTAACCTATCAGTAGGGACGCACGGCTCGTGCGTCCGCTCGGTCGCAAGACCGAAAAAATCTATGTAAATCCGCAGAGCGATTTTGACGCAGTCAAAGAGCGAATTTTGTTAAATCCGGATGGCACGCTGGCGCAGCCACGGCGTTTCCGTGCATTCCGTGAGTTCCGTGAGAGAAAAATAATTCCGTGAGAAATAATAATCTCAGTGATAAAAAATCATGTTCTCATGTCTTCATGTCTAAAAAAACAAATGCCGCAAGGCAACAATCTGTGGGAGAAAAAGATATTTGAGGGAGAATAAAGGAGTGAAATTTGTGCAATCTGTGGGAGATAAATAAAATTCCGTGTTTTCCGTGCGTTCCGTGAGAAATAATAATCTCAGTGATAAAAAATCATGTTCTCTTGTCTTCATGTCTAAAAAAGAAATGCCGTAAGGCAACAATCTGTGCCAATCCGTATAGCGCATTTGACGCAGTCAAAGAGCGCATTGAAAAAAAAGAAAAATGAATCCGTGTTATCTGTGCAATCTGTGGGAGAAAAAGACATTTGAGGGAGAATAAAGAAGTTAAATTTGTGCAATCTGTGGGAGATAAATAAAATTCCGTGTTTTCCGTGCATTCCGTGAGCCATAAAAGTTATATCGAACTCACATTATTTAGATAAAATCTATTCAATAATCGAAAATCACGAAAATAAAACCCAAAAAACATTTGGTAATCTCAATAAAAAATCGTAACTTTGTGAAAGTTTTGGTTATACTATGAGTAAGAAAGATTCTGTTGATGTTAATACTGTTGAATCTCAGGTTGTTGAGCTTCTTGAGCGTTATCGAAAATTGAAGGACGAAAACGCTGCACTAAAGCAGAATTTAGAAAAAACAACAGATGATTTGAATGCCTCAAAGCTCGAAGTTGCCGAACTAAAAGCCAATTATGAACGATTAAAGCTGGCTAAAGCGTATGGTTGGAGCGAGAAAAGCAAGCGCGATGCTTATAATCGAATAACAAGGTTGGTGCGTGATATAGATAAATGTCTAGATTTACTAAACGAGATAGATTAAAACGATGGCAGAAACGCGAATCATAACTATACGTATCAACGGGTTCACAACGAAGTTGTCTATCCCTGCAGAACGTGAAGAAGTATATCGCAAAGCTGCAAAAGTATTGAATGAGCGCATAGCTGTTTATAATCAAGAGTTTAGTTTGCCTTATCAAGATATTCTGTCAATGGTGGCTTACGAAATGGCTGTTGAAGCCATGAGCCTCGAAAATCAATATCATTCAACGCCCCTATCTGAAATGACAAAGTTATCAGAAATGTTGGGTCAAGAGCTTGGTGTTGAGTAATATGTGAGACGTATTTTTGTTCAATCTATTGATATATCACGTGCTTTTTACATTATTTATTAAATATGTAAATAGTACGTTTTTTTTATTTATAAACTAACTAATAATAACTAATCTAAATAACTAATAACTATGGCAATAACAATTATTATTCTTGCAGTTGCAGGCTTAATCATAGGTGGGGTAGTTGGCTATTTCGGTGTAAATGCCTCTATGAAAGCCAAGGTAACTCGCAAACTCAAAGAAGCTGAAGATCAAGGAGAAACAATGAAAAGAAATAAACTCCTTGAGGCAAAAGAAAAATTCCTTAACATGAAGGCTGAGTTCGAAAAAGAGGTAGCTGAACGTAACTCTAAAATACAACAATCAGAGAATCGTGCCCAACAAATCGAAAATCGCGCTCAACAAAAAGAACAACAAGTAAATCAAAAACAAAAAGAGTTGGATCGCAAAAACAACGAGGTTGAAATTATTCGCGAAAACCTCGAAAAACAACTCACTCTTGTTGATGCAAAACAAACTGAGTTGGATAAACTCAATCTCGAAGCTACCGAAAAACTCTCGGCTATAGCGGGTTTGTCTGTAGAAGAGGCTAAAAACCAACTCGTTGAGTCTATCAAAGACGAGGCTAAAACCGAAGCAATGGCGTATGTAAATGAAATGATGGAAGATGCCAAACTTACTGCAAATAAAGAGGCAAAACGCATCATTGTTCAAACAATCCAACGCGTAGCTACCGAAACTGCTATCGAAAACTCTGTTACCGTATTTAATATAGAGAGCGACGAAGTCAAAGGTCGTATCATCGGTCGTGAAGGTCGCAACATCCGTGCTCTCGAAGCTGCAACAGGTGTCGAAATTATTGTTGATGACACCCCAGAGGCTATCGTACTTTCAGGTTTCGACCCAGTACGTCGCGAAATTGCGCGCCTTGCTCTTCATCAACTCGTTGTCGATGGTCGTATCCACCCAGCTCGTATCGAGGAGGTTGTGGCTAAAACTCGCAAACAAGTTGAAGAAGAAATCGTTGAAATAGGTAAACGCACAACTATCGACCTTGGCATCCATGGTCTTCACCCTGAGCTCATTCGCCTCGTAGGTAAAATGAAATATCGTTCATCTTACGGACAAAACCTTCTCCAACATGCTCGCGAAACTGCCAATCTCTGTGCTATCATGGCGGCTGAATTGGGCTTGAATCCACAAAAGGCTAAACGTGCTGGTCTCCTTCATGACATCGGTAAAGTGCCTGATGATCAACCAGAACTTCCACACGCAATTCTCGGTATGAATCTTGCTGAGAAATATAAAGAAAAACCAGATGTTTGCAACGCCATAGGTGCTCACCACGACGAAGTCGAAATGACCTCACTCCTTGCTCCAATCGTACAAGTTTGTGACGCTATTTCTGGTGCTCGTCCAGGTGCTCGTCGCGAAATCGTAGAGGCTTATATTAAACGTCTCAACGACCTCGAAAATCTTGCACTCTCTTATCCTGGTGTTGTTAAAACTTATGCAATTCAAGCAGGTCGCGAACTTCGTGTAATCGTAGGTGCCGACAAAGTCGACGATAAAACTGTCGAAACACTCTCTTACGACATCGCTAAGAAAATCCAAGATGAAATGACTTACCCAGGACAAGTAAAAATCACCGTAATCCGTGAAACTCGTTCTGTAAGCTACGCTAAATAATAATTCATGATTCACAATTCATAATTAAAAGTCGAATGGTGGTGAACCGAAGGTCATGGTCTGTAGGCGAATAATTATGCATTGTGAATTATGCATTGTGCATTAAAAAAGGGGCTGTTTGGTTTTGACGGCGGGTAGAAGAGGTATGTAAGCATGCAGTGCATTGTCTGTTAAGCACTTTAATCATAGCAGGTAAACTATAATTGGCGAAACTTCTTACGCTCTTGCTGCTTAATCGAAGTATAGTAGATTAGCTTAATTTCGGCACAAGGTGCTGAAACAAGACATCTCTCAGATGCCATCGCGCCGAGGCGGTCTGGTTCAGAGGTGCTATTAATTCGGGGCTGGTCAGTAGTGGCTGTGCATTGCTGATAAGATTTTAGCAGATAAGGCGGCAGTTGGTGGCTTCGGTCTTGCTGTCGCACGAAAATCAAGGCGAAGATAAGCATGTAGAAAGCATATTGCTTCCTCGTTCGGACACGGGTTCGACTCCCGTCAGCTCCACTAATTCATAAAAGGACGACTATTTTTTAGTCGTCCTTTTTCTTTGTTATTTTCTCAAAAAAAAGAGACATCGAAGTATATTCGATGCCTCTTTTGAGTTTTATGTAATTCTTAATGGTGATTATTCAGCCATCAAGATTTCCATGATTGTTTTAGCTGATTTAGCAACTGGAGAACCAGGACCGAAGATAGCAGCTACACCTGCTTTATACAAGAAGTCATAATCTTGTGCAGGGATAACACCACCAGCGATAACGATGATATCTTCACGACCAAGTTTTTTGAGTTCTTCGATTACTTGTGGTACAAGAGTTTTGTGACCAGCAGCAAGTGAAGAAACACCAAGTACGTGAACGTCGTTTTCTACAGCTTGTTTAGCAGCTTCCTCTGGAGTTTGGAAGAGAGGACCCATGTCAACGTCGAAACCGCAGTCAGCGTAACCTGTAGCTACAACTTTAGCACCACGGTCGTGTCCGTCTTGACCCATTTTAGCGATCATGATACGTGGTTGACGACCTTCTTCTTTAGCAAATTTAGCTGTCAATTCGCAAGCTTCTTTGAAGTCTGCATCATTTTTAGTTCCTGCGCTATACACACCTGAAATAGTTCTAATTGTTGCTTTATAACGACCTACGATAACTTCGCAAGCGTCTGAAATTTCACCAAGAGTAGCACGAACGCGAGCTGCTTCAACTGCGAGTTCAAGAAGGTTACCTTCTCCTGTTTTAACGCATTCAGTAAGTGCATCGAGTGCGCGTTTAACAGCTTCGTTGTCGCGGTTAGCTTTGAGTTCGTTGAGGCGTTCGATTTGTTCTTTACGAACAGCTGTATTGTCGATTTCAAGAATATCGATTGGATCTTCTTGATCAAGACGATATTTGTTAACACCAACGATAGTTTGGTTACCAGAGTCGATACGAGCTTGAGTGCGAGCAGCAGCTTCTTCGATACGCATTTTTGGAAGACCAGTTTCGATAGCTGCAGCCATACCACCAAGTTTCTCGATCTCTTCGATGTGAGCCCAAGCGCGTTCTGCGAGGTCGTTAGTGAGGCTTTCAATGTAGTATGAACCTGCCCATGGGTCGATTTCGCGGCACACTTGAGTTTCTTCTTGGATGTAGATTTGAGTGTTACGAGCGATACGAGCTGAGAAGTCTGTTGGCAATGCAATAGCTTCGTCAAGGGCGTTAGTGTGAAGTGATTGAGTGTGACCAAGAGCAGCACCCATAGCTTCGATACATGTACGACCTACGTTGTTGAATGGGTCTTGTTCTGTAAGAGACCAACCAGAAGTTTGGCTGTGAGTACGGAGAGCAAGAGATTTTGGGTTTTTAGGGTTGAATTGTTTAACGATTTTAGCCCAAAGGAGACGTGCTGCACGCATTTTTGCAATCTCCATAAAGTGGTTAGTACCGATAGCCCAGAAGAATGACAAACGTGGAGCGAATGTATCGATATCCATACCTGCGTTAACACCAGCGCGGAGGTATTCAAGACCGTCAGCGAGAGTATAAGCCAACTCGATATCTGCAGTTGCACCTGCTTCTTGCATGTGGTAACCTGAGATAGAGATAGAGTTGAATTTAGGCATGTTTTTAGCTGTATATTCGAAGATGTCAGCGATGATCTTCATAGAGAATTTAGGTGGGTAGATATATGTGTTACGCACCATGAATTCTTTGAGGATATCGTTTTGGATAGTACCAGCCATCTCTTCGAGTTTAGCACCTTGTTCAAGACCAGCGTTGATGTAGAATGCCATAACTGGAAGCACACCACCGTTCATAGTCATAGAAACCGACATTTTGTTCAATGGAATACCATTGAAAAGCACTTTCATATCTTCTACTGAGCAGATAGATACACCAGCTTTACCTACGTCACCAACAACGCGAGCGTGGTCAGCATCGTAGCCACGGTGTGTAGCCAAGTCGAATGCTACTGACAAACCTTTTTGACCAGAAGCAAGGTTACGACGATAGAATGCGTTAGACTCTTGAGCAGTAGAGAAACCTGCGTATTGACGGATAGTCCAAGGACGCATAGCATACATACCGCTATAAGGGCCACGAAGGAATGGAGGAAGACCTGCAACATAGTTGAGGTGTTCGAGACCTTCAAGGTCTTCTTTTGTGTAGATTGGTTTAACCGGAATTTGTTCAGGAGTCAACCAATTTTCACCGTTGACAGTAGCTTTGCTAGCTGCAACTTCTTTGATGTTTATATCATTAAAATTTGGTTTCATTATTTCAAAAGTTGAGCGTTAAACGATTTAAGTGTATCAAGTACGTTCACGCGAACGTGGATGAAGTTTTCGATGCCAGCAGCTTTGAGGTCTTCCATGCATGCAGGAGCACCTGCTACTACGAAGATTTGTTTGCCATCGATAGCTTTGAATGCTGCAGGAGCGTATTCGGCATATTCGTCGTCGCTTGAGCAAAGAACGATAATGTCTGCACCTGCTTTTTGAGCAGCTTCAACACCAGCTTCAACAGTTTCGAAACCAAGGTTGTCGATTACTTCGTAACCAGCGCAAGCAAAGAAGTTGCAAGAGAATTGTGCACGTGCAAGACGCATTGCCAAGTTACCGATTGTGAGCATGAATGCTTTAGGACGTTTAGCCGAACGTTCAGTAGCAAGACGGAGGTCTTCGAACTCTTGAGCAGCGCGTACTGTAGGCAATGTAGCCAAACCTTTTGGAGTTTCGCAACCGCAGTTAGCGCATGTGCAAGCTTCTTTTGTAATTTTTTCAGCAGCCATTTCGCTGAAGTTAGGGAATTGGTTAGTACCAAGAAGAACTTCTTTACGAGCAGAAACATCTTTAAGACGTTTAGCTGAAGTTGCTTTCATAGCTTCTTGTACTTTACCTGCTTCAACAGCAGCAAAGAAACCACCTTCGTTTTGGATTTCGAGGAAGAGTTTCCATGCTTGTTCAGCGATGCTATTTGTAAGGTTTTCGATGTAGTAAGAACCTGCTGATGGGTCAGTTACTTTGTCGAAGTGTGATTCTTCTTTAAGAAGGAGTTGTTGGTTGCGAGCAATACGTTCTGAGAAATCGTCGCTTTCTTTATATGTTACGTCGAAACCATTAACAGTCAATGAGTCAACACCTGCGATAGTAGCACTCATAGCCTCTGTTTGTGTACGGAGAAGGTTAACGTGTGCATCGTAGATAGTTTTGTTGAATGTAGATGTTTCAGCGTGAACACGCATTTTAGCAGCGCAATCGCAAGCAGGAGCGTAAGCTTTAACAATCATAGCCCACAACATACGTGCAGCGCGGAATTTTGCGATTTCCATGAAGTAGTTGCCACCAACACCCATGTTGAATTTGATTGCTTTACCTGCTTCGTCTGCTGTAAGACCGCCTTCTGTAAGCATAGTCATATATTCAGCACCCCATGCGAGAGCATAACCAAGCTCTTGTGAGCAGTATGCACCAGCATTGTTGAGGCTGAGTGAGTTAACGCCGATTACGCGGAATTTAGGAAGAGCAGCAGCTGCTTTCACTGTAGCAACAGCGATTTCTGCAACTTCAGCTTGGTTGAGTTCTTTGCCTTTCAACATCATGCGGTTGATTGGGTCGCAGTTGATAGAACCTTCAACTTTTGCAAGGTCTGCGCCTTGTGCTTTGAAGTAGTCTGCCAAGATTGTAGCCAACTGTGCTGCGCAACGGATGCATACGCGGAAGTTCAATTCTACGCACTCTGGGCAAATGCCGTTGAGGAGAGTTGCGATGTATTCTGCGCTCAACTCTTGTTTGTTAAGAATGAAACCGAGAGAGTTGATACCTTTGTTGAGTACGTCAAGTGCTTTTGCATTAGCAGTTTTAGCACATGTTGCGTCGATGTCTTGACGAACGTACCAATCGTTGTCGGTTTTGGTGCCACGTACGTATGGAAACTCGCCCGGTGCTGAAGTAGTTGTTTTCAATTCAGCAACGTCTTCCAAACGATAAAAAGGCATCACATTAAACCCTTCGTTAGTTTTCCAAACGAGCTTTTTCTCAAAATCAGCTCCTTTGAGGTCTGCATTGATTTTTGCCATCCACTCTTCTGTTGTGATAGCAGGGAAATCAGCCAAGAGATTTAATTTCTTTTCAGCCATAAGATTTAAGTATATGATTAAAATGTTTAGTGTTAGTAGTTTAGTGTCGAGAATTCGGTGTTTGGAGTTAAATGCCACATGCTACTCTAAACTCTAAACTTTTAGCATGCAAAGATACTAATTTTTTATCAAATAACCACACTTTTTTCTTGTTTTTTTAGTTTTTGCTAAGTGGTTGCTATTTAGTTATTTGCCGCTAAATATAAGTTTTGATTGCGTAAGAATTTGTCTATTTGGGCATTGAAATTTTGTTTGCCATTGAACAAAAATTCTATTTCTATGCCAATTGTGTATATATCATTTTTAATGCTTTCTGGTATCTCCATTGATATCAATCTTGCAGCATCTTTTTCTGTCGTGATTATCACACGATTGCCGTTCGCCAATCCCTCATAATCTTCTGCTATTTCTTGTATATCGTATGATGTAAATCTATGATGATCAGGATATTTCAATGCTGTGATAAGGCTTGCATATTGTTCTAAATGTTTGTGCAAATGTTGTGGTTGTGCAATTCCCGTAACCAGTAGCACCTCTTTGCCGTATAGCTCTATTTTTTTGTCCGTAAAAAGCCCTTTTGGCTCTCCGTATGAGAGACTTGTATAATACAATGTTTGATAGGGGAATGGATTGATTTGAGTTCGAGTAGAGAGCATATCCACCGGTTGCATCGTGTCTGGACATTTGGTGAATATTATTATATCTGCTCTGTCCGTATTTTCGCTCGATTCGCGCAATTCGCCAAGTGGCAACATCAAATCGCGATAAGTCAAGCGATTATAATCTATCAATAGTATGTTCAAATCTGGGTGTAATTTGCGATGTTGATAAGCGTCATCAAGCACAACTACCTTAGGCTCAGTCTTATGTTGTTGTAATTTTTTCAATGCATTGACTCTATTGCCGTCCACAGCCACAGTTACATTCTCAAATTTACGATATATTTGATATGCCTCATCTCCAATTGTCGAGGCAGTACTTTTTTCGTCCGCAATTTTGAATCCCGCGGTCGAACGCTTATACCCTCTACTCAAATAAGCAGTTGACACTCGTTTCGACAAATACTCCAAAAGATACTCAGCATGAGGTGTTTTGCCCGTACCCCCTACGGTAATATTTCCCACCGAAATCGTTGTTAAGTCGCATTTATGACTATGAAAAATCCCTAAGTCAAACAACTTATTCCGCAACCCTACACCAATGCCATATAGCACCGATAGAGGCTTTAATAAAATGTATTTCAGTGTATTATTCATGGTGATTAAGGAAATAAGGACTAAAGTGTAAATTTCTTTTTTTCTCTAGTCAAATTATCTTTTGTCGTTTTAGTTATTGTTGTTAAAATTTTCAATAATTCCACACAATCCTTATTCAACGATTCAAATTGTTCTGCGTTTAAATAATCCGATTTATACAATAAATTTAACCAATATTGTGTTTCAGCACACTCTTTATATGCAATATGAGCCTTTGATAAAAAATCTTTTTTGCTTATAGCAAACTCAGCTTCAGTAAGATTAGCTCCAATACTCGTCCCACTACGTAAAATTTGTTTTGACAAAACATATTCTTGCTTTTCTGTGGTTAAATATTTATACAGTTTTACAATTCGCAAAGCAAAATTACTGCTCTTATCCAATGTCAGCTTACTCATAATCCAAAAATATAAAAATTAATACTCCCTACACCCTGCTCCCTACACCCTGCTCCCTACTCCTTTCTCCCTGCTCCTTACTCAAACATTTCGTGCCATTTCTTCAGTTGCGTCACCGCTTCTTCTCCCCATTTCTTCATCTTTTGCTCTACGCGTTCGTATGAATCTTCCGAATCAATACGTGTTTTTGAAAAGAATTTATCTGCATAGCAAATCAACTGTTCTTCCAACGACACAGGACACAATTCTCTATGTGGCACAGGCAATTCTCTCGCAATGATGTCAGCCAATTTCAATCCCGTACCCGTATGTCGCTCACACACTAATGCATGGCGAGGATAGCCCTCTCTACGTATCATCTCCGCTCCCAAATATCCATGTTCAATATATCTATGTGTGCCAAAGCATTTTATCCCCGAAGCATCAGTTTCCAATATGCCTATATCATGCAACATAGCCGCCTCTGCAATAAACTCAAGGTCAAGGTCCAATTCCGGATGCTTGCGAGCCAAAGCCAATGCCTTATTTCTCACCGCCTCCGAATGGCGCACTAATATATTGTACAGCTCACTTCCTGGAGTATAATATTTAGCAATTATTTCGTATGGATTCATATATCAGCCATTTATAACAAAGTGCAAAGATATACATTATTTATTGTACCACCAAATATTTTATATGTTTTTTCAAAATATCTCTCATAAATCAACCTCTCTATAAAGTCTATAGCATCTACTACACCCAGAATTTTTAGAATATCCATTACTTTTATATGTCTAGAAAATCTAGAGTATCTAGAGAATTTAGAGAATCTAGAGTATCTAGAGAGTCTAAAACATCTAGAACATCTAGAAAATCTACAAAATCCATATCCTCACTCCTCACTCCTCATTCCTCATTCTCTCTTTACCTACAACATAGGATAAATATACCATAAATATACTATAAATATAGGATAAACATACTATAAATATACTATAACCTTATCTGCGCTTAAGCCTAAAATCATAAACACACACCATTCTCACCCTCTAAAAAATTCTCCTCACTTACCTCAGCCTTATCCCGATAAAAAACACACGTTATGAGTAGGTACAAAATAATCCTTAAAATCCCCCGTCAATATTTGCAAATACAGAAAAAATATGCTACCTTTGCACTCCATTAATAATTAAAAACTAACCTTTAATCTCTATAAAAAAATGGCTGAATTCCGTTATCAACCTCTTATCGAACTCGGAGAGGACAAAACAGAGTACTATTTGCTTACAAAAGACTATGTATCTGTAAGCGAATTCGAGGGTAAACCAATCCTCAAAGTTGAAAAAGAAGGTCTCACCGCTATGGCTCAAGCTGCCTTCCGCGATGTATCATTCCTCCTTCGTGAAGATCACAACCGTCAAGTTGCTAAAATCCTTGACGACCCAGAAGCAAGTGAAAACGACAAATACGTTGCGCTCACTTTCCTTCGCAATGCCGAAGTAGCTGCCAAAGGTCAACTTCCTTTGTGTCAAGACACTGGTACTGCTATCATCCATGGCGAAAAAGGTCAACAAGTATGGACTGGCTGCTGCGACGAAGAAGCTCTCTCTCTTGGTGTTTACAACACTTACACTCAAGAAAACCTTCGTTACTCTCAAAACGCACCTCTCAACATGTACGATGAGGTGAACACTAAATGTAACCTACCAGCTCAAATCGACATCCACGCTCACGAAGGTATGGAATACCACTTCCTCTGCGTGACTAAAGGTGGCGGTTCGGCTAACAAAACATATCTCTATCAAGAAACTAAAGCGCTCCTCAACCCGTCTACTTTGGTGCCTTTCTTGATCGAAAAAATCAAAACTCTCGGTACTGCGGCTTGCCCTCCTTACCACATCGCATTCTGTATCGGTGGCACTTCTGCTGAGAAAAACCTTCTCACCGTGAAACTTGCTTCTACTCACTACTACGACGAACTCCCTACTACTGGTAACGAATTCGGTCGTGCTTTCCGCGATGTAGAACTCGAAAAACAAGTCCTCGAAGAAGCTAACCGCATCGGTCTTGGTGCTCAATTTGGTGGTAAATACCTCGCTCACGACATCCGCATCGTGCGTATGCCTCGCCACGGCGCATCTTGCCCTGTAGGTATGGGTGTTAGCTGCTCGGCCGACCGTAATATCAAATGTAAAATCAACAAAGATGGTATCTGGATCGAAAAACTCGATGATCAACCAGCTCGTCATATTCCTGAACACCTCCGCAATGCTGGCGAAGGCGACGCAGTTCGCATCGACCTCAACCAACCTATGAGCGAAGTTCTCAAACAATTGGATAAATATCCAGTTTCTACTCGTCTTTCTCTCAATGGTACTATCATCGTAGGTCGCGACATTGCTCACGCTAAAATCAAAGAACGCCTCGATGCTGGCGAACCAATGCCTGAATATCTCAAAAATCACCCTATCTACTACGCTGGTCCTGCTAAAACTCCAGCTGGTCTCCCTTGTGGTTCTATGGGCCCAACTACTGCTGGTCGTATGGACTCTTATGTCGACCTCTTCCAATCACATGGCGGTAGTATGATTATGTTGGCTAAAGGTAACCGCTCACAACAAGTTACTGACGCTTGTCAAAAACATGGTGGTTTCTATCTTGGTTCAATCGGTGGTCCTGCTGCTATTCTTGCTCAAAACAACATTAAGAGCATCGAATGCGTTGAGTATCCTGAACTTGGCATGGAAGCAATCTGGAAAATCGAAGTAGTTGACTTCCCTGCATTTATCCTTGTTGATAACAAAGGTAACGACTTCTTCAAACAACTCAAACCTCGTTGCGCTTGCAAATAATAAATATATTTTAGGTATAAGACACGAGTAGCAAGACTATAGCTTCTCGTGTCTTTTCTAAATTTCGTAGGTTGATGCGGTTTGTTTAATTATGAATTATGAATTATGAATTGTAAAAAGCATATCCCAAACACAATAACCCTTCTTAATCAGTTCTCTGGTGTTATAGCATGCATATTTGCCTATAATTCTCGTTTCGATATGGCTTTGCTTTTTGTACTTATAGGAGCAACGCTAGATTTTATGGATGGGGCAGTGGCGCGACTACTTCATGTGTCGTCGCCTCTCGGTAAAGAACTCGACTCTCTTGCCGATGTCATTACATTCGGTCTTGTACCTGGTATGATAGCTTTCCGATTGCTTGCTCCTCTTGCTGAAGTATGGACCTATTTGCCTTATTTGGGATTTCTTATAACACTTTTTTCAACCTATCGTCTTGGCAAATTTAATATTGATGAGCGTCAAACCTCTTCATTTATAGGGCTTGCTACACCTGCTAATGCTATCTTTTGGCTCGGTATGGCGTATGGCTATCAGTCTTTAATTGCTACTATTTCGCCTTGGTGGATTTTGGTTGCAGTCCTACTATTCTCATACCTATTAGTGTGCGAATTGCCAATGTTCTCTCTCAAATTCCATAATTTCCGTTGGGCTGATAATCGTATTCGTTTCATATTCCTTATAGGTGTTGTTATTTTTGCAGTTTGTCTTTTCCGACAATCCCTACCGCTTATAATACTTTGGTATATTTTATTGTCTGTAGTAGGTGCAATTACTATTAATCGCAAATAAAAAGATTCTATGAATGTAAATATCATAAATTAGTCGCTAAATGTTTACGGCTGATTTATGATATTTTTTTGTTTATATTGTCCATATATATTTTCTTTTTTGTCAAACAACAACTTTTATTTATGCCTTTTTGTCAATAATACAAAAACAAAATTTTTCAAAAAAACGAAAAAGTATATATGTTTTTTATTATGAAATCTCGATTAAAGACATCTTATTTATTATTATTTAATCTGCAACTTCTTGTAAATTACTCTTTTGATATCTTTTATTGGTTGAAATTGTATTATCTTATAATTTATCAAAAAAACTATTGTAAAACATAAAAAATAATTTGCTCAATAAGCAAAATATTACTAAATTGCAGCCACAAAAACACAATCTTAATTAACCTAGCGATTTGATGGGTACTACAAAGTTGTTATTCGTAAATCGCACAAATATCTAAATACTATGAAAGTTTATCAATCTAACGAAATTAAGAACATCTCTTTGTTGGGTAGTTCTGGCTCTGGAAAAACCACACTCGTGGAAGCTATGCTTTATGAGTGTGGAGTTATAAAACGTCGCGGTGCTGTCGAAACTAAAAACACAGTGTCTGACTATTTTCCTGTTGAAATGGAATATGGCTATTCTGTATTCCCTACTGTGATTCATGCTGAATGGTTAGGTAAAAAACTTAATATTATCGACTGTCCGGGTTCTGATGATTTCGTGGGTGGTGCTATTACTTCTCTTGGTGTTACTGACCAAGCCCTTATTCTTGTTAATACTCAATATGGTGTTGAAGTAGGTACTCAAAACCATTTCCGCTATACTGAACAAACTAAAAAACCTGTAATTTTCCTCGCAAACCAATTAGATACTGATAAATCTAATTTCGAACAAACTGTTGAACAACTCCGCGAGAGCTTTGGTAACAAAGTTGTGTTGGTTCAATATCCAGTTAATTGTGGCGTTGGTTTCAATGCTGTGGTTGACGTTCTTCTTATGAAACTTTACAGATGGAAACCAGAAGGTGGTGCTCCTGAAATCCTTGATATACCTGCTGAAGAACTTGAAAAAGCAAAAGAACTTCACAATACTCTTGTTGAAGCTGCTGCTGAAAATGATGAAACTCTTATGGATAAATACTTCGAACAAGGTTCTCTTACTGAAGATGAAATGCGTTCAGGTATCCGTAAAGGTCTTATTGGTCGCGATATTTTCCCTGTATTCTGCTGCTGCTCAGGTAAAGATATGGGCGTTCGTCGTTTGATGGAATTCCTTGGCAATGTTGTTCCTTTCGTTGACGATATGCCAAAACCTGTAACTAAAAATCTCGAAGAAGTTGCTCCTAACAAAGATGCTGAAACTTCTATCTTCGTATTCAAAACTTCTGTTGAGCCTCATATTGGTGAAGTTGTTTACTTCAAAGTTATGAGTGGTACTCTCAAAAAAGGTGATGACCTTACTAATATTTCTCGTAATGGTGGTAAAGAACGTATCTCTCAATTGTTCTGTGTTGCTGGTCAAAACCGTATCGAAGTAGAACAACTCGTTGCTGGTGATATCGGTGCTACTGTAAAACTTAAAGATACTCGCACTGGTAATACTCTTAATGCTAAAGGTTGTGAATACGATTTCCCAGGCATTCACTATCCAGAACCAAAATATCGTCGCGCTATCAAACCTGTGAACGAAGGTGAAGAAGAAAAACTTAACGAAATCCTTACTCGTATGCACGAAGAAGATCCTACTTGGATTATCGAACAAAGTAAAGAACTTCGTCAAACTATCGTTTCTGGTCAAGGTGAATTTCACCTCCGTACTCTCAAATGGCGTATCGAAAACAACGATAAACTTCAAATCCAATATCTTGAACCACGTATCCCTTATCGTGAAACAATTACTCGTGCTTCTCGTAGCGACTATCGTCACAAAAAACAATCAGGTGGTGCAGGTCAATTTGGTGAAGTTCACCTCATCGTTGAACCTTATGTAGAAGGCGAACCAGTTAAAGAAATCTATAAATTTAATGGTCAAGAGTATCGTATCCAATCTCGCGACGTTCAAGAAGTTAATCTTGATTGGGGTGGTAAACTTGTGTTGGTTAACTCTATCGTGGGTGGTGCTATCGATGCTCGTTTCATCCCTGCTATCATGAAAGGTCTTATGGATCGTATGGAGCAAGGTCCACTTACAGGTTCTTATGCTCGTGATGTACGTGTTATCGTTTATGATGGTAAAATGCACCCAGTTGACTCTAACGAAATCTCTTTCCGTCTTGCTGGTCGTAATGCATTTGCTCAAGCCTTCAAAGAAGCTAACCCAAAAATCCTTGAACCTGTTTATGATGTAGAAGTATTGGTTCCATCTGATCGTATGGGTGATGTAATGTCAGATCTTCAAGGTCGCCGTGCTATCATTATGGGTATGGAATCTGTGAAAGGTTTTGAAAAACTTATGGCTAAAGTACCTTTGAAAGAGCTTTCTAACTATTCAACAGCATTGAGTTCACTTTCTGGTGGTCGTGCTTCATTCTCTATGAAATTTGCTTCTTACGAACTTTGCCCAGGTGATGTTCAAGACAAACTTCTCAAAGAATACGAAGCAACTCAAAACGAAGACTAATCAAAGTTATTTATACAAGATAAAGAGGCGCAACGTTAGTTGTGCCTCTTTGTTTATTTGGAGATGTATGTGTTGAAATATCTATATTAATGCCTATTCCAAAAAATGAGCTATTAGTTGAATAGAAATATGTGAGATTAGTATAAGATAAAATTAGGCGTTACCATTAAACAAAAAAAACACGAGATGTATAATATCTCGTGTTTTCTATATTTATGTTTATAAAATTATTTCACAATGATTTTGCTTGTTGCAATATTGTTGCCATTATAGATTTTAACAATATAAATGCCATTGTTAAGGTTAGCTTTAATTGTAGCATTTTCAATAGCAGAAGTTAATACTTTTGCCCCTGTAATGCTGTAGATTTCAATCATATCTGCTTTACCAGAAAGAACGATTGTACCGTTAGTATAAAGTGCTCCAAGTTTGTTATAAACTACGTTTTCAACTGCTACAGCTGGAGTTACGTTGTATGGTGTGCAGCTTAATTTAGCAGCCCAAATATCGCTTTTGGTTGAGCCACCAGCACCAATAAGGGTGTTGCCGTCAGCTGATACTGCCCAAATTTGACCTAGGTCATCTTCATCGGTACCTTCGGCTTCGTCAGTGATAATTGCATCAATGTCTTCTGCACGGATACCGCTATAAGCTAATAAGCAGCTTTCTAACTCGATATATTCGTTTTCTTTATAGATATATGGTTTGCAGAGAGGAACTGAACTATTTACGCTTCTAAAATATACATTACCATTGTTGTCAACTGCTGTAGCTGAAGTGGCTTTGCCTGAAGGAAGAGCATCGAAAGTTGTTAATTTGTCATTATCAACATCGTATAAGAAAGCAATGTGAGTTTCTTTTGCATCAGTTCCTGCTTTAGGGAAAGCATAGATGTCACCACATACCCATTTGCCATTAGGAGACATAACTGCATTATCTACAAAAGACGTAAGTTCGTAGCGTTCGTCAAATTCACGTTCGATAATTTGAACTTTTTCGCCATTTTGAACGAATGTAGTATTGTATTGTGGTCCTACAGGAAGATAAATCCAATCTAAAGATACCAATATACGAGAACCATCGTTTGATACAGCTTGTAGTTTGTGGAAATTTGATTTTTTGTTGTTAATACGTGTGGTGTTGTGGTACATATTAAGTTCAATATCAGAGAAATCTTCATCTATTTTACCATTTGTCCAACGTGCGAGAGCTGCATTTGTGTTTGTATAAACCCAACCCCAAAAAATTGTGTCATTATTATTGATTTGAATTGAAATTACTTCGCCAGACATTTGACCTTCCCAATTTAGACGAGGGAATTTTAATGTAATCCATTCGCCATTGAGGTTGTAGGCCGGTTGATTGAGATATGAACCACCAACTAATGTTCCATCGTTGCTAATCCAATAAGCATCACACATGTCTGTTTCGCTTTCTTGGAGATAGATGGTTTTGCCTGTTGCTAAGTTCCATTTTACAGCATTTGAGCATCCTGATGTAGAGCCTTCTTGATTTGCTATAGCAGCTCCACAAGCCCAAAGTCCGTTTTCAGAAATTGCTTTTGGTTGAACGTCTTCTGTGTGAAGATTTACGAACTCACCCGTTGGTTGAGTAGTAAATTGAGCTTGTGCTGTGAAAAATGAGCATAAAGCTACGCATAAAATAGTTGCAATTTTTTTCATAAATTCATTAAATATAAGAGATTAGTAATATAATTCGCAATAATTTCCCAATATATAATCTAGACTGCAAAGTTATAAAAAAAACAGCAAAGTACCAAGTTCTTTGCTGTTTTTTTGTTTTATATTGTTTTTGTTTTGGGTTATTTAACTATAAATTTACTAGAAGAGATTGTATTTGTCGTGTTATTATAAAGTTTTATAATATAGATCCCTTCTTCAAGTTGAGCAGGAATAAATGCTGATTCAACTGATTGATTCATGATTAATGCACCATTTATGCTATATACTTCGATAGCATCTACCATGCCAGAGAGGATGATTGTGCCATTGTTGTAGAATGCAGCGAGTTTGTCGTAAGATATTGGGGTGTAGCTAACTTCATCGGTGTCGATTTTAACAACCCAATTGTATTTTACGCATTGACCAGCGCATCCAATGATAGTTTTTCCGTCGCGAGATACTGCTATAATAGTTCCTAATTTATTTGGGCATTCTTCTTCTGCTGGAGCAGAAGCGGCATCGATTGCAGCATCAGAAACGCCTTTTTCACGTAAAAGAGTTTCTAATTCTTTAACATCTCCATTTGCGATGATGTATCCTTGGCTATAAGGATGTTCTGTGAATGGACTTTTTGCATATACAACTCCGTTGTTGTCTACTGCATTACCAGCCCATTCGTATCCTTCTTTTTCGAATATTTGGAAGCGTTGTGTTTCTATGTCAAAAAGGCAAGGTTGATATGTATCTGTTGATGCGTAAGTTTCGCCTTCATGATAAATTACGTGACGATAAGCTCCTGTGATGTATTTGCCATTAGCACTCATTTTAGGGAACCAAATGAAACTTAGATTTTTATTTAGTTCATTCGCAGTTTCGATAATAAAAGCAGTATCAGGAGTTGTAACGAAAGGAGTGGCATTAGGGCGTGCATTGTATTCAAGGCAACCCATAATAATTTTGCCATCTTCGGAAATGCCATAGCATGTATTTACGTTTGCAGGGTCACCTAAATGGTCACGACGGATAGAGTTTGGGTTTGCTCTTTCGTATTTGCCGTTTATCCATTTTGCGGCATTGATGCTTTGTGCTTCATCGCTATCTTGCACACGGCCAACAAAGATTGTGTCGGTATTAACTATTGTCATAGCAGTGACCGTTCCCATAGTGTAACCGTCAGGCATTTCTAAGATATGCCATTCTCCATTTGTGTAATATGCAGGTTCGTGGAGGTATGAGCCTCCGATGATTGTACCTTCATCATTAACGCAGTTGGCTTCGGACATACCTTCTTCTTCGGTTGCGAGGATTGTACGTTCGTATGTAGAGAGATTCCACAATGACGCAGAGATGTTAAATCCTGCATTGTCACTATTGTTGTATGCATATCCTACTGCCCACTTGCCATTATGAGAGATGCCAGATAGGGTTGCATCATCTTCAGCTAATAAGGGTTTTACAATTGTGTTTTTTTCTTCATTTGCAAGAATTGGAGAGGCGCACAAAACTATTGCAAATGTAAACAGTGATTTCAAAAAGAATTTTTTCATAATAAATATTTTTTTAATGTTGTTATTTTATTATTTTAACTGTAGATATGTGGTTTTGATATTGGGCTATAATGATGTAGAGCCCAGATTTGAGATGCGAAATATTATATGTATTAGCCTGAATATCTTCGATTAATAATCCGTTTATATTGTATAATTTGAGATTTGTAGCTTCTGGAGCGAATATTATATTATCGTCTATGTAGATAGTGTGATTTTCTGAGGAAGTATTGTCTATTGCATCTCCAATGTATTCGCCTTCTTCGATGTGGTTTTGGCTGAGAGGTACGATGCTGAAAGGTTGGTAACTACCATAGTCGAATACTCCGATTATGTTGTTATATTCGTATAGAGTGTAGTCCCAGATGTTATATATCATTTCGTACGAATCTTGATAGAGATAGTTTTCTGTTTGAGTTTGTCCGTAATTGTCAACTTGGCGAGAGCCATGACCCACTCCCATTAGTTTCACAACTTGACTTGCATATTTTTCTGGATTTAAAGCAAGTGTTTCCATTGTTACCTCTTCAGGTTGTATTTTGTCGAGATTATTGCTTGATATGACTGTGAAATTTGAACCATCTTTTTGAGATAGGTATTTATGATATGTGCCTGTCATTCCGCAGATTGAATCTCCTATTGTAATGTTTGGATCAGAGAGCGTTTCGATGTATAATCCAGCTGTGCTATCTTGAACAAATATGCCATATATTGTTGCATCAACGCCAGCCCACGAGTGTATGTGTGTTACTAACGCATTACTTGTTAGTGAGTAAGTTGTGCCAGTTGCCAATGGTTCACCTGCTTCTTTCATTTCGGCGATAGAGTTGAATGTGTAGCTTGTGGCAATAATGTCTGTTTCTTTGCGTAATACGATAGAAGTTTTACCTGGGTGGATATTTCCCGCATCAACAACTCCTGCAACTGCAAAATTTTGTCCTTCGTATTGGCTGAAATCTAAACCTTCAAGAATTACAGATTTAGATCCAGATTTTAGGATATATTGGTTGGCAGATTTTGTTATTGTGCCTTTAGGTGTAATGGCAAGAATGAATTCATAGTTGATAGTGTTGCCATCGGTAACGTATTCTAAATCGTCGATTAACGTGGTGTTTTGTTTGTTGTTTTTGCTTTCAACAACAATGTTTTTAGCATCTGTAGTGGATATTGTCATGGTCGCGCCATGAGCTATTTTGCCATTGTTGTCAAGTTCAAAATGAGAGAATAACCCTTTGATTCCACTAAGTTTATCGCCAACATTTATAGTGCCATCGTAGTATTCAATCTTGAGTAGAATTCCTTTAGTTTCTTGCATGCCATACATTATGGTTGTTTGTTGTGCGTAAACATCAATGGAATTGTCTGAGTTAGTGCGGACATAGTTTACTATTACAGGATCGATTATGCTTAGTGGGTTTTGTGGATTGTTGTCGTAGAATGCTTCTTTGAGATCAAGAATTGTTTTATACGCTGTGGCAGTAACATGATTGGCTGATGGGATTACGAATCCTTTTGAGTTATTGTCACTTCCATAATAGCCTTCGAATGTTCCACGGGTAGGAATTATTACATCCCAACCTTTTAGAAGAGATATTTTCTTTTCTTCAGAACCGAGATAGTATGTGTTGTTTGATTCAAATGCTTCTACATCAGTTAATCTAATAGGTTGGCATTCGTATTGGGTTGGATTGGATAATAGGTCATCAATGTTTATGTCTGTTATGTTGAATGTAGCAGAAGATTCTACTATTTTTATAGCATTAGCATCGTCGTTGAATTCGATGAGAATTTGAGGCATTTCTCTATCGGTTGCGCTTTTGAATATGCCCAAAATGTTAGTAATTTTCATTTTTGTCTTTATTTTCGATGAGCCATATTCCGATAGTGTGCCATTTTTTACATATAAATATCCAGTTTCGTCTTGTATTAAAATTCCGCCAGAGGCATAGAATGTAGTGGTTGCTGTGCCAGTGTATAATACCTCTGTATTATTTGTTTGAGCGCAAATGTCGGCTATTGTTGCGCATGATTTTTGGGCTAATGCACTATTAATAATCGTTGCAAAAGTAATAAAAAGGAGTAATTTTTTCATTGTGATTATATATTTTTTTGTTTTAATTAAATATTTTGCAAAGTTACAAAAAAATAATAATATGTGCAAATGTTAACTTGTGGGGTATACAGTTGTTTTTTTTGTTTGTTTACTAATTGTTATAATTCTTAATTTCAGTCTGATAGAAGGTTGGCTAGAGGGTCTTTTTCAACTAAGTTGACAAAGACCAACGAAGACCTAACCAACAGTAACCTTCACCATAGGATAAATATACTATAAATATAACCCGTTGGCGGAATTAAATTAAAGTATGTTTTATTCTTCCAATAGGTTTTTTATTTATAAAGTTAATATATTGTAAAACTGTTATGGTTGTTATTTTATTACAAATGCGAGTAAATAAAC
>JAFYSF010000032.1 GCA_017559505.1 Paludibacteraceae bacterium | reverse complement strand
GCAAAGGTACAAATAATAATTGAAATTTGAAATTTGAAATTTGAGAAAATTGCCGTTGGATGGGTTTTGGTGTACTTGCAGATATTATTATAGTATGTTTATAGTATATTTATCCTATATTTATAGTATATTTATGATATATTTATCCTATGTTGAAGGTAGGTAGAGGGTAAGGAGCAGGGAGCAAGTAGTAGGGAATAGGGAGAAGGGGGGGATTGGATTTTACTTTTTGGGATTATTGGAGTCTAATCTAACAAAAACGCTTTGTTGCGGATGTGTAGTGATATTTGAAAAATAATTTAAAAAATAGGAGGTTATTATGAAACGTTTGTTTTTATTAGGTTGTTTAGTGTTTTTATTAGTGGATGTTATGGCTTATAATCCGATACTTGTAGAGGGGGTTGTTTGGCAGATTGAAAAGGAATATAAGCGGACGTATTCGCATATAGCAGAAGATGGCGAATGGTTGGAAGATGATGATATAAATACTGAGTATTATAAATTGGATGGTGATTCGATTGTGGATAATATGGTTTACAAGAAAGCATATATGGCTGAGTATTATAGGGATGAATTTAGATTTTATTGTTTGGTGAGAGAGGACGTAGAGGCGCAGAAGATTTGGAGGTATTATGATGGTGGAGAGGTGCTGATTATGGATTTTACAATTGAGGAGGGTGATACGCTTGGGGATTATGGAGTGTGCGAAAAGATTGAATATGTGAGAGATAAAGATTTTAAACGATTGAAAAAAATAACATTTGAGGGCGGAAAGAATGTTTGGGTAGAGAAATATGGTTTTGTACATAAAGATTTTTCGGATAAGTATTATTTTTTGACTTGGGCGAGAGAAGGTAGAACGGTTTTGATTGATTTTCAAGATTTGAGGAAGGTTAGTCAGAAGGTTGTATTGCCAGAAGGGGTGGATTTGAAGAATATAGAGGCAAAACCTTATTTTGATAAGATTAATAGAAATGAAGATTTGAAGCGAAGATTGAAGAAGTAAGATAAAATAGATATGTGTTTGATGGATAATGCCGTAACATAGGAAGTTGCGGCATTGTTTTTATGTGGAAGTTTTTTCTTTATTGATTTGTGGTGGATAATTTTATGATTGATTTTATGGAATTTGTGAAAAATAGTATTGTTAGTTTCAGAAAAAAATTGTAATTTTGTGGGTTATAATAAAAGGTGAAAAATTGCGTTAGTATAATATGAAAAAATTGATTTATATATTTGCAATATTGTTGATAATCACGGGGTGTTCGACGCAGAAGAATACGGGTGCGACACGTGGGTATCATCAGATGTGTACGAAATATAATGTTGGATTTAATGCTGAATCTTCTTATATTGAGGGTCAAAAGGTGATAAATAAGGGTGCGAAGGATAATTTTACGCAGTTGATAGAGATGTATCCTATTAGTTATAAGGAGAATCAGAGTGTGGCATCGTCGCAGATGGAGCGTTCGATAGAGAAATGTCGTAAGGCTATAAAGAAGCACTCGATTACGAAGAAGCCAGAGAGAAATAAAAAAAGATGGAAAGAGCCTAAATATCAGTATTTTTATAATCAAGAGGAGTTTGTGCATGGAGTGAAAGAGGCGTGGATTTTGTTGGGGAAATCGGAATTGCATAAAGGCGATTTTTTGGGCGCAGCATCGACGTTTGGGTATATTCAGCGTCATTATCCATCGGATTTGGAGATAGTTTGTGAGGCACGTATTTGGCAGGCACGAGCTTATGGGGAAATGGATTGGGTGTATGAGGCTTGGCAGGTGTTTGATCAGATAAAAGAGAATGATGTTGTGAAGCGATTGAACAAGGATTATGCTGAGGTGAAAGCGTTTTTGTTGATGAAGGAGAATAACTATAAGGACGCAATACCTTATTTGCAGTTGGCAACTAAGAAGGAGAGTAATAAGTATTTGTCGTCGCGATTTAATTATTTGCTTGGGCAGTTGTATCTTGAGCAAAATCAAAGAGATAAGGCGACAGAATGCTTTAAGTTGGCAGTGCGTCAATCGCAAACGTATCCGATGGAGTTTAATGCTCGATTGATGATGTTGCAATGTAATGACGAGGCATGGGAGAAGAATGTGAAGAAGTTGAAACGTATGGCGAAGAATTCAAATAATAAGGACTATAAAGATCAGATTTACACTGTAGTAGGTAATATTTATTTGAATCATAAAGATACGGCAGAGGCAATAGAGGCATATAAGCTTGCAATTGAGGAAAGTACGCGAGGAGGAGTGGAGAAAGCAGCTGTGATGGTTTTGTTGGGAGACTTATATTATTTGCAAAAAGAGTATATAGATGCACATCCTTGTTATCAGGAAGCGTCGGGGATATTGAATACAGAACATCCTGATTATAAGCGAGTGATGAAATTGGGTGAAGCTTTGGGTGAGTTGGCAGTAAACTATAATACAGTAGAATTGCAGGATAGCCTTCAGTATTTAGCGACATTGAGTGAAGAGGAGCAGTTGAAGATAGTAGAAAAGATAATTGAGGATGTGAAAGCAGAGGAAGAAGAGGCAGCTCGATTGGCAAAAGAGGCAGAAACAAAGGGGTTTGAAGAGTCGACACGCCCAAGTATGTCGATGCCTACGGCAGGAGGTGCGAAAGATTGGTATTTTTATAATCAACAGTTGAAAACGCAAGGAGCTCAGCAATTTAAGCAGAAATGGGGTAAACGTGTGTTGGAAGATAATTGGCGTAGAGCAAATAAGGTGAGTACGGCTTCTATGTCAACAGACGACAGTCAACAGACGACAGACGAATCGGACTTGTCTGACGGATCGGACCAATCTGGAGAGACAGATGCAGTGCCTGCGCATCATAAGCCGGAGTATTATTTGTCGCAAATACCTAAAGATAGTGCAGCTATAGCGGCATCGAATGTGGCAATAGCAGATGCGCTATATGCCATGGCAGAGATTTATGACGAAAAGTTGAACGATTGGTCGATGTCGCTTGAGACATATCAAGAGTTTCAGCGTAGATTTGCTGAAGATGAGCGAGAATTGGAGGGATATTATTCAAGTTATAGACTTTGCGGTAAGTTGGATGATAAAGAAGGCCAAGAGGGTTATCGTCAGAAGATTGTTGCAGAATATCCAGAAAGTAAATATGCAGCGGTGTTGTCGCAACCAGATTATATAGAGCGCACAAAAGCGATGTTGGAAATGCAGGATTCGTTGTATGCTGATACATACGAGGCATATAGTAAAGGAGAATTTAAACGTGTATTTGCTAATTATAGTAATATGGTGGCGAATTATTCGATGAGTTCGTTGATGCCGAAATTTGCATTTTTGAATGCGTTGAGTATAGGAAAAACACAACAAGAGGAACAATTCTATCAGGCATTGACGGAGTTGGTTGATAAATATCCTCAATCGGATGTAACACCGATGAGTAAAGATATTTTGGCATTGATGAATCAAGGACGAGAAGCGCAACAAGGCTCTACGCATGGTTCTATACTTGAGAAACGTGAGGATTTGGCACAAGAGGAGATGGTGGATGAAGAGTTGAAAAATGCGACATTCTCGACAGAAAAGAAAACTGCGCACTATTTGTTGTTGATACCTCGCAACGAGGATGTGAATATAAATGCTTTGTTGTATGATTTGGCAGCATTTAATTTCACTAAATTTATGATTAAAGATTATGATTTAGCGAAACGTAGCGTGGGAGGATTGACTTATATTTCGATAACAACAGAGTCGTATGAAGAGACTGAGTGGTATGAGCGTACAATGCTTGCAGAGCCAACATTGCAAGGGCGTATAACTCTTGATAAGGTGGATAGAGTGATAATTTCGGAAGAGAATTTGAAATTGATAGAGCAGGGAAAGACTTGGGAAGAGTATAGGAAGTGGAGTAAGAAATAGAGGGTGTGTATATTGTGATAGAAAATTGTGATAGAAATATGTAAGTTGTATAATAAAAAAAGAAAAGTACTACAGATTAAGTATAGAAAGAAGGAAATAGCAAACCTGTAATTTAGGAGTGTTATTAATATCGATTATCCATTATTTTTATGGCATACAATAAAGGAGAAATAGTTGACGCAAAAGTTACTTCAATTGTAGATTTTGGCGCTTTTGTTGAACTTGAAGACAGAAGTTCTGGCTTGGTACATTTTACAGAGATTCCCGCTCGCAAATTTCATGTTAATGAAGTACTTAACGTTAATGATGAAATTAAGGTCATGATTTTAGGAGAAAAGGGAGTTGATCTTTTTGACAATAAGAAATATGAACTAAGCAAGAAAAAAGCTGATGAACAGAATATTCGTGAGCAAGTAGCGGAAGACATCGTAAAATTAGAAGGTGAAGAAAAGTCCATACGTGAAATTTGGAAAATCTTTACGCAAATCAATAAATGTTTGCTTCAATATATGAAGCAGCCGATTTTGCTTGATGTAAATACTGCAAAATTGCACGCTTCTGACGGAAAACTCGTTGTTAAAGCAAACACTGAGTCTAAATTTGAGTTGTTTCAGAAGTCTTTCAAGCAAAAGTTCGATGCAGAACTTATACCATTAACGAAGGACTCTTGGAATTTCTATGCGAATATTAACTCTCTTTCTCCAGTGTTGCTTAAGGCATTCGAGGAAGAATGTGAATGCTTGTATATGAACTTCTTCCCACAACCATTTATTGAGGGAAGAATATGGGATTATCAGAAAAACAAAAAGGAAGAAATAGAGGCTCAACTCGAGGATTGTTTCCCCAATATTGTTATCACATCAAACAAAGTTGGAGAACTTTCTTTTAGACAATCGTATGGCAGTCATTCGCAAGCAAGAGACTTTCATTCTGCGTTAGGTGATATATTGAATGAAATTAAAAATGGTTGTACTGTAGAAGACGAAGAAACTGGAGAAACTAAGGAATATGCTCCTATCTCATTTGAGTTCGAGATTAATCCATTATTAGCTTTAGACAAATTCTTAATAGAGAGAAATGTTTTTGGTCAGCAAGAACATGAATCCGTTGTAATCGGGACCTTGAGAGGAGAAGTCTTTAGCTGCAATGGTGTTGAAATTGGTAAACTTAAAAATGTAAATTATCCAGTTTTAACATTTGTTGTTGACAAGTCTAATATAACTGCGGTTGATAGACTTATAAGCGAAAAGAAACTTACGAAAGTTGCTACGGATTTAACTGGTGATTCAGAGAAAGTAAATCGTTTACAAGAGTCTTTCGATTATATAACAGAAAACTTTGAGCAATTACGTAATCCTATGCTTGCAAGTTATCTTTTCGACGCAAGCAAGGCAACTCCTATTGAAGAAGATAAAATAAAAGAACGAGTTAAGTTGATAGAAGATAACAAATTAAATTCTCATCTTAACGAATGGCAAGTAGAAGCTATTGCAAAAGCAGTAGAAGCTAAAGATTTAGCAGTAATTCAAGGTCCTCCAGGAACAGGAAAATCCACTGCTATTGCCGAACTGATATGGCAGTTGGCTTTGTCCAATTCCAAAGACAGAACGCTCTTGACTTCAGAGGCAAATTTGGCTGTAGATAATGCTTTGGATCGCTTGAAGTTTTCAGAACACAATCTTGTCAAACCTATTCGTATAGGTGCAGGTGATAAGTTTTCATCAGAAGGATTGCCTTATGCAATAACCGAAATGATGAAATGGGCAGGTATTGACTTTTCTAAAAACTTTATCTTAAAGGAAGACAATGAAACAATTGAAGAGTCAGAAGAATACAAACTATTTAACCCAAACAATATTGCTTTGGTAAGATGGTTAAAAAATATTGTTAATAGGTCTCAGATACAAGATGAATCTATAGAGAAGGCATGGTTTCATTTCATGCAGAATCCTCCTATGGACATTCGTAAGTTGGTGTTTAATCTTTATAGAAGCAATTGTAATGTGATTGGTGCTACATGTAGTTCAATAACAGAAAAGAATTATGCTGCAATAGAATCACATAAAGAAAACACTGAAAGTCGTTTTATGAAGCGTTACAAGAATGTTTTCAAAGACGACGAGCATCTTGCTTTTGATGTAGTTGTCCAAGATGAAGCATCAAAGGCTACACCTTCTGAACTGTCTATGCCTTTAGTCTATGGTACTAAATCGATTATAATTGGTGACCATCGTCAGTTGCCGCCAAACTTAGACAGAGAAGACATTCTATATAAACTTCATTATCAAGCATTGCAATCTGTTGATATTGAAGAAAAAGAGCAAATTGTTGAACTGGAAAAATTTGTTCGTCACAATTTTGACCAGTTAGAGAAATCACATTTTGAAAGATTGTTTATGCAAGCTAATCATTCTATAAAAGGAACGTTTAGAAAACAATACAGAATGCATCCCGACATCAACAAGGTTATTGAACAATTCTACACAAAGGATGGTGGATTGGAATGTGGTTTCATAAATGAAGATTATGAGTCAGAAGGAACACCATTCTCTCGTTATCATGGTATCGATATAGAAGGACTTTTATCACCAGAAAACCATGTTGTGTGGATTGACACTAACTCACCAGAGATTGCAGAGGGTACTTCACGAACAAATAAAGGTGAGGTGGATGCAATTGAATGGGTTTTGTCTCAATTTGCAGAATCAGAATCTTTTGCAAAGTATAATAGTAGATTCAACAATGAGGAAGATAAAGAGATTGGTTTAATCACCTTCTATGGCGCCCAATTAAAACAACTCAAGCGACTACAAGCGAATTATTCTGGAAAACTAACATTAAAACCAAGTTCTGTAGATAGATTCCAAGGCATGGAAAGAAACATTGTGATTGTTTCATTAGTACGCAGCAATAGTATTGCAGAAAATGAGAAACAAGCTCCAGATTTCCGTGTTTATAAGGATTTGGGTTATAGGAGACAAAATGATTTCGGTTTTGCTAAGTCCCCAAATCGTTTGAATGTTGCATTATCCCGTGCAAAGAGATTACTAATTATTGTAGGAAATAGTGCCCACTATTCAGCTTACAAAAATAAAGATGGCGAAGCTATATACAAAAATGTATTCGATAGCATAAAGAACAATCCTAATGGACGAGTCATAAGATGGGAACATAAACTTATGAGAAAGCGTCCACGTCCAATCTCAAAGAACAGATCTGCCAATCTTAATACACGAGATATTAATCCTGCAACAGATGGACATTTAAGAGTGATAGAAACTTGGTTACGTCCATACGCAGATCGTAACAACCCAAAGATTGCAGTCCTTGAGTTATCTACAAAAGCAGTAAAATGTCTTATTGGTAAAGACCAAGATGTGATTCGTAGTGCCAAAGTAGATGAATTCAATTTTCAGAACTTCATTAGAAATGCAAATAAAACAGAAACAGGAAAAGGCCTTGATTCGCAAAACGAAATGGATATGACCTATTTCGAGAGAAATGTATTACCTACAATCAGAAATTGGAAAAGGGTGATGCAAACCGAGAACGTTGATGTCGTTTATACTGTAGCAACTGCTGCATATCGAACAGCACGAAATCGTGATGAAATCGTATCTTTCATCAAGGACAAAACAGGTATCAATGTCCGTATCTTATCAAAGAAAGAAGAATCCGTTTCAACGATGTTTGCTTACCTGTTTAGTTCAAAATACAAACAAGAAATGCTCACATCAGAGCATGTGATCATGATTGACCAAGGCGGTGGATCTACAGAGGTTTCAGTATTCAGTCAAAACGATTTGGTAAATTCATATAGTATCAATCTTGGAACAACTGCATTAAGAAATATACTGTTCCTTGATTCTGACAGAAGCACTCCTGTCGGAGAGGCATTAAGCCGTAGTGACCAGAAAATTAAAGAACGTCTTATTACGTTCTATAAAAATATGGGTGAAGCTATGACTTCAGACACAGAAAGTTTCTGTATTAGTGTTGGAACTGCAATCACACATGCTACGGGAGGCAAGAATAATGCAGCCCAGCATGATAGAGTGATGACAAGAGAAAAAATAGAAGACTGTATCAATGCGTGTACAGAGGCAATCTTGAGCCAATTTGATACGGTTGGAGATTTGAACGACTTTGACTTTGAAGCATCCAAAGGCAACAAAAAATTGGATGATCAAATTACTATGCGTCTTGGTTTACCTATGTTCCTTTCGTTAATGGATAAATTTAACATTAAAGAAATCCATGTAAGCGGAACAGGACTATGGTATGGTATATATTTACAGCATTTACATAATATTTCAGATAAGTAATTATGCAATACAACGATATAATAAACAATGGTACTCTTGTTTATAAATCGCAAGCAGGAGATAAGAAACTACGTGAATGGCCTGTTAAGGAAACTTTATGTGCCGTACGATTCTATAAAACGGAAGAACTGTCTGAATTAGAGTTAATCTTACTTCGATTGATTAGTTCACTAGAGAACAATAAAATAACAAAGGAGGATATAGCTTTAACTCTCGGTTTTGATGTTGCTGAAAAAACATTCGGTAACAAACGTTTCTATCGTGATCAAGCTGAGATTTCTCTTTTTAACTGCATGATTGATTCCATTTTCAAATGGCATCTCGCTGTTGAAGAGTCTGATAATGTTGATCAATGTTCTGAAGAAAACTCAGAATCTGAGAATTCAGAAGAAGCAAATGAGGAAATTTCCGCAAAAAAAGAAGCCATAAAATATATTCGTCTTACCAGATTGGGTAAAAAGGCTTTAGAAATGAACTGTAAATTCTCATTCTATGAAGGGAAGAAACGATTGCTCGAAAATGTCAATAAGTCTGAACTATTAATAGACACAGTTGATTTCCCATTCTACGCAGAATTAGGTTTCTTTTCTGAAATTACAGACATTAAGGTAGTTACTGACTTTGATCCCGACGAAATCGATATAGATTATGCTGATAATTTAATAAATCGAATTAATCTTCAGTCTAATAAAACTACAAACGTGTTTAAAGCAAATACACTTTCTGAAATGAAATACTTTTCTAAAAGTGTTGACGTTTGTCTCTATCAACTTAATGAAGATTATTATCCCATTATTTTGATAAATGATAAAGTATCTGTTGCAGCAACCGATATTTTATATAGAGAGCAAAATGCGTATCTCCTAAATAAGAAAATTAAGAAGGCGTTATATTCAAAGTTGATCAATAATGCTGATTCAACAATTAATTATAATGAAATACGCTATTTTGAAGACGAGATAGAGCAAGATGAATTTAATTTTATAGTAAGAGATTCTAGAACCGATTGGGGCGATATAGATACATATAACTATATTATTTATAATGAATTGTGCAATAACAATAATTGGGACTACATATCAAAATGTTGTCCTGAAGATATTATTATCCAGCATATTGGAGAATCATGCTCAAAATTTGACATGATTACTCTATCTCGTAGATTACCTGTTAGCTTCATTATTGAGTCATATGCTAAATATGCCTGGGAAATGAGCGTCGTACTTTCGCGAAGTGATATAACCAAGCAACAAGCTCAGAGATTAATGCTATGCGATGTAAACACAAATATCGAATGGGATTGGGAAATCGTAAAGCCTTTCCTTGAAGTAGATTTTGTAGTTAATAACATAGATTATCTAAATATTGATTTCTATAATCTTACCAGTTGGCTACCATTATCTAACCAGAACCTTATAGTAAAATATTGTCATAAGAGATGGAATTGGTCATATTTTGCCAAAGAAGCAGATGTAAATCTTGTAATACAAAACATTAGTGTATTGCAGGACCATATTGCTGTATATATAGAGACTGTCCTCGATAAAATTTTCTCAGACAATAACTTTATAAAATCTGTTGTTACAAACAGTGAGTTTGCAGAGGTTGTGAAATCTATAAAAGAAAAAGGACTTCTGATTTCTTATAATCTTGGTTCAAAGGAGAATTATATATGGTCAGATGAACTAATCGAGTATTTGGAAAAGTGTAACCTGTTAATTTGGAACACGTCCAGTTTTATCGCTGGTTTTGCACAATATCCTTATATTGAATGGACTCCAGAGTTCTTCAAAAAATATCATGTAAAAATCGACTCTGCTAGCGATTATACCTATATTTCTAAAAATATCAAAGACATATCACTTATAACTGAATACCCTGATTTTTCATGGGATTGGAGTGGCTTGTCAAGAAATCAAAATTTTGCAGGATCAGAAGATTTACTAGATATTGGCCAAGATAAAGTTCTTTACAGCGAATGGATGAAACGTTCTTCAACCGTATTTACACCCGAGTTCTTTGATTCTCACATTCAGTGGATGAAGAGTGATGAAAACGCATCATTTGTATCATCTATAGTTAACGATTATGATATAGTGATGAAGTTTTTAGATTTTCCTTGGAATTGGATTAAACTCGCAGGGAACAAAACTATCGCTACTGATGAGAGATTTTGTGCATTGCTAAACGCTCACACTGATGCTATTACAAGTTGGCTAAACGTAACATCATCCGATTTGATTGAGCGGTACTTTGACACATTAGGACTATCTGTATATATTAACGAAATTGCAGAAATAACATTAAAAGAAAATAGTTGGTTCATAAACAACATATGGGATAGACTATCTTCAAATCTTAGCGTCAATTTCATTTTCCATCATCTTAGTGAAAAATGGAATAAAGAGATTATATCCCAAAGATTGATTCCGTTATTAGAAGAAAATCCAGGTTATTTGGACAACTGCAAATCTGCATTAGATTGGTCAGTACTTTCTAAAAATTTTGATGTAAGTTTCATACAAGAACACATCTCGAATTATGTCGATTATTGGAACTGGTCTGTTTTAACTAACAGAGTTGATCCTGCGTTCTTGCATACCCATTTTAAGGACTACTTGTCTTTATGGGATAAAGATATTGCAATAAGCAGAATTACTCCTTTGCTTGATGATAATGATCTTAATGATCTTGAATTGGATAGCGTATGGGATTGGTATCTGCTATCAGAATTAGTTACAGATAAGATATTATTAAATATTCTATCTAGCAAAGCAGATTATCTTGATTGGAACATCGTATCTTCTCGCATCTCAAATATGGAGGATATGGATTTTGGATTATTGCTTAAGAGCACTCCAAACTTAGCAGATCATCTTGATTGGAATATTTTGAATGAAAATATGGCATTATCAGAGATTCTTAAATGGAAGGATCTTCAAAATGCTGTATGGGATTGGACCATTATAACCAAACGATTTGATACTGGTTTTATCGTTGATAATCTGGCACAATATGCTCCATATTGGGATTGGGATATTATCTTAAATGAAAAAATCCATCGTACATATGTTAAGGACAATCTTAAACATATAAAAGACTCCATAGTAAATCTTGAATCTGATACAAAGGAGCAGTGTTGGAAAAGACTCACATCATTGTATACTCCTGCTGATTTATTGGAGTTGTCGGAAAAATATAATCCTACCGATGGATACGAATGGAATTATAGCTATATATATAAAGCGATTCTTAACCTTGACGACTTTGTCTGCAAAGAGCATAGCTATGTAGATTATAAAGCGTTATCAGCATCTCAAGTAGCCAACAATATGTTTGTCTATGATTCCGATACTTATGTGTTTAGAACATGGAAAGCTATCATTAAATTAAAACTTAATGATGGGAAATACAATTGGGATTTTTCCGAGTTGACCAAACTTGATTCCATTCAGCAGAAAAATGACGTATTCTATGAACTTGAACCTGAACGCTGGGATTGGAATTATATAAGTCAGTTTGGTATTTGTCTTCTCCCTGCTCATAACGGAAAGTATCTACGTAAGTACCGAGATCGTCTGAATTTTAAGCTTATATCTACGAGAGAAGATATAAACATTGATGATAATATGGTTAGCAGTTTCATTGATGAAGATTGGGACTGGCAAGCATTATCCTCAAATGCAGGTACAAAAATCACTTTCGGCTTTATTTTCGAGAATAGAGATAAAGAATGGGATTGGAATGCCCTTTCTAAAAATTCAACGATCAAATGGAATGATGCAAAACTGCGTGAAATCCTCAAGGATCCTGTTATAAAAGCTGCATATCTTGGGACGATGCAGTAGCAAAGAGAGAGTTGCATATTGATGACTCACTTATTAAGTTAATGGATGGCATTGACATCAATTGGTTTGAGTTATCAAGTAATCCGTCGTTCTCCCCTTCTATTAAGAACTTGAAACGAGCAATCGAAGAGGATGCAAATATTAATTGGAGCGCTCTATCAAAGAATCAGAATATTGATTTATCTTTTGCTAAAGAATATAAAGACTTCTTGGACTGGAAGGTACTCACATCCAACAAGAAGGTCATTAAGATTCAGGAAGAAAAGGTTCTTGATGAATTTGTTAAATTTCTCGATTGGTCATATATTTCAGATCACATTGAGCTTACAAATCAAATTTTGGTTAAGTATAAAGATTCTCTGATATGGCAATCAATAAACAATAGATTTGATTATAATCAGTTTGACCTTTCTATTATTGACAATATTAATGATAAAATTGATTGGACTAAACTTTCGTCATCATCAATTATATTCACTGAAGATTTCTTGCATCAATATAGGAATCGAATTGATTGGTTTGCCTTCAGCAAAAATAAATCTGTTGACTTTACAGCAGACTTATATAGAGACTTTATTCCTGAATTGAACAGAGTGAAGTTTGTCGAAACATTATCAAAATGCAGTACGAATAGCTACAGTAGACTTAAGGTATACCATTTCTCACACATGTTCAACGCAATAGAAATTATCAAGAATAGAAAGATAATGAGTAGAAACAAAGCAGAGAAAACCAAAGTGCTGAAATATGATGCTGCAGGAGCTGTTGTGCATCGTACAAACAAAGCTCACCCTTATGCAAGATTCTATTTTCGTCCAAAATCTCCTACACAATTCTATAATGAATGTTTAGGATGGGATGACTCATTGACTATGTGGAATAAATCATATTATCCTCAGGCATGTAATTTACATTTGCCTAAGTGTCCTATGCCTGTATTTTTTGAGTTTGACATACGTGAGATTATTGCAAAAATGCCTGGTAAATGCTATTATAGTAGCGGAAACCTTCAAACAAACTTTGCATCAGTTTATAAGGTAGATTCTGAGCCATCAATGCTCAGAACAAGTTATCTTTATAATGATATTTCGGATGCATTTTATATGACAAAGCAGCATGGTGAGTTTGATCATGCCCTTCATCATATGTATATGGGACATATAAAGGAACAATCTCAGCAGGAATTTTTGGTGCTTGACGAGTTAGATTTTAGTTGTCTTGATTCCTGCAAAATTTATTGCTATGATGAATTTCAAAAGAATTTGTTAGTTCAATATCTTGGAGATGATGAAATTATAGATAAGATAGAAGTAAACTATTCTATGTATTCTCATGACAATAGATCTCTTAATATGTCGGAAGATGAAGATTCAATAACAATTTCTTCTGACTACGACTTGAATGGTTGTGCTTATATGCTAGTCAAAGGTGGTACTATCATCAACAAAGGAGCAATAAAGAATTTCATATCTTCTGGAACAATTATATATCCATCGGTAATATTCGATAAGAATAATCCTCCCTCAGAAATCTATTTGATGGATCCAAATCCAAGGGCAGATACGAAAGAATGGCTAATCTATAAATCGTAAAAGAATGAACAATATAACTTTTGTAAAAGGTAATATATTTAACACAAAAGCTCAAACTGTAGTTAATACAGTAAATTGTGTTGGAGTTATGGGTAAAGGTATAGCTTTGGTTTATAAACTGCGCTATCCTAAGATGTTTGATATATATAAAGATTACTGTCATCAGCATTTAATTGGGATTGGCAAACTCTGGATATATAAAGGGGACGATAAGGATCCGTGGGTTCTTAATTTCCCTACAAAATTCCATTGGAAATATCCGAGTAAATATGAATATGTCGAAAAAGGACTTCAAAAATTCGTTGACACATATGCTAGTCACGGAATAACCTCCGTAGCTTTTCCACTTTTAGGAACTAATAATGGAGGGTTGGATAAGGATGTTGTTAAAGGAATGATGGTAGATTATCTTTCCAAATGTGATATTCCAATAGAAATTTATGATTACGATCCGTCAGCATCTGATGATTTATACGAACATTTTAGAACAAGCTGGTTATCTATACCTGACGTTCTGAAAAAACAGGTGACTAAGATTAGAACTCAAAAGCAAATTGACACAATTGATTATGCTGTAAAATCTGACGGGTTAAAGTCTATGATTTCTCTAATCAACTATCCTGGGATTGGTCTTAAAACTATGGAGAGTTGTTTTAAAGTAGTCATGAACTATCAGCGAGAACAAAGTTTGTTTGATAACATATGAACGAATATTCATTATGGCACTTGCAATAAACATAAACGACCTGCTCAACAAGCAGAAGATAGAATCCAACCGAATTGAGTTTAAGAAGGGTTGGAATCCTGCGAGCATATACCATAGCGTATGTGCGTTCGCTAATGACTTTGATGACCTTGGAGGTGGCTATATCGTGGTTGGAGTTGATACAGACGATGCAACAGGTGTCGCTATTCGTCCAGTTGATGGAATACCTACAGAAAAGATTGATGGTATACTTCAGGATATGGTAGGCTATAACAACAAGGTTTCGCCTTATTATATGCCTCGTACAAGTGTAGAGGAGGTGGACGGGAAATCAGTTCTTGTTATATGGAGCCCAGCTGGCATCAATCGTCCATACTCTGTACCTGAAAACGTAACAGCCAAGAGCAATACTAAGGAATATTTCTATGTTCGTAGTGGTACGAGCAGTATCATTGCTAAGGGCGAAGTACTTGACGAGCTGCGAGAGTTGGCAAGTCGTGTGCCATTTGATGAGCGTGGAAATCCAGATATTAAGATTGAGGATATTTCAACGCTGCTATTACGAGAGTATTTGGTTAAGGTGGGTAGCAAACTTGCTAATGAGTTATATATAAAACCTCTCGAAAGTATTTTGGAGCAAATGGATTTGTATGTCGGACCTAAGGAAAATCGTATGCTTAGAAATGTGGCAGCTATGATGTTCTGTGAAGACCCGAGCAAATTCTTTAAGCGTACACAAGTTGAAGTGGTATATTTCCCTGAAGGGCGATTGAACAATCCAAACAACTTATACGAAGGCCCTGTAATTAAGGGGTCTATTACCCAGATAATTGATAGGACATTAGAATACCTGAATCGTATGCTTGTTATGCAGACGGTAATAAAACCTAAGAATAGCAGTAGGAGTCAAAAATTCGTCACTTATCCATATCAAGCATTGGAGGAGAGCGTAACAAACTCACTCTATCATAGAGATTATCGTGAATGGGAACCTGTGGTAATCACTGTAGAGCCTCAAGGAATCACAATACAGAATGTTGGTGGTCCCGATAGAAGTATATCTGTCGCTGAGATTTCAAAATGTGAAATCTTAGTATCTAAACGTTATCGTAATCGCAGACTTGGAGAATATCTTAAAGAACTGGATTTGACAGAAGGTCGTAGTACAGGTATTCCAACAATCCAAAATGTTTTGGAAAACAATGGTTCACCTAGAGCTACTGTCGTTACTGACGATGAACGAACCTTCTTTAGAATAACCATCCCTTGTCATAAAGCAGCTGGTAATATTATCGCAGACATTGCACATAAGGATGGTTCATTAAAAGTATCTAAACGAGGTTCACTAAAAACTGCACTACAAAGTGCACCAGAAACTGCACTACAAAGTGCACCAGAAACTGCACTGCAAATTATCAATGAAATCAATAATAATCCTAATTTAACCCTTTCAGAGATTGCAGAAAAGATTGGTGTATCTCGCCGTTGGATAGCAACCAATATGAAACACCTTCAAGATACAGGTGTTGTTAAACGAGTTGGACCTAATAAAGGTGGCCATTGGGAAATTATAGGTAAATAGTAAGATAGAGTTTAAGATGCTGTTAGGACAAAAGATAAAAGAATTAAGAATGGAGTGCTACAACGACAATTAGCATCCCTTTTTGAAATTGACACCCCGATGTTTTCAAAAATCGAAAGAGGTGATAGACGTGCAAAACGTTCACAAGTTATTCAAATAGCCAACTATTTCAACATTGACGAAAAAGAATTTCTTACTCTTTGTGTTGCAGATAAAGTCCTCGATGCAGTGGAAGATGAAGAATTAAAGTCGGATGCAATCAAAGTAGCTCAATCAAGCATCGCGTTGTAATTACAAAACACGGGAACTTTATAGTATCAATTCATAGAGTTCCCGTTGCTGAATAGTTGTATATCAGTGAGATATAAATCCTATTTCGGTTCAAGCGTGGACTAATTAAATTAGTCCACTCTTTATTTTGTTATTCTACTACTTCGGCAATTAGGGTGGCGGCAGTGACTTCGGTTACGCGAACCATAACAAGATCGCCTATTTTATGACCTGATTTAGGGAAGACAATCATTTTGTTTTGAGAAGAACGGCCACAGAATTGGTCGCGGCTACGTTTTGAATAGCCTTCGATGAGGACTTCGAAAGTCTTGCCGATGTCACGTTTGTTAGATTCGTGGCTAAGTTCGACTTGAAGAGCAATGATTTCATTTAGGCGGCGAACTTTTTCTTCTTCATCGATGTTGTCAGGTAGATGGCGTGAAGCAAAAGTGCCAGGTCGTTCGGAATATTTGAACATAAAGGCTTGGTCGAATGCACATTCGCGCATAAGAGAGAGAGTTTGCGCGTGGTCTTCGAGAGTTTCGCCATGGAAGCCACAGAACACGTCAGTGCCAATAGAAGCATCTGGAAGAATGCGACGTATGGCAGCAATGCGGTCGAGATACCACTCGCGAGTGTATTTGCGATTCATGCTTTTGAGAATAGCGTTGCTACCGCTCTGTACAGGAAGGTGAATGAATCGGCATAGGTTAGGGTGGCGGCTGATGGCTTCGAGAGTGGCGTCGCTCATGTCTTTAGGGTGAGATGTGGTGAAACGGATGCGCATAGAAGGCACTGCTTCGGCTACACGTTCAAGTAGTTCAGGGAAACCAATTGTGATTTCGCCATCGACATATTTATATGAATTGACGTTTTGTCCTAGTAGGGTAACTTCTTTGTAGCCTTTAGCTTCGAGGTCCTTGACTTCGCGGATGATGCTATTGAGATCGCGGCTACGTTCACGACCACGTGTGTAAGGTACGATGCAATAAGAGCAGAAATTGTTGCAACCACGCATAATGCTCACAAAACCAGAAATAGTTTTGCCGATGCGAGCAGGGAGGACATCTTTGTAGGTTTCGGTAGTTGAAAGTTCAACATTGATAGCCTTTTCGCCACGTTCGGCAGCACCTACAAGGTTAGGTAGGTCGAGATAGGCATCGGGACCAGCCACAAAGTTGACGCCATGGTTGTTGATAAGATCTTCTTGTATACGTTCAGCCATACAGCCAATTACGCCTACGATGAGATTCTTGTTTTTGCGGCGCAGAGATTGAAAATATTGTAGGCGACCAAGAACTTTTTGTTCAGCATTGTCGCGAATAGAGCATGTGTTGACCAAGATGGCATCGGCTTCAGTGATTTTGTCGGTAAGCATATAGCCATCAGACTGCATAATTGCAGCCACTACCTCGCTGTCGGCTACGTTCATTTGGCAGCCATAGGTTTCGATGAAGAGTTTTTTATCCATTGTATTTAAGTGATTTTGCAGTTAAAAATGAGAGTTTTGCGAAAAAAGCAGTTTAAGAAAGGTTGAAACTATTGGTGTTTTGCTCTTAAAATCGCAAAAATACTGTAGAAATCGGGTGCAAAGGTACGAAAAAAAAACGATAAAAGCCCTATATTTAAGGACTAAACGAAAGTTTTTTGCAAAAAAGAGCTGAAATAGTTTGCTATGTTGAAAAAAATAACTAACTTTGCAACCCGAATTGGTGAAAAGTAAAAACAATTAAAATATTGAAGCAATGAAAAGAACATTCCAACCTTCTAATCGTAAAAGAAGAAACAAACACGGTTTCCGTGAAAGAATGGCTACAGCAAATGGTCGTCGTGTATTGGCTGCACGTCGCGCTCATGGTCGTAAAAAATTGACTGTATCTGACGAATATTGCAAAAAAGCATAATTATTTAGTCGGTTACATTGAGAAAATAAGAAAAGTATGGACAAATTTATTTTGTCTATACTTTTTTTATTGCTCAAAAATTTGTAACTTTGCACTTTGATAGATGTGAGATGTAAAGTGCAGTATGAAATGTTTGAAGTCTTGCGTCTATGTCTTATCTTTTGAGTCTTATCTATTGTATTTGAAAGAATTATGAAAACAATTTGGAATTTTTTGAAAAGTCGTTTTTTGTGGATGAATATACTTGCAGCTATAGTTTTGGTTGCGATCGTTTGTTTTGTTGTATTTTGGCGATTAGCTGTTTATACTCGACATGGTGAAGCTGTGGAAGTGCCTAGTTTGACAGGTTTGTATGTTGAAGAAGCAGAATTGTTGCTTAAAGGTGTTGATTTGAGCTATGAAGTTATTGATTCTGTCTATATTCGTTCTAGGAGAGGTGGTGAAATTGCAGAACAAGCACCTGCTGCGGGGACTAAAGTGAAAAAGAATCGTAAAATTTATATTACAGTAAATAGTAAGCAACGTAAGATGGTGACTGTGCCAAATCTTGTTGGCGAAAGTCGTCGTAAAGTGCAATCAAACCTAAAAACATTGGGATTTAATGTTGATTCTGTGCGCTACGAACCATACGAATTTAATGATGAGGTGTTGGCTGTGATGTGGGGAGATAGCACATTGTCGGCGGGGGCAAAAGTGCCAGATGGAGGTCAAATCATACTTGTTGTAGGGCAAAATGATATGTCTATCGAGGTGGTTGTTCCAAGTTTTATTGGTATGACATTGCCTGAAGCGAAAAAAACAATTAAAGAGTATCGCCTTGGATTTGGAGCTGCTCATTTTGATCAAATACCGGTTGATAGTATTGATAGTTTGAGTTTTAGAGTCTATCAACAAGCGCCAGATGCTGGATTGTCGGTGTATGGCGGAAAAACTGTAGAACTAAAATTATCTAAAGAAGCCCAAGAAGAGGATGAAATATTTTTTTGATTTTTATGGAAAATACTAATAATATATACGAAGAAGATGATGATTTGATGTTGGAGCAGCCACGTGAGCGCTATGAACATTATCGTTTTACGGTTGATAAAGGGCAAACTATGGTGCGCATAGATAAATACCTTGTCAATTGTATGGGTAATGTGTCGCGCAATCGTATCCAAGAAGCAGCCGATGCAGAGCGTATTTTGGTGAATGACAAGCCTGTAAAGAGTAATTATAAAGTAAAACCTTTAGATGTAATATCAATCGTACTTGACTATCCGCGTAGTGCTGTAACTATTGAGCCTCAGGATATTCCGATTGAGGTTGTTTATGAGGACGATGATATAATATTAGTCAACAAGCAACCAAATTTGGTGGTACATCCAGGGTTTGGTAATTTCGATGGTACTCTTTTGAATGCAGTGGCATGGCATATGCGTCATGATCCAAAGTTCGATGCAAACAATCCGCACATTGGTTTAGTGCATCGTATCGATAAAGACACGTCAGGTTTGTTGCTTGTGGCAAAGAATGAGGATGCAAAAGCCAACTTGGCATTGCAATTCTTCAACAAAACCACCGAGCGCACATATAATGCACTCGTTTGGGGTACTGTTAAAGAGGATCAAGGTACAATAGTAGGGGCATTGGCTCGCGATCCGCGTGATCGTATGTTGTTCACGGTGTTTGACGAGAATGAAAATCCATTGGCAAAGCATGCAGTAACTCATTATAAAGTAATTGAACGATTTGCATATTGCACATTAGTTGAATGTAAACTCGAAACAGGCCGTACGCATCAAATACGTGTGCATATGAAACATATAGGGCATACATTGTTCAATGATGATAGATACGGAGGCAATGAACCTTTGAAAGGGGTACCTACTGCTAAATATAAACAATTTGTACGTAATTGTTTCGAGGTGTGTCCACGTCAAGCGTTGCATGCTAAAACTCTCGGATTTACGCATCCTACTACGGGAGAGTGGATGCAATTTGATAGTGAATTGCCAGCAGATATAACAGCATTATTAGAAAAATGGCGCAAATATAACCCTTCAAATATCCTTGACTGATCCTTACCTTCTTCATAGGATAACCCTACCTTCTACGAAGGATATACGAAACATATACGAAGGATAACCATAAGAACGAATAATACAGAAAACAATAAATAATGAAAAGAAAAATAGCGATAGTTGCAGGCGGAGATTCAAGCGAATGGCAAGTTTCGATGCGTAGTGCTGCAGGTTTGGATAGTTTCATTCCAAGTGAGAAGTACGAAAAGTATATTGTAGTCATCATTGGTCAAGATTGGCATGTAGAACTCCCATCGGGTGAAAAATTGCCAATTGATAAAAATGATTTCTCGTTTACCTATCAAGGTGAAAAGATTAAGTTTGATTTTGCATATATAACAATTCATGGTACACCGGGTGAAAATGGTATTCTTCAAGGCTATTTCCGTTTGTTGAATATCCCATTCTCATGTTGTGATGTATTACAAGCTGCCCTTACATTCGATAAATATGCTTGTAATAATTATCTTCGTTCGTTCGGTATTCGTGTGGCAAATAGCATAGTGTTGCGTGCAGGCGAAAGTGTAACGGACGAGCAAGTTATGCAAGAAATAGGGTTGCCTTGTTTTATTAAGCCAAGCGTAGGCGGTAGTAGCTTTGGGGTTACAAAAGTGAAAACACAAGACCAAATTCAAGAGGCTATTGCTAAAGCATTTAGCGAAGGTGAAGAGGTGATGATCGAAGCCTATATGCAAGGCACCGAAGTTACGAGCGGTATGTATAAAACTAAAACAGCTACACGCATATTCCCTATCACAGAGGTGGTTACTGACAATGAGTTTTTTGATTACGACGCAAAATATAATGGTCAAGTTGATGAAATAACACCAGCACGTGTTAGTGCCGAAATCACAGAACAAGTGCAACAAACCACAGCTAAAATCTATCGTATTCTTAATGCTAAAGGTATTATACGTGTAGATTATATTATTGATGCAGAGGGCAATATCAATCTTTTGGAGGTGAATACTACACCGGGTATGACTGCTACAAGTTTTATTCCGCAACAAGTGCGTGCTGCTGGGCTTGATATAGCAGATGTGATGACTGAGATTATTGAGAATGAATTTTAAGAATAAGAAAAATTATCATGGATATAAAAAATTACGTAAAAAACTATTTTGAACAAATAGATTGGAGTCAAGAACCTAAAAATCTTTATGCACCAATAGATTATGCATTGCAATCGGGTGGTAAACGCATTCGTCCAACGCTTGTGTTGATGGCAGCACAATTGTTTGGTGGCGATATAGAGCAATGTATTAAGCCTGCTGCTGCAATGGAGATTTTCCATAATTTTACATTGTTGCACGATGATGTAATGGACAATGCGGATGTGCGTCGTGGTCGACCAACGATTAAGGCAAAATGGGATGATAATACGGCTATTCTTTCAGGCGATGCAATGCTTATCAAGGCATATCAGTATCTTGAAGATGTTCCAGCAGATAAACTATTGGCGGTGGTGAAGTTGTTTTCAAAAACAGCATTGGAAGTGTGTGAAGGTCAGCAATATGATACTGATTTTGAAAAGCGTGAGGATGTAACTATTGAGGAGTATTATGAAATGATTCGCCTCAAAACAGCAGTGCTTTTGGCGGGTTGCTTGAAGTTGGGTGCTATTCTTGGAGGTGCATCAGAGGAAGATGCTCAGAATCTTTATGATTTTGGTATTGCTATCGGTATTGCATTCCAATTGCGTGACGATTATTTGGATTGTTATGGCGATGAAAAAACATTTGGTAAAAAAATAGGTGGAGATATTCTTTGCGGTAAGCGTACATTCCTTTTGATTCAAACGCTCAAAAAATGTGGTGTATCACAACGTCAAACCATCTCTCAGTTGTTGAAAAATACAGCAATTGCAGGTGAAGAGAAAATAGCAACTATCATTGATATTTATACTCAAATGGATATGCCTACAGTTTGCAATGAGGCAATGGAAGAGTATTATGTAAAAGCAATGGCTTCGCTTGCGAAAATCAATAAGACTGATGAAGAAAAGGCTCCATTTGTGGAGTTTGCTAAAAACTTGATGGGACGTATTGATTAATAAGGGAACGGTGATTTAGCGAATGTGAATTAGTTTTTTTAGCATTTAACTTTTAATTTTCAACTTAAAATATGCCTTATAGAAGATTACCAAAAACAGATCAAGCTCGTCTTAAATCATTGAAAAAGGCGATTGCGATGGAAAAGATGCCGATGAATGAGATACCTGTGCCTTTCCGATTGTTGACACAGGCTAAGGCTTATTTGCCGGTGTTTGAAACATTGGTGAGTCAGTATAATATGACTTTTGAAACTCAGGTGTCGGAGAGTAAGAAATATCAGAATATGGTGAAAAATGCACGTATGTATGTTTCGCATTTTATTCAAGTTCTCAATTTTGCGGTGTTGCGCGGTGAGTTTAAGAAAGATATAAAGGTGCTTTATGGTCTTGACCCAGATGATTTTACTGTGCCTGATTTGACTACTGATGCTGCTCTTGTGGTGTGGGGGCGTAAGATTATAGATGGTGAGCAAGAGCGTGTGGCTCAGGGAGGAGCTCCGTTGGCATATCCTACAATAGCGAAGGTTCGTGTGCATTACGATATATTTTGTGATCAGCATGCTAATCGTAAGACTTATCAGCAGTCAACTAGTCGTAATCAGCAGCGTGTTGCAGAGATGCGAGACCAAGTTGATGAGTTGATACTTCAGATTTGGGATGCAGTGGAGGCGGCGTATGTGGATTTGTTGCCATATGCTCGTTATCAGGCTTGTACTAAGTGTGGCGTGATTTATTATTATAGAAAGGGAGAAAGTCATCTTACGCCTAAGACTGATGAGGATATTGAGAGAGCTCAGGCAGCAACGCTTTCGCTTTCGTTTGAGGAGTAAAAATTTTTGTTTGAATAATAAAAAAACTGACCATGTGGTCAGTTTTTTTATTTATTTACGGTTTTTAGGAATATGTCGTTCATAGAGGGGAGTTGTTCTTCGAATTTTAGGATTGTGCTTTTTTGTATTAGTTCGCTTAGTAGGTCGTTTGATGTGCTGTTGTTTTTGAGTGTGAATTCGGCATGGGTTATGTTATTTTCTTGCTTGAGATTTAGCAGATTAGCACAATGGAAATCGTTGTGGGGTAGTGGATCGTAGTCTTTGAGTGTGACGATGTATTTATGGGAGCTAAATTGTTTGCGGATTTGGTTGATGTTGCCAGAGAGGACTACTTGTGATTTGTTGATGAGGGCAATGTTTTCGCAGAGGCGTTCGACAGAGTCCATATTGTGGGTTGAGAATATTACGGTTGCTCCTTTGTTTTTGAGTTCGATGATTTCTTTTTTGAGGAGTTCTGCGTTTATGGGGTCGAAGCCACTGAATGGTTCGTCGAAGATGAGTAGTTCGGGTTCATGAAGTACGGTGGTGATGAATTGGACTTTTTGAGCCATGCCTTTTGATAGTTCTTCTACTTTTTTGTCCCACCATGATTCGATTTCGAATTTCTCGAACCAATATTTCAAGCGTTTGAGTGCCTCGGTTTTAGATAGTCCTTTGAGTTGGCATAGGTATAGTGCCTGCTCGCCGACTTTCATTTTTTTGTATAGTCCGCGTTCTTCGGGTAGGTAGCCTATGTTGGCAGTGTGCTTTAGGGTTAGGGGAGTGTTGTTGAGTAGTACTTCGCCTTTGTCGGGTGCTGTAATTGTGTTGATTATGCGGATTAGTGTGGTTTTGCCTGCACCGTTAGGTCCGAGTAGACCGAATATGGAGCCTCGTGGGACGCTGATGCTTACGTCGTTGAGTGCAAGGTGGTTGGCGTATTGCTTGTGTACGTTTTTGACTTCGAGTATGTTCATAGGTGTTAGTTTGTGGGTTTATGTGAGGGTTGCTTTATAGTATGTTTATAGTATATTTATCCTATATTTATAGTATATTTATGGTATATTTATAGTATGTTGTAGGTAAGAAGAGGTATAGGTTTGGTCTTTGTGAGTTTTGGGCGCAAATTTACAAAAAAAAATGGTTCAATGTTATTTTTTGTCAAAAAAGTGTGTTTGTGTGGTTAAAATGTGTGAGATATGAGATAATTTTTGTATCTTTGTAGCAATTTTAATGGAGTTTTTGCGTTTATTCCAATAGTAGTGATTTTTTAGATGTAAATTAAGTTGAAAAAGGTATTTTTATTATTAGTAATACTTTGTGTTACAGTGGGTAGCGTGAAATCTCAAGATACGTTCTATGGTGAGTTTGGTCTTACTGGAGGATGTGGTTTTGTGTTGGGTGATACGAATGATTTTTTGTTTAGATATACTCAACCATTGGGTGGATTGTACGCAAAATATAAGTTTAATGGTCGCTGGGAGACTCGTTTGCAGTTGGATGGCGGCTTGTTGGGCTATGCAGAGGGGTTAAATTCAGGATATGTTGGGTTGCAGGCTTTGGGAGAGTTTAATTTTTTTGATTATGGTGTGAAGCGATGGGAGGCGAATTATTCTTGGTTTTCGCCTTGTTTGGTGGCTGGTCTTGGGTGTGTGTTGTATGATTTGGGTGGTAAGCCTAAGTTTACGATGACGTTGCCTCTTGGTGTGGGTTTGAAATTTAAGTTGGCGAATAGAGTGAATACTGGGGTTTATTGGACTGTATCTAAGGCTTTTTCGGATAAGATGGATAATGCGCCTAATCCGAATGGGCAGTATGGTAAGTTTTGGAATAATCAGGATTGGTATTCAACGGCACAGGTGTTTTTGTCGTTTAATTTTTACAAAATATGCGCTCCATGTCGTAATGGGGTTGGAAAACATAAAAGAAGATGACAACTTTGAAGGATAAAATAGATATGTCTCGTATTCCGCAACATGTTGCGGTGATTATGGATGGTAATGGACGCTGGGCTAAATTGCACGGCAAAGAGCGTTTGTTTGGTCATTATAATGGTGTTGAGTCGGTGCGTGCGGTGATTACGGCGTCAGTTCAATTGGGTGTTAAGTATTTGACACTTTATACTTTTTCTACTGAGAATTGGAATAGACCAAAGGCTGAGGTCGATGGTTTGATGGAACTTTTGGTGGAGAATATAGTTAAGGAAACGCCTACTTTCCATGAGAAAAATATTCGTTTTACGACAATTGGTAATAATTCGTTGTTGCCAGAGAAGGCATTGCGTAAGCTTGAGGAGTGTATTGCAGAGACAGCTTCGAATAGTGGTATGACTCTTGTTTTGGCGTTGAGTTATTCTTCTCGTTGGGAAATTACGGATGCTGTGCGTAGAATTGCGGATAAGGTGAAAAATGGGGAATTGAATGTTGAAGATATTGATGATGATGTGGTTTCGAATAATCTTACAACAGCAGGTATTCCTGATCCTGAGTTGTTGATTCGTACGAGTGGAGAATTGCGTTTGTCGAATTATTTGTTGTGGCAAATGGCTTATACTGAATTGTATTTTACGGATACGTTGTGGCCTGATTTTCGAGAAGAGAGTTTTTATGAGGCTATTGTTGATTATCAAAAGCGCGAACGTCGTTTTGGTAAGACGAGCGAACAACTCGAGAGGGAACTTCTATAAATTTCCCGCTTTAATAAAATAACTAATATTTTTCTATAGCTCTTGTATAAAATTTGTTTTTTAACGGCACCTTATTAGCTTTTTATTCAGCCAAATAGCTCGCTATTAGTCTAAATAAAAAACTAATAATTTGCTCGCTAAAAAATCAAATTTTATTTACAAGGTAATTTATAGAAGTTCCCTATAATTTTTTTAGACTTTAATTAGAAATTAGACTTGATAATTTGAAAAAGGTATTATTTATATTGATTTTGGCTCTTTGCGGAGTGGCATTGTTTGCTCAAGATGATTCGGATGAGGATCGTTTTGGGTTTGACTATACACTTTCGCCAAAAGAGGTTACTATTGCCGATATTAAGATTACGGGCGCATCGTCGTATGAGGATTATGTGCTTATTGGTTTTTCGGGACTCAATAAGGGTCAGAAGATTCGTATTCCAGGAGCAGATTTGACTAATGTAGTTAAACGATTTTGGAAACAAGGATTCTTCTCGGAAGTGAAAATTTTGGCAGATAAGGTTGAAAATGATAGTATTTGGCTTACTATTGCACTTAAACAATTGCCTCGTGTTTCGACTATAAATTTTTATGGGTTGAAGAAGGGGGATATTGAAGATCTTGAGAAAACTATTGAGATACAGAAGGGAAAGCAATTGAATGCAGATGCTATTGACCGTACGAAGATTGCTATACGTAAATTTTTGTCGGAAAAGGGTTTCCATAATGCTGAAATTTTTGTTTATCAGAAGAATGACCCTGCAGTAGAGGGTAATGTAGTGGTGGATATAAGTGTTGATAAACGCGAAAAGGTGAAAGTGAACGATATTGTTGTGATAGGAAATGAGGCGATGACTGTTGCAAAAATAGACCGTGCGATGAAGAAAACTAATCGTGCAGGTAAGATTGCTAACATATTCCGTGCGAAGAAGTTTGTTGAGAAAGAGTATGAAAACGACAAAAAGGTTCTTGTAGAGAAGTATAATGAAATCGGTTATCGTGATGCAGTGATTGTGAGTGATACTGTGGTTAAGCGCGATGATGGTAAAGTGGATGTGTATCTTGAAGTAGAAGAGGGCAAGAAATATTATTTTGGTGATATTAAATGGTTGGGTAATACGCTATATCCTAGTGAATATCTTAATCGTTTGCTTAACGTAGAGAAGGGAGAGGTTTATAATTTGAAAGATTTGAACAAACGCCTTTTTGAAGATGAGGATGCAGTGTCGGCTTTGTATAAAGATAATGGCTACCTCTTTATGAATATTGATCCAGTGGAAGTGGGTATTGAGGGAGACTCGATTAACTTTGAGATGCGTATTTATGAAGGACAACAAGCGACAATTAATAAGGTAGTGATTAATGGTAACACTCGTGTTTATGAGCATGTTGTGCGTCGTGAAATGCGAACAAAACCAGGCGCGTTGTATAGTCAAAGCGATCTTGTGCGTACACTTCGCGAATTAGCCCAATTGCAACAATTTGATGAAGAGAAAATATTCACAGGTGTTGATTTACAACCAAATCCAGAAGATGGAACAGTTGATATAGCATATAATCTTGAAACAAAATCGAGCGACCAAGTTGAGTTTTCGGCCGGTTGGGGACAATCGGGTATTGTGCTTTCGGTAGGATTGAAATTTTCGAATTTTGCTATTCAAAATCTTTTCAAGCCTAAGACATATCGTATTGTACCACAAGGAGAAGGTCAAACCCTTAGTCTGAAGGCTCAAGCAAATGGTATGTATTATCAAAATTATAGCATATCTTTCTTTGATCCATGGTTGGGAGGAAAACGACCTAACTCATTCTCGGTTAGTTTCTTTTATTCGGTGCAGACAGGTTTGAGTAGTCGTTATTACGATAACTATAATTACATGTACAACTATTACAATAATTATTACAATAACTATTATGGTAATGATTATTATTATGGTACAAATAATTATGGCACGGAATATGATAAGAATGTATTTATGAGGACCGTTGGTGCGTCGGTGGGTTATGGTACTCGTCTTAAATGGCCAGATGATTATTTTACTTTCTATGGTAATATTTCTTATCAACGATACCATTTAAAGAATTGGTTTAAGAGCTATTATGGTTTTGAGACAGGTGTGACTAATGACCTTTCTCTCGGTTTGACTCTTTCTCGTAATTCTATTGATAATCCAATCTATACTCGTCGAGGTTCATCTTTGTCATTGTCGGTTGCGGCTACATTCCCATATTCGTTGTTGATGAAAGATGTTGATTATGCTTCGATGGATTTGGCAGAGCGTAGTAAGTGGATTGAGTATCATAAATGGAAGTTTAATGCAAAATTCTTTGTGCCTCTTACTTCGGATAATAAATTGGTGTTGATGGCTCGAGCGGATTATGGTTTCTTGGGTTACTATAATAAGGATAAACGTTCGCCATTCGGTAAGTTTTATGTAGGTGGAGATGGAATGTCGGGTTATGTGACTGCAGGTACAGAGACGATTGGTCTTCGCGGTTATGAAGCAGGTGCTTTGACACCATATTCAGGCGAGGGATATTATGGATATAATGGTAATTTATATACAAAACTTTGTGTTGAATTACGTTATCCGTTGTTGCTCAATCAGCAAACTAATATTTGGGCATTGGCTTTTGTTGAGGCAGGTAATGCTTGGAGCGAATTTAAGAATTTCAATCCTTTTGATTTGAAACGTTCGGCAGGTGTAGGTGTGCGTGTGTATTTACCAATGTTTGGTTTGTTGGGTATTGACTGGGCGTATGGTTTCGATCTTGATCAAACAGGTCGTCGCGGAGGTAGTCAATTCCATTTTATACTTGGACAAGAGTTTTAATTAAACTAAATAGAAATATAGAGGTCTAAAAAAATAAAAAGAGTTATGAAGAAGTTATTAGTAGTATTGTGTGCTGTGATGATGACAATTAATCTTGCAGCAAAAGGAGAACAAGTGGTGCTTGTTGATATGGATTATATAATGAGTGCAATTCCTGCATACGAAACAGCCAATGAGCAATTGGATCAAATATCTAAAAAATGGCAAAAAGAGGTAGAAGCTATTTTGATTGAAGTGCAAACTATGTATAAGAATTATCAAACAGAGCTTGTATTTCTATCGGATGAGATGAAAAAGAAACGTGAAGATGAAATTATAGCTAAAGAAAAAGAGGCAAATGATTTGAAACGTAAATATTTTGCACCAGATGGAGAATTGTTTAAAAAACGTGAGGCCTTGGTGAAACCAATTCAAGATGAGATTTATAATGCAGTTCAAGAAATCTGCGAGCAATATGGCTATCAGATAGTTTTAGATAAATCAACAACTAATAATCTTATTTTTGCATCACCAAAAATAGATATTAGCGATGAATTGCTTGAAAAATTGGGATATTCAAAATAAATATTAATAATTAATAACTGATAAAATTATGTTAAAAAAAATCACACTTATTTTAGTGGCTACAGTATTGCCACTTCTTGCAATGGCTCAAACAGTTAAACTTGGTTATATCAATTCACAAGAGGTGATGATGATGATGCCAGAAGTAAATGACGTTGAAAAACAATTGGCTGATTTCAATGAGAAAAATATGAAGTATTTGCAAGATATGGAGAAAGAAATCCAAGATAAATATATCAAATACGAACAAGAAAAAGCAATGATGTCGGATGCTATTCGTAAAGTGCAAGAAGAAGAGTTGATGAGTCTTCAACAACGTCTTCAAACTACATATCAAACACTTCAACAAGAAAGTCAAAAGAAACAAGCAGAACTTATTCAACCATTGCAAGAAAAACTCCGTACGGCTATTGAAACCGTTAGCAAAAAGCAAGGTTTGACAATGGTTTATGATATGGTGTCTGGTGCTATTCTTTATAAGAGTGATGCAGCGATTGATATTACACCTGCAGTGAAAAAAGAATTAGGTATTCTTTAATATTCAGTTCTTGATTTAGTTCTACTAGATTTTCTAGTTTTACTAGTTTCTAATAGTACAAAATATGAAAAAAATAATCTTAGTAATAGTGTTATCCTTCATGGTAGGGGTAACACTTTATTCGCAAGATAACCTCTCTGTAGCACAATCAAATTCACAGGTTGTGCGTATCGCTTATATCAATCGAGATTCGATTGTAGCGGCTATTCCTCAAGTTGAATCAATAGAAAAAGAATTGTCGCAACTTGCTAAGGAATATGAAGTTGAGTTTGTTAAAATGACAAAAGAATATGAGAGTAAGGTGAAGTCTTATCTTGAACGTAATAAGCAGATGTCTGAACCTATAAAATTGGCTCGTCAAACAGAAATTACGGAGTTAGAAGCTCGTATGTCGATGTATAAAAAACGTTATCAAGAAGAACTTGTTAAACAACGTGTAGAGTTGTTTGCTCCTATTAATGAGTATGTTGATAAGATGATTCGAGTTGTTTGTCAGCGAGAGCAAATAACTATTCTTTTTGATCAGGGGCAACCGATTTATATGTCGTCGCAATGTATAGATTTGACACCTTTAGTAAAAGCTGAATTAGGATTATGAAAATTGGTATATTTGATTCAGGGTATGGCGGGTTAACTATTTTGGAGAAGATTCGTGCTCGTTTGCCACAATATGATTATGTCTATTTTGGTGATAATGCGCGTACACCGTATGGTTCTCGTTCTTTTGAAGTTGTATATCAATATACTTTAGAATGTGTAAAACATTTGTTTGACGAAGGTTGTCAATTAGTTATACTTGCGTGTAATACAGCTTCAGCTAAAGCGTTGCGTACTATTCAGCAAAATGATTTGCCTAATATTGCACCAAATCGTCGTGTGTTGGGTGTGATTCGTCCTACGGTCGAAGCTATTGGAGAAATTACTAAAACACGTTGTGTTGGACTTGTTGCTACTGAAGGTACAATTCAAAGTAATTCTTATCCGCTTGAAGTTGCCAAATTATTTTCAGATGTAGAGGTTATAGGTCAGGCATGCCCTATGTGGGTGCCACTTATTGAAAGTAATGAGCATCATACTTTAGGAGCCGATTATTTTGTGCATAAGTATATTGATGCTCTTTTTGCTAAAAATAGTAATATTGACACTCTTATTTTGGGATGTACACATTATCCTCTATTATTAGAACAGATAGAAAAAGCAGTTCCAGCGGGGGTTAATATACTTACACAAGGAGATATTGTAGCAGCTTCGCTTGAAGATTATTTGGGGCGACATCCAGAGATAGCTTCACTTTGTTCGAGGGGAGGAACAATACGTTTTCTTACAACTGAATCTGTCGATAAGTTTGCGTCTTCAGCCTCTATATTTCTTAATCAACCAATCATTGCAGAGCATGTAACATTATGAAATTAAATATAAAAAAGCCTTTGATTTTTTTTGACCTAGAAACGACTGGGTTAAATATAATGACTGACCGCTTAGTTGAAATAGCCTATTTGAAAGTTTATCCTAATGGCAATGAAGAGAGCAAAAAAATGCGTATTAATCCAGAAATGTCTATTCCTGCAGAAGCTACGGATATTCATCATATAGCAGATGAAGATGTACAAGATTGTCCGACATTTAAACAAGTGGCACAATCTATTGCAAATGACTTTAAGGGTTGTGATATTGCCGGTTATAATTCTAATAGTTTTGATGTTCCGTTTTTGGCAGAAGAATTTTTACGCGCAGAAGCCGATTTTGATTTTGCTAATAGCCGTTTTATTGATGTGCAAGTTGTATTTCATAAAATGGAGAAGCGTACACTTGAGGCGGCATATCGTTTTTATTGTAATGCAGAATTGACAGATGCACATAGTGCAGATTCTGATACTAGAGCAACTTATGAGGTGTTAATGGCTCAACTAGATCGTTATCCGGAACTTCAGAATGACGTAGAGTTTCTTTCAAAATTCACAAAATTTAATCGTAATGTTGATTATGCTGGTCGTATAGTGTTGGATGATAATGGAGTGGAGATTTTTAACTTTGGTAAACATAAAGGTAAGTCAGTCGAGCAAGTTTTGAGTGTCGAACCTGCTTATTATTCTTGGATGATGAATGGTGATTTTCCATTGTACACCAAAAAGGTACTCACAGGAATACGCTTGAGAATGAAGAAGTAACAATATAAAATTAGCCCAATTATTCAGATATGATTAATTGGGCTAATTTGTTTCTATATAAATTTTTATTTTTTCAAAACTTTCTTTATCGAATATTTTTAGTTTTAGTAATTCATCCAAATCTTCGATTCTACCATTATGTTTTTTATCCCAGCGTAAGTTGTATATTGCTTTTGCTTGGTAATAAGAGATATATGGATGTTTGTGTAAATGTTTGATTCCTGATTGGTTGATGTTTATCTTTTGTATAGAGTCATGTTCAATGCTAATATAAGGTATAATTTTATCAATTATCGAATCGGGTAAATTTTCAATTTCTCGTAGTTGTTCTACAGAATAAAAGCCACCTAAATTTCTTCTATGCGCTACTATCATAGCCGCACGGTTTTTTCCTATTCCAGGTAATTTACTTAATAGTTCAGTGTCAGCACTGTTGATTTCGAATGTAAAGAAATCTTTAGGTTTATAAATCGCAGAACTATCTTTTATTGTAGGTTTGACCGAATGAAAAAACATGAATTCTTTTAATGAGTCAACTAGTAAGGTGTCAATTCCGTATATTGCCCTTAATTTTTTATGGCTATAGATTTTTCCTTTGTGTCTGCGATATTGTAACCAATTATGTGCCATATATGGCTGAAATCCAAGTTTTATGATATGTATACTATCAATGGTATTAGGGTCGAATTCAAATTTTTCATGTGGTAAATCCATGGGACGGCGAGGTGAAAATTCACGTTGACGTTGCCATTCAATAGAATCAAGCCTATTTTCAAAATTTTTTATTTCAATAATTATAGTTGAATCAGGGATAAAACTATTTTCATTGTTTGAATAAAATTTTTGGAAGCTCCAATTTACAGCAAAACATCCAACAATAAAACATGCGAGGACAACAAATGTTATTTGTTGTCCTCGTGAGTATTTGATTTTATTTAAATTCATTGGATATTTTCTGTAAAAAATTACGTCTGAAGAGAATTATTCTAAATTTAAATTGTCATTTCTCCTCTGAGTGGTATAGCCATTTCACGTTTTACGTCTTCTGCTGAATTATATTTACCGAGTAAGAACATCAATTTTGCTACTGCAGCTTCTATTGTCATATCATGCCCTGATACTACACCAGCTTTGATAAGGTTGACACTAGCTTCATAATGTCCCATTTCAACTGAGCCTGCACGGCACTGAGTTACATTTACTGTTACTATGCCAGATGCAGTGGCATCGCTGATAATATCGCATAACCATTGAGCAGTAGGAGCATTCCCTGAGCCAAATGTTTCTAATACAACAGCTCGTAGTCCTGAAATAGAATAAATAGCTTTAACTGTTTCTGGACGAATGCCAGGGAACATTTTTAGTACCACTACATTATCATCAAAATGATTGGCAACAGTGAGTTGAGCATTGTTATTTTCACGATGAATGTTATGTTCGTAGTATTTTAGATGCACACCTGCACGAACTAATTCAGGGTAGTTAAATGAAGCAAATGCGTCAAAGTCTTCTGCATTACGTTTTGTAGTACGATTGCCACGCATCAATTTGCCCTCGAACATCAATGCTACTTCCGGTACCATTGCTTCACCTTTTTCATTTTTTGCAGCAGCTAATTCAATAGCTGTAATCAAGTTTTCCTTAGCATCACTTCTTAAAACTCCAACAGGCAATTGTGAGCCAGTGAAAATTACAGGTTTTGTTAGCCCATCGAGCATAAATGATAATGCAGCTGCCGAATAAGCCATAGTGTCAGTGCCATGGAGTACGACAAATCCGTCAAAATCATTATAGTGTGTTTCTATATGATGAGCAATTTCAATCCAATTTTTTGGTTGAATATCGCTTGAGTCAATAAGTGGCGAGAATGACACAGATGCAATGTTTACATGTAACATTTGCAACTCTGGGATAAAACTTAAAACTTGTTTAGTGTCTAGTGGAGCAAGCGAATGATTAGAACTATTTTCGCCCATACTGATAGTGCCACCAGTAAATATTAAAAGAACTGAACTTCTATTTTCCATAAACTTGAATTTATGTCGCAAAGGTACAATAAAAAATGCAATTATGCAATAGTGAATATATCAATTTATTGTTGTGGTAATATATGAATTACAGATGTGTCTGCTGATGCGTTTTTAAGCTCTGTAGCAGTAAGTTTTAATATAGGATGTTGCCAGTTGGGAGCAATATCTGCCAATGGATATAGCACAAAATTGCGTTTGTGCATCAATTTGTGTGGTAGTGTGAGTGTTTGCGTATCTATAGTTTGGTTGTTATAGTCAATTATATCAATATCAATAATACGATCTGTGTATGAGGTTGTAGTTTTGGCTGTGCGACCTAAATCGCGTTCTATTTGTTGGGTGGCATAAAGCAAATCGAGAGGCGATAGTGAGGTTTCCAATATTAGTGCAATATTATAAAAACCGTTTTCTGATTCAAATCCCCAAGGTTCTGATGTGTAGATTGGTGACACGGTTATTACTTTGCCTATCTGACCTAATGCCGTAATTGCATTTGCAATGTTGGCTTGGCGGTCGCCTATGTTTGTGCCTATACTGAGGATTATCATAAGAATTAGAACTGAGATTTTTTTATGTTTGTTGTAATTTTTTATTTGCTATATTTAATTTTATAATCGTTCTTCCATAATTTTTTTTAATTCATTTTGTCTATTAACAACACTCCGTTAAAAAATCAATTAAACATCTGATTTTTAACAATTTAATTAATAAAATTTAACATAAAAAATTTGGCTAAATGACTGATATTTAGTAACTTTATAGTATCGACCAAAATACTATGAAGATATCAGATTC
>JAFYSF010000031.1 GCA_017559505.1 Paludibacteraceae bacterium | reverse complement strand
TATTACATTTTTATTTCCTAAATTTGCATCGCAATTCGATTTCATTCTATTGTTTAATCATAAAAATCTTACAACTATGAAAAAAAGATTATTTTTCTTATCATTAGTTATTGCATTGGCTATGAATGCAATGGCGTATCAACCAATGTTGGTTGATGGTAGAGTATGGACTGTCGTACATGGTCCAGGATTCTATGCTAAGTATGATACTGTGATGTATAAAGTTGATGGGGACACCATTATTGAAGCTGAGACTTATAAGATATGTCTGATTAGTAATGAAGATACGTGGGCTGAAATGTGTTATTTGCGTGAAGATACTGAAAAACAACAAGTATGGATACGAGATGTGAATAGTTTTGAGGATAAATTGTTGTTTGATTTTACGCTTAACGTGGGTGATACTCTAAATTATAGGAGTAGAGTTTGCGAACATGTTACCACAGTAATGGATAATTTAGGTAGAGAACTCAAAAAATTCATCCTTACTGACCAAACGTATATCGAAGGTTATGGTTATGAAAGCATTGAACCTAAAGGTTATGATAAAGGCTCTACAATATTCCTATGCGTTACAGAGGGAAATGATACTTTGATTGATTTTCAGAAAAGCAAAGAAAATCATACCTATAAATCAATGGCATTAGAGGGTCGTCATTGGAATGTAGTTACTCGTAATGCTATGCTCGATGCAAACAAGTCGGTTGTCTATAGCACGATTGTAGAGAAGATTGAGGGCGATACAATTATCAATGGCGTTAAATACAAAAAATTGTGGCATACAACCGATGCGGATTTAACTGAATATGAATTGATTGGTATTATTCGTGAAGATTATGAAAATCAAAAAGTCTTTGCTTTCATCGAGGGTAGTGAATATTTGTTGTATGATTTTGCTTGTAGCGTGGGTGATAAAATTACTACTTTGACAAATTTGCGCAGTATTGAACAAGTGGAATTGACTATCAAAACAATAGAATTGTTTATGGATTTAGAAAATAATATTGTTAGAAAATTCACTGCTTTTGTCGAAAATTTTGATAAAGATATTATTTTCTACGAACGCTATGGTTCTGAAAATGGTTGGTATATGCGTCAATATTCAAGCATTGTCGGTGGCGGTGTTAATTTCATGATTTGTGCATTTGATGCTAATAATGAATTATTGTTCAAGCCTGTACATAACAATGAGTTAGATGAAATAGAGAATTGCTATATCAATGAAACAAAGACTAACGTCCCAAGTGTAGAATCTCAAAAGGGTGATGTATATTACAATGCCGAAAATCACACATTGGTGCTTGACGTAGAAAACCTAATGGCTATTACAATCTATGACGCAATGGGCAAAATGGTAGTTAATCGTGAGTTGACTGCTAGCGCAAAAGCAATTTCTTTAGATTTGAATGTAGGTATTTATATCGTTAATATCTCAACAGACAAACAACAATCAATCCGCACTAAAATTATAGTGAAATAAGATTGAAAGTTGAAATAAAAAAAGCAGACACTCACAAAATGAGTGCCTGTTTTTTTTATTCTATTATGCGTAAGAGTGAAGTCCTCCGAGTATGAAGTTGACTCCGAAATAGGTGATTATCACTGATAAAAATGCGAGTATATAGTACCAATTAAGGAATCGTGGGTTTTGGAATATTTTTAGTGAAACGCGATGGAGGGGTAGGGAGTAGATTAGCATGGTGATGAGTGCCCAAACCTCTTTTGGGTCCCAGCCCCAATAGCGTCCCCATGAACGATTTGCCCATATTGCTCCGATGAATATACCTGCGGTCAAGAGAAAGAGGGCTAAAGTGAGAGTTGGGAATTGTGTGTTCCTATTTTTTTTAATAAGATTGACTATTGCGTTGAGGGTTATGAGAGCAAAGAGGGCGTATGATATCATTATCATCATGACGTGGATAGAGAGCAATGGCGATTGTAGCACGGGTGTGAGCAATGTAATGCGCGGATTCAGTTCGCTCATTGTTGCTACCATAAGGGCAATGCCTGATATCAGTATGGAATTAGGGATGAGTAGCGAGTGTGTATGTGCCTTTTTTCTAAATATGCTGATAAATGGTAGAAGTATAACGATTAGGGCGAGGAATTGCATAGTTTCAAAGCCATTTGACAGCGGAAAATGACCTGCAATATAGCCTCGTAGTGATATTGAAAATAGTAGATATATAGCTGTGAGTGTGAGGATTATCCAAGTCCATCGAGGTGCTTGTGTTTTTATTAGGGCTATGATGAATAGTAGTATGCCCATGAGCATAAGTGCTATGGCAAGTGGACGATTGAAATTGAGATGGTTATATATGCGTTCGGCTCTTATATGGGCTTTTGATGGTGCAAATGTGCCGAGTTGAGTCTCTTGGTATTTGCGGATTTTGCGAATTAGGTCTATCGCCTCTGTGTATTGTGCATTAGTTATATATTCGGCAAGAAGATTCATTGATTTGCGTATGAATAGCTGTTCGGCTTGGGACATATCCTCAGGGAGATTGTCGTTGAGTGCAAACCATTTAATAGATTCTTGATTTTTATTTGAATCTATGTGTTCTGTCGCTTTATATGGGAATGTTTTTAATAATGAGCCTGTTAGGTTCATCATAATAAGGTTGTATTTTTCGTCGGCAGCAGAGAAGTTTTTACCTCGATTTCCTATAAGTTTATATCCTTGTGGGGAATGGAAATCGTTGAATGATGCGTATTTACCTTTGATATTAAGAGTTTGTTGGGCATCCTTGCCTTTGATTTTAATTATAGGTTCGTTGCACCATTCATTGTAATAGAAAAAATATCCAGAGAATATCTGTTCGGCTGTGAAGTTTTTGTAAGATGTTTTGCCTGTGAGTTTTATAGTGTAGTCGCGTGCAAGTGTTTGTAGTGGGCAAATGCGATTGTTGTGATACACAAGTAGATTGCCAAATTCGTTGGCTACATCTTGAGGTAGAGTGGTTTGGGCATGTGCTATGCTTAGGGCATAGTGCATAATTATGATTAGGATAGCGAGTTTTTTCATTGTTTTTTCATTGAATTTTGGATTAAAAAGAGTGTCATTGAGACAAATAGGAGAAAATAGCCTATGTAGGTTAGGGTTATTCCGTATGGGTCGTGGTAGATAGATAATATTGAGCCTTGATAGTCGGCATCATAGGATGATTGGTAGAAACGATAGTTGCGGTATTTTAGTATGTTGTTCATTGAAATTTTATATAATGAGGAATGAGGAATGAGGAATGAGGAGTTGTTGATTTGAGAACTATCTGTTATCTGTAATCTGTCATCTGTAATCTTTATATGTGATACGAAATCCATAGGATTGGTTGTCCCTGGATAGTAGATGAGTTGAAAGTCGCTGAGTGATAGGGCAAAAGGCAGTTGTTGTTCTTGATAATAGGTGTCGATGTATGTAGATTTTGGCTCTTCGTTGAGGCGGAGGTGTATTTGTCCGTTTATGCCAAAATAGTGGGTGATGGTTGCTCCAATGAGAATTACAACAAAGGCAAGGTGCAATAGCAGTGTTGTTGGGCGTTGGTATAAACGGCGTTGAAATGTGTAGATGAGAGCTGTGATTGTAGAGATTGCCCAAAGCAAGAGAAACCAAGTAGAACCATAGATGTTGGTTGCAACCCATGGAGTGCCATAAAGTTTTTCGAGAATAGTGGCAGTGATAAGTAGCAGTATGATAAGTATTAAGAGTGAGAATGAGGCTTTTTTCATAAATTGAGTGGTGTATGAAAAGTTGTAGAATATTTAGATGCAAAGGTAATGAATAAAAAGCAAAATAGCAAGTAATCATAAGGTAGATTACTTGCTATTTGATTGTTTTGTTTCAAATTTATTTTTGTTGTATTTGAGTTTCGAGAGTATGGATGCGTGCTTTGAATGTAGTGTCAACATCCATTTGGTTTTGTACTGTTCTGCATGCGTAGAGAACTGTTGTATGGTCGCGGTTGCCCATTGATTGACCTATAACCGACAATGACGTGTTGGTGTAGGTGCGAGCCAAATACATAGCCACTTGACGAGCCTCTGCTATTTTGCGTTCACGGCTCTTAGAGTTGATAGCCTCAAGAGGAAGAGAGTAGTATTGGCATACAATGTTGCATATTTTGTCAACTGTAATGTCTTCTTTCTCTATTGTTGGGGTTTCTACTACATTGCCGACAATCTTTTGAGCCAATTGGATGTTGATTTCAGCATTCATCAATGTAGAGTGAGCCAAGAGTGAGATAAGCACACCTTCGAGGTCGCGCACACTGCTTGTTACATTTTCTGCAATATAGTCAATTACATCTTCAGGCATTACGATGCCATCTTTGTATGTTTTGTATTTGAGTATTGCCTTACGTAGATTGAAATCTGGTTTTTCGACTTCAACAACCAATCCCCATTTGAAACGGCTGAGTAGGCGGTCTTCCATGCCTTCGAGCTTGCTTGGTTCGCGGTCGCAACACATAATGAGTTGTTTGCCAGTTTGGTGCAAGTGGTTGAATATATGGAAGAATGTATTTTGTGTTTTAGTTTTACCTGCTAATTCTTGTACATCATCAATGATAAGAACATCGATGCTTTGGTAGAATGCCAAGAAGTCGTTACTTTGATTTTTGCTAACTGCATCAGTGTATTGCATTTGGAAGAGGTTAGCTGAAACGTAGAGAACACGTTTTTCAGGGTAATTCTCTTTTACTGCAAGACCAATAGCGTTAGCCAAGTGGGTTTTTCCCACAGCAGATGCACCCCAAATGAAAATAGGGTTGAAGATAGAGCGACCAGGTTGCTCTGCGATATTAAGACCTGCGCAACGAGCCAAACGATTGCTTACGCCCTCAATGTAGTTAGTGAAATTGTAGTTTCTATTAAGTTGAGGGTCGAAAGTTGTTTTTTCAATGCTTGTAAAAGGAGTGTTTACAGGCTCGTTGGTTGGAATATTTTGCTGTGCAGGTGTATTGGCAGTTGGGAGTGTAGTTGTTCCATTGTTTGTATTGCTATGGTCGATCATTATGCGATATAGCAATTGAGTTTCTTGTCCAACTACACGGTTGATAGCTTGGCGCAATAGATATGCAAATTGCTCTTCTATGTATTCGTAGAAAAATTGAGATGGAACTTGTACGACAAATTTATTATCGCTGTAGCTCAATGGCACGATAGGGGTGAACCAAGTGCTATACATTGATTCCCCTACATTATCTTTCACGATAGAAAGACAGCGGTTCCAGAGTTCTACATGTTGTTCCATTTATTATTTTTCAGTTATAAGTATTTTCGTAAAAATCGCTTAAATCCCCTGCCTTCACATATTTTTATGAAGGGTCTTAAATGCAATTTGACTTGATGTTTAGGGACTTAGGAAAGAACAAATCCTTGGAGGATTTTCGATACAAATTTCGTAATTTTTTTTGAAATAGAAAAGTGCTATTTCAAATTGAGACGAATAAAAAACTCTATCTTCTTTATATTCAAACCGTTTGTTGTAAATAACTGATTTTAAGAGTTTTTAATGAATTTATATAATGCTATATTGTTGATTTATAGCAAATTGGTATTATTGGTTATGGTTGAGCGTTTGAAAATAATAAAAGTCCAAAATGCTTGATTATTGGACTTTTATTATTTTTTGGAGCTTGAAAAAATATTTTTTGAAATATTTTGTTATTTAGATTTGTTTAAAATAAGAGTGGGTGTTGTTTTTCTTATTTTTGCTTCTTTTGTTTGCGTCCGAGAGGGTAGAGATATTTGCGTGGATCGCTCTGTAGGTCGATGAGTAGATTGTTTGCGCTGTTGATAGTTGTATTGATATTATTGTAGAGCGATTGGTCGTTGAGAATACGTCCGAGAGAGCTATCAGGTGAGTTGAGTCGTTTGGTGAGCTCTTCTACATTAGAGAGTGTAGAATCGAGTGATTGGATGATGTCTTGATATTGCACGTTGCTGAGTTGAGTGGTTACAGCTTTCAAGTCGGTGCATATAGCATTGACATTATTCATAATAGGAGGGAACTGCTCGTCGATGATTTTATTTAGCCCACGTGATGTTTTTTTGAGTTCGGCAGTGATAGTCTCGAAATTGCTGAGGCTACGTTGAATTTCAGCCGAGTTGACAAGATTGTTGACCGAAAGGATGAGAGAGTCGGCGTGTTGTATTGTAGATTGAATAGTAGGCACGATGTCAGCCATAGATGACATTAAACCCTTTTCGGTGTCGGAGATAAGTGTGTCGCCAGAAGAGTGGTATGCAGTTTCTTCGGCAAATACGAGGTTGATGCCTTTGCCTCCGAGCATACTTTCGTCGAAAAGATAGGCGATTGTGCCTTTAGGGAGTTTGATGTCTTGATTCATCAAGATATCGACTACGAATGATTCTTTTTTTGTGAAATCGTATTTGATGTCGCGCACTTGACCGACTTTGTAGCCTTTGATGAATACGCCATTAGAGACTACGAGTCCGTCGATGCGTTCGTATTTAAGGTAGTAGTGATTGCTTGGAGTGAATAGGTTTACGCCTTTGAGGAAGTTTATACCCCAGATGAGGAATGCTAATGCACAGACAAAAGCAAATCCGATTTTGACTTCTTTTGTAAAGAATGATTTTTTCATATTACTTTATTTTTTTTTCTATTGCTTCGTTTATTGATATTTTTTTGTTGTCTTTGAAAGCCACGATTACGGCATCTTTGAAGGTTTCTTGTACTTTTTTTAGATTTTCTTTAGCTTCGCTGTAAGATGAGGTTTCGGTACAAGTGTATTTATACCATCCGTTTTCGGTGTAGTAGGTTACGGGTTGGTATTTTTGTGCGCGACGCATGTCGTAGTTGTCTTTTGGCACTTCGTTGCGCGAGCTGAAGACCTGTATGCGGAACGTGATATTGTTTTGAGGAGTTTCCTCAGGTTTTATTGTTTCTTGTTTTGGTTGAGACTCTTTGTTTTTGGCTTCGGCGATTGATATTTTTTTGTCGCCTTCGAAAGCCACGAGTACAGCATCTTTGAATATTTGTCGTACTTCTTTCAAACGAGTTTCGGCATCGGCGTATGTGTGAGTGTCGCCACAAGTGTATTTATACCATCCGTTTTCGGAATAGTGTGAGATTGGTTGGTATTTTTCAGCTTTGCGATAGTCGGAGTTGTTTTTAGGAATCAGTGTGCGCGAGCTGAATACTTGTATTTTGTATGTTACGGCAGATGACGGAGTTTCGGGTTTTGCCGCTGGAGTTGGTTTTGTGGTTTTATCGTTTTCTTTTCCTTTAGATTTTTCTTTTTTCTCTTTTGTGGTAGTTTTTGGTTTTTCGGTGCTTTGTGGTTGTTGTTCAGGCTTTTCGGTTTTAGTTTCGACAATTTGCGGAGTAGTTATTGTGCGTTTGTCGTATTCGTGTTTGTATTTTTCGAAGGCCGAGTAGATGCAAGTAGCCATTTTGTTTTGTCCTTCGTCGGAGAGCAAGAAGGTCTCTTCTGCAGGGTTTGTGATGAAGCCCAATTCGACGAGGATGCTTGGCATTTTCACTTGGTGGAGTACCCAGAAGATAGCTTGACGCACGCCACGGTCGAGGCGTTTGATTTCTACGAATTCTTTTTGGATATAGTATGCAATTTCTACAGATTGGTCGATGTATTTGCTTTGCATGAATTCGAACATGATGTAAGAATCGGGCGAAGTGGGGTCGAAGCCTTGATAGGTTTCTTTGTTGCCTTCTTCGAGGAGTAGCACCGAGTTTTCGCGTTTTGCGACTTCGAAGTTGGCTTGCGATTTCGAAAGTCCTAATGTGAAGGTTTCGGCACCATAGGCTTTAGTAGATTCGCTGGCGTTGGTGTGGATGGATATGAATAGGTCGCCATCGGCATTGTTTGCGATGTTAGGACGCTCTTGTAGGGTGACGTATTTGTCGGTTTGGCGAGTGTAAACTACTTTAACATCAGGGTGTTTGTCGGTTATCATTTTGCCGACAGTGAGGGCTACGTTGAGGTTGATAGTTTTTTCTTGTCCCTTTTTGCCTACTGCACCGGGGTCTTTACCTCCATGCCCTGCATCGAGCACGACGGTGAATTGTTTTGCCGAAATTGTTAAGACAAATAAGAGATAAAATATTGATAATATGCTGATTTTTAGTTTCATAGTTTAATGGTGTATTTTCGTGCAAATTTACAAAAAAAAAGTAATATAGGCAATATTTGTGTCATAAAAAAAGTTAATTAGTTTATCCGCAGATAAGGTTATAGTATGTTTATAGTATATTTATCCTATATTTATAGTATATTTATGGTATATTTATAGTATTTTGTAGATTGCTGTAAGTATGGTTCTTCGTTAGTTTAGTTGAAAAAAGTCTTAAACCCAAAGATTTCTTTATCCATCAGAAAGATACTTCTAAGATAGTGAACCGTACCTGCTCCTTGTGTTTGTGTGGGTTCATATTTATGATTATTACTTTTAGATTTTGGGTGATTTTTTTTGATAGTTGATAAAAATGATGTGTATTTTGTAGATATTTGTGATTTTTTATGGGAAAATATTTGCTTTTTATAAATTTATTTTGTATATTTGCATTGTGTTTTACAGTACAGTTTAAAAATGTTTAATTAACCTTAATTTTTAACCATTTACAGTAGGAGGAATTATGAAAAAACTAATCTTTTTTATTTCTCTATCCATGCTGATTTTAGTAGGATGCGAAAAGAATTACGAACGTACTATTTGGGTAAATCCAGATGTGGAGTGTTGTGGTGTCAAAGACCCACTGAATAATTTGGAGTGGTTGAATAATTGGTATGAAGATTCTTATTTTAATGAAGATAATGAATTGGATTATCAATCATACGGGTTTATTTATGTTTTTGAAAATGACAGTACATCGGAAAACTTTATTGTTATAAGGAATTTGATCTATGAGAATTTGCCTTGTCGGTTTTGGTTTTATACTTGTGAAGGAGAATTTATAGATGGGGGATATTATTATGATTATGATTCAAAAAATATATTTTCTAATGATGTAAATGCGATACCACCTCCTCCATGTGATTATTGTGATGAATTTTTCCAAACACATATTTTAGTTGATACGATAGCATATTTTTATACAAACAAATTTTTAAAATAGTAGTTATGAAACGATTTTTATTTATAATGATATTGAGATAGTTAATGGTATTTTTGAGGAATGTTCTTATGAGGTGATATTGTGCGCCAGCCTCTCGGTTGTAGAGGTTGGCGTTTTTTTTGTTTTGAGGTATTGTTTTTAGGGAATTTTTTTAGTATCTTTGTCGTTAATTTTGTGTAAATTGTAATAAATATATTTATATAGGTTAGAAGTTTTTGATAAACAGCAGGTTATATTTACAAAAAGTATTTTTTGTAATTGGTGTCTTTGTTCTTTTTTTAGGAATTATTGATGCTGATGCTGTTGTTGTGTCGCAAAATGATTCGATTTTGGGTGGTGGAATAGCGTTGGATTCGGCTGTTTTGGATTCGACGAGTGTGGCGATGGATAGTTTGAAGGTGGATAGTGTAGGGGGAGATTCGGCTGTGGCACCGAAGAAGGATGTGTTGGATGCAGAGGTGCAGTATCAGGCGCGAGATTCGATTGTGTTTTTGATGGATGGTACTGGTTTTTTGTATGGAGACGGTAAGGTTAAGTATATGCAAGCTAAGCCGATAGAGTTGCAGGCGGAGTATATTCGTTTTAAGCTGGATAGTTCGACTATATATGCTGTTGGTACGGTTGATTCGTTGGGTAATGCTGTGGGAGATCCTGTGTTTAATGATGGGACGCAGGCGTATAACTCGAAGTATATGAGTTATAATTTCAAGACAAAGAAGGCGTATGTGCGTCGTGTGGTAACACAGCAAGATGAGGGTTTTATAGTTGCAGATCAGACGAAAATGTTTGAGGATCAGAGCTTGTTTATGAAAGGCGGTAAGTATACGACTTGCGACTATCATGATCATCCTCACTTTTATCTTCAGTTGACAAAGGCGAAGTTGAATCCGGGTAAGAGCATTGCTGCCGGTCCTGCTTATTTGGTGTTGGCAGATGTGCCGTTGCCATTGGCTGTGCCGTTTGGATTTTTTCCGATGACGAAGAAGTATGCTTCGGGTGTGATTATGCCACAGTTTGGTGAAGACTTGGAGCGTGGTTTGTTTGCGAAAAATGGTGGATATTATTGGGCGATAAATGATTATGTGGATTTAGAGGTGTTGGGTGAGTATTTTACGAAAGGGACATGGGCTGTTAGTTTGGCGAGTCAGTATAGGTTGAGATATAAGTTCAGCGGTGCGTTCAATTTGTCGTATCGCGAGGACGTGAGAGGGGAGAAGAATATGCCCGATTATAGTAAGGCTAAGAACTTTAGGGTGTCGTGGCGTCATCAGCAAGATGCGAAGGCGAGTATGTATTCTTCGTTTTCGGCATCGGTTGATTTCACTACGAGTGGTTATAATACGAGCAATATCAATAATTATTATAACCCAGCAGAGCAATCGAAGAACGTTACGAGTTCGAGTATAAACTACACACAGCGTTTCCCCGAAAGTCCGTGGAGCGTTTCGTTAAATGCCTCATTGACACAGAGAACACAAGACTCGACAATATCGCTTACGTTGCCTACGTTGAGCGTTAATATGTCGCAAGTCTATCCATTCAAGCGCAAAAAGGCTATTGGCAAAGAGCGTTGGTATGAGAAGATACGTTTGAGTTATTCGATGACCGCGAGCAATAGTATCAGCACGAAGGAGAGTATGTTGTTTGAGTCGTCGTTTGTGCGAGATTGGAAGAATGGAGTGAAACATTCGTTGCCTATATCGGCATCGTTCACTTTCTTTAAATATATAAACTTCTCGATTAGTGAGAATTATAACGAACGTTGGTATTTTAATCGCATAAATCGTGATTGGGATTTAACACGCCAAGAGGAGGTGATGGATACGACATACGGATTTTTTCGTGTGTATGATTTTTCGACAAATGCCTCGTTGTCAACGAAATTGTATGGATATTATACGCCATTTCGCAAATGGTTTGGCGATTATGTAGATAGAATTCGTCACGTCATGACGCCATCGCTCAGTTTTTCGTATCATCCAGATTTCGGTTCCGACTTGTTTGGTTTCTACGATTCTTATACAAAAACTGTAGTAGATAAAAATAGTGTACATCCAATTTCGCAAGAGGAGGTCGTCTATTCCCCTTATTCGCAAGGGATGTATGGTGTGCCGGGTAGAGGAGTGTCGTCAACTGTCAGTTTCGGTGTGCAAAACAACGTAGAGATGAAGATTAAGGACAAGAATGACACGACCGGGATGGCATACAAAAAAGTGAGTTTGATAGACAATTTTTCGTTGAACTGGGGGTATAACTTTGCGGCAGACTCTATGAATTGGAGCAACCTTTCGGCTTCAATTCGTTTGAAACTCACCAAACGATTCTCGCTCAACCTGAGTGGACAATTCGACCCTTATCGCTACTTGCCTAACGATAAAGGAAATATAGTAAGAACAGGGCAATTGCACTGGGATCATGGCGAGATGATGCACTTCAAGGGTACGCGTACAAGTTTTTCTTATACGTTCAACAACGATACGTTCAAGAAAAAAGAGAAAAAGAAGAAAAAAGAGGTGGCGGAAGAGGATAATTTGATGGACGATGCAATGGCCGACCCATTGAATCCGAATGCACAATTTGATGTAGAGCGTGACCCAATCACAGGTGAGCCGATAGACAATATTTTTGGAAAGAAAGACGATGAAGAAGAAAAGTCGGACGTAGATGCCGAAGAGGATAGAGAAGGGTATGCACCATTGAAAATTCCATGGAGTTTCACGGTGAACTATTCATTCGGGTTTGCCGAAAAAATGACAAAAGAGTTTTATAACCCTAATACATCGGCATATAAGCTCAAATATACGCATAGCCTCACGTTCAGTGGTAGCATTCAGCCAGCCGAAAAGTGGCGTATGAATTTTTCGGGGTCGGTGGATTTGGAAAATTGGAAGATTACGCAAACCTCAATGTCGATTTATCGCGATTTGCACTGTTGGTCTTTGTCAGCCTCAGTTTCGCCATTTGGCTTGTACAAATCGTTTATGGTTACAATCGGAGCCAATGCCTCGATGCTTCGCGACCTCAAATATGATAAGCGATCAGGACGTAGTGCCAATATTAACTGGTTAGATAAGAGAAAATAAACAATAAAATATTAACACAATAAGTACTCGTACTTATTACAAAAAAATTACAAGAGTATGAAAATTTCAGAAAACAAATTAGTTATTTTACAGTACAAACTTTCTGTAAAAGCCGAAAACGGCGAACTCGAACTCATGGAAGAAACAACTCCAGAACAACCACTTCAATATTTCCACGGCATGGGCATGATGTTGCCTAAATTCGAAGAAAATCTTGAAGGTCTTGGCGAAGGCGACAAATTCGAGTTTATGATTCCTGTAGTAGATGCATACGGCGAATACGAAGAAGAAAGCGTTATCGAACTTCCAAAAAATATCTTCATGATTGACGGTGAATTTGATAGCGAAAAAGTATTCCCAGGCGCAATCGTTCCACTCGTTGACAACGAAGGCAATCGCATCAATGCCGAAATCGTTGAAGTGAAGGCTGAAACAGTGCAAGTTGACCTCAACCATCCACTCGCTGGCGAAGACCTCTATTTCTCAGGTCGTATCATCAGCGTAACTCAACCAACTGAAGAAGAACTTCACGCAATGATGCATCACGGTTGTGGTGGCGGTTGCTCATGCGATTCATGTGGCGATGGCGGTTGCTCTGGTTGTGGTGGTGGTTGCTGCTAATCAATAGCCCCAAAAATACAACAATCAAATACACACTCTCGATGTGTATTTGATTGTTAAATTTCCTAAATTTAGACATAGGAAAGAGATACCCTCAAGCAAGGTTCATCGTAGGATAACCATACCTTCAAAATACCCACTCACAGTGTGTATTTCAATTGTAAAAAAACTATAAATTGTGCATAAAAGATTATGAACACATTTGGTCATATATTCCGATTAACTACCTTTGGCGAGAGTCACGGACCCGCCATAGGAGGAGTAATTGATGGTTGTCCCGCAGGGCTACATCTTGACTTTGCTGCAATCAAACGAAGTGTAGCTTTACGCTCGCCTCAAACCACAGCAGGCTCGACTAAGCGTTGCGAGGCTGATAATATTGAATTCTTATCGGGTATATACGAAGGTGTTACTCTTGGTACACCTATCGCCTTCATCATTCGCAACAAAGATGTTCGCAGTCAGGATTATGCCGATTTAGAACATATCTATCGTCCAGGCCATGCCGATTATACCTATGATATGCGTTATGGCATTCGCGACCATCGAGGTGGCGGACGAGCCTCTGCTCGTACCACTGTGGCTCAAGTAGTTGCAGGAGCTATTGCAGAGCAGTGGTTAGCCAAACAAGGTATATCATTCACAGCGTATGTCGACCAAATAGGGCCAATTCTCATTCCCGATCAAACCGACGGCAATGATGTAAACAAAAGTCCGCTTCGTTGTCCTGATAAGTTCACCGAAGCCCTTTGGCTCGATTTGCTTGAACAAGTGCGCGAAGAGGGCGATTCGATAGGCGGAGCCGTGCGTTGCGAAATCAAAGGTGTACCAGCCGGCGTAGGCGAGCCTATATTTAATAAGGTGCAAGCCGCGCTCGCATCTGCTATGCTCTCTATTCCAGCCGCCAAAGGCTTTGAATACGGATTAGGCATGTCGGCTGCTGCCGCACAAGGCTCTGAGAGCAACGATGAAATGCTACTCAAAAAAGGCAAGGTGAAATTCAACACCAATCGCGCAGGTGGATTGTTAGGAGGCATCACCACAGGCGAACCAATCTACTTCCGTGTAGCATTCAAGCCAGTTTCATCCATCTCTCAACCACAACGCACCGTAACTGACTCTGGTCAAGCAGTTGCTTTGCAAATCTCTGGGCGTCACGACGTTTGTGTCGCACCACGTGCCGTAGCCGTAGTTCGTGCCATGGCAGCCCTAACTATCATCGACCAAATTCTTTCTAAGGGGACTTCTATATCCCTTAAATAAGACGCATCAAATGTCTATCTATAATTCTATAAAAAAAATATTATAATATCATGAAATTCAATTTAAGAGACGAAAAATGGGCAGTAATCCTCAATCCAAAAGCCGGTAAACAACGCTTGCGTTACGATTGGGTTAAGATGTATCGCGCCCTTAAACGTGCCGAAATGGAGTTCCAAGTTTGGACAACCGAATATGCAGGTCATGCAACCGAAATTGCTCGTCATCTTGTTGAAAACGGATTTCGCAACCTACTATTAGTTGGTGGCGATGGCACTATCAACGAAGTCGTTAATGGTATTTATACTGCCAATATCGAAGATAAAGACCAAGTCTCAATCGCATTAATTCCTTATGGCACAGGCAACGACTGGGCTCGTTATTGGGGATTATATAAGTCTGATCGCAAACTCTCCGACCGATTCTACGAACGTCGTCGCGTAAAAGTCGATCTTGGATGTCTCACATATCATGTCGATGGCGAAGAGCGTAAACGCTATTTTATCAATGGTTTAGGCGTTGGTTTCGACGGACAAGTATGTAAAATAATGGAAAATATGCGACGTCTTTTAGGTGGTCGTTCGTGGGTATATGTCTTAAGTTTGCTTTCGGCAGTATTCAAATGGAAACCAACTAAAATGCACCTTGTCTATGACACCGAAGAGATTCAAGACGAAGTGTTTACAATCGCAGTAGGCAATGGTTGCTATACCGGTGGCGGACTCAAGCAAGTGCCAGCAGACCCAACTGATGGTATTTTCCATATCAATATGCTTCCACGCCCAACCGTTAAAGTCATACTCAATGCACTTTCATATCTCTTCCGTGGCGAACTATGGAACTGCCCATATTGTGTTATGCGTGCAACTAAACGCTTCAAAATCAAAAATCACGACTCTCAACTCATCGAAGTTGACGGAATCGTAATTGATGGCCATGGCCCATATATCGCCGAAGTCATCCCTTCTGCCCTTAATATGATTGTGTAATTTGTTTAATTTGTCAAAAACCACATCTATTATATATACATATCAAAACTTTTTTATGATTTTATACACGAAATAAAAAGAGACAGAATTCCAACACTAAATTCTAATCTCTAAACTATATACATTTTTTTGAGCTTTAGCTCTTATTCCGCTTTATCGAAACACCCCAAAACGAAATGCGCAGGAATAAGTGATGAAAGTTCACGCTATGGCGTGGGCTATTGTTACTTATTTATGCGCAAAGGTAGGGGTACCTCGATAAGGTAAATAAGTAAACCAATAGTCTCACGTTTTTTTTATGGTACCTGAAATTCACATAGGCAATCTTATTAAGCAGAAATTACGTCAACAAGAACGCAGTAATGCTTGGTTAGCACGCAAACTATTCATGGATTCGTCCAACGTATCTAAAATGCTAAAACGGTCATACATTGATACTGACCTACTTCTTCGCATTTCTCTCATCCTTGAAGAAGACTTTTTTCTTTATTACTCAAATCAATACACACAAACTCTCAATCTCGAAACCAATCAAGATAAATAAACCTCACAATAGGGTGATATTTACCCAATTGTGAGGTTTATTTGTCTATGTGATATTTTTGTAGTTATTTACATATAAAGTATCTTTGTGCATTCCTAAACAAGTGAATATTTTATTAACAATTAAAATGAATTAGTGATGATTCTTTAGTTGCCGTACTCGCAACAGCTCAATCTTGTAAAGTAAAAAAATATGAAACGAATTTTATTTTTTTTTATTGGTATTTTGCCAATGCTAATTTTTTCTCAAGAAGTTCAAAATTCAGTAAAAAAACAAGTTGCAATTCTTGAACCTGTGGTAGTAACTAAACAGGTTACTACAATGCATCGTTCGATGGTTCGTGGTGAAATGGTGAAAGCTATTGGACGTCAAGATGGTTATGTTGCTTTCACTCGTCATGATATTGACCAAATTATGAATGAGCATAATTTTCAAGCATCAGGCATGGTTAGTGAAGAAACACGTAAGCGTTTGGGTGCTATGCAAGGTGTTGATTATGTTTGTATAACTAAAATTACAATAGATGGAAATAGTTTTTATTTAGAGGCGAGTTTAGTAAATATTGAAACAGGGCAGATATCTAATCCTGCATCTCAATTTGGAGAATTGAGAGACGGAAGTCTTGGACGTATGGTTGACGCTTGCGAAAAATTAGCAGCTGAACTTGTCGGTAAAAAGCAATATACAGCACAAACATTAGATGATTGTAAAGTGAATCTTTCGCTTTTCGTATGGTATGCAAAGGAGAAAAACTATGCCGATGCTTATGAGCCTTGGATGAAAGTTTATACCGAATGTCCTTCTTTATCAAAAAATATCTACTCACTTGGTGTTAGAATTCTTGAATGGAAAATTAAGCAAGCTACTACTCAAGAAGAATTTAATGTTACTTTCGATCAATTGATGAAATTGTATGATGATCGTATCAAATATTTTGGTAACGATTCTAAAAAACCAACTCCTGTAATTTTAGAAGAAAAAGTTTCAAAATATAACGAATATTTTCCGAATGGTGAATGATCTTGAAGAATAAATATATTAACAATTAAAATAAATTTAGTAATGAAAAAGAACATTTTATTTTTAGTAGCACTATTCGTGCTTTCTTTAGTAGCTGTACCTGCAACAGCTCAATCTCGTAAAGACAAAAAAGCTGCACAAAAGGCAGAGTGGGAAATGGAACAACAACGCAAAAAAGAAGAAGCTGAACTTCTTCATCAAATGCGTATGGATAGTATTAGAAATGTACAAAAAAGAGCAGCCGAAAAAGCTGAACGAGATGCTATAAATGATGCTGCACAAGAGACTGACTTTAATGAACTTTGTATGGAATATGAAAGTACAGTCGATTTGATTCGTGCTCGTGCTGTAGGTGACGATTTAGACCAACAAATGGCAGTTGAGATTGCACGTTCTGCAGCGTTGGATGAATTGACATCTCAGATTAGTACAGCAGTAAATTCTTTGGTTACTCGTTATAGAAAATCTTCAAAAGTTAATGATTCAAGAGAATCTTTTAATCGTACAGAAGGTATGACGAGAAATGTTGTTAATCAAACAACAGGTTATCGTATTGCATGTCGTAAAACAACTACATTTATTGAAAAAGGTAGAAGAATTTTCAAACATTACATTGTTCTTGAAGTATCAAAAGACGAGTTGTTGAAAGCTGTTTATCAAGGTCTTCAAGAAGATGAAGAGTTGAAAATTGAAGCTAGTTATCAGGAGTTTAAGAAGGAATTTGATGAAGTTTTTTCTAACCAAGAGTAGTATAGTTTTATCTGTCTATTGTATATGTTAAATAAACTTTACCATAAAGAAAGTTCATGTAGCTTTGTTTATGGTAAAGTTTGTTAAATAGGGCGTTTTAATAATGATTAAAGAAAACTTTTATAAATTTAGAAATAAAAAATATGAAACGAATTTTATTTTTTATTGTTTTTATTAGTATTTTGCCAATGCTAATTTTTTCTCAAGAATCTCAAGACGCAGCAAAAAAACAAGTTGCAATTCTTGAACCGGTGGCAGTAACTAAAGAAGTAGGAATAATGCATCGTTCTATGGTGCGTGGTGAAATGGTGAAAGCTATTGGTCGCCAAGAGGGTTATGCTGCTTTCACTCGTCAAGATATTGACCAAATTATGAATGAGCATAATTTTCAAGCTTCTGGTATGGTTAATGAAGAAACACGTAAGCGTTTGGGTGTTATGCAAGGTGTTGATTATGTTTGTATAACTAAAATTACAAAAGAAGGAAATAATTTTTATTTAGAGGCGAGTTTAGTAAATATTGAAACAGGTCAAATATCTAATCCAGCATCTCAATTTGGTGTGTTGAGCGATGATGGACGTCTTGATAATATGGCTTCTGCTTGCGAAAAATTGGGTGCTGAACTTGTAGGTAAAAAAGTTTCAACTTCTTCATATTCTTCATCGTATAGTTATAGTCGTCCATCGACATCATCGTCTTCTTCATCAAGTTCAAATTCATATTCTTCATCACGTCCATCATCATCTTCTTCTGCGACATCTGCAAGCAGTCGTTCTACTTCTAATTCTTATGCTTCAGCTAAAGTATCATCACCAGATCCAGATGTTGAGGTTGAAATTATTAGTTGCAAACGTAGTGGTAATAACGTATATTTCAAATATAAAGTTATAAATACAGGATTAGGTGATTGTAATATGTTAGTTGCGTCTGCAAGTGGTTCTCCTACAGGTACTTTTATTTTTGATAATTTAGGTAATTCATATTCTCGTTCTTGTATGACTATAGGTAATAGTAATAATAATCAAGGATATAGCAATGCGGTAAGTGCACTTTTACGAGATGTTCCTGTGCAAGGTACTATTACGGTTGATAATGTGCCAGAAGAGGCTACTACATTAACTTTTAAAATTGGAGTTTCTGTTTGTCAAGGAAAATCATATACACACATGACTTTCAAAAATGTACCAATTAACTAATTTTATCAATTTATATTTATGAAACGTATTGTGAATATATATAAGTTATTATTACTTCTATTTTTTGTGGTAAGTGTTGAATTTATTTTAGCACAGACGCCACCTGTGTGGTATGATAATGATTTGCGTCGTTTAGAGTACAATGATGATGAGTATTTTACTGGTTTTGCTGAAGGTGCTCCTATGGATAATGAACGATTGGACGCAGCAACTAAGCGTATGAAAGATGCAGCTCGTGTAGAAGCTCTATCTACTATTCGTGTGCATGTTAAAAATAATACGACTAATAATGCTTTGAGTGAAACATTGCATACAATGGATGGAACTTTTCGTCAATCATCTCGTGAGTTTCAGTCTTCTACATCAACATCAATAGATATAGAAATTCCAGGATTGCAAATAGAGTCTTGGCAAGATCCTAATACAGGAAATATTGCAGCTTTTGCGTATGTCAAAAAAAGTACTCTTATTCGTCAATTGGAGAAAAAAATTACTGTGGCTTTGACTAAAATTGAGATGTCGCTTGACCAAGTGGAGCAATTGATTGCTACTGGACAAAAACTACAGGCTCGTAGTATAGCAGAAAAGGCTGTGCCTCAGATGAATGAGATTGGTGAAACTCAGAGGGTATTAGTGGCTGTTGATGTTGATGCTACAGATGAAACTTTGCAATTAGCGGAGACTAAAATGTATCAACAACGTTTAACTTCTATTATTGCTCAATTAAAAAATGGTTTGAATATTTATATTCAAGCAAATGCAACAATATTTACTTCTGAATATTCAGCCCTTAAATCGGCTATACAGGGTCATCTTAGTAAATTAGGTTGTTCTTTTGTTTCTAATGAGGCTGATTCTGATTGGACTATTATTATTGATGCAAAAGCACGTGAATATAGCATAGTTTCAACTGGAAGTGTGAAAAGCTATTTTACTTATGTTGATGCAAATATTGCTATTATTAAGACTGTTACTGCACAACGTATTTATGAAAATATGATTTCTGAAAAGGGGGGACATACTCATAATTACGAACAAGCTGCTCGTGATGCATATAAATATTTGACTCCAAAAATTTGTACTATCATAGAAGAACAAATTAAACAATAAAAAAATATTATTTAAATGGCGTTTAATTGCAGTATTGTATGACGAAAAAATTGTTTATTTTTATTTGCTTATTAGCTGTTACAAACTTTTGTGGAGCGCAAACATCTTTTGACGATTACAAAAAGTCGATGGATGAGATGTTTGATAGTTTCGTAGAGGAACAAAATAGGGAGTTTGAACGCTTTACGGCTCAACAAAATGCTGAGTTTGCTGCGTTTGTTGAACAGCAATGGCAATTATTTGACGATTTTTGTAAGTCATCATCGCCATTCTCTAAACCTAAATTGCAAGAAGCTCCTATTGCTCCGAAAACAAATTCGGGGAGGTCGCTCGACTTGGATAAGGTAATAGATTTTGTGGTTAAATCTGTTCCTACAAAAAATGGTCAATCGACATTTAAATCTGTAGGCAATACAAATGTTGTGGTTGATTTTTATGGGGAAAAGTTGTCGTTTGATGTAAACTACAATTTAAGAATACACTTGGCTGGTATTTCTGAACGTAATGTGGCTGATTATTTGCGCTCCGTATCAAAATACACAGCAGATGCACATAAATTATGGAAAGATATTGATTGTAAATCGGTTGATTTTGGATTGAATGAGTGGGGGAGATATTTGCTTGTGAAGGCTATTGCTGAAAAATTGTTTGTAAGCAATGACGATAGAGTGATGTTTTGTTTCTATCTGTTACGCAATATGGGCGGTTATAAAGCTAAGGTTGGACGTAGTGAGGCAACAAATAATCTTGTTCTTTTACTTGCTATCGACAATGCAAAAGAGGTTTATAACTATGGTTTCTTCAGTTTTAATGAAAATGGTCAAGATCTAAAATATTATCTTGTTTATGGAAATGATGTGGGTAGTGTCTATACTTATAGTTTAAACCAACAAGATTTGAATTTATCGCAAATAAAACTTGATTTTGACGCACCTCTCTCCATCGGTTATTGTGATAAAGCACGAGAATTGAAAATAAATGCATTAAATTCAACTATTGATTTACCCTTTAATAGTAAGAATATTGCATTTCTTGATGATGTGCCACAAACGGTGTTTCCCATCTATTTTGTGTCGGCTATGCCTCAAGAGTCGCAAAAAATGTTGAATGAAAAATTTGGGGAATTAAAAACAAGATATTCAACACGGAGGGCTGTTGAAGTAATACTTAATTTTGTACAAACAGCTTTTGATTATAAGACTGATGATGATCAATTTGGTCGAGAAAAATATTTTTATCCAGAAGAGGTTATAGCCTATCCTTATTGCGATTGTGAAGATCGATCTGCTTTATTTGGATGGTTGGTAAGAAACTACCTAAATTTGCCTGTTATAGGCTTGTTGTATCCTGGTCATATTGCTACGGCTGTTTGCTTGGGTGAAGATATTAAAATCGAAGGAGCAACTACTTTTAGTTATGGGGGCAAGAAATATTATCTTTGCGATCCTACTTATATAGGAGCTAGAATAGGCGATGAAATGCCTAATTTTAAGAATGTTACTCCAAAGGTGATAAAATTGAAGAATTTATAAGTTATGAAATGCTGTAATTTGTTGATATTTATAATTTTACTTATTGTTGTTTTATCTATTGGAGTATATTATATATATTACCGACATCATGTATATGATCTTGAATATCTCGAACCAGAAGTATTTGAAGATGTGAATTATGATGTAGATTTGCTTATTGGAACATGGCAATCAGGGTCGATTTTTTATCGCTTTGATATTGATAGAGTTGGTGTTACATGGGATGTAGAAGATGATATTCTAGAGGCAGAAGCGTCACATTTGAAGTGGGAATTAAAATGTTCTCGATTTATTCATTATTATAATATGGAGAGTGGTGGAGTAATTCCAAAGTTTTACACAATTAAGTATTTGGATTTGAATAAATTGATTTTTATTGATGAGTATGCTAATGAATTTGTATTTGTAAAAGTTGTAGAATAATTTATTTTTATTTGGATATAAGTGAAAAAAGTAGTACTTTTGTTCTTTGAATGAAGGTGCTATTTTTTTGCTTAAAATTTGATGTTTTATTTTATAAAAATAATGTGTTATGTATAAATTTGAAAATTGTGCTAATTCGGTCGAGAGTTGTGTAGTGGCACAACGAGCTGGGGTGGATAGAGTGGAGTTGTGTGCTGGTATGCCTGAAGGGGGTACTACTCCTTCGTATGGTGATATTGTTATGGCGCGTAGGTTGTTGACTACAACGAAATTGCATGTGATTATTCGTCCTCGTGGTGGAGATTTTTTGTATTCAGACTTGGAAAAAGAGATAATGATTGAAGATGTGCGTATGGCTCGAAGTTTGGGTGTAGATGGAGTAGTGTTTGGTGCGCTTACTCCAGAGGGTGATGTTGATATGGTGTTTATGCGTAGATTGATGCAAGAGGCAGATGGTATGTCGGTTACATTCCATCGGGCGTTTGATGTGTGTCGCGACCCTTTTGTTGCATTAGAACAGATAATTGAGTTGGGTTGTCATCGTATTCTCACTTCCGGACAGATGCCTAAAGCTGAAGAGGGTGTGGATTTGTTGCGTGAATTGGTCGAGCGAGCAGGTGAGCGTATTATTATTATGCCTGGTTGTGGTGTAAATGCCAAAAATATTGCTTATATCGCTAAAAAGACAGGTGCGAAGGAGTTTCATTTTTCTGGACGTACACGTTGTGAGAGCGGTATGATATTTCGTAAATCGCGAGTGTCGATGGGTGGAGCTGTGGTGATAGATGAATATAGTAGAGATGTAACTGACGAATTAGTTGTGAAAGAAACGATGAAGGAGTTGGGAATTAACAACTTCGTTGTTGATTCTTGCTTCGCTCGGTAATTCAAGTAAACTTGATTACACTCGCTTATCGCAAGAATTAGTAATAAAACAGGCTAACTAAAAAATCTTAGTTAGCCTGTTTTGTGTATTGTTATCTTATTGTTGTGTAATATCCTGAGCCAGTTGTTACTGTTTTTTCTGTGCCTCCAGTATATTCTGCATTGGTGAAATAACCATTAAATTCTGTGCCACCAGAAATTGTACCGCCAGAAACAATAGTGTAAGATGATGATTTTGTTATAGATGGGTGCGATAAGAGAAGTGTAGAGCCCGAACCGCCTTGACCTCCACCAGGGCCACCGCCTGGCCATCCACCACCAGGAGGAGCTGGCATCATGGCGCTATTGCCCAAACTTGGCACTTTGTAACAAAGGATGATATTGCCTGAAGTATCTTTTAGGCAGACATCGGTTTCAGCGGTAGTACTATATACAAGAGCATGTTGTGTGCCTGCATTAGGATTGCTTGTCGAACCGCCAATACCTATGAGTATACCACCATTGATAGTGAATTTGTTTTGGTCGCAATCGATACCAGCTTCAGGCGTGCGTGCACCGCGAGAAACATAGAGTCCTCCGTTCATTGTGAAAGTGCCATTAGAGTCGGTGCCATCATTGCCGTCAGACGAAGCAAAAACTCGTCCACCATTTATAATGATTTCTTTTTTGGCATTTACAGCATCGTCCATTTTCGAATAAATATATATATCACCACCATTGATGGTCATCATATTTTTAGATTCAAGACCTTCGCCTCCTTCTGTCGATTGTGTGCAATTGATAGTGATAGTACCTGAATGTACGGTTACGTTAGCATCAGATTTGATAGCTTTAGGGTTGGCGTAGTCGGCGTTTTCGCCATTGCCACTTACGTAGAATCTTTCGCCAGAGGTAGATACATTGAGTTGCATCAATGAGTTAGATGCACCTTCTTGTCCGATTATAATATCGCCGTCGGCAGAGATACCTTTACCTGCTAAGCCTGTAGAGTTGCATGTAACAACACCTGCGTTGAAATATATCTTACCATCAACTTTTATTGCAGTTGCTGTGTATGAATCTTTTGTATTAGTAGCATCTTGATATACCTCGCCACCGCCAGTTGTTGTGATATTGATGTTGCCACCATTGACATAGAGATTGCCATCGACTGAAATACCTTTGCCTCCGTCGCCACTATGCAAGACTGTGAGCGCACCATTATTGAAATATATATCACCATCGGCTTTCAAACCTGTGCAATATGATGGGTCGTAGCCTAAACTATCTTCTTCGAGAACGGCATTGCCTTGTAAATTCATGTTCATTATAGAGCCATTCACATAAATAGATGATTTTGATGAAATGGCTTTTGATTGGTCGCCCGAAATATCAAAAGATAGAGTAGCACCATTGAGGGTGATATCTTTGTCTGATTTTATGGCTTTGTAATCCGCTGCCGATGACGCAATAGATAATTCTCCTCGGCCAATAATTTCCACAGGACCATTAGAGTTGATAGCTGCCTTAGTTGCTCCGTTCAATTGTGATGCGCTGCCAAATGGTATGTTGACAATCATTTTAGCATCTGATTTGTTTGCTATGATTGAGCCTTTCTTTAGGGCGAGTTGTGTGTTTTCTAAATCAACGTAAAAGTCAACATCAGATTTGATTGTGATAGATGCTTCGTTGCAAATACCGCTAATGATGTAGTGTACATTTGTGATGTCTGCTGTTGCTTTTATTTCGACAGTTGTTCCTTCGGCAGAAACAGAAATTCCGTTTGCTTCAAAAGGATTGAGAATTTCTACTGAAGATTCGTTGAATTTGATACTTACATTATTGACTATAACAATCTCTTCTTTTGTGAAAATAATACTATCAATCGCATTAAAACCAAAAGTAGGCGTAGCGAAGCGGTCGTTCAAGTGTATTTGTAGACTGCCTCCATTGGTTTTCAGTGAATCTACATTGGCAGTAGCATCCGAAAATATAATTTCGTTGCCGCTAAATATATTTATTGTGTTCTGACCGAATAGAGATAAAGAAAAAACACAGAGGAGTAGTAATGTTATTTTTTTCATAATTTGCAAATTTTTATTATTTGATTATTAACGCGTAACATATACAATCCGCTGTCAAGCGATGGTAATTGTGTGTTGAGTGTTGCAATATCCACTTGGTTTATGAGGCATTGTCCGTTGAGGGAATAGAGGCTCACCAATGTGTTTTCTTTTGCTCCAAATAGATAAATTTCTCCTCTCGTAGGATTTGGATATGCTACAACATTGTCTGTTATAGTAGCATTATTGGTTTCCACAGTAGGGTAATTTTCAAACATAATTTTTTGTATGTTTGCAATAGGTTCTTCTACTTGAGTACCATAAAATTCGCTAATTAGCAATTTGTCTGTGTCGAAATATACACCCCCATGTTCGCTGATTGTGTAAACCTGTTTTGTTCCATCATTACGGAATAGAACAAAATCAACATTTGCCCATATCACAGTGGGACAAATGATAAAAATAAGTGTTAATAATTTTTTCATTGGTAGATTTGATTAGAAATTTTTTGCAAATTTATATATTTTGTTCTTAATATGCAATAAGATTTTAAGTAGAACGGAATAATTAAGATGTGAAAGAACAAAAAAGGCTGACTTTATATTTAGTCAGCCTTTCATCTTATAATTGTTTAGCGGTTTTCACAAGTTGTTCGCCGAGTCCGATGGTGTAGCCTTGCGAGCAGAAAACCACGCGGTTGAATGTGTCGGCGATGATGAATATTGGCAGTGTGGCATTGGCGAGTTTCATTTCTTGTATGATTTGGTTTTGGATTGCTCCGTCAATGTCTATGCCTAAGTTGAGGTTTGTGAGTTGTGAGTTGAGAGTTGCGATTAAGTCGCTTGAGAATGTTTTGTTTGCCAAGTCGCTGTTAGGAGAGAGGAGAATCATAGGGCGACCCCAATCGTTCAATTCGTTTGCCACGTTTGCAATGTCGCGAAGTGCGTGGTTAGTAGGCTCGTCGCCATATCCGATGATGCCAATAACGAAGTAGCCACGACCCGTAGTAGAGAGAATAGAGCATTGTGAGTTGTCTTGTGCCTCATATTTATTGTAGAGCGATTCTGAGTTGAACGAGCCAATTACTTGCACTTGGTCAGTGCTTTGGCGCATGACGAGTTCGGTTTGGGTGGTCTGATTTTCTTCGATAGTGAAGAAATTCATTTGGGCAAGTACACCACCATTGGCAAGGCGTGAGCCTGTTACCATAAGGTAGTTGCCACAATCGAGCGTAGTGCCATTTTTGAGAAGATTGCTCCATGCCGCGCCCTGTTCCATACCGCTTTCACCCTCGTCGTAGTTAAGCAGTTGGAGGCGACCCTCGTCGGTGATTTTTGAGATAGAGAAGTGGTAGTAGTATTTAGGGTCTGACTGTGTTTTAGTTGGTTGGAATGTAGCTACAAGTTTGCCTTGTGGTGTTGTGGTTTGCTCTGCTGACTCGAAATTGATGTCGGTGAATGTGTAATTATTATTTACAAGTTGTACTTTGCCAGTGACTTCGTCGATGCGGGCAGGAATGTCGAGTGAGCGGGCGAGGGCAACGAAGAATATGTTGCGACTGAGGGCATCAGCTGTGCGAGCTTTCCATACACCCATTGGTTGAATAGGTGCGCCGCCAAGGTTGCATTCTGGGTCGATAGCTATATTTTGGCGTACCCAATCGACGAGAAGCATTGGATTTTCGCGATATTGAATGCGTTGTTCCTCGTCAATAGCATTGCGGAAGAATGAGCGGTAAGGAGTCAACATCTCGTTGGCTACGCGTGGATTGCGTATGTAGCGCGAGATGCATGTGTATGAAGCACTTTGGCGTTCTGCGATTGAGTCAAACCATTCGTAATGGTCGTTGATTACTTCGGTGGTTATATCGCGCATATCTTTAGCCGAAAGGTTGAATAGGAAGTCCACTTTATCCCCGATTTCGTAACCATCCACGCGTTCGAGAAACTCCAATATTGTGGCATGATTGCCTCGCGAAGCCACCAATATGTCGGCAATGTCGTAAGGATTTTCTATATACTTATACATTTGTGAATCAACATATATACGTGCTTCTGCCTCATCAAACATAGTGGCGATGTAGGCGTTGCGAATAGAGTCTTCGTAGGCAAAACGGCGATTGTTCTCTGCTCGTTGCTCGTCTGTTACGGTAGGTAGATTAGCCCATTCGCGTGGAGGAACTATATCAATGTGGAATGAGGAACCAACGGTCTTTGAGCCTTCGGCGATAAAATGTGGAATGAGGAGTGAGGAGTTATCTGTAATCTGTACTCTGTTATCTGTTATCTGTAATCTGATAATTGAGTCGGTGCCGAATGTGAGTTTTGTGAAAGCAAAGTTGCCATTGTGCGTAGCCCATACTATCATATCGCCATTGCCAGCAGTGAGGAATGTGCGTCCGTTGGCATCGGTAGTCTTGCGAGCCACTGTGTAGAATTCGGCATAGTTGTAGAGTTTGAATTCCACGTTTGCGCCTTCGATAGTGTTGCCTTCCTCGTCAGTCACCACCACTTCGGCACGCGAGCAAGGGGCATAGTTGTCAATCACGTTGATTTCGGTGAATAGCGGTGTGCGTTGCATAACCTCTTCAGGACCATCGTATTTGCCAAACACTTTGGTGTGCATGAGCATTCCGCGCGAAGCAGGTGTGTTGAACCATCCGAGGTTGAGTACAGGTTCGGGTTCGCAAGCACCGAGGAAGTGCCATTTGCCATCGACCCAAGCTTCGACCCAGGCGTGATTGTCGTCGGTATGCGCCCAGCGAGGAGTATAAACTTGGCGAGCAGGGATGCCCACAGAGCGGAGGGCTGCGACGAGGAAAGTAGATTCTTCGCCACAACGAGCGTAGGCAGTTTTGATAGAGGCGAGAGGCGATGAGGTGCGAGCATCGGATGGGGTATAGGTGACGTATTCGTGGCACCAGTGGTTGACTTCGAGGATAGCGTCGTAGAGCGAGAGGTGCTGTATGCGAGGTTTTAGTTCTTCGTAGAAAATCCAACGTGCGCTATCAAGATTTTCGTTGTTCACGCGCACAGGTAGCACGAAGTGGCGGAATTCTCTCTCAGGGATGCTTTTTCCCCAAGGCATTTCAGCGCGTGCACGGAGGGAAGTTTGTACGTTTTTCAAAAAGAAATTGCCATCGTAGCATGCTATATCGCCGAGAGGCATGTAGGCGTAGAGGAATGTGAGGGCTTCGCGCTCTTTCTGAGTGAGTTTTTCATTGAAAACAGAGTAGAGCTCCTCGGCATTGATTTTAGCCTTGCGATTCTCAAAGTCAGTTTTAACTTCTTCACGCTCAGCCTTGTCGTTGATAAAGTGCGAGCCATTGCACGCCACAAACATCGTCGCCACAAGAGCAACAAAAAGCAATTTGATAATAGATTTCATAGTATTTAGAGTTTAGTTTGTTCGAACTGCAAATTTAGTGATTAATATTGAAAGAAGCAAAAATATTTTATGTGTTTTTTTATATTATTAATTAGCAACCCTCCAAGATAGTGAACCGTACCTTCTCCATACCTTCATTTCTTAATTCCTCATTCCTCATTCCTCATTCCTTACTGCTACTTACCTACAACATAGGATAAATATACTATAAATATATGATAAATATACTATAAATATAGTATAAATATACTATACAGCAATCTCCAAGTAATAGCTAAATAAAGGTAAATAAATAAACAAACATTTGCTTTTTATAAATTTATGTTGTATATTTGCACCGAATTTTAGGGTGTTGAAAAGTACCTTAAAATATTCAGTAACCTTATTTTTTACTAGTTAAAATAGGAGGAATTATGAAAAAACTAATCTTTTTTATTTCGTTATCCATGCTAATTTTAGTTGGATGTGAACGTTATGAACGCACAATTTGGGTAAATCCAGATGTGGAGTGTTGTGGTGTCAAAGACCCACTGAATAATTTGGAGTGGTTAAAGGAATGGTATAGTGGTTCTTATTTTAATGCAAACAGAGTATTGTATGAGTCTTGTTATTGGTTTATTTATGTTTTTGAGAATAAAGAGACATCTGAAAATTTTATTGTTTTTAAGGATAATGAAATTTTAACAGAGCATCCATATTTTGTTTTGTATTCTTGTGATGGAAAAATAATAGATAAAGGAAATTATTATGATTTAAATTCGGATTATGCTAATCCTAATATTCAATTTGTTTCTCCAGATTCGCCGATAATTGTAGAACCCATACCTTGTCCTTCATGTAAAGAATTTTTTGAAAATCATGTTTTAATTGATACTATTGCTTATTTTTATACAGATAACTTAAAAAAATAATGTACTATGAAACGATTTTTATTTACAATAATTATATTGGGTTTAATATTAAATCCAATTTCGTCAGAACCCATAAACACTCAACCTTTTAAGGTGGCACAGCCTAATGGCGATAGCATTATCATTGTACAACGGGGAGATGAATATGGAGTTTGGTATGAAACTCTTAATGGGTATGTTATTGAAAAAGATTCATTAGATAACTGGGTATATGTTAAAGAGGATAATTATGGAGGTTTGATTTTAACAAATCAGGTAGTGCCTAATACTTCATATACACCTGTTGGAATAAATATAAATAGTGTGTTTACTGTTATAGATAATTATAGACAAAATATTTATAATAGTTTAAATAATGATACATTACTTGTTCCGAATTTAGAAGATACGGAGACTGCACAAGCAGTGCAACAAGGTGCAACATTAAATCTTACTCAAGCAAAAGCTCCATCAAAAAATAGAGGAACAATTAATGTCTTGACTATTTTAATAGAATTTAAAGATGTAAAATTTGAACATCCAACAACGGTAAAAGATTATTTTGAAGATTTAATGGGTGGAGAAAATTTTAAACATCCAAGTAATGGAAATAACGTAACAGGAAGTGTGAAAGAATATTGGGAAGAAGCATCTTATGGCCAATTATCGATAAACTCTATTGTCGTTGGGCCATACACAGCAAATAATAAAAGAGCTTTTTATGGAAGAAATTGGACTTATAAAGATGACAGTGATGCTTTGACTTTTGTTTTAGTAACAGAAGCGGTTTGTGAAGCGGCAAAAGACATCGATATGTCACAATTTGATAATGATGGAGATGGTATTGTTGATTTTGTGCATGTTGTTTTTGCTGGTAGATCTGCAAGTGAATATGAAATTGTAAATAATGATACAATTCAAGCAGAACCGAAAGCAATATGGCCTCATAAAGGGTATATTCCTGGTATAAAGAGAGATGGTGTTTGGATATCAAAATATATTATAACTTCAGAAAAAAAACGCAATAATTATTCTCCTATTGGAACTATATGTCATGAAATGGGGCATGCCTTGGGTGCTCCTGATTTTTATGATAGAAATGGAGATGAAACAGGAGGTGATTTTACTGGAACAGGCGAATGGGATTTAATGGCAAATGGCAATCATAATAATTGGGGACATTCTCCTGCTCATCCAAATCCATATATTAAAACGATGATTTATGGCTGGACAACAACGAAAGAATTATCTGGTACAAATCTATTAGATACATTGCGACCTTCAGAATTAGATAGTAATAGTATCTATAAATTATCAACTTCAACACAGGATGAATATTATCTTTTAGAAAATAGGCAACAATTGTATTTGCCGGGAAAAGGTTTAGTTATATATCATGTTAATTCGGGGATTGAAAATGTTGATCGTAGTAAAATTAATATAAAACATCGTCAAAATTTATATGTGGTAGATGCCAATAATCATATAGAAAAATCGGAAATGGGTACACCAAAATCTTATGGTAATATAGATTCTGCTAGTGCTACATTTGGAAGTACTTATTCTCAAAATATGTATTTTACATCAACAAGTTTGCCTTCAAATAGTGCATGGAATGGTGATACAACCTACAATAAAAATGTATGTTTTATAAGTGAGGAGGAAATAGATGGAGAAATGTGTATAAAATTTGTGCTTAATCCAGAAATTGAGGGACCAGATGTATTGTGCGATTCAGCAATATATTCTTTGAAGCATGTGCCTGCAGAGGCTACTATAGAATGGACATGCGTTAGATCATCAGAAATGACACCATCTGATGTGCCTGTACATATAGGCTCGGGGCAAGGAACAACGGAAGTTTACTATAAAAGGGGTGTGAAATTGGAAGGTGGTACTTTCCAAGATACTATTGATAACCCTGATATTCCTTTCTTACCTGTTCCTTTATCTAGGACTGCTCCAACATTTGTTCCTTATTCGGGAGATGTAATTTTGAAAGTAAATATTACACTCAATGGTAACACTTATTCTTTATTTAAAACGATTAATATACCTAAAGAACCTAAAGATATTGAAATAGAAAAGCTAAATTTTGGTTCATTGAATGTTTGGTGTAAAGGTGTTTCAAAAAC